>JAYNVD010000026.1:0-23517 GCA_038100275.1 Ilumatobacteraceae bacterium
GGCGAGAGGACCGAAAAAAGCGAATGGCGGCGCTCTCGTATTCGCTCTCAGACGATGAGTTGTTCGCTGCAATGCGATCGGAATACACGGCAACCACTGGACATTTCGAGAATGCGATCGACACGGCGAAGTTACGTGGTTTCATTCGGTCAGATCTTGATTCGAGAGCGATCGCGACGATGGTGATGTCGTATTCGTTTGGGCTCGTTATCTCTACTTTCGATGAACAACCGGCGAGCGATGCAGCATTAACTGCAGTGATATCCGCCTTCGTTGAAGGCCTGCTTGTAACACCATCTGCCTGATTAGCCGCATTCTGCGCTAGACATCGGTTCAAGTATGAACTCCCAAGTAGCCGAACGCGCCCACAGGCAGCAACGCGAACTGCGCCGAGGAGAACTCCTCGCCATGCTGTCACTCATCATGGCGCTGATGGCGATGGCCATCGATCTCATGCTGTCGGCCTTTGACGACATGAGAGCCACATTTGGACTCGAACCAACCTCCAATGAAGTTGCTGGAGTCGTCACCGTCTTTTTCATGGGCTTCGCCGTAGCGCAATTCGTGTACGGGCCGCTAACAGATCGATTTGGTCGCAAGCGGGTGCTCGGAGTGAGTATTGCTATTTACGTTGTGGGTGCGATCGCGTCGGCACTTGCGCCGTCACTTGGGTTATTGCTTGTCGCTCGTTTCGTCTGGGGAATTGGTGGTGCAGGTTCTCGCGTGGTCGCTACGGCGGTGATTCGTGACCTATTCGAAGGCGCCGAGATGGCCAAGGCGATGTCGCAGATCATGGCGGTGTTCATCATGGTGCCGGTCATTGCTCCAGCACTCGGAGCGGGAATCATCGCGTTCTTGCCGTGGCAGTCGGTCTTCTGGGCTTGCGCGCTTTGGTCCGTTGCGATGTGGCTGTGGTCTCGCCGACTTCCTGAGACGCTTCCCGTTGAGCAACGTCGCAGACTCGATAAGGCTGATATCACCGATAGCTACCGCACGTTCTTCACCACTCGACCAACGCTGTGGTATTCGGTGTCATCCATTTTCATGCAGAGCGTTTTCACGATGTATCTCGCATCTTCGGAACTCATCGTGAGTGAGATTTTCGGCCACCGATCGTGGTTCCCATTTGTATTTGGAGCAACGGCTGTTGGATTCGGCGTTGCGTCACTCGTGAATGGAAAAGCGGTGGCGCGTTTCGGAGTGAGGCCAGTCCTGAATCGGATGCTGGTCATGCTGAATGTGTGCGCCGCACTTCTTGTTGTTGTTGCACTATCTGGCGGAGGTCAGCCGTCGTTTTGGGTGTTCATGCCGGCGTTGGCGTTGATGCTGTCGGCGTTTATGTTCATCATGCCGAATATGAACGCCGAGGCGATGCAGCCGGTTCCGCATATCGCTGGAACGGTCTCAGCGCTATCAGGTGGTTTCAGAATGCTTGGCGGTTCGATTCTTGGCGGTCTCGTTGCGGCACGCATTGATGTTTCGGTGACACCATTTGCGGTTGCAGCGCTTATTTTTGCGTTGTTGTCGTGGGCATCTGCGTACATCGCTCAAATCGAATCAACCGATCTCGCTGTCTGAACGCAGTAGTGCTCGTCGTCTCAGTTCCAGCAACGTGGGGTAGGCGCTCAGCAGAAGCGATACCGTACGACGTGTGGACGTACGAATTGGTGTAACACAGGTGGCGAGAGAACTGGCGTTTGAGGTTGACGATGCTCAGCGCGAGGATCTTCACAGTCGAGTCGAGGCTGCCCTCTCAGGTGCGACCGATGTGCTGTGGGTGATGGATCGTAAGGGTCGAGACATTGCCATCCCGTCAGCGAAAATTGCGTACGTCGAACTCGGCACGTCGGAAGAGCGACGTATCGGCTTCGGTGGCTGACATATCCTCCCTCGACAACTCTTTTGATCTGTCGTCGCGACGGGTTGCGATTCGGCCGACACCAGCTGGTCTGCACGCAGTGCGATCAGGTGACCCGTGGCTCTATGACGGATCAATCTCCGCAGCCGACCCCGATGGCCTTCCTGCGGGCAGCGTGGCCATCATCTTCGATGAGCGTCGCGTGGCCGGTGTTGGTCTGTGGGATCCCGCATCGCCAATCCAGGTCAAGATGCTGCATGCGGGAGGCCCGCTTACCGTCAACAGACAGTTGTGGGTCGATCGCCTGATTGCGGCAAAAGCGCGTCGAGGCAAGTTGGTTGACGACCCCTTGACCACGGCTTGGCGATGGGTGCACGGTGAGAATGACCAACTGCCTGGTCTCGTCTTAGATCGTTATGACGAGACGCTCGTGATCAAGTTGTACAGCGATGCGTGGTATCCGCACCTTGACGATGTCGTGGCCGCGGCTCAGGAGGTCATACCAAGCACAACAATTGTGTTGCGCTGCGCTCGACGTGTGACGCCTCCAGTTGGTGCTCCGATTGATGGGGACGTGCTTGTCGGATCAATGACTGACGGCAATGTGACGTACCTCGAGCGTGGGCTCACGATGACGGCTGACGTTCGCCGCGGAAACAAGACCGGAACATTCCTCGACCAGCGGGATAACCGCAGCTTGGTTGGTGCGGCCTGTGAGGGAGCGCGAGTTCTTGACGTGTTTACAGCAACGGGAGGGTTTGCCCTTGCAGCAGCTGCGGGAGGTGCCCGAAGCGTGCACATGGTCGACATCTCGCAACCCGCACTCGAGGTAGCGAAGGCGAATATCGAACGGAACCGCAATGTCGGGCACGTTCGCCGATGCGAGGTGACAGCGCACCAGGGTGATGCATTCGAAGTCATGGAGTCTCTCGCCGCAGCAGGTGAACGATTTGACGTTGTGATCGTCGACCCACCCTCGTTTGCACAAAACGAGAAGTCAATTCCTCGGGCATTGTCGTCTTATCGACGACTCGCCCGCGCCGGTCTGCGACTCACCACCGATGGTGGACTGCTCGTGCAGGCTTCATGCTCGAGCAGGATCACGATTGAAGATGTCGCTCGCGAACTGAAAACTGCGTCGCGCGAGGTGCGCCGTCCATTCACAGAGATACGCCGGACCGGTCATGCAATTGACCATCCCGTTGGGTTTGCCCGTGGGGCCTACCTTAAAGCGCTGTATGCCGCAGTTGCAGCCTCGGTCTGAGGCACAAAGAACCGTTCGATGATCGGGATAAACGAATCGAGTGATGCCGACTTGAAATCAGGGTCAAAGGCGGTCTGGTCGTACTTGTGGCAGAACTCTTCTGTGTACTCAAAGTACGGAGAATCTCGATAGTTCTCTCGGGTGTTTCGGTCTGCGCCAATATGGTGCCAGAAGTAGTAGCCCTGGAAAATGCCGTGGTGTTCGACCATCCAGTGGTTGGCTTCTGAAACATAGGGCTTGATGATGCCGGCGGCGATTGACGGGTGGTTCATCGGTGCGAGAGTGTCGCCGATGTCGTGAAGCAATGCACACAACACATATTCGTCATCGCGTCCGTCTTCTGCCGCGCGAGTGGCCGTTTGGAGTGAATGCTCGAGTCGGGTCACTGGGAACCCACCGTCATCGCGCTCAAGAATTTTGAGTTGTTCAATGATGTTGGCAGCTGCCATGGCCTGGGTGACTGGGAAGTCATTCTGGATGATCTTCCAATCAGCCTCGGTCGATTCCTCAAAACTGCGGAAAGAAGCCTTTGCGTTCATACCAGTACCGTAGTCATTTCTTGAGGGTATGGCGGACTCGGTGGGGTTCTGTAGTGCAAACTTTGGGGAATGTCGTCGCTATCTGACTTCGCAAAAGCGAATACTTCGCTTGATCGTGAGAAGATCGCTCACCTCAATCGACTCGTCTCCGAATGGGGGATGCTCGCCGATTTTTGTTTTGCAGACCTATTGCTGTATCTCAGGAGTACCGACGGAATTTGGATGACGGTTGGGCAGGTGCGTCCTGCAACCGGTCAGACTATTTTCACCAGTGACTTTGTCGGTGTACCAGCAAATGAGTCAGAAAATGTCGTGCTCTCCGAGTGCTTTGAATCAGGGGAGGTCATCGACGGAGAGGTGCTTGTAGAGGGCCTTGACGACGAGTCCCGCATGATGGCAATTCCTGTTCGCCACGAGGGCGAAATCATTGCCGTGATGACGAAGGAATGGATCGAACAAACTGGTCGTCGTCCCGGAGAACTTGAGCGTGTGTACACGCAGATCTCTGAGCATTTCGTCCGGATGGTGTCGTCTGGCGAGTTTCCGACAAGTTCCCGCGTTGGTGATTCATCATCTGCCCCGCGTGTTGGTGACGGAGTGATGTACCTCGACCAAGAGGGTTGCATTGGGTTTGCCTCACCGAACGCAACGTCTGCGTTGCACCGGGTGGGAATTCAATCGACTCCAGTTGGTGTGCGCCTTGCTGAACTTGGATTCCACGACGGGCCAGTGCGGCAAGCCTTCGAGCGTGGAGTGCCAGTTATTGAAGAGTTCGAGCAAGGTGCTGAAGCGACGTTGCTCTGCAGATGTGTGCCGTTTGTTGAGGACGGCAAGGTCCTCGGCGGGGTGCTGCTCGTTCGAGATGTCACCGAACTGCGCCGTCGAGACCGATTGATCCTGTCGAAGGATGCAACAATTCGTGAGATTCACCACCGGGTGAAGAACAATCTGCAGACGATTTCTTCGCTGCTTCGGTTGCAGGCTCGTCGCCTCACCCACCCTGAGGCGGTTGCCGCTGTGGGCGAATCGGTGCGGCGAATTCGTACGATTGCGCTTGTCCACGAGGCGCTGTCCCGTGAACCGGGTGATGACGTCACATTCCTTGAGATCGTTCGGCCACTTGTTCGACTTGCAGAAGAAGGTCTGCAGTCATCTGACCGACCGGTGAGATTCTCGGTGACCGGCGACGGAGGGAGAATTCCGGCACGGATTGCGACCCCGCTATCGGTCGTGCTGACCGAACTCCTACAGAACGCGGTTGAGCACGGTTTCGGCTACGGCGACTCCGACGGGGATGTTGTGGTAACGCTCGCCCATGAAGACGACCTAGAGATTCGTGTCACCGACAATGGCCGTGGCGTTGTGAGCGGCTTCGACCTTGATCAGGCGACTGGGCTCGGTCTTTCGATTGTGCGAACCCTCGTAACAACCGAGCTCGCAGGGACAATTTCGATCGATCCGGCAACAGGGGAAGATTTGGCTTCCGTCGGGTTGTCGTCATCGGGTGGAACGCGCGGCACGGTGGTGTCACTTCGTGTTCCGGTGTCAGACGACGCTGACGACTAGTTCTTATCTGGCAGACTTTCCCCGTGCAGAACTGGATAGTTGCTGGTCTTATCGTCGTTGGAACATGGCTTGTTACTCGCGTGAACGGGCTGTTATTGAAGTGGTTCGTTCGACATCTCGCTAACAGGGCGCTAAGCGCAGGTGGCGGTCCATGGCGAGTTCGTTCAGGTCGAATGCAAGAGGACTCGAATACCATTAGAGAGCAGCGGCGTCGTCAACGTGTTGATGCCGCTTCAAAGATGGTCAATCACCTTGTTTCGCTCGTGATGTGGATCATCTCGCTGATCGTCGTCTTCCATGTAATTGATGTCGACGCGGCGTTCTACCTTTCAAGCGCAGGGTTCCTTGGAGCTGCGGTAGCTATCGGCGGGCAGCACAAAGTGAACGATTATCTGACGGGGTTACTCGTTCACCTTGAAGATCGGTACGGGGTGGGGGACACCATCGAATGGGAGTCACCGGTTGGAAATCATCTTTCGGGCCTTGTCGAGTACGTCGGAATTTTCACGACAAGGGTTCGTGATGCAAGTGGTTCGATGCACGTTCCTAACTCGCAACTCAACATGCTTCGAAATACGTCTCAGGAACCCGTTGTGACGACTCTTCGGATTCGTGTCGATGAGAAGCCTTCAGTTGACCAGGTCGAGACAACTTTACGAGAACTCGCTGGTTCACCTGGACTCACCGAGGTGCTGTTCGTAGACGACATCGCTTCGTACCAAGAGAAGACTGGCGAGATTTCGATTGATGTCGCAACCTCGCGACCACTCGAAGCAAAAGAGCGTGATCGGCTTGTTCGACGAGCTGAACGAGCGCTAAAGAACGACTGACGTAGTGCCTAGGTGTGTTAGCTCGAGAGTCGAGCAGCGCGAGCCTCTGCGGCTCGCACCCTTCGAATTGCCCGACGCTCTTCTTCTGAGTGTCCACCCCAAACGCCAGAGTCCTGATTGGTGTCGAGCGCAAAATCTAAGCAATCTGAAATGACCTTGCACTCGGTACAGAGACGCTTTGCCTCTTCAATTGCAATGATGGCGTGACCGGTTGTTCCAATTGGGAAGAACAGTTCTGGGTCAGTGTTCCGGCACAGGGCGTCATCACGCCACTCGTCTTGCGCGGTGCAGGGCATTTCGAGATGTCCGGTGGTCGTCACATTCACTCCTCGTGGGTGGCGGGTCGGTTTGTGCCCTCGTTGTGCAAAGTCAACATCACTGTTTCTGCTTGCGGGGTCGGAGAGAACGTAGATGCCCCGCGATCCATCTGGCAATAGCCCTAGGCCAGATATCTCGTCACGAGTTGTTATAGCCCTATCTCTGAAAGCGATAGCAGCACGCTGTGGCCTTGTGTGAAACGATCGCTTCCGAGCGGCTCGTGATGTCAGTACTGTGAAGGCGTGTCAGCGATATTCGCTCATCGAGGGGCTCGACGTGCTGCCCCGGAGAACACCGAAGCGGCGTTTCAAGTTGCGGTCGAGTTAGGCGCTGATGGGATAGAACTCGATGTGCGACTAACCGCAGACGGAGTCGCCATCATTCATCATGACCCGACACTCGCCGATGGTCGGAATCTCCACGAACTCGCGCTTCGAGACCTTCCACATCACGTTCCTTCGCTACCCGCGGCGCTCGATGCTTGTGGGTCGCTGGTCGTGAATATCGAGTTGAAGAACTCAATGACCGATTCTTTTTACGACCTCGACTTCGATGTGGTTAGCCGCGTTATTGATGAGTTAGATCTTCGGAACGATGATGCCGCTCGTTGGTTGGTCTCCAGTTTTGACCTTGCAACACTCAATGAGTTTCACCGATTACGACCAGAGATTCCGACGGCGTTCCTCACTGCTGGCGAACCAGAATCAGGGCTCAGCACGACAATCGATGGCGGGCATTCTGCATGGCATCCTTGGTGGCAGGACGTGCGTGTCGACCTTATTGAAGAGGCGCACGAACACGGGGTTGCCGTGAACGCGTGGACCTGCAATGAATCTGAGGACATTGAACGTCTTATTAGGTGGGGTGTTGACGGTGTCATCACAGACGTTCCAGATATCGCTCTTTCGGTTAGAGATCGGGTTCGTTGAGATTTCCTGGCCACACGAGGCGCACCGCATCGGGGACGTAGTCAATGTCGATCAGTGGTGTGTCGCCGAGGTAGTCACCATCAACTTGAATCGGCACGTGCACCTCTTCGTGAGACGCAGTGACCTGAATGTTGTTCGAAGTTGTCCACTCGATGACGCCGTCGATGTTGCCGGCTGGTCGACTCCGAAGCGCATTCAGAAATGCGGATCCCAACACTCTGAGTTGCAACGACGTAAACGTGACTGCAGTGAGGCCACTCTGCAGGCGAGCGGCGGGCGCAAGGTCGAGGGCGCGGTTACCTAAGTATGTGTACGGGCCAGTATTGAGAACGACCGTAAACAGCCCCGAAAGTTCAGCGTTGGAGTCACGGTCGTGAATCGTGAACTGAGGTTGCGACCGGTCGTAACCACGAACCCACGTCGCGGCGCTACTCCACATGAACAAGGGGTGGCCGAGCCATCTTTTCAGTGAGGCATGACGCTCCACCGATGCCACGACCGCAGCATCGAAACCGATTCCCACGTGGAAACAGAAATACCTTCCGTTGACTCGACCAAGTCCTATCGGGGCGATGTGATCGTCATTCAGGCCAGCGAGAAGGCCGTTAGTCGCTGCAATCGGATCGTTCGCCATCCCGATGGTTCGGGCAAACACATTCGTCGATCCACCCGGGAGTACCGCGAGCGCAGTTTCAGTTCCGGCGAGGCCGGTTGCGACCTCATTTAGGGTTCCGTCTCCGCCAAATGCGACCACGCCATCAAGCCCTCTTCGTGCCGCATCTTGGGCGAAACGAATTGCATGACCCCGCCGATTCGTCTCAACGATTTCGACATCGTGGTTCCGTGAGAGAAGACGATGAACGATGACGGTGTTGCGCGCGTTTACCGAAGATGCGAACGAGTTGACGACGAGGAGAAGGCGCACGGATGATGAACGTATCAGGGAGTTCTGAGGTGGGGTTGGGGGTTGGGCTACCCGTGGGTAAGAATGTGCTCTATGAAGGTGATCGTATGCGTCAAGCAGATTCCGGATCCGGCCCTCCCAGGAGAGCTCGATTCCTCAACAAACACGCTAAAGCGTGACGGAAAGCTCATTCTCGACGAGTCCGATAGCTACGGCGTTGAGATGGCATTGCAGCTGGTCGACGCCGCTGGCGGAGGTGAGGTCGCTCTCGTCTCAATGGCTCCGAACGACGAGATGTCAGGAATGCGCACCGCTCTTGCGATGGGTGCTGCTCAGGGCCTGCTGGTCTCCGATCCTGCGCTTGCTGGCTCAGATGCTCTCACAACCGCAAAGGTGCTCGCAGCAGCCGTTCAGCGCCTTGGTGGCGCCGACCTCGTACTCGCCGGAACTGAATCTTCCGATGGCTACACCGGCACCGTCCCTGAGCAGATGGCAGAGGTTCTTGGTCTCCCATCAGTGACGTTCGCCAAGAAAGTCACAGTCGACGGTTCAACGCTGAAGGTTGACCGTCAGACCGAAGCCGGTTACGACGAAGTCACCTGTCCGTTGCCCGCTCTTGTCAGCGTGACCGCTGGTGTGGTCGAGCCTCGGTACCCCAGCTTTAAGGGCATCATGGCCGCCAAGTCGAAGCCAGTTGAGACCGTCACCGCAGGAGACCTTGGCGTAACCCCAGTCGGCTGGGAAGGCTCAGGCCAGGCAGTTGCATCGGTTGAGCAAGCCCCGGCTCGCGAAGCAGGAACCATCATCGAAGACGACGGCGAATCATTCGGCAAGATCGTCGAATACCTCGAGACCATCAAGGTCATCTGAGAAACGCACGGCAACGGAAGACAGGAAACTGAACATGGGTATCAGCAACATCTGGGTTTTTTCTCAGGAATCAAACGGAACAGCAACCTCAGGAACTCTCGAACTGCTCACGAAGGCACGCTCACTTGGCGGCACCGTGACCGCCTTTGTCGGTGGTGACGCTTCAGCGATTGCTGGAATTCTCGGCGAGTATGGCGCATCGAAGGTGTACGCAACTGGTGATCTCGGGGGTGCCCTTCCGGGAGCTGCCGTCGCATCAGCGATGAAGGCAGTCATCGATGGTGGTGACTCTCCTGACCTCATTCTGTTCCCGCAGAACTACGAAGGCCGCGATGTGATGTCTCGCCTTTCCGTGAAGGTTGACCGCACTGTGTTGACCAACAACGTCGCAGTTGCGGTTGATGGTGACACCGTCACAGTGACCACACCAGTGTTTGGCGGAAACACCTTGGTAAGCACATCCTTTTCAGGCTCTGCCCCGTACCTCGCGGCATTCCGCCCGAAGTCATTTGCCGCAGAATCAGCTGGTGGAGGAGCAGCCGAGGTTGTTGCAGCCCCAGTTCCAGATCTCGGATCAACTGGCGGTGCAACGGTGACGGCAGTTCATGTCGAAGAATCAACTGGTCCGAAGCTTGACGAGGCTGACGTGGTCGTGTCTGGCGGACGTGGTCTCGGCGAAGCCGACAAGTTCGCAATGGTTGACGACCTTGCCAAGCTTCTGAAGGGTGCGGCAGGTGCCTCTCGTGCAATCGTTGACGCTGGATGGGTTCCTTACTCAATGCAGGTTGGCCAGACCGGCAAGGTTGTAAAGCCGAACGTGTACATCGCGGCAGGTATTTCAGGTGCAACGCAGCACATGGTTGGCATGAAGGGCGCAAAGAACATCATCGCCATCAACAAGGATGCAGAAGCACCAATCTTTGGTGTTGCTGACCTCGGCATCATCGGTGACGTTCACAAGGTGCTCCCGAAGCTCATCGAAGCTCTTCAGGCACGAGGCTGAGTCTCTGGCACCGTTTTGGTGCCAGACTAAACAACGTTTATTCAACGTCGCTGGCGGTAAACGACCATGACATTCCACTCTCGGAATGTTCGACAGCGAGGCGTAATTCCCACCCGGTGGCGGGTTCCCACGCGTCCCATTCCATCCAGTGGAGTTGCTCAACTTCGCGGCTGAATTGTGACAGGTCGCTTGTCCACTCGCAATCGACGAGTGCGGATAGCAACCACCAGAGGCTAAATCGTCCGGTAGCTGCTCCTCTGCGGCGTCCGTGGGCTCCTCCAGTTGACCCGGCCCACAGGAGGAGATCAAGTGCTTCGTGTGTTGACAAGGCTCTTGAGCGAGCTCGTCGAGCACCGGTCGCAGAAATCGCATCGACGGCCGAACCTTCGACGCATGTCACCTCTGATCGGCCGTTTGATTTCTCGGTCCACATTTCGACCATCTGCGAGAATGCAAGCGTTGTCTCGGGGTCGTCGAGAGGTTCGAGGGAAGTTGTCAATTCGATGTCACTCATTGGGGTGCTTACCGTTGGACGATCGTGATGGGCGCCGTCGTCGTCATAGGTCGCAATTGTGTACGCCGGTTCCCATGGCTGAATATCGATGGGGATGTCAATCACCTGAACGAGCGCATCTTGCACCGTTGTCGGTATGAATTCTCCGCGGAGACTTCGTTCATGGGCGAAATAGGTTGCCAACGGGCCAAACGTGAGGTGCTGAGCAAGGTTCTCCCACGTGTGGTGAACTGCTGCAACTTCACTCAGCGGCCCTGGAGTGAATCGGCCGGCCTCTTCTTCCATCACCGCTGCACACCACTCGTCTGGTGCCCACAGGGCGAGACGATACTCAGCGAGCGTTGCTGCAGGCCATAGCTGGCGACCGGTGTCGACAGCGGCTGCGCACGAGCGTCGTGTACGACTGAGCCCACTCCAGTCGCGGGTTGCGGTGCGACGGTCGATGAGGCGAATCAGTTCGTCGAGGTCGGCTCGATGAACGGCTGCATCAAGTTCATCGTCGGGTTGAAGATCAGCCGACATCACACCAGCGGCCAGGGGTATCGATGGCCGGTTTCATCGATCGGAAACTCTCCGACCTCAGCGGTTTGTCGACAACGGTCGCGCATTGCCTCAATCTCATGACGGTCGAGAAGTTCATCGAGTTCTTCCGGTGGATGGTCGGCAAGTTGGGCAAGCGCTTCGCGATGACTGACCGAGATTGGTTCGCCGCCAAAATCCCAGATCACTGTTCGCAGCTTGAACTCGGCCGCAAAACATAAGCCATTATCAATTGCCCAAACATGATCGTTGGCGAGCAAACAATGTCCGCTCTTGCGGTCGGTGTTGTTTGCGGCTATGTCGAGAACGGCGATCCCGCGTAGCTCATCGTGAAGATCTTCGCGGGATTCAAAAATCGTGAAGTAGTGCTCTGAGTGGTCGGCATCGACGAACCATTGCAGCGACCCAACGCCGAGTGGTCCGTCACGAATGATCGTTGGAGGAACCGCACCAATCTTGAGGGCCTCACTGACAACGTACGTGGCACGTTCACGCCGGTGAAGCCCCGGTTCGAAATCCCAAAGTGGGCGTTCGCCACGAATTGGTTTGTAAATCGCGCGGTGCTCAACATCGCCCGTGCGCACGAACACCGCAAATGTTGCATTCGAGCTCCACGGCATCCGACCTTCGATTTCGAGATCGGCTCGCTGCAGGAAGTCAATCTGGTCTAGTTCATCCGCGGACATACGTGCCCATCTGGGTCGACGACGCCATCACACCAGTGACAAGGAGGACGCCCAGCGGACACCGCCGCATCGGCGTGCTCGCAAAATGCTGTTGCCTGGCCTCGGGTGATCGAGAGCCGGATACGCCCAAGGTCTTCAAACTCATCGTCTTCGGTTTCTCCCATTTCTGCGAGCTCAAGAATGAGTCGGTCATTGTGGGTGTCGTAACCAAGAGCGATGCGCCCGAGAATGAACGATGGAGTGTCGGGCGTCGAGAGGGACATCGAGCTGGGGATGGGCCGCTCATCAGCAGGCGGGAGATCCTGAAGGACATTTGTCAGGTACTGAGAGATTGCGGCCACCTGCAACTTCTCGCACTTCACCGAAAAGCGCGTGCCCTCACCGACCACCTGAAGAAAGAAGGTTCGTTCCCCAGGCCGGCCAATGGCGCCAGTTGTGAAGACATCGACGTCATCTAAGGAAGCATCAATTGGGTTCATGACAGTGCGAGATCGCCAATCGGGCCGGCAGTCGTATTCACTGCGAGCACAGCGGGGCCGTGTGGTGACCATGCAAGTGCCGAAATGGAACAGGTAGAAATCACGATTCTCTGGAAGAGGTCGAGATGCGTCCCGACGGCATGCGCGACAGCGGCTTTGATTGGGTCGGCGTGCGACACGCAAACAATCGTTCCGCCGGGGTGAGCATCACGAAGCCGGTCGAGAGCCGACACGATTCGTACTTGCATTTCAGTAAAGCTTTCGCCGTTTGGAAAGCGAAATGTCGATGGCGCACGCTGGACGGTCGACCATTCAGGCAGTTTCGAAAGTTTCGAAAGTTGCGCGCCAGTCCAATCACCAAACTCGCATTCAAGTAGCCCGCGATCAATCTTCGGCTTCAGATTTCGAGCTGTTGCGATCGGTGCAGCGGTCTCACGAGCACGTTCGAGCGGAGAGCAGTACACAGCGTCGACCCGAGCGAGTGCTGCAATTCGCGACGCAGCATTCTCGGCTTGTTCGCGACCTTTGTCGGAGAGCGAAAGCCCTTTGGCTCTTCCTGGCAAGACCTTTCCCGTTGTGGGGGTGTTGCCATGGCGCACGAGGAGGATCGTCGTGAAGGCTGGAGCTGCTGTTCGAGATTTTGCCATCGATCTGCAAACCTACAACGGAACGAGGGGGGACGCATGAGCGAGGACAACAGCAACTGCTCCGACAGTTTTGAACTACTCGAATCTGACATCATCAATTGCCGGTTTTGCCCGCGTTTGGTGTCGTGGCGAGAGGAGGTTGCTCGAGAGAAGCGAGCGGCTTACCGCGACGAGGAGTACTGGGGGCGCCCTGTTCCAGGTTTTGGAGATCGGTCAGCGCGAATCGTGTTTCTTGGATTGGCTCCCGCGGCTCACGGCGCAAATAGGACGGGGCGCGTATTCACTGGTGACCGAAGCGGCGACTGGCTGTTCCGTGCCCTGTATCGCGCAGGACTTGCAAATCAGGAAGCGTCAGTATCGATCGATGATGGCTTGGCGCTGACCGATGCGTGGGTCCTTGCCGCTGTTCGATGCGCTCCGCCGGCGAACAAGCCGACAACTGACGAGCGAGATGCCTGCGAGCCGTTCCTCCGCAGAGAGTTTTCGTTACTGTCGAATTGCTCGGTCGTGGTGTGTTTGGGAGCATTCGGCTACCAAGCGGCATGCCGATATTTCGGAATCTCGCCGAGGCCTGCGTTTGGGCACGGGGTCGTGGTGCCAGCAACAGGATCGCATCCGGCGTTGGTCTGCTCCTTCCATCCGAGTCAGCAGAACACCTTCACTGGAAGACTGACCGAGAAGATGTTTGACGATGTCATCGCAACGGCGACCTCGATCGCCGATAACCTCCCTTCCTCGTGAGTACAAAACGGCATCCACTTCTTTCGTTAGCGCTTGCTGCCTTCGTGGCGGTCGGTGCGGTTGGATGCTCGAGTCCGCCCCCTGCTCGTTTGGTCGCCATCGAGATGATCGAGACCCTTCGCGGAACCGCCGATGACAACGGAGTTGATATCACCGATGCTCAGGTCGAATGCATGCTCGATGTTGTCGAAGCAATGTCAGAGGAGGAGGTTGAGTTGATTGCAATCAGCGAAGACCAGATCGTTCTCGATTCGTTCAGCGCAAAACTTTCCGCTTGCCGCGGCGGCTGATCAGCTCGCAGGAGCAGGTGCTGCCGCTTTTTTCTTGGGTGGCGGTACCCCAACAGCTGGAGCTGGATCAGCATCTTTTGGCCAACGGCGGCGGCTGACGATCGACAGCATCCGCAGCAGTTTCATTGCCTTCTCGTCTTCTTGAGCCGGTCGTGCTTCGATTGATCCGTCAGCGATCATGCGCTCGATCACTTCGACACCGAGGTCGGTCCGAACGATTGTCAGTGTCCAGTCGTTGTCTTCGCCAATGCCGCCAGTCGAGATATCGGCATGTTCAGCGGCAAAGTCGGGGCAGTGGGTGCAGCCTTTGCGCGTCCAGCCGTGACACTCCTTCAGATCGATCTCGTGGTACGAACCATCTTTCATCCAGATCTGGAAAGCGCCTTTGATGTTCATCTTCACCATGTCTTGTTTTTTGAGACCGTATTTAGCCTCGAACAATTCGGTGAAGATTGCATCGTCAAATGTCTTTGAACAGAGCAGGCCAATGTTGAACTGAAACGGTTTTGACACCTTTCCTGCTCGACGATCCCACATTGTTGGTGGTGATGAGGTTTGACATCCCATTCCGACAAGAGCGAGACGCTCATGGCCAGCTGCTTTTGCTTCTGGTAGGGCGAGCGGATTTGCGCAATAGGTGTATCGGCTTCCGGCGGTCGCAAGAATTTCGTCGCGAGTCGTGACAACGGCAGGTTTTGCCTTCCAAGCGTCGTCTTCCTCAACCCCTGACACGAGTGCTGCATCGATGTAGTCGTTCTCGCGAAGCCAGATCAGCATTGCGGATACGAATCCACCGTCTTGACCCATCTTGTGCACCATTTCGTCGCTTGCACGTGTCAGAAGTAATTGTTGCCAAATGCCTGCCATCTCGTCTGGTTCACGGACTCGGCCGAAGAGGTGCATATCGGCCGCAGGTTCCCAGGCGCCATATCGAGGACATGCTCGTGTGCACGTCGTGCAGCCCTTTTCGCCGTGGACACAGTTATCAGGACCAAGTTCTGATTCGAGGTGGAACGGGAGGTACTTGCCCTCTTCGTGTTCGTAGCCGATGACGTCATGAGGACATGTCACGACACAGCCTGAACACCCCGTGCAAAGCCCAGTGTCGATGACCTCGGCTTTAAGTTCTTTCCACTGCGCAGTCCAGCGAGATGGAGCGGCAGGCTTTTCGGTCATGCTCATTCCTACAACGTAGGCGATCCGATGGTGACTGGCGTATCTGGCAGATCCGATTCTTTAGATCGCTGAAGCGCCCTCTTCGCCGGTGCGGATACGAACGATCCGTTCAACTGCGGTGACCCAAATTTTTCCGTCACCAATCTTGTCGGTGCTGGCTGCTTGTTGGATCGTGTCGACCACCATGTCCACCTGCGACTCTTCAACAACGAGTTCTAGACGCACTTTCGGTACGAAGTCGATCTGGTATTCAGCACCCCGGTAGGTCTCGGTATGGCCACCTTGGCGCCCGAAGCCTCGAACCTCGGTGGCGGTCATACCGGTGATGCCGTTGCTCTTCAGAGCGTCCTTGACTTCGTCGAGCTTGAACGGTTTGATGACTGCGGTAATGAGCCTCATATCTACATCATGCCTGATATGCAGACTCGGCGTGTTGGCTTTGGTCAAGACCGGTGCGTTCAGCGGTTTCTTCGACCCTGAGACCCATCGTTGCGTCGATTGCTTTAGCGATAATGAACGTGACGATGAATGAGTAGGCGAGCACAGCTACGGCGGCCACTGTCTGGTCTTTTAAGAGTTCGGCCCCGCCGCCATAAAAGAGGCCGTCGACCCCACCATCGTTCACTGAAGTGTCCGCGAAGAGCCCGAGGAGGATGGTGCCAATGATGCCGCCGACGAGGTGAACTGCAATGACGTCGAGTGAATCATCAAAGTTGAATTTTGATTTAAGCCCGAGTGCGAGGTAGCACAGCACCCCGGAAATTCCGCCGATGATGAGTGGGGATGCGCCACCGACAAATCCTGCGCAAGGTGTGATGGCGACAAGTCCTGCAACTGCACCCGATGCTGCGCCCAATGTGGTGGCGTGGCCGGCAGCTCGACGCTCGACGAGGAGCCAACCGAGCATTCCTGCTGCAGCTGCGAGGTGGGTGTTAACTACTGCTTGAGCGGCAACTCCGTTCGCTGCGAGTGCTGAACCGGCATTGAACCCCATCCAGCCGAACCACAGGATTCCAGTTCCGAGCACGGTGTATGGAAGGTTGTGTGGAGGCATTGGTTCTGAGCCATGGCCGATTCTGTTGCCAATGACAAGAACGACAGCGAGAGCGGCGATTCCGGCGTTGATGTGAATGGCTGCTCCGCCTGCGAAGTCGAGCGCGCCCATCGAGAAGATCCACCCATTTTCGTTCCAGACCCATCGGGCGACAGGGAAGTAGACCAGCAGTGCCCAGACGCTAATGAGAACGGCGTATGCCCCGAATTTTAGGCGGTCAGCTGTTGCGCCTGTGATGAGTGCTGGGGTGATGACTGCGAACATCATCTGAAATGCAACGAACGCAAGTGTCGGAATCGACCCTGAGGCCCCGCCCGTGTCAGCAAGAAACACGTGGCTGAAGTCGCCAATAAGTGAGCCTTCGCCACCGAATGCAATGGAGTAACCAATCGCAGACCACAGCACGCTGATAATTCCCATCGAGAAAATGTTCTGCATCAGCATTCCGAGGACATGCCTCGAACGCACCATTCCTCCATAAAAGAATGCAAGTCCAGGAGTCATGAACAAGACGAGAGCAGCTGAGATCAGTACCCACGCGGTATCTCCGGTATCAAACGACATGCTCTTGAACCTAGGCACCCGATGTTTCTGGAATGTTTCGGGAATGTTCGGATTCGCTCAACGGTCAGACGCGCAACTCCCGGACCGGAGAACGGTCCGGGAGCGCCCCTACTCCGCACGAGGGTGGATAAGGGGCGGGCGTCGATGCCCAAGGCCTTGGGTGTTATACGGCCTGTGGTCCCTCTTCACCTGTGCGGATTCGAACGAGGCGTTCGACATCGGTGACCCAGATTTTGCCGTCACCGATCTTTTCGCTACTCGCAGCGGATGAAATGGCGTCGACGACGTCGCCTACGACAGCATCGTCAACAACCACATCGAGACTGACTTTTGGAACGAAGTCGATCTTGTATTCGGCACCTCGGTACGTCTCGGTGTGACCTCCCTGGCGACCGAAGCCTCGCACCTCAGTGACCGTCATTCCGGTAACACCGATTGCTTTGAGGGCATCTTTGACTTCGTCGAGCTTGAACGGCTTGATGATTGCAGTAATAAGTTTCATGAGATTTCGTTTCCTTTCGAGGTGTTCTCAGGAGCCTGCGGTAACTGAGTCACCGCTGTATCCAGCAAGTCCGTGTTCGAGTACGTCGAGGCCTTCAATTTCTTCTTCAGCGGACACTCGGAGACCGATGGTCGCTTTGATGATGCTGAAGAGAATGGCGGTGGTGATGGTCACCCACGCAATGATGATGAGGAGCATGACGGCCTGCATGAGGAGCTGGTCGATGCCGCCGCCGTAGAACAACCCGGCATCTTCACGCCCCAAAAAGGCATCGTCATACTTTGCAAACAACCCAATCGACAATGTGCCCCAGATTCCGCAAACGCCGTGGACTGAGATTGCACCAACGGGATCATCAATTTTGATCTTGTCGAAGAAGTACACCGAGTAGACGACGATGATGCCGCCGATGCCACCAACGAGTGCCGCTGGAAGTGGATCGACTGTTCCGCAGGGAGCGGTGATGGCAACAAGTCCAGCGAGCGCACCGTTGCCGACCATTGCAACGTCGGGCTTGCCGGCCTTGAACCAAATCGTGATGGCGGAGAACAACCCGCCAGCAGCAGCTGCGATCATTGTGTTCACCGCAACTGACATCACGTACTGGTCAGCAGCGAGCTCAGACCCTGGGTTGAACCCGAACCATCCCATCCACAGGATGAAGACACCAAGGATGGCGAAGGGGATGTTGTGGCCTGGGATGGCTCGGGGAGTTCCGTCTGCGGCGTACTTGCCGATGCGAGGACCGAGGAACATCGCTCCCATAAGAGCGGCGATTCCGCCGACCATGTGCACAATGCCAGAACCAGCAAAGTCTGAGTAGACGGCATCTCCGATTGACATTTGAGCGATAAGCCCTCCGCCCCATGTCCAGTGGACGACTACCGGATAGATGAAGGCACACATCACGAGGCTGAACACGAGGTATGCAGTGAACTTTGTGCGCTCGGCCATTGCGCCGGAGGCGATGGTGACTGCGGTAGCGGCAAACACTGCCTGGAAGAAGAACGTTGTTGCCGGGCTTAAACCTCCGTCGAAGGCTGAGTAATCGTCAAAGCCTCCGAGAAAGAAGTTGTCGCTTCCGAGCCACTTGCTGCCGCCCGAACCGAATGCAAACGCATAGCCGGTGGCGAAGAACGCAAGAATGCCGACGATCGCGTCGGCCATGTTCTTCGCAAAGATGTTGACGACGTTCTTTGCCCGAGTGAGGCCAGCTTCGACGAGAGCGAAGCCTGCCTGCATGAAGAACACCAAAATGCCGGCGATGAACACCCACAAGTTGTTGAGCACAACCTGGACATCGTCGGGAGTGAGTTCTTGAGCGAACCCGATCGACGGCGTCAGCGCAACGAGGGCTGCTGTTCCGCCGAGGCCGGAGATAATTCGTAGAGCACGTGATTTCACGTGGACCTCCTCTTGTAGTGATGGGATTAGGGGTGCCCCACCGGCCACGCTGCCCGGGACGAGGGAAAAGGTAAATGATGAAGTTTTCTCTGGTGTCGCCGAATTGTTTCGAGTTCGTGACCAGTTTGTTCAGTCGGTCAGCATCCAGCCCCGGCGACGAACGGTCACGATGCGGTCAGAGCCGATTTGGCTGCGAATCGCAGAAATCAGTGCATCGCATCGACGCTCACTTAGCCCGATGAGATCAGCTTCTTTAGTGAGGTGAAAGCGACTGACGACACGGCCTCTGTTGGCCTCGAGCACGGAGTACACCGCAGTTTCTTGAGGTGAGAGAGCACTGGGAGACGTCCGCATGTCGAAATCGTGTCGTACGCAGGTGACGCGAATGTTGGAGAAAAATGAACACTGTGTTTCGAGGTCGGTTGCCTCATTAGCGGCGAAGCGGGGCAGAATAAGGACATGGATTTGTCGTACCCCCAAGAAGCCGAAGACTTTCGTGTTGAGATCAGTTCGTGGTTGAAAGACAACCTTCCTGAAGGTTGGTTTGAGCCCGGATTCTCGATGAATGATGACGAAAAGAGTGAGTTCAATCGCGAGTGGCCAAAGAAGCTGTTCCAAGGTGGATGGATTTGCGCCACCTGGCCGAGTGAGTATGGCGGCAAGGGCCTCACAACAATGCAAGGGGTCGTGCTTGCGGAAGAATTCGCTCGGGCTCGTGCACCAATGCGTGGTGATTTCTTCGGTGACACTCTTGTTGGACCGACCCTTCTTCAATGGGGAACTGAGGAGCAGAAGAAGCAGTTCCTTCCCGGAATTTTGAAGGGTGAAATTCGCTGGTGTCAGGGCTTCTCCGAGCCGAACTCAGGTTCGGACCTCGCAAGTTTGAAGACGACCGCAGTGCTCGACGGAAACGAATGGGTGATCAATGGTCAAAAGGTGTGGACCACTCAGGGCCACCATGCCGACTACTGCTTCTTGCTGACCCGCACTGATCCTGAATCACCAATGCATTCCGGAATCTCCTACTTGCTGGTTCCGATGAAGCAACCGGGAATCGAGGTTCGAGGAATTACGCAACCTGACGGAACAGCAGAATTCTGCGAGGTGTTCTTCACCGACGCTCGTTGCCCGGCAGAAAATGTTGTTGGCGGAATCAACAACGGCTGGAAAGTTGCTAACTCGACGCTCGCATTTGAGCGTGGTCAGTCAGCGACCACCGGTTACCGCCGGTTCGAGGAGGAGTACCGCATCCTCGTGAGCGTTGCGACTGAGAACGGGCGTATTGACGACCCGATGATTCGTCAGCGGCTCATGGAGTACTACACGAAGGTGCAGATTCTCAAAGTCAACGGTCTTCGTAACCTGACAAGCACGCTGAACAAGAGCAAGGACATGGGCACTATCGCTCTCGGTGCGACGAACAAAATGTTCTGGTCCGAGATGCACAAGGCTGCGATGGAACTCGCACTTGACATTTTCGGTGCGGAATCAATGTTGATCGATTCAGGCCCAACGAGTGGTTCATGGCCAGGGGCTCTGCGCGATAAGCGTCGTGAGGGTTACCCGGTGAGCGCAATGATGTCGTCATTCTTCTTCTCCCGATCGGAAACGATCTGGGGCGGAACGAGCCAGATTCAGCGAAACATTGTTGGCGAGCGAGTTCTTGGGTTGCCAAAAGAACCCCGTCCTAACTGAGCAGCCTTGGTGACCTCGCCAGCAGCTGCGGTTGCTGATCAATCAACTTCGCCATCGCGTCTCGTAACGCTTCCCTTCGTCGCGGTTACGGCGTCGATGTTGCTGTTCTTCCTATACGTAGGAATGGCGCTAGTTGCGATTCCGCGATTTGTCGAGTTCGAGCTCAATGGTGGCGAGATTGGTATCGGACTTGCTGTTGCCTCGTTCGCGATTGCGGCGATTGCTGTGCGACCATTTGTTGGTCGGCTCAGCGACCAGTACGGCCGTCGGTCGCTGATGACCGCTGGTGCTCTTCTCACCGCTGCATCCGGCGCGTTAGCCGGGTTCGCCCCAAACCTGCCGGTATTTCTCGCATTTCGCGTGATGACCGGTCTTGGGGAGGCAGCGATATTCGTCGCCGCCGCAACACTCATTGCCGATCTTTCTCCTGAGGGACGTCGAGCCGAAGGCGCGAGTTATCTCTCGATTGCGGTGTACACCGGAATTGGAGTTGGTCCGGTGATCGGAGAATGGGTTCTTGCCGACGATCGTTACAAGTTGTTATTTGCGTTGGCGTCGCTGTTTGCGGTTGCGGCAGCGGTTGTTTCTCGGCTCATTCCTGGTCGGGTTGACCGCAAGGCTCCGCGCTCCGACACAAAGGCTCCGTTATTTCATCGGGCAGCAATCGCGCCGGGGCTTGTCCTCATGTGCACGCTTGCTTCATTTTCAGCATTTGGGGCATTCATCCCTGATCATGCAAGGTCGGTCGGGCTTTCAGGGGCAGGTGGCTTGTTTCTCGTTTACAGCTCAATGACCTTGCTATTGCGGCTGGTTGGCGCTCGTCTGCCCGATGCCCTTGGAGCGCATCCGATGGTGACGTTTGCACTCCTATTCATGGCCGCCGGCATGTTCGTTCTTGCCCTCGTGCCAACGATTTGGGGATTGTGGGTTGCGGCTGTGCTCGTCGGTATCGCAATGGCGTTCAACTACCCGCCCCTGATGGCGGCAGTGATTGATGCGGTGCCCGAATCTGAGCGAGCGGTAGCGGTTGGGTCATTTACCGCGTTCTTCGAGATCGGCAGTGTCGCGGGTGGACTTATTCTCGGCACCGTTGCCGAGTTCTACGGCAAGCGTGGCGGCTTCGCCGTGGCAGCAGTGATCGCCCTGGGCGGGCTGGTCATGCTGTGGACGATGTTGCCAAGAAGGCCGATTCAGCGGCCCTTGGCGCGCTGAGCCTGCTCTCGACGAGCCTTAGCCTCGGCTTGCTTTTTGGCTTTTGCTTCTTTGCGACGCGCTTTTACTTCGTCGCGGTCGTCTGAGTTTTCTTCGGAGCGAAGGGGGACAACTGAGCTCGCTTCGACCGCAGGGAGACCGAGCGTCTCGTCTGATTTCAGAATTTCTCGAATGATTGCTGCAGCCGGCGCCTCGCCGGCGATTGTTGCGGCGAGCATGATGCGGGTCGCTGCGATGCCGTGACGTTCGATGATGCCTGGAAGCACACCGTTGAGATCATCAGTGCTCGGATAATCAGCTGAGTCGCCGAGTTGTTCAATGCAATCGGCGAGGCAGGTATCGGTGAGAACGATGGCGATGCCTTCCATGGTGCCATCGAGTCGACCACGACTGATGCCATCACGAACACGAACGACATCTGGTTCTCCACCAACAAGTTCGGTCATTGCTTCGAGGTGATCTTCATCAAGCCCGTCAACCAGTGTGGCGATGTCGTCATCTGTTGCAGCAGCGAACGTCCGATCGAGCAGTCCGAGCGTTTGGAGACGATTCTTCACCTGATTCACGTTCGTCAGGCTATCGGCGATCGGGGGACGGCTGTTCGCAGTGCCGAGCAGTTGACGAGTGAAAGGGACTACCATAGGGACGGCTTTTAAGAGCGATGCGAATCGCTCAGAGTGACAATGATGAAGAGGAGCACATAATGGCGACAGTCACGCTCGACAACGTGAACAAGGTCTACCCCAACGGGTTTCAAGCTATCCAAGACCTTTCACTTGACATTGTCGATGGCGAGTTCTTGGTGCTCGTCGGGCCTTCAGGGTGCGGGAAATCTACTGCGCTGAGGATGATCGCTGGTCTTGAAGAGATCAGTGGTGGGGAACTTCGTATTGGTGATCGTGTGGTGAACGATGTTGAGCCCAAAGATCGCGACATCGCGATGGTGTTTCAGAACTACGCGCTGTACCCGCACATGACAGTCGCCGAAAACATTGGTTTTGCGCTCAAACTTGCCAAGGTGCCGAAGTCAGAAATCGCTGATCGAGTTGCTCGCGCAGCGAAAATTCTTGAGCTCACCAATTACCTCGACCGCAAGCCGGCGCAGTTGTCGGGAGGACAGCGGCAGCGCGTTGCGATGGGACGCGCCATCGTGCGTGAACCTGCTGCATTCCTGATGGATGAGCCACTCTCGAACCTCGACGCAAAGTTGCGCGTACAGATGCGAGCAGAAATTGCAGCCCTGCAGCGCTCTCTTGGGGTGACGACGTTTTATGTGACCCATGATCAGGTTGAAGCAATGACAATGGGCGATCGGGTTGCGGTCATCAAAGATGGTGTGTTGCAACAGGTCGACACCCCTCAGAATTTGTACGACTTCCCGATCAATGTGTTCGTTGCTGCCTTTATCGGTTCACCGTCAATGAACCTGTTTGACGGCGCCCTGTCACTTTCCGGGGATTCAGCAACTGTCACTCTTGGTTCACAACAGTTGTCATTGGGTGCTGAGGTGCTGAGTTCTCGACCAGAACTACGTGCCTATGACGGAAAGAATGTTGTCATTGGCATTCGACCAGAGGATCTTGAAGATGTGGCGATGGCCTCAGGCGATTCTCAAGATCGGCAATTGACCGTTCCGGTCAAACTCATCGAAGCCCTCGGTTCAGAGCTGATGGTTCACTTTTCGATCGACGCCCCGACTGTCGATTCTGGTGACCCCGATGCGGCTGACACTCAACCAGTTGAGGGGCAAGCCAACACGGTCGGCCGGTTTAACCCGCGATCTCAAGCCAAAGCGGGCGACACGATTTCAGTCGCTGTCGCGACAGAAAATCTGCACTTCTTTGACGTCGAGACTCGGCTCGCCATTCGCTAGGTATTCACATCTCAACAAGAGACATCGCCGACAAAACCTGGCGGTGCGCATTACTTATG
>JAYNVD010000026.1:23527-24599 GCA_038100275.1 Ilumatobacteraceae bacterium
TATGAGCGCTTGACCCACTTCGATTCGGCGCTGACATCTTCTACTTCACCGCCAGCATCCGCCCAGCCGTTGAAGCCGACCTCGAGGTGCGCAATGTTGGTGTAGCCAATGTCATTGAGGACGGCTGCCGCCAGTGCCGATCGCTGTCCTCCTGCGCAGTACAACACATAGCGATCATCGAATTTGAACTGGTCACGGTAGTAGGGGCTGTCCGGGTCGAACCAAAATTCGAGCATGCCGCGTGGGCTTGAGACGGCACCCGGTATTGCTCCTTTTTCGAGACGTTCCCGAAAGTCACGAATGTCGATAACGGTGCAGGTGCCTGCGGCGACTTCGGCCTGCAGTTCCTCGACTGACAGTTCCTCGATGCGGGCCTTCGCTGCACGGACCATGTCGTTCACTGATGTTCTCATGGGTCTGACCGTAATTCGGGAGAGATCGGTCGCACGAAGTGCAAGAGGGTTCGTGAAGGCCACAAACTTACGGAGTGGATCTCAGCAACTCAGCGGTATTGATATTTGGCGGCACGGGGGGTCTCGGTAGAGCGATAACTGCCGCTGCGATCTCGCGCGGCGCGCAAGTGGTAACAACTTCGCGATCAACTGACGGACCGGGTGGCGAACGATTACATATCGTTGGTGATATCACCTCAGCCGATGATCGTGAACGGATTGTGAATGCGGCTCTTGAGGAGTTGGGTCGACTTGATGTTGTGATGATTGCCAGCGGGGTTGTTGGCTTTGGACCGATTGACCGTGTTCGCACAGATTCGCTGCAGTCGATGATCGATGTTGACCTTGTCGGCCCCCTTGCGGTGTGTGGGCTGGTCGCTCCAATGATGAGCGAGGGTGGTGTCATTGCAGTTGTTACTGGCGCGGTAGTCGATTCAACGATGTTGGGCACCGGTGTGTACACGGCTGCGAAAGCAGGTCTGTCTGCTGCGGTTGGTGTGATGGCTCGGGACTGGCGCCGCCAGGGTATTCGCTGCATTGACATTCGCCCGCCGCATACCGAAACCGGGCTGTCAGATCGGCCTCAATTTGGTGCTGCTCCAAAACTTGGCGGAGGTCTC
>JAYNVD010000027.1:0-24184 GCA_038100275.1 Ilumatobacteraceae bacterium
TCCACCCATTGACCCGATCTGAAGGTCGGCAATCACGACTTCGATGTTTCCGACCGCGACGAGTTCGGAAACGAGACGACCCTCACGGCAGACCGTGAACGACGTTTCGTTGTCGCCGAGGGCCGCAGTGACTTCGTCAACAACCCAGTCGGCATCGGTGGCAAGAAGAATATGCACGGCAGAGAGGCTATCTCGGTGAGCTCGTGCTGCCATCTCAATTTGAATTGGACGGAACCAATTGCGAAGCGAGTGAGAGTAAGCCATCCACATCGTGAACGTCTTCTGAGAGTCGACTAACCGACGTGACCGCCGGCAGTTTGTTGCTGTGTGCCTCGAGAGTTGATTGCTCAGAGTCCACAAGAGTGCACTGCCAACTCAGCCATGCCTTTGCGACTGGTGGAAGTTCGTGTTGAAGATCGACATTCTCTGGCAGCATGGTCACTCCGTTGGCGATGAGCGACATCGATGAAATGCCTGCGGAGCGAAGTTCATCGTTGAATCTCGTGATCTCGTTCAACGACTCTGACGTCGGCGCCGCGACGAGCACAAAAGCGGTCGATTCGCTTCGCCACATTCGTTGCACGGTGATCGCTCGCTGCCGGAACGATGTCTCCATGCCGGTGAACGAACGAAGAAACTCGACGACGTCATTCAGCACGTTTGATCCGATGACGCGTCCGACTGCTTTCAGCAGTGGTTGAGTGGCAGCCGAGAGGAACCGAGCCGCTCGTCCGCCGGTGCCCATCAACAATTTGAACACTTGGTGGTCAAGAAATTTCACCAAGACATCTGGTGCCTCGACGACGGCCATGGCTCGATCGCTCGGTGGGGTGTCGACCACGACGAGGTCGAAGGCTTCATCTGTTGTCAAGCGGTAGACGGCCTCAGTTGCCATGTATTCCTGGGTTCCGCCGAGTGAGGTTGCGATCGATTGGGTAAACGGGTTCGCAAGGGCCTCATCGGCCTGGCCTGGCCGAACAGCAGTCGTTCGGATGACTCGTTCGAGTTCAACGGCCGGGTCGAGCATCATTGCCCACAGTTCGCCCGAAACGTCTGAGGGAAGCGCTACCCGAGCCGGGTCGGGCCCGAGCCCGTGTTCAAGGCCGAGCGCATCACCTAAACGGCGGGCAGGGTCGACAGTGATCACCACGACGCGCTTCCCGAGCGTGGCTGCGGCAAGTCCGATACTTGCGGCCATCGTCGTCTTACCAACTCCGCCAGAGCCGCAACACACAATGACCGAACGATCGGAGATGAGTTCAGAAATCATGAATCTGTGTGCCCTGAGAAATGAAGAGCGAGATTCGCGAGGTCTTCTTTAGCGAGATCTGCAGTTGGAAGTTTTGGTACCTGCAAGACCGACACCTGAAGAGCTTGGGTAAATCGTTCAATGTCGTCGAGCGATCGTTGATGTCGGGCGACTGCTGCACGAATGCTTGTGGCAAGAGGGTCGGAAAGCATCTTGAGTTCTCGACTGGATACACCAACAAGGTCGCCGTCGGGTTCGACGGCATTCACCACACCGGCTGACAACCCAACGCCAACATCGCGAACGGCCGAGACCAACTCGACAGACTCATTCACTGGTGTGGTCTCCGCCTTTGTCACGACAACAGCAGCGCAACGATCGGCATCCAACAGCAACCTCTGCACATCGAGAGCTTGTTCTCGTATTGGCCCACCTTCGACGATCTCAAGCAGACCAGCAACCGACGACAGCATCGAGGTCGCGTGGCCCGTTGCAGGAGCATCAAGGATGACAACATCATGCTGACCGGCGTTAGCGAACTGCTTCACCTTTCCAAGGACGACCAAATCGTGAATTCCGGGAGCGGCAGCGCCAACAACTTCGATCACTCCGGATTGAGCGAGGCGGCGGGCAAAAGTTCCGAAGCCTTGGTCGAGAAGGTAATCCTCAAGAGCTGAACCAGCCGAGACTGACCTGACATCGACTCCATCAGGGCATAACCGATGAAGTGATGACTTTCCATCGATCGCGACCACAAGAATTTTGAGGCCGGCGGCTTGTGCGCCGTGAGCAAGAAGAGCCGTTGTGGTTGTGCGGCCAACACCGCCCTTGCCAAGTACGAGGAGCACTCGCGCGCCACGCTCTGCCCTCGGTAGGGTTCCATCAGGCAGTAACCACGGAGCAACCCAGTTGCTGTCACCACTCATTGCGAATTTGACCGTTCAATTTTTCCGGAGGCACTTGTGCGCAGATTAGTCATTGCTCTTGGAATCCTGCTCTCCGTGCTGGGATTCGGTGAGTCCTTTGTATCTGCGGCCGACGAAGTGGCACCGGTTGATGTTCTGCAAGTCGACGGCCTGATGGATCATGTCGTTGCGAGCGAAATCATCGAAGCAGTTGAACGATCTTTGACGAATGGCGCGCAGGCGCTGATCTTGCAGGTGAACTCAAAAGGTTCGTTGCTGACGAATGACGAAATCGATGAAGTGCTCGTGGCAATCGATGAGTCAGTTGTGCCAGTTGCAGTATGGGTTGGACCGACTGGGGCCAATCTTTTCGGTGCTTCTGCTCACCTTCTTGCTGTCGCCGATGTCAGTGGTATGGCTCCGGGCGCAAAGATCGGTGCCCTTGATCCTCGAGTTATTGCGCCGAGCGCAGAAGGTGCCGCCCGAATTGCGCCTCTCTCTGGCACAACGGTTGGGCTGAGTGAAGCCCGCGATCTTGGTGTACTTGATCAGCGAGTCTCCGATGAGGGAATTGCGACTATTGCAAACATGCTCGACGCGCTAAACGGGTACTCCAATGGGATCACCACGCTCAAAACCACTGAAGAGGTCATTACCGAAGAAGGAACCGTGCAGCGCAACACCGTGGCGACCCCCCGGTTCTCCAAACTCGGATTGTTCGATCAGTTGCTGCACACGGTTGCAAGCCCGCCGGTTGCCTACCTATTGCTGCTCATTGGCCTGGGTCTGCTGATCTTTGAATTCTTTACCGCAGGCGTTGGGGTGGCTGGTCTCGTCGGAGCGGTATCAACGCTGCTTGCCGGCTACGGAATTGCCGAACTTCCTGCCCGTTCATGGGCGGTTGCGCTTCTCGTGATTGCGATGGTTGCGTTCGCCATCGACGTCCAGGTGGGTCTGCCACGAACGTGGACGGGTATCGGCATTGTGCTCACTATCGTCGGCAGTTTCTGGCTGTTCGAATCAGTTCCTGGGGCTTCGTTGCGCCCAACATGGCTTTCGCTCATCGCGGGCATCGGCGGAGTGATGTTGACGTTCACCGCCGGAATGCCATCGATGACACGGACACGATTTGCGACACCAACCATCGGGCGTGAATGGATGGTTGGCTCAGAAGGAACGGTTGTTGAGCGGGTCGATCCTGAAGGCATCGTGAATGTGGGTGGAGCAGACTGGCGAGCGCGTACCAACCGTGCGACCCCCGTCGATGCTGGCGACACGATCAAAGTCGTCGCCATCGATGGCATCACTCTCGAGGTTGAGCCGCTCGAGGGAGCAGCGCGTGACTACCGGCGCTGATGGCTTGAGGGTCGATGTCAAGCGGCTCGATCCCGGCATCCCGTTGCCCGAATATGCCCATTCGGGTGACGCCGGAATTGACCTTCACGCTCGCGAAGATGCAGTCATCACTCGAGGTGGTGGACGAGTACTCATGCCAACAGGAATCGCCATCGCAATTCCTCTCGGCTGGGCAGGCTTCGTATTACCAAGGTCTGGGTTAGCTCTGAAACACGGACTTTCGGTCGTGAATTCGCCGGGGCTGATCGACTCGGCCTATCGCGGTGAGTTGAAAGTTGTTCTCATCAATACCGACCCAGCAGACGACTATGAAATCACTCGGGGTGATCGGATAGCGCAGTTGGTGTTACAGCGCGTCGGAGAAGTCACTTGGAATGAAGTTGATGAACTTTCGGGCGACGACCGAGGTGGTGGCTTCGGCCATTCAGGCCGTTAAGCCCGGGTAATGCCTGACGATCAGGCTTCGATAATCGTTACCGATTCGATGATGACCTGCTCGAGTGGCGGAACGCCGTTCGACTCAGGGTTTCCAGCGGCATCAAGCGCTGGAAGAGTCGTGTCGAGGCCTTCGGTCACCTGACCGAACAGTGTGTAGTTCGGCGGCAAGTTGACACCGGTCTCACCCGAAATGATGAAGAACTGACTTCCGTTTGTGTCAGGACCACTGTTTGCCATTGCAAGCGAACCAATTTGGTATTCGCCAGCCTCAGGAAGTTCGTCCGCGAATCGGTATCCCGGTCCGCCGGTTCCCGATGCAGTCGGATCACCACACTGGGCCATGAAGCCAGGGATGATGCGGTGACATTCGGTGTTATCGAAATAGTGGTAGCGAGCGAGCGTCACAAAGTTGTTCACCGTGAGTGGAGCGCGTGCTTGATCGAGTTCGACAACCAACGTTCCCTTATTCGTGACGATCTCAGCTGAGTAGGACGCATCCGCATCGATACACATTGGTGGCGCGCTGTCGAAGCTTTGCTGCTGGGTCGCCGAACCATCGGACGGTGGGCATTCGACGCTTGACTCAGACGCAGCAGTCTCTGATCCGGAGGCTGTCGTGTCCTCTGTGGCGGCAGCAGCCGATTCAGCGGATGCATCAGACGCAGTGTCATCGCTCGAGAACGCTCCACCGAGAGCGGCGATTCCGACGACGAGCCCGAGCGCCACAACGATGATGGTGCCCCATTTCGTTGTTTTTCGGCGGGCGTCGTCAATACGTTGTTGACGAGCCTCACGCACATTTCGAGCTGCTTTGTTTGCTTTTTTGCGTTCGCGTTTTGCGGTTCCCACGGGAGCGAAGGCTACCGCCCTCAACTACGGCGAAGCCATGTGTGGTGAACGCCGTACAACTAGCGCGCACACCGTTACTCGACGGGCCCGGGCCCCTCTGAAAATTCGCCGACTTCGGCTGCGCTGAGCGGATCAAAGAGATGCCCTGCGCGAACTCGATCGTTGACGAGGTGAAGCCACATTCCGCCGAGGTTTGGGGTTCGTTCGCTTGCGCCAGTGAGATGGCGCCTCAAACTTCGGATGACACCTGAGTGTGTGACGACGATCATTGGCTGGTTAGGGCTCACCGATTTCAGTAAGTCAGCTGCGGCAGCGAGCGATCGTTCAACGACCTTGTCGTACGACTCGAACCCCGCCGGTCGGCGATTCCGCTCCAAGTAACCAGGCCACTCGGTTTTGATTTCTTGTGGAGTTAGACCCTGCCACGGGCCCGCATCAGCTTCATTCCAGCGTGCATCTAACTGCGGGGTATCAAGGTTGAGATGCTCGGCAATGATCGACGCGGTCTCTTTTGCTCGCGACAATTTCGACGCGTACATACGATGAAATTCGTGCGGTCCGTCGGCGAGTTGAAGAGCAGCAGTTCGAGCCTGCTCCCTTCCAAAATCGCTTAGGTCAATATCTGCCATTCCTTGCCACCGAGCGAGGGCGTTCCACAAACTTTGACCATGTCGAATGACAAGAAGGCTTGGAACAGGAGTCGGCACGACTCTTCATCGTACTTGTGGCCTCTTGGCCAACGAGGTGACTTCCTCATTGGCGTAGAACCTGTCATCTACTATTCAGGTCATGGCAGTGCTCCGGATGTTTGCGTCAGCTCGCGAGGCTGCTGGCACTGGCCGAGACGAAATTGACGGTGCAACTGTCGGAGAAATTCTGGCGACCGCGAGGGATCGATATGGGCGAACGTTCGTTGACGTTCTGCCCACATGTCGAATCTGGGTGAACGGTGACGATGCAGACGAGTCGACCCCGGTAACAACGAAAGACGAGATAGCGGTACTTCCGCCGGTCTCAGGAGGAATGTGATGGCAAACGGGATTGAACCGCAGTCGCTTTCACTTGATGAGTTGCGGTCTGAGCGCAATCGCCTCCAACTCGAAGACGATGCGGTCTCATACGTTCGTCGCATCGCTCAGGCTCGACTTGATCTGGTGGCGGCAGAACTCGACCGATCTGGCGCTGCTTCATCGGAAGATCTTTCGGGAGAGTTACAGCGCGTGCTTTCTCAACACCTCACGGCGCCGGCGCCCGCAACGAGGGCACCACGTGTCGACGATGACCTTCTCGCGAATGACGCACGAGCGATTCAACTCGACCAACTTTGCGCCGAGCACGGATTCTCGCGACTGTCTTCTGGTGAGGAACTGACTCCTGAGGAACTCGCGTCTCTTACCGAAGTGCTCACCAATTTTGAACGAGAAATTTCAACCGATCGTCGTGAACGATTTGAACGAATTGACGCGCTAGGCGCAGAACTTGTTCGACGATTTCGCTCTGGCGAAGTGCAGGTCGACCAGTTCCTCGACGCCGAGTCCTAACAACTGCGACCAGACAAATTCGGGAATATCTACTGGCGTAGATAGGTTTCGTAGTCGGTGAAGTTTGAGACTCATCGCCGAGTGGCGATTATCTCTCTCCACACGTCCCCCCTTGCTCAACCTGGGGTTGGCGACAGTGGTGGCATGAACGTCTACGTGCGCGAGATGGCGTCAGCACTTGCCCAACAAGGAACAGAGTGTGTCGTCTATACGAGAGCTGATTCAGCCGATCTTCCACGAGAAGTTCTTGTCGAGCCGGGGCATCGAGTTGTGTACATCCAGGCGGGCCCGTATCACCTTCCGAAAGAGGCGCTCACTGACATCGTCAGCGAATTCATCGAAGCGGTGGTAGATGACATTGAGGCTCGAGGTGGAGTGGATGCTGTCCATGCCCACTATTGGTTAAGTGGAGAAGTCGGTCATGCGCTGAAGCATCGGCTTGATGTTCCGTTCATTGTGACGTTTCATACCCTTGCTCGTATCAAGGGAGCAGGCGGGGACATCGAGCCGGGATATCGCGAAGCTGCAGAGGCCGCCCAACTTGGTTGCGCGGATGCGGTGTGCGTGTCGTGTGAGGCTGAGCGCTCAGAACTTGTAGACCATTACGGCGTACCTGCCGGACGAGTGGCCATTGTGTCCCCTGGTGTCGAACATGCAATTTTTGGTCCAGGTGATCGTGGTGGTGCACGCCGGGCCATTGGCGAAAAGGAAGATTCCGAGCTCATTTTGTTTGCTGGTCGTATCCAGGCGTTAAAGGGCCCCGATGTTGCAATTCGCGCTCTTGCGCTGATGGACAATCGTCAAGCTCGATTGCTCGTTGTGGGTGGAGCGAGTGGAGTTGACGGTCGCGCACAGGAACAGGAGATGCGTCTGCTCGCCGATGAATTAGGGCTATCGGACAGGGTTCGATTCATTGCGCCCCAACCTCACCACCTCTTGTCGACCTTCTACCGAGCTGCAGACGTCATGGTCGTGCCCAGTCGCAGCGAAAGTTTCGGACTTGTGGCACTTGAAGCGGCGGCGTGTGGGACACCGGTTGTTGCGAGTGCCGTAGGCGGGCTTACTTCTCTGGTTGAAGATGGAGTGACTGGGGTTCTCGTGCAATCACGCACACCATCTGCGTTTGCCTCAGCTCTTGATGCGGTCCTTGATGATGCCGCGATGGCAACCTCGATGTCGATGGCCGGCGCAGTTGCTTCCCTCGACTACTCGTGGACCGCTGCTGCAACCCGCCTCAACAAGCTGTACGACGAACTCCGATCGACTGCACTGCTGGAGTGTCGATGAGCGAACTGCAGTCACCCGGCGATGTTGCGGGTCTCGTGCGCCTGATCGACGAATGGCTTGCTGGCTTTGCAGAAAGTGGCGACCACGTTCTCGCGATTGACCGTGGAACGAGTGATGAAACATCCTTCGGCGAGCCGCGCTGGTACGTGCGGCTCGCGGGAGAATCGAAAGAGATCGTCACCATTTGGTTAACCCTTGGTCAGCGCACCCTTCGGTATGAGACGTACGTCATGCCCGCTCCCGAAGACAATGCGGCCGAGCTCGCAGACCAACTCCTACGGCGGAATGACCGCCTGGTTGGAGCGCACTTCTCCGTGGGGCACGAGGACGCCATCTATTTGCGTGGGGCGATACCCGATAGCGCTGTTACCGCAGATGAACTAGATCGCGTCGTTGGAACCCTCTACCAAACCGTTGAGCACGCATTTCCGGCACTTATTCGACTCGGGTTTGCGCGCCGCTTCGCTGATTGATGCCCGGCACGGCGACATTTCCCGTCGATCCTGTTGGTTGACCCCCCTCGACTCAGGGTGCCTCGGGTTGGTCAGATAGGGGAGGTCGGATTCCCGATCATCCGAGGCGCCTCAGTTCTTGGAGTGCATGAACGACGATCTGCGAGGACACTCTCGGTAGCGTCTGCATATGGCTGAGAACCCGCAGAGACATGACCTCGTTGTCATTGGTGGAGGAAATATGGGTGCTGCCCTGCTCGGCGGGCTCCTCCGCGACGGCACAGTTTCCGCTGAACGTGTTGCGGTCGTTGAGCTATCAGCCGACCGTCGAGCTGTTGTAAGTGCTGAGTTCCCAGATGTGCTTGTGACCGAATCTCTCCCTCGTTGCGCCGCCGCCGTGCTCGCTGTGAAACCGCCCGCAATTGCGGAAGTGGCTGCTGCGGCATGTGCGGCTGGAGCGACCCGGGTGCTCTCAATTGCTGCGGGAATCACGACTGCGACCTTGCGTGCGGCGGCCAGTGACGGAGTTGATGTTGTGCGATCGATGCCGAATACACCAGCGATGGTTGGTAAAGGTGTAATCGCCATCTGCACCGACGACGAGAGCGACCCGAGCGTTCTTGACTGGGCAGAAGAATTACTCAGCGCAGTCGGCATGGTCATTCGCGTTGGCGAAGAACATTTTGATGCAGTAACTGGGCTCACTGGTTCGGGTCCGGCCTACGTGTTTGCGTTTGCCGAAGCGCTCATTGCAGCCGGTGCGGCAGCGGGCTTGCCCCAAGATGTCCTCGAGCCAATGGTGACACAGCTCCTTTCGGGTTCTTCCTCACTTCTTACAGCACGAGGAAATCCCGGCGGGCTCAGAGAAGCCGTCACGTCGCCTGGTGGAACGACGGCTGCCGGTCTCGGCATATTGAACGAAAACGGCTTCGCAACGGCCGTCCGAGCAGCTGTCCTTGCGGCAAAAACAAGGAGTGCAGAACTCGGAGCAAGTTGAGTTCTGCGCGCTTGTGAAATATTTCCCCAGTGTGGCACTTTTCACACCGACATTTTCTGTCTAACATGAGATGTGTTGAGCCGCACCGGTGACAACCGGAAGCGCTGACGGGGCTAGTGCCATCGGGGGGTTGGCACTAGCCCCAGTCATTTTTCAGGCCAGAGCTATTCTCAGCGTTGCTGAAATCAGATTGCGCCGAGGTGGCATCTAAGTTGTGGAGATGAAGCGCATTGGGTTACTCGGAGGCATGTCCTGGGAGTCATCCATCGAGTACGAGCGGATCATCAATGAGGAGGTCCGACGTCGACTCGGCGGCACCCACTCGGCAGATCTCATCATTCGCTCGTTCGACTTCGCAGCGATTGAGACACTTCAATCCGCTGGCGACTGGGAAGCCGCCGGCGAGTTGTTGGCTGGCGCGGCTCGCGACCTTGAGCATTGTGGAGCCGACTTCCTCGTGCTGTGCACCAACACGATGCATCGCGTTGCCGACGAGGTCAGTGAAGCTGTCAACGTTCCGCTACTTCATATCGCTGACGCGACAGCCCTTCACATCCAACGTGCAGGTGTTGCAACCGTCGGCCTCTTAGGCACGAAATACACGATGGAAGCAGAGTTCTATGCAGGCCGCCTCGCTGACCGTCATGGTCTTGGTGTTCGAACACCATCTGAAAGCGACCGCAATGAAGTGCACCGGATTATCTATGACGAACTGGTTCGGGGTGTCATCAACGACGACTCTCGTCTTCGCTACATCGAGATTGTGAATGATCTCGTCGACGATGGAGCCGAAGGCATCATCGCTGGCTGCACCGAAATCGAATTGCTGCTAAACGAAGACGATGTTCCGGTTCCATATTTCCCAACGACTCGACTTCACGCGACCGCTGCAGTTGACCTCGCGTTAGCGTCAGAGATGTGAGCAGGCGTTTCGAAACCATCTCGTTTCTTTCCGACTACGGGCTAACGGACGAGTTTGCAGGTGTGTGCTCGGCGGTCATCAGAGATTTCGCCCCTCATGTGAATATCGTCAATCTCACGCATTCAATCCCTGCATTCGATGTGCGAGCGGGGGCGCTCGCTCTTGCGCGATCAGTGGCGTATCTGCCAGAAGGAGTCATCCTTGCGGTAGTTGATCCGGGTGTTGGCACGGATCGCAAAGCAATTGCTGTCGAGGTCGCTGGTGGAGCCGGCATCTTCGTTGCTCCTGACAATGGCCTTATTGCTCCGGCTGTTGCGATTGCTGGAGGCGCCGAACGTGCCTTCCAGATCACGAACCAGGATGTGATCTTGGCGGGAGCTGGCGGCACCTTTGATGGGCGTGACGTATTTGCGCCGGCTGCAGCACAACTTTGTAATGGCTTTCCTCTCGAAGAACTTGGACCCGAGCTTGATACCTCACTGTTGATGCCATCGGCGATTCCGCTTCCACGTGAAGAGAACGACACGGTCATTGCAGAAGTGTTGTGGGTTGATCATTTTGGGAATTGCCAACTCAACGTCGGGCCCGATGACGTTCCGGCTGGGTGGGGTCCGGTGATCTCGTTGACGCTGCCTGATCCGGTCGAACCTGGAACGACCGTATTGCGGTCGGCGCAGATGGCAACAAGTTTCGGTTCGATAGGCGGAGGCATCGGACTAGTCGTTGACTCGCTGGGAATGTACGCGGTCTGCCTCGACAGAAGATCGGCGGCCGGCGAACTTGTCCTTGACGTTGGCGACCAGGTTGTCATTGCGCAAGGTGAAGCCGAACTCGTGACGACACCGGTCTCGTTTGGTCAGTAAGGTCAGGCTCATGCGCCCCGCCACCACCCTCGCCCTCGGATTGTTGTTGTTGGCCATCTTGGTCGCTGGCTCGGTCTCGCTACTCCGGCTCTGACGAGAAATCCAATTCACCGACAGGTTGAGATCGGTTGAAAAAGTCACAAGCGCGACTTTGTGAAGTTGCGCACAAGCGATCTATCATTAAGGGCGATGTCCCCCCATCGATCACGTCGACGCATTCCTGACGCGACCGTCGCCAGGTTGCCGATCTACCTGCAATTGCTGACCGAGCAACTTGAGCACGGCGTCTCGAATATCTCATCAGACGAACTTGCGACACTCGCGGCAGTGAACGCTGCAAAAGTTCGAAAAGACCTCTCATACATGGGTAGCTATGGCACTCGCGGGGTCGGCTACGACGTCGAGTATCTCGTGTACCAGATCCGTCGTGAGCTCGGTCTAGACCACGAATGGAGCATCGTCATTCTCGGTGCCGGGCACCTAGGACAAGCACTCACTGGTTACGGCGGTTTCTCTGAGCGTGGGTACTCCATCGAAGGCATCTTTGATATCGACGACCAAAAAGTTGATGTCACAGTTGGCGGGGTTCGTGTACGCCACCTCGATGAACTGAATCAGGTTGTTGCGCAACGATCAGTCTCTATTGGAGTGATCGCAACACCAGCAGAATCAGCTCAAGATGCAGCCGATCGCCTTGTGAAGAGTGGTGTCACGAGCATCTTGAACTTCGCCCCAGTTGTTGTCAATGTTCCGCTCGGCATCAGCGTTCGTCGGGTTGACCTCTCTGTTGAACTTCAAATCCTTTCGTACCACGAGCAACGTCGCCTTACCGCTGCTGCGCAACTTCGCGCAGTTGCAGGTGATTCCGTTGGGAACGCCACGGCCTAAGGTTCTTTTCGCATGTCTGTCCTCGTAGTCGGTGTGAACCACCGCACCGCCCCACTTGACCTTCTCGAGCGAATCTCTCTCGATGCCCAAGGGGTAGCGAAGGCCGTTTCGGGTCTGGTGGCGCTGGACAGTGTTCGCGAAGCAGTCGTCCTCAGTACCTGCAACCGCACTGAGGTGTACGCAATTGCAGAACTGTTCCACCAAGGCTTTGATGACATCCAGAACTTTCTTGCAACAACTGCAGGAGTTGACCTAGAGACTCTCGGTTCGCACATGTACGCGGAGCACGACGAGGCGGCGGTTCGACATCTGTTCTCCGTAGCTTCGGGACTCGATTCGATGGTGTTGGGTGAAGGCGAAGTCCTCGGGCAGGTTCGAGATGCGTGGGAAATCGCTCGGGCCGAGGAAGCAGCACGATCTGGCCTGAATTTGCTGTTCCGGCATTCTCTGGAAGCCGGGAAGCGCGCCCGAACAGATACTGACATTGCACGTGGAACCGCATCGATTAGTCACGCAGCAGTCGAAATGGCGCAAGAGCACTTCGGCTCGCTCGACGCTGTCAACGTCGCAGTAGTCGGCGCGGGCGTCATGGGAGAGGGAATCGCTGTTGCGCTTCACTCGCATGGGGCAGCGAACATGACAGTTCTTAATCGCACCGAAGAGACTGGTCGGCAGATTGCTGATCGGGTGAACGGCCAACTGCAGTCGCTGGCATCGCTAGAAGTTGCGATGCGGGAGTCAGATCTCATCATCACCTGTACAGGTGCACAAGAACCGATCATCACTGCAGACATGTTGCAATCAGCGACATCGCATGAGCGTTCAACGGTCATCATTGATATTGCGGTACCTCGAGATGTTCACTCTGAGGTGGCCGAAATTGAGGGAATCACCGTGCTCAATCTCGAAGACGTGCAGCTTTGGGCGGATCGCGGACGAGAAGCACGTTCGGCATCAGTTGATGCGGTGCGCGTCATCGTTGATGAAGAGCTCGAGCGTTATGTCGTTGCCTCATCGGCGATGCAAGCCGCGCCGTTGATCTCGGCACTTCGTGAACATTTCGATGGAATTCGACGCGATGAACTTGACCGCGTTGCATCACGTCTCGATGATGATGCGAGAAATGCCCTTGATGTTGTTACCACTCAGTTGCTCGCGAAGTTGTTGCACGAGCCATCGGTGCGATTGCGTTTAGAAGCTGGCTCGCCACGTGGTGAACGACTCGCATCTGCGGTGGTCGACTTGTTCAACCTTGACGACCCGAATTCTGGCGACGACTAGGACGTCATCGAAGTGAGCGTTGTCATCCGACTCGCAACGCGTGGAAGTCGACAGGCGGTCACCCAGGCAGAAGGTGTTCGGTCGGCTCTTGCCCGGCGAGGCATCGAAAGCGAACTCGTCATTGTCGACACCCACGGAGATCGAACTCAGGCAGCAAACGTTCCGTTGCATCAGATCGGTGGGCAGGGTGTGTTCACGAAAGAAGTTCAAGAGGCTGTGCTCGATGGCCGCGCAGATGCCGCGGTGCATTCAGCGAAAGATCTTCCAACCGAACGGCCAGCACATCTTGAGATTGGTGCGATCATGGCGCGCCGCTCAGCAACCGATGCGCTGATCGGGAGCAAACTGGATGAACTTTCACAAGGCGCAACGATTGCAACTGGCTCGGTTCGTAGGCGAGCACAACTCGCAGAGATTCGTCCCGACCTTCACTTTGTTGAGTTGAGAGGAAATATCGAAACTCGCCTGCAGAAAATTCCTGACGGTGGTGCAGTTGTGATGGCAGTAGCGGCGCTTGAAGTGCTTGACCTCACATCCCACATTGCGGAAGAACTTGACCCGGCTGTATTTATCCCCGCAGTTGGTCAAGGAGCAGTTGCCATCGAGTGTCGTGGCGACGACAACACCACTTTTGAGGCGTTGACGAGCATTAACGACGATGTCACGTTCGCTTCTGTAACTCTTGAGCGTGCATATCTCAGTGAACTCGGTGCAGGTTGCTCGGCCCCTGTAGGTGCACATGTCGTTGGACGAAATCTCGCAGTCTTCCTCGGTGGGCCTGAGACGAACTTCCGGTCGACCGTCGAGTTGTCTGGCGATCTCGAACGTGATGTCGAGGCGGCCCGAGCACTCGCTGTAACGGCGCGGTCTGCCACCGGAGTGTGACATGAACGACGTGAGTGCTGATTTGCTTGTCGGCCGTCGTGTGGTGACAACTCGTCCCGAGAGAGGTGAACTCGAAGAGTTACTTCAGCAGTATGGGGCGACAGTGGTGCACGTCCCTCTCACAGAAATTATCGATCTGCCTGAGTCGACTTTGGTCGAGTCATCGTTCGACTGGCTCGTCGTCACCTCGGCCAACGGGGCTAGGAGGAGCCAACCGTGGGCTGATGTTTCAACACGGTTATGTGCGGTTGGGCCAGCAACGGCCTCTGTGCTGGGTGAGGTAGCCAATCGAGTAGTGGATCTCATTCCAGACAGTGCCTCGGGAGAAGATCTTGTTCGCAGTTTCCCTGCGGCTCCGACCGATGGGGGCTCAGTTGTCATCGTTCGCGGTGAGCAGGCTTCCAATGTGGTGCGAGATGGGCTCGAACGGCTTGGGTGGACCGTGAACGATGTTGTCGCCTATCGAACCGAGAAACGATCGGTAGCGCAGGAAGTTGCGCGTGATGCAACGGCTGCTGACCTCGTGCTGTTGGCAGCGAGCTCCGCTGCTGACGCGTGGGCATCGGTGTGTACGGCACATGATCTTGTGTCTCCACCAGTGATTGTGATCGGTGATCCAACTGCGAAAACTGCCTCGTCTCGCGGCTTGCCGGTCGTTGGTCAGGCGAATCCATCAACGGTGAGCGGTCTCGTGAGTGTCACGGTCGACTACTTCAACTGACGACTTACGCACCACAAATGTGCCGTCGGAGGCAGGTACTCGTACCATGCTGGCGTGGCTTTTGATCCCGCACCATTCCCAATGCACCGTCCGCGGCGTCTTCGCTCGACTCCGGCGATGCGCGATCTCGTCGCTGAAACTCGCGTTGACCTTCAGGATCTCGTGGCACCCCTTTTCGTTCGCGAGGCTGTATCGGACCCGATCCCGATCACGTCATTGCCCGGTGTTGTTCAACACACCGTTGATTCGTTGCGTCGAGAGGTCAATGAACTTGCCGAATTAGGAGTTCGTTCGGTCATGGTGTTTGGTATCCCCGAACACAAAGATGCGACTGGCTCTGCGTCGTGCGCGAGCAATGGCATCGCTCAGGTCGCTCTCGAGCAGTTACGCGCCGATGTCGGTGACGACATGGTGCTCATTGCTGACCTTTGCGTCGACGAATACACAGATCACGGCCACTGCGGAATCATCGACGAACATGGCAATGTTGACAACGACGCAACTCTTGAGCTCTACGCAGCTGCTGCTGTCGCCCAAGCAAATGCCGGTGCTCATATGGTCGCTCCGAGCGGAATGATGGACGGGCAGGTTGCCGCAATTCGCTCAGCACTCGACGAGGCAGGCCACAGCGGTATTCCGATCATGGCGTACGCGAGTAAATACGCGAGCGGGCTCTACGGTCCGTTCCGCGAAGCGGTCGATGTGACGATCGCAGGCGGTGGTGACCGTAAGGGCTATCAGCAGGACTGGCGTAATGGCCGCGAAGCGCTGGTTGAAGTGGCTGGTGATGTCGCCCAAGGAGCCGACATCATCATGGTGAAACCAGCCGTGACCTATCTCGATGTCATTGCGGAAGTACGTGCGGCAATCGACCTTCCGGTAGCGGCGTACCACGTGAGTGGCGAATACGCGATGATCATGGCGGCCGCGGCAAACGGATGGATCGATGGCGATGTCGTTGCACTTGAGCAACTCACCGCGATTAAGCGGGCTGGCGCAGGCATCATCTTGACGTATCTCACCCGTTGGTTCGCTGAGGGTGCACGAGGCCTTTCGTGATCAAGGTCTGTGACCCGCAACGCTGCGAGTCGGCGGGCTGCACCCCAACCCTGTGCGTCGGAGCAGGGCTTTCTTCAAACGACGAATTCTTTGAACGTTCCACCCAAGCAATTCCTGGTGGAGTCAACTCATCAATCCGAGCATTTCGTTCAGTGGGTGGCCGGCCATATGTGGTCGCTGGAGCGAACGGCGCCTACGTGACCGATGTTGAAGGTCGGAGCTACATCGATCTCGTGCAAAGTTACGGAGCGGTCATTCTCGGTCATGCACACCCTGCTGTTACTGCAGCGGTCAGCGCGGCTGCTGCAGATGGAACGTCGTTTGGCGCCCCAACTCCTCGCGAGATGAAGTTGGCTGAAGCGATTCGTGAGCGAGTTCCAAGTTGTGAACGTGTTCGGTTCATGAACTCGGGAACCGAAGCAACATCGACAGCGGTTCGCCTTGCCCGCGGGTACACCGGCCGCGACCGGGTTGTCATCTTCCATGGAAATTTCCATGGCGCAACCGATGCGCTGCTTGCCGCAGGTGGGAGTGGTGTGGCAACGCTCGGGCTTCCAGGTACTGCTGGTGTGCCGGCCGGAGCTGTTGGTGAAACGATGGTGGTGCCCTACAACGTTGTGCCTCAACTCGATGATGCCGTTGCTGCGGTCATCGTTGAACCAGTTGCAGCGAACATGGGGGTCGTCGAACCGGTTCCTGGATTCCTTGAGGGCCTTCGTGCAGAGTGCGATCGCGTCGGCGCCGTTCTTATTTTTGATGAGGTCATCTCGGGTTTCCGCCTTGGTCCTGGCGGTGCGCAAGAGCGCTATGGGGTTCAGCCTGATCTCACAACCTTCGGGAAAGTGATCGGTGGCGGACTTCCCATCGGCGCCGTCGGTGGGCATCAATCGATCATGGAGACGCTGTCACCCCTGGGGCCGGTTTTCCATGCTGGAACGCTCGCCGGTAACCCCATCGCAACTGCAGCGGGGCTTGCAGCCCTCGACATTCTCGAGCCCGAGGTGTACCCGGAGTTAGAACGTCGAGCTGAAACGCTTGCAGCTCTCCTTGACGATGCGTGTCGTGCAGCAGGACTTCCAGCGCATTTCCCGCGAGTTGGCACACTTGTTGGAGCGTTCATGGGTGATGGCGGTCCGGTTCGCAATTTCGATGACGCGAAGACGACCAACGAAGATGCCTACGCCCGTTTCTTCCACGCAATGATGGCAGAGGGCGTTGCGATGGCCCCCGGTGCGTATGAGGCACTGTTTGTTGGCCTTGGGCATGATGACGCAGTGATGGCTGATCTTGCAGCAGCGGCGCATCGAGCGGCGATGACCGCATCACAGCGATAACAGCAATTACGTTCTGAACCAATGATCAGTGTCGAGGGACTTACCAAGCGATTTGGCACCAAGCTCGCGATTGACGATCTCAGTTTTGAGGTGCAACCCGGTCGTGTGACCGGATTCTTAGGTCCGAATGGATCAGGTAAATCGACGACTATGCGGTGCATGGTCGATCTTGATCGTCCACAGGCTGGCATCGTTCGTTTTTCAGGTCGGCGTTATCAGGACATCGTCGACCCTGTTACATCGATCGGCGCTCTGCTCGATGCGTCATATGTGCACCCGGGGCGCTCAGCTCGACATCATCTTGAGTGGTTAGCGATATCGAACCATCTTGATCGCACTCGAGTTTCAGAGGTGTTAGAACTCGTGGGCCTCACCGAGGTCGCTCACCGCAGGGTAAAGACGTACTCGCTAGGCATGAAGCAGCGACTCGGCCTTGCTGCAACAATGCTTGGCGACCCGGAAGTCATCATCCTTGATGAGCCGGCCAATGGGCTCGATCCTGAGGGAATCCGCTGGATGCGCGACATGCTGAAATATCTCGCAGGGCAGGGTCGGGCAGTTCTTGTGAGCAGTCATCAACTGTCGGAGATCGCGTTGATGGCAGAGGATCTCGTCGTTATTGGTCGTGGACGTTTGATTGCCCAGGAACCGGCTCGTGATTTCATTGCCCGCCATACGACGACTCGCGTTCGTGTGCGCTCACCACAGATCAATGACCTCGTCGAGAATCTTCGTGAGCAGGGAGCGGATATAAGACCGGCAGGGGAGACGCTGGCGACCGACGGGGCGCTGGTTACCGGATTCAACATGGCCGCCGTTGGTGAGCTTGCCCATCAACATGGTGTTGTCCTTCACGAACTCTCTGAAGTAACTGACAGTCTTGAAGATGCATTCCTCGCGGTGACGAAAGATGATCAGGAATACCGATCGGGGTCATCGTCATGAGAGCGATCATTGCGAGCGAGTGGCTGAAAGCGCGCACAGTTCGATCGCATTGGGTTCTGCTCATCATTGCGGTCGCGTTCCCGCTCGTCATCTCGACCCTTGTCGGCATCTTTAACCCAGAACCGAAGTTCATGTCGTATCGCGAACTTGGGTCGATGACGACTGGAACAGGTGTTGTTTCGCTGTTGCTCCTCACGTCGCTGTGGGTCATCAATCTGACGAGCGAATTCACCCACGGCACGATTCGGGTGACCTATGCGGCAGTTCCTGCGCGTTGGAAGATCATTGTCAGTAAAGCAGTCGTTGGTACGGCGGTGACACTGGTCGTCATGACCGTGCTGTTTTGGACAACCTTCGGTGTCGGCGCACTGTTGCTTGATCGGCGTGGAGCGCCGATCATTGTGGATGGTTGGCTGAGTCACACAATGGGGGTCTGGGTTGGGCTCGTTGCGCTAGCGGTGATCGTGTCCTGGTTTGGCCTCAGCCTTGGCGTCATTATCAAGAATTCGCCTGTGGCAATCGTGATCGTATTGCTGTGGCCGCTCATTATCGAAAACCTCATCGCTCTCGCACTCACACTGAGCGGAATCGAGACGGCTCACAAGTGGATGCCGTATCAGGCAGCGATCCAGACTGTCGACAACAATCCGGGGCTTGACGGCACACTTGGGCGGCCATGGGCGCACCTCTATTTTGCAGCCTTCGTACTCGTGATACTTGCGGTGGGCGTTGGGGTCGATCGTCGTCGCGATGCCTGAGCCGATTCTCCCGTAGATATTGGAATAAGGTCACGGCCATGCGTGAACGCTTAGAGAACGGAACCGAACTTGAAGTCGTCCGGGTTGCCGGGTCAACTCGTGGGCTCATTGTTGCCCCTGACATTTTTGGTCTTCGCCCACTGTTCGACGATCTCGTTCAGCGGTTTGCCCAAGAGTGGAATATGACGACGATCGCGGTTGAGCCATTTCCGACGGAATCACTCTCGCCCGATATCGAGCCCCGCTATGAGGCTGTCTCGAGACTGACCGATGACCGCGTGCTTGGAGACCTCGCCGCTGCGGCCGATCTCACCGGGTGCGATGAGGTGAGCCTGATCGGCTTCTGCCTCGGTGGAATGCATTGTTTCAAGGCAGCTGACCAAGGGAGATTCGATCGAATCGCAAGTTTTTACGGAATGATTCGACTTCCCGAGGCGTGGAATGGCCCCGGTCAAAGTGAACCGTTGCCGCATGTCGCTGCTTCACCAGACCCGGTATTGGCAATCATTGGTGATCTTGACCCGTACACACCGCCAGATGCTGTGTCAGACCTCGAGGCGACCGGAACTCAGGTTGTTCGTTATGCCGATGCCAAACATGGGTTCGCGCATGATTCGAGCCGACCTGACCACAGGGCCGAAGACGCTGCTGATGCGTTCGCCAGAGTGGGCAGTTGGGTTCGGGGCAACTGAGCGATTAACGAGCGCGAATCGCAAGCTCGTTGCGCTGCAAAATTCTGTAGTTGCGGTCGTGCTGCTCGAGCCAGCCAAGTCGAACAAAACTTGCAATCGCTTTATTAACGCGTTCGCGTGATGCGCCGACCATCCCGGCGAGTTCTTCTTGAGTGACGGGCATCGAGAACTCATCGTTGCCTTCAGACAATTCGATGATTCGCTTCGCGGTTCGGCCAGTCACGTCGAGGAACACCGAGTCAGAAAGGGCTTCATCCATCGCTCGAAGGCGTTGAGCAAGCATTCGTGCAGCAGCCCATACAAGATCGGGTTGGTCATCGAAGATCTTCTTGACGTGTGTGTAACCAATCTCAAGGACACTTGTCGGCTCAATGGCGCGTGCTGTTGCTGAGCGGGCCCCATTGTCAAGCAGTCCAAGTTCTCCGAACAGGTCGCCTGAGTCCATCAAGGCAACCACACTCTCGCGGTCAACAACCTCTGATGACATCACAATGGCGATTCGACCTGAAAGGACGATGTGAAGCGAGTCGGGCTCGTCACCCTCAGCGAACAGCACATCCCCACGAACAAGTTCTTTTGTCTCGGCGACCTCAACAAGACCATTGAGGGTTGCTTCGTCAACTTCAGAGAAGATCGCCACGCTCTGCAGCGCGGTTAACGGATCGATGGGGGGAGTTTCATTCGGAGTCACTGTGCTTCGATCGTACTACCCTGCGCCTCAATGACTTCTAGCGAGCAGCACGAGCACGGCCAAGTGTGGTCAATTGTGGTGGGTGCAGGTAGCGGCGCGCGCTTCGGCGGATTGAAGCAATACGAGGTCATCGGAGGCCAACGTGTGATCGATCGTTCGGTCGCAACTGCTAGCGAACGTTCCGATGGTGTTGTCATTGTGGTTCCCGCGTCAGACGCTCAACGTGAGGGTGGTGTCGCTGGTGGAGCCTCTCGAGCCGAGAGTGTGCGTAACGGTTTGCAGCATGTACCTGTTGAGGCCGAGATCATTTGTGTGCACGACGCAGCACGACCGTTCGCCTCCCCCGAGTTATTTGAACAGGTCATCGCAGCGGTGCAGGCTGGCGCGGATGCGGCGGTCCCTGCGGTGCCAGTTACTGACACGATCAAGATCGTTGCGGCAGATGGCAGCGGACGGGTCGAGGTAACCCCTGATCGTTCAACACTTGTTGCTGTTCAGACCCCTCAAGCGTTCAGAGCATCAGCATTGCGCGGCGCCCATGAGAAGTCTGGTGGTGCGGTTGAGGCAACAGATGATGCGATGCTGGTGGAGCAAGCCGGTGGTGTCGTTGTGGTAGTTCCGGGTGAAGTGGTGAATCGCAAGATCACTACTCCTGACGATCTTGAATGGGCTCGGCGAGAGGTTGAACAATGATTTCTGACATTCGAGTGGGTCAAGGTTTTGATATTCATCGCTTTGGTGACGATGGTGATCGCTCTCTCATTTTGGGTGGTGTTGAGTTTCCTGGTGAACGGTCGCTCGTCGGACACTCTGATGCTGATGTGCCTGCGCATGCGATCACAGATGCGCTCTTGTCGGCGTTGCAACTCGGCGACCTCGGTGAACGCTTCCCTGACACCGACCCTAAGTGGGCAGGAGCCAACTCAATTGAGATGCTGAGGGCGGTTGCGTCTGAGGTGGTGTCACTCGGGTGGACGATACGAAATGCCTCGGTCGCAATTGTGTGTGAGCAACCGAAGATTGCGCCGATGCGAGAAGAGATGCAGCGCAACCTGGGTGCAGCGTGCGCAGCTCCGGTGACGGTGACCGGGCGGAGAGCAGAAGGTCTTGGCGCAATCGGCCGAGTTGAAGGAATTGCCTGTTGGGCAACGGTGGTGGTGACACGATGAACGGTCGAAGGAATAGTGGCGGTGGGCCTCGCGGTGGAGGACAACCAAGAAAGAATTCGCGTGGTGGGTCACGGCCTGCGGGCAGAGGTGGGTCTCGTCAAGGTCCTCGCAGTCGAGGAGCAGGACGCACTGGGGCGATCCGTCGAGATGACGAACCCCGAGCATCGAAGCCGAAAACACTTGGTGGATCGCAAATTGAGGGTCGTCAGGCCGTTAGAGAGCTGTTGATTGCTCAGCGCCGTAAGGTGCAAGAGATTTGGATTTCATCTGAACTTGAAGGCGATGAAGCCCTTGACGACATCGTTGGTCTTGCTCGCGCAAACCGCGTGCCTGTTGCCTATGTGGCCCGTCGTCGCCTCGAGACAGCGGCTCGATCAGAAGCTCCGCAGGGAGTGCTTGCCCGAGCAGCAGAAGTTCCAGAGGTTGACCTTGCCCGACTCATCACGCGGCGTGAAGGGCGTGCGCCCTTTCTCGTTGCTGTCGATGGGGTGACTGATCCGGGCAACCTCGGCGCGATTCTGCGCAGTTGCGAGGGAGCGGGTGTCGATGGTGTTGTCGTGCCGCGTCACCGCGCCGTGCACATCACACCAACGGTTGCGAAAGCTGCCGCAGGGGCAGTTGAGCACGTTTCGGTTGCGGTGGTGCCAGGTCTTCCGGCAGCACTTGCCCGCATGAAAGATCAGGGCATCTGGATCGTCGGTCTTGATGATGCTGCTGATCGCAGTCTCTTTGAATTGGGTGATCTTGCGGCCGAGGGCATCTGTGTTGTGCTTGGTGCCGAAGGGGCCGGATTATCTCGACTTGTTCGCGAACGCTGCGATTTGATTTGTGCGATACCAATGCATGGTCGAGTTGAGTCACTCAATGTGTCAGCGGCAGCCGCTCTCGCCGCCTATGAGGTTCGCCGCCACCGTTAACGCGGTGCAGTGTTGATCTGCGCACTTCTTTTGGACTGACGAATGAACCTAAGGTAATGATCCGTGCCTGATGATGTTTCGCCCGAATTGAGGTTTCGTCGTCGGCATTTTTTGGCAGGGCTCGGCGCAGGTATCGGGGCAGCGGTTGTTGGTGATCTATTGCCGTGGTCATCGACTTCGTTTGCGTTCGGCGACGAATTACCGGCAGGCGCGAGCAGATTTGTTGCCCTAGATCGCCAGCATCGACTCGCAGATACACGTCAACCCGTCGATGGGCGGTACCCCTATGTAGAGACCTCTCGAACTAGCGGCCGCCATATTCGGGTGCAGGTGACCGGTAGGTCGGGTGTGCCAGTTGGTGCGACGGCGGCGGTGCTCACGGTGACCGCCATCAACTATGCGAATTTCAACTTTGTCACGGTGTACCCGTCGGGAATTGCGGCACCCGATGTGTCGAATCTCAACATGGCACACAAGTATCAGGTGGTTGCCAATCTGGTGACGGTGCAACTCGGTAGCGATGGCGCAGTCGAGTTAGAGAGCTATGACGATTGCGATCTCATTGTCGATGTCGCCGGGGCGTTTGAGTCGGTCTCGGCGGCGGTGAGTGCCGGCCGGTATGTCGGTCGAGACACACCAAAACGAATATTTGATTCTCGACATCGCAGCCGAGCGAAACCCGTGGCCGGTGAAACGATTCCGATTGATGTGTCAAGTGTCGTTCCTGGTAACGCCACGGCGCTGATGGTCAACCTCACAATTGATGGCACAGATGGATTGGGTTTCCTTACCTGCTATCCGTTTGGGCAGACCGAGGTGCCCGACTCTTCGAACTTGAACGTTGATGGGGCGAACCAGACGCGAGCTGCTGCGGCGGTCGTAAGTATTGGTGAGCTCGATGGCCGAAGAGGATTCAATATCTGGACATATGGCGGTGGCCACGTCGTCGTTGACCTGCTCGGTTATTTCACCGGCGATAACAGCGACCCTTCGTCGATAGGTCTCTTTGTGCCGGCCGTGCCAGAACGCATCGTTGACACGCGGAAACCAGAACCTCATCGCCTGTGGCATAACTGGATGCTTGAGTCACCGGCACCCGGAGTTTCGGCAACTCGAGCATCCTCGTTGGTCTTAAATGTGACCGCTGTCGATGCGTTGGGATGGGGCTATCTTGCAGTCACTCCGGCCCGAACGTATCGATGGTCGCCATCGGTCTACCCCGAAACATCGAGTCTGAATTACACCGAACGGGGCGCAACCGTTGCGAACCAGGTCGTCACACGAATCACTGAAGACACAGGATTCTCGGTGTACTCGTATCAGGGGTGCCATGTGCTTGCTGATTACTTTGGGTATTTCACCGGATCGCCACGTCAGCCTGTCGTTGCTGCACCGTCCAACCCGGCGCCGCAGTCGATTGGCCCGGAATGGCAGTTGACGATTCCGAAGATCAATCATCGAACGACCGTCCGAGATGGTGATTCGATAGCGGTTACTGATGCTGGTGATACGTGGCATTGGTCAGGAACTGGCGACATGGGGCAGTCGGCCAATGTCGCAGTCTTCGCGCATCGAACAAGTGCCGGTGGGTCATTTAGAAATCTCCATCGGCTGACTGCAGGCGACACGGTCGAGGTGTCGACTACCGATGGTCGGGTGTTCACCTATGAGGTGGTTGAGCGTCACCTCACGACTGATGATCGTGATGAAATTCTTGCGGCAACTCGGTCGCTATCAACGACGTCGATCTCGTTGATTGCGTGTAGTCGGGCAAATTTCTTGCCGACGAGCCTTGCGTATCGCATCATCGTGAACGCCCGTCTCGTGAGTTGGCGAGAAATATGACGGCTTACGAAACGCTCTTCAGCGTGGGGGCTGGTGGTTATCAATTCGGGGCCGGTGCTACCTCCAACTAGACTAGTAGTATGGTACAACGAACAAACAGTCTGTTAGCGGTGTTTGGGGCACTTTTGGCGCTTGCTGTG
>JAYNVD010000028.1:0-11657 GCA_038100275.1 Ilumatobacteraceae bacterium
ACGACGCGCTTCGACTATCGGTCGGTGACGATTTTGTTGCGACGATCGAACTCTCACAACCACCGAACAACTTTTTCTCAATGCATCTCATCGGAGGAATTGCCGATGCCCTCGAACTTCTCGATAACGACGACCGCTGCCGATCGGTAGTGCTCTGCGCTGAAGGCAAGCACTTTTGCGCGGGCGCAGACTTTTCGGCCGGTGATACCAGTTACACCACCGAAGAGTTGTATGCCGCAGCGACACGAATCTTCAGGAATACGAAACCGATTGTTGCAGCCGTGCAGCTATTGGCGGTGGGCTCGGGGTTGCACTGTCGGCCGATTTTCGTATCGCCGCCCCCGAAGCGAGATTCTCTGCGAACTTTGCGCGGCTCGGCTTTCATCATGGGTTCGGTCTCAGCGTCACTCTTCCGCGTCTTGTTGGGCCACAAGTGGCTGCTGAGTTGCTCTACACAGGTCGACGTGTCAATGGGGAGGAAGCTGTCTCGATCGGTCTTGCCGATCGACTTGTTGCAATCGATGAATTGCGCAACGAGGCGCACTCACTCGCCCGCGAGATCGCGATCTCGGCCCCACTCGCAGTTCAATCAATTCGCAAGACATTGCGGGGAACGATCGCTGACGATGTCGCGACCGCAACCGATCACGAAGGCCGTGAACAAGCATGGTTGCGTGAAACGAGTGACTTCCGTGAGGGCACGGCAGCGATGGCCGAGCGCCGAGAGCCTCGTTTCACCAGCACATAGTTCGTGCATCGTCAGCCGGGACCGGTCGACGACACGTGTACGGTCTTTATATGGGCGCATTTGATGACATTGCAGACGGAGTAGTTGCCGCAATCACTGCTGGCGACAGCGAGGCGCTTGGCAATCTCTATGCCGACGACGTTGTCATCTGGCATAACACCGACCGCATTGAAATGACTAAAGAACAGAATCTTGCGAGCCTTGACGCGCTAGCAGCGATGACGACCGCACGGTCATTCAGCAACATTCGCCGCTACGACATTGCGGGCGGATTCGTGCAGCAACACGTCATGCACCTCGACTGGGGTTCAGGGTCTGGAGAGTTGCCAGGTTGCCTCATCGTGATGGTCAAGGACGGCAAAATCATTCGGGCAGACGAGTACTTCGATGGAGCGACGATCGCAACGTTCGGGACGTAGCATCCGACCCCTCTTAACGATCTAGGTATTCGGGTACTCCTGCTCGCCTCGTTCTCACAAACGGGGCACCAACCTAGGATTGCGTTATGCATACAGGTCGCGGTGACGCAGCAAAGCGGGCGAAAACTCGGATTCGCATTCCCGTTGCGGCGGACAGTTCTGACGCCTCGTGTGGGTTTGCGATCAGCGACGACTTTGAGCGTTTCAGCCAGATTGATGATGTCTTTGCGCGGTCTCGTTACGACCCGGAGGTCCATTCCGATCGCAGCGAGTTGTTCTTTTCGACCTACCGGAAGCCGTTGACCGAGTGGCGAGCAGCGAAGGGTTTCCAGCAGAACGACTACGCATTTCGAAATGCTGCGTGGCACGTAGCTGATGTATTCGCTGAAATGTATGAAAGCCGTGACCGACGAGACGGGTTCCTCGACCCGCTTTCAATGCTCCGCGACGGCGCCAGCGAGCGAGTTGACCTTGGAACACCAACGACTGCTGCGGCAATGATTAAACACGCTGCGCGCACGGCTGGAGCAGATCTTGTTGGAGTAGCTGCGTACGACCACCGATGGACCTACACCGAACGATTCTCTGTCGAGGCGAACGGCGCAAAACCGAATGATCTGCCCGATGGACTCGACCATGTGATCGTCATCGGGCAGGCGATGGATGCCACCCTTATCGAGACTTCGCCCTCGGCGCTCTCAGGGGCGGCAACTGGAATGGGTTATAGCCAGGACGCTGTCGTATTACTGACGATCGCACAGTATTTGCGAAACCTCGGCTACCAAGCAGTTCCCTCGATGAATGACACCGCGCTCGCAGTCCCTTACGCGATTCAGGCCGGTTTGGGAGAGTACGGAAAGCACGGCCTTGTCATCACGCCTGAATTTGGCACGAGTGTGCGGTTTGGAAAAATCTTCACCGATGCCCCCCTTGCCGACGATCGGCCGATTTCATTTGGGGTGAGAGAGATGTGCAACATGTGCTCGGCATGCGTGACCGGATGCCCATCAAAGGCAATTCCAGATGGTGCCCCCTCTACTGACCGCCACAACCGCTCAAACTTGCAAGGGGTAACGAAGTGGTCGATTGACGGCGAAAAGTGTTTCTCATACTGGACGAAAATTAATAACGACTGTTCGATTTGCGTTCGGGTCTGCCCATTCACGAGGGATTACACGTTGCAACGAAACCGTGTCTGGCTTCGCCTTGCCGGGTCTCGTTTCCGCAGGTTTGCATTGTGGCTGCATCACCGAGAAGGCAAAGGCGCACGACGACAGGCTGAATCGTGGTGGCCGGGGCCCACTGAGTCTCGGCCCTAATTCGAAATGCATGCGCGCCCCTTGAGCTTGGCGCCTTGGTGGACACACTCCACGAAAACTGACGTGCCCGCCGGAACCTTGTGGCTCCGACGGGCATGTGTAAGGGAGAAATTACGAGCCGGCTTGAGGGGCTCAGCTCCGCTTGCGAGTTGCGAGCACTCCGACGCCGGCGAGACCGCCACCGCCGAGCAGCACGAGCATGATGGCTGCGATCAGACCGAGCGAGCTTGACTGCTCTGCTGCATCTTGAACAGTCACCTCAGGACTCACCGCATCGACTACTGAATCAGTTACCGGTGCCTCTGGGGCATCAGCCGGAGCAGATGCTGCGATCTCGAACGAAGCGTCAACAACTTCTGCTGATCGGCCAGTCGCGTCAGTCAGGATGTCACTGATTGAGCGATCAGCCGAGTTGTTGGTTGCGACGGCGGCCGTTTCTGCGATATCCGCCGATGCCGTCTCAGTTGACTCCTCGACGACCGATGGTGCTGGCTCTGAAATCTCCGCTGAAATCCCTATGTCTTCGACGCCCTCAGCGTCGACGGCGGCATCGGCCTCAACCTCAGGTGATTCAGCCGGCGAATCCTCTGCTGGCGTCTCTTCGGCGGGGGTTTCTTCAGCTACTTCGGTGTCAATAGCCACGCCTTCGACATCGGGTACGAGATCGCTTCCGTCATCTCCACTCTCATCGGCTGTTGGCTCCTCTTCGGCTGCAGGGGCCTCCTCATCTGGTGTTGCTTCTTCTTCAACGGCCTCGTCAGCTTCAGTGGAATCCTCGCCATCATCGGAACCGCCTAACCATGGGAATGTGATCGTTCCTGGAAGCGGGGTGTATGTTCCGGGAAGAATTGGAACCAACGTGCTGTCCTCGTCGTCCTCTGGGCACGGCACCGGGATTTGCAATCCGCCGAAGGTCTCCTCGTAGCAACGATCAGCAAATGGATCGGTGGGACCTGGCAACTCGATGTCGGGTGGGCAGTCGACCGGACGCGGGTAGCCATCGCCGCCAATGTCAAAGCACTGACCGTTGATCTCTTCAACTGAGGCAGATACTGAGCCGGCGGCAAGACCAAAGGTAAAGAGCGCAGTGGTTGCGATTGCGGTGGTGATACGGAACTTGTTCATTGGGTTACTCCCTTGTTTGGGTGGGCGTTAGTGCCTCACACCCGTCCAGAGCAGCCTCTTGCAGAGATCTCACACTTTTCGCGAATTCTTTAAAAACATTTCCGAGCACGCTCAGGTGGAGAGCCTTAGCCGCGGACCAACAAATGAATTGGGCAGTTAGACAACGTAAACGTGAGGTCGTTCACGCTGCCGTGACGAGTTCGAGTGACGATGTGGCGTGTGTGAGGATGAAGAAATGAACAGCCTCGCCGATGACGCTCGACTCATTGAACTTCTCGACGAGTTGTACCGACTGAATGATGCGCAGAACGCTGCGATTGATGAGTACTACGCAAATGGGGCTGAGCGACCCACCGGTTTCGAGGAGGAAGACTCATCAAGTCGAAACTTTTGGCGAGACAAGTTTGTCGCGATCGATCGAGACAAAGCCGAATTTGTGTATCTGCTCTGCCGCGCGATCGGAGCAAAGCGGGTTATCGAAGCGGGAACATCATTCGGTGTATCCACGCTGTTTCTTGCGGCAGCTGCACGCGATAACGGCGGCGGGCTGGTCACTACCTGTGACAACGAACCAACGAAGACAGCGGTCGCTCGCCAGAACTTCGAAATCGCAATGCTGAGCGATCTGATCGACACTCGAACCGGCGACATTCGAGAGACACTCCTAGATATTGACGAGCCAATCGACTTTCTTCTTCTCGATATTTGGGCACCAATTGCCGCTGATGTTGCGCAATTGGTTGGGCCTCATATTCGCCCTGGCGGTCTGATCGTTGCCGACAACACGACCGTGAGAAGAAACTTGTACGACGTGTTATTCGACTATCTGGAGAACCCCGCAAATGGGTTTACGACGAGGACACTTTCGTTTGACGGAGGCCTCGAAGTCGCCGTCAAAACAGCCTGATCGGTCTTTACAAGAGCACTTTGGGTGGGCGCAGAGGGACTCGAACCCCCGACATCTTCCTTGTAAGTCTCGAGAATTCATTGCCACAACTATTGACAGATTCCGCTGCTCTCACATTTGGAACCAGGAATGTCCGATCCTCTCCCATGTTTGAGGTGGAGGCACAACGTGCCACGAATTTGTCAACGTTGTCAGCGCACCTCGCGACCGGCAACTGTCCTCAGTCGAATGTCGCCAGATAACGACTGGTTGGGCCAGGAACACCTGACCCAACCAGCAATCACAAAACCTCGGTAATCGAACCGTCTGAAACGCTGTAGACGAATCCTCGAATACTCGTGGCGTCTGGCAAGAACGGCGAGTTCTTCAACCTTGAAATTGACTGACGAACATCCTCCGTCACGTCTGGGAATGCCTCCAACGCGAAATGCGGCCTAACGCCGACTTCGGAAGTGATCTCGGCCTTCACTTCGTCGTCGCTAAACGTCACCATTCCGCAGTCGGTGTGGTGGAGAAGCACAATTTCTCGAGTGCCAAGCAACTTCTGGCTGATCACTAGCGATCGAACGGCATCATCTGTGACGACCCCACCGGCGTTGCGAATGACATGAGCGTCACCATTCGACAGCCCGAGTATTGCAGCAGGATCAAGTCGAGCGTCCATACAGGCCAGTACGGCAACTTTTCGCGCTGGAGGCAGGGGCAAGTCGCCATCTCGGAAACGCTCAGCGTACGCAACATTGGAGGCGATGAACTCATCGGTAACAGTCATTTCGGATCCTTTCGGGTTGAGTTTATTAATTATGACTATTCTGGTCAACTTTGTCGAGTTTAGGCGGCTCTCTCCAATCTGCAACCTCCGACGCACTAAGGAGGAAACATTTCGTTCAACCGTTACGAGGGTGTTGGCACAGGCAACTGGCGGATGGGCGTAGACGCGTTATTGCTTTCCGGTTACAGAGGCAGTGACCGGCATCCACTCGCCTCAGAACGATCCTGCGAAACTGTCCCAACTCAGATCATGGACGGTCGGCACACTTGCCACGGCTCTCCGAAAAATCGCACACAAAGATCAATCTCAGCGGGTCTCCCCGCAGTGTGATCCGGATTTGCGCTCGCACGAGGCGGATCCATCGGAGCGCAGAGGTTTTCAGTGGGCGCAGAGGGACTCGAACCCCCGACATCTTCCTTGTAAGGGAAGCGCTCTAGCCAACTGAGCTATGCGCCCGCAGGCGATAACGATACCGGCGAGATTGGGTATCTGATGTTGCTGGAGACGACGCCACCGACGCACTCAGACCCGCATTAGCCATCTTCGAGGCGTTGTTGAAGGAACGCGTCAAACAGTTCTTGGGTTGCGGCCGCGATCGGCGAGCGCCGCTCGGTCGGATCCTGAGTAAACAAGTCACGCCCGAACACATCTCCGACAACCGCTCCAGCCTCCATGCACACGAGTGCTGATGCCGCATAATCCCAAAGTCCGTGACCACCACGATGCATATCGCACCAGGCGTCGAGCACGCCCGAGGCCACAAGGCACAGGTCGGGGGCTGATGCTCCAAGCACCCTGAACTGCCCCCAGCCGTAGTGATGGCGTGGGAGGCCCGACATTGCAACAAGTGCTGACCGGAGCGTGGTGCATCCAGAATGAACTACAGGCTCTCCATCAACAAACGCACCACCTCCGGCGACCGCCGTCCACCGCTGACCTGTCGCATGGTTCGCAACCATCGAGACCTTGGGTTGTCCATCTTCGAGAAGACACAGCGCCGTGGCGAACCATGACACGCCACGCGAAGCATTCGTCGAACCATCAACAGGGTCGACGACAACTAATGGCGCTTCTGGGTCTCCCGTGATGCCGCTTTCTTCACTGAATACGGCAAACCCTGCGTCATAAAGAACTTTCAGGCACGCCTCATCAGCGGTCACATCAAATGCGTATTGACTGTCACGCTTTCCCGAAGGACCCCAATCAGACGTCGCCGACAAGACCTCAGCCACCACGTCCGCCGCTTCGGTGAAAACCTTAAGCACAGCATCAACATCATCAAAGGAACGTCGCTGAGGAACTGTCATCACCATTCACGGTAGTGTGCAAAACGTGGCAGTCATCGATGTCGCCGGATTTGTTGCCGACCTTAAGAGTGAGGCAATTGATCACGGCTTTCATGTTCACGACGAACGACACTTTGTCGAGACCTACTCACTCCGCCAACTTTGGGAGGTTGACCTTCACCCAGAGGAAGCCTGTGCAGGCCCCATCGACCTGCACCTCTCACTCGATGTTGACCCGCGAGCCCTCCTCGGTTTCGAAGACGAGGTAATGAAACTTGACGATCTCGACGACACCCCACCTCAAGGTTTTTCATTTCCGCTGATCTTCACGTGGACACTCCCACCACTACCAAACCCGCCCGATCTCTTGGTTCTTGCGACCGAAATCGCGGGTATCGGTGGCGTCACATTGCCGATTGAGGTCTCTGCAATCGACTCATTCCCAAGCGTCACAGATGCGCCGGAACGATCTTTGTCGATCGTTGCCAAGATTGCTCTCGAACTTGCTGATGTGTACATGAACAACGACACCGCTATCGCTCAAACCCTCGAACGCTGCAAAGCAGTCAGTCTGTTCCTACTCGATCGAGCCGACCGCTGGCTCGCAGAAACCTAAGCGAGAATCAACATGCGAGTCAGCGAACTCATCGACATTCTTCGTGACAAGCCGAGCGATGCTGATGTCGAAATCGCATTCGTCACGCCTGTTGATGACGATGCAAACGAAATCGTCGTGAACCATTTCGAACTAGCTGCGATCTACTCCCCTGCCGACGACAGCGTGCTGCTCATCGCCGGTGAAGACGCCGATGTCGATGAACTTATCGATGCTCTCGAGTCGGGTGACAATCTCAGCGAGGAAGCCGAGTAGTTAGTTCAGTGGCGGCAGCGGCACCGAATCATCTCGTTGCCACACCACCCAATACTCGTTCTCGAAGTATTCATCGAAAGCGTCCCCGATGACCGCAAAGTCGTTGGTGGCCTCGGCAGACATGTTCTTTTGTAGAACAAGAAATTCCACCCGCTCCGCACGCTCACCAAGGCGTGTTCCTTCAAGCTCTAGGCCTACCCCGTACAGCACGGCTCGAAACGGAGTGGGGAACTGGTAGATCTCTTCGCGATACGCAAGGTGCGGCGCAATCCGATAGTGCGCTGCTACCACGGCATCGTCGGGCACCACTTCAATCGCCTCACGAGCCGCCACCGCAACCGGATGTGACGGCGCCCAATATGCCGGCATTGCTCGACCTTTAGGAATCGGTGACCATAACAATGCTGAGACAACAGTCCCAAGGACAATGAACACGATCGCAACACGACGACCTCCAAGACCATCCACCGGCAGCTGCTCGATCGCCCAGATCGTCCCGAACACAAGAGCCGGCACCGCCACAATGCTGTAGTGGTACTGCACATGAAATTGGTACCAATAAGTGCTCAGCACATTGGTGAAAAGCACGAGCGCACTGACCAGCGACACGCTTGGACGGCGCATGAACTGAATGCCCATTGGCAACATCATCTGCAGCAGATACCAAGGACGGTCTTCTGAGGTGAAATACGACGCAACATCGCGCGGCCTGGTGAAGACAGCCGACAAAAACCCTGTCGGCCCGCCAAACGGAATCCGCCACGCATTTCGTGTCGGAACACCGATCAATGAACGCATCACCACAAACATCGCAATCAGGGTTGCGAACACTGCGGCGCCTGCGGTTACCAGACCAATGCGCCGGTCACGCTGGGCCGCCACCCAAATGCCCAACGGGACGATGACGAGTGCAACGTCTTCTTTCACGAGCAGAGCCCCGGCGACCGCCACTGCGTACCAGCGCCAACGGTGGGTTAAGGCTGCCCACAATGCCAGCGGCACAAACAACCCGAGAAAACTGTCAGGGTGATAGTTCTCGAGTAACGCACCAAGAACTGCAGGGTGCGCCAAATATGCCACGGCGAAGAACAGCGCAAGTCGTGATGATCGCAGCGCTTCTCGCCCGTAGAGATACACCGGAACCGAGCCAAGACCGATCACTGCTGCCTGCGACCAAAACAAGATCCACGCTCCAGGCGCAACCCAGTAGAACGGCACGAGCAACAACAGCACAAACGACGTGTGGTCACCGAGCAGGTTGCGACCCATCGTTGTTACAAACGGAGATTGAAACCTCGACAGCAGCCATACACCTTGGTCGTACAACCCTGAGTCGTAGGCCGCCGTCCCTAACCCATGATGAATGTTGAGCGTCAGCGAGCCGTAATAGACGGTGAAGGCGAAGATGATCCCGCAGAGAGCGAGCAGGCCCGGATCATGACTCCGGAGCCAGGATCTCATCCGTGTCGAACCTCTTGAGCAATCGCAGCAAGAACTCCGTTGACGAATCGTCCGCTGTCATCGGTGGAGAATCGTTTTGCGAGATCGACCGCCTCGTCAAGCACAACGGCCGTCGGAACGTCTGATCGCTCAAGAAGCTCAAAGAGCGCCATTCGCATGATTGCGAGATCGAGTACCGGCATTCTTTTCAGCGTCCAGCCGCGCGACTTGCCCTCGATCAGCTCGTCAGCCCGAGTCGACGACGACTCTGCGCCACGGGCTAGCACCAAGACCAGTTCTTCGGGCTCCACCACTTGAGCGCTAATTACTTCTTCGATCGAGACGCCTTTTGATTGCGCCTCATACAAAAGGTGCAGCGCTCGCTCGCGGGCATCAGATCGCTCATCAACGTTCGTCATGTATCAGACCCGCGTGATGTAGTCACCGTTGCGGGTATCGACCTTGACACGGTCGCCGATTTCCACGAACAACGGAACTTGAATGACTCGTCCGGTCTCAAGAGTCGCCGGCTTACGAGCGCCAGAAACCCGATCACCCTGCACGCCGGGTTCGGTGTCAGCAATGGTCAACTCAACCGATGCCGGGATCTCAACAGAGATGATTTCGTCGTTATAGAAGGCAACCTGTGCCGTCATTCCTTCAATAATGAAATCTGCCGCATCGCCAAGGGCGACCGGAGCGACATTCATTTGCTCATACGACTCATTGTTCATGAACACGTAGTCATCACTGTCGCGATACAGAAACTGCATTTCCTCCCGTCGAATGATCGCCTGCTCGACACGGACACCGGCGTTGAAGGTCTTGTCGAATACGTTGCCGGTGCGAACATTACGGAGTTTTGTACGAACGAATGCTCCACCCTTACCAGGCTTCACATGTTGAAATTCGAGCACCTGGAAAAGAGCATTATCAAGCTCAAGAGTGATACCAGTCTTCAGATCGTTCGTGGTGATGGCAGGCATGGGGTGTCCTTCGGATGAGTAGTCAGATTTCGATGGCCATCAGACGTAACGACCACAAGGTCCTCAATCCGAATACCGCCGGTTCCGACACGATAGAGGCCAGGTTCGACAGTCACCACGTCTCCAACCATGAGTTCTGCACTCGCTGACGAGCCAAGAAATGGTTCCTCGTGAATGTCGAGACCTACACCGTGCCCAGTGCCATGCACAAACAACTCTGCAAGCCCAGCGTCTTCAAATACTGATCGACATGCTCGATCAACATCGCTGACACGCACTCCCTCAGAAACTGCTTGCAAACCCGCAGTCTGTGATGCAAGTACGAGGTCGTACCAGCGCTGTTGCTCATCAGAAGGGCCGCCGACCACAAAGGTTCGGGTCATATCAGAGTGATAGCCATCGACTAAGGCCCCAACATCAATGACAACCGTGTCACCTGCTTCGAATTTCCGCGAAGTCGGGCGTGCGTGCGGCAATGCGGCATTCGTTGGCCCCGATGCCACGATCGTCTCGTAGCTCGGCCCATCTGCCCCAAGTTTCCGCATCCGATATTCCAGTTCGTCACGAAATTCGCGCTCAGAAACACCGGCAACGAGCATCGGAGCAACTTCAGACAAGGCCTCGGATGCGATATTTGCTGCCTTCGCTATCAGCGCGATTTCCGACTCATCTTTCGTCCGACGTAATTGTCCAAGCAATCCATCGGCGGCCATGAGTTCGGCATGACCGGAAAGACTTGACCATTCACCTTGTGGAACTATCGATGCTTCCGCTCCAAGCGGGCTCCCACCTGCTGCTGCAGAGATTGCGAGGTTCCTATCAGCAAAGGTGCGTGCCGTCACCACGTCGACATCAGTTGCCCCTGATGAATCGAGTTGGTCACGAGCCTGATCGGTGTAGCGACCATCGGTGATGAACTGATGCCCGCGTTTGGAAACAATGAGCACCCCAGCCGATCCCGAGAATCCTGTGAGCCACCGAATATTGCTGCGGTCACTCACCATCATCTGCTCAAGACCGCGTTCATCAAGCATGGCAAGCAGTCGCTCGGCACGACCGCGAACTTGAACTGGAGTCATTTCAACTTGGCAGCGACTGCCCGAACCGCGAGTTCGTAGCCGGTGCCACCAAAACCCGAAATTGCGCCAGACGCAACAGGAGCAACAACGCTTGTCCGACGCCACGGCTCACGAGCATCAGGATTTGAGAGATGGACCTCAACCACAACCCCGTCATATGCTGCAAGAGCGTCGTGAAGCGCCCACGACGAGTGGGTGAATGCGCCGGGGTTAATGATGATGGCATCGCAACGTCCGCGAGCGCCGTGCACCGCCTCGATGAGTTCGCCCTCGTGATTGCTTTGGAGGTCTTCGACCTCGAACCCAAATTCATTTGCAACCGCCCGCGTTCGCGAGACGTGATCCTCGAGCGTGTCATGTCCGTACACGTCGGGTTCGCGTTGTCCAAGGAGGTTCAGATTGGGTCCATGAAGGAGCAAGATAAGGCTCACGACATAGAACGGTATCGCCCAACGGGCATTCGGTACAGCACATGCGGTCGAAGAGGGCTTGATTCAGGCACTCCAGGGTGCTCAAAATCGCCATCAACATCCCTCGTCATACCGATTGCCTGCATCACCCACTGCGAGCGTTCGTTAGTCGCAGCGGTGAAAGAAAGCACCTCATCGAACCCAAGGCCGTCCGGCTGCTCAGCAAAGGCGTACGCAAGCACAAGCCGAGCCGCTTCGCTGGCAAACCCCCTTCCCCACCATTTCGATCGCAGCC
>JAYNVD010000028.1:11757-24010 GCA_038100275.1 Ilumatobacteraceae bacterium
GCCGCCATCAGTCTTGGAGCGCCTCGACCAGCACGTCCCGAACAATTGCTGGATCGATATCGGCCAGTAACTCGACACCATTTGGCCCATCGAGAACAAACGTGAGGCCGTCGATTGCTTTCTTATCTCGAAACATCAACGCAAGAAGTTCATCTGCTGAGCCAACACGCGGAATGTCGGTTTGAAGACCATAGAGACCGCCAACCACGTCAAGATGTTCGGCAACTCGAGCCGAATCAATTCGACCAAGCCGCTCAGCGAGACGAGCCGCAAAAATAAGTCCGATCGAAACTGCTTCGCCATGAGCAATTTCATGACCAGAAGCGATTTCAAGCGCATGAGCCAATGTGTGACCGTAGTTGAGAATCGCCCGTCGGCCAGACTCTCGCTCGTCTGAAGCAACGACCTCAGCTTTGATCTCAACGCAACGAGCGACCCTGGCCTCAAGGTCGAGGGCAGCAAGGTCATCACCGGTCAAGAAGTGATATTTCGCCATCTCGCCATTACCGCAACGAACCTCTCGGTCAGGGAGCGTCGCAAGTGTGTTGAGGTCACAGATAACGCCTGATGGCTGCCAGAACGCCCCGACGAGGTTCTTACCCTGCGACAAGTTCACGCCGGTTTTGCCGCCAATCGCAGCGTCAATCATGCCGAGCAATGTGGTCGGCACGTGAACCACTGAAATCCCACGGTGATACGACGCCGCAGCAAACCCTGCTACGTCGGTCACCATCCCTCCACCCACCGCAACGACAACGTCGCCGCGGGTAAGGCCAGCTTTTGCGAACCCTTCGCACAATTCTTGGACGGTCGCGATCGTCTTGAACTGCTCACCAACGCCGATTTCGAAACGATGCACGGGCAGCGAGATCGAAACCTCAACCTCAATTGACGACTGAGTAACAAGCGCGACGCGGCGAGGAACGGGGAGCAAGGCTCTCAACATGACATCGAGTTGGTTGATGACTCCATACCCAACCAACACTTCATACGAGCGATCGACATCAGCGCCGGGAAGTGGCACGGTCACCTGCTGCATCGGTCAGCCCATCTGATCGGCGACTGCTGCCGCCGAGGCCTCAGCGTTACGAACAAATTCAGTTACTGAATCGCCACCGAACTTGCGCTGAGCCTCATCAGCAAGAACGAGCGCGACCATTGTTTCTGCAACAACTCCCATTGCTGGAACAGCAGTGACATCAGTTCGTTCTTTGAACGACACCGATGACTCTTTCGTTGCAGTGTCGACCGTCTCAAGGGTGGGAACATTCAAGGTGGCGAGGGGCTTCATCGCTGCTCGAGCAACAAGAAGTTCTCCCGAAGTGATGCCGCCCTCGACACCACCGGCGAGCGAACTCCGACGACGGAACGACCCTGACTCAGAATCCCAATGGATCGCGTCATGGGCATCGCTTCCTCGACGGCCAGCCACCTCGAAACCATCGCCAATCTCAACGCCTTTCACCGCCTGAATCGACATCAATGCTTGTGAAAGAAGGCCATCAATCTTTCGGTCCCAATGAACATGCGAACCGAGTCCAACTGGAACTCCGAAGGCAAGCACCTCAACTACCCCACCGAGCGAATCACCGTCTTTTGCGGCCGCCTTGATCTCTTCCACCATTGCGTCAGCGCTTGTCGGGTCGAAACAACGAACCGGAGATTCATCAATCGCTGGAAGATCGGCCATCGTCGGCACAGATTCGAGCGACGCACGAGCAGTGCCCATCTGGATGACATGCGACATGATCTCAACGCCAATGTGCGACAACAGTTTCTTTGCTACCGCTCCCGCTGCTACCCGGGCTGCAGTCTCTCGCGCCGATGCACGCTCGAGCACATCACGAGCATCGCTGAAACCGTACTTCTGCATACCGGCGAGATCTGCATGACCCGGTCGCACTTTGGTAAGAGGATCCTTCGTTGCGCCAGGCGCAGGTGACATTTCCTCATGCCATTTGTCGCTGCGGAACCACTCTGTGTTCTTAATTTCAATCGCAAGCGGGGACCCCAGAGTGCGGCCATGACGCACCCCACCAAGCAGTGTGAGTTCGTCAACCTCAAAACGTTGACGGGGGCCTCGGCCATAACCCAAACGGCGGCGACCCATCTCCTCTTGAATTTCTTCGACGGTCAACTCAAGGCCAGCAGGTAGCCCCTCAAGCACGACGACAAGAGCCTGTCCATGAGATTCACCAGCGGTCAACAAGCGGAGCACGGTTTGAGGCTACCCCGAGCGTCGGCGGAGTTCTGCTTCTGCAGCCGCACGCATTATCACTGGATCTGGAGAGAAACCCGTCCATGCCTCGCATTGCAACACTGCTTGATGCACCAGCATTCCGAGCCCATCAACTGTCGACGCACCCCGAGCTGCTGCGCCCGCAAGCAAAGCAGTCGTTAATGGGTGATACACGATGTCAGCCACAACATGGTGTTGTGAGATGAGTTCAATTGACAACGGCACAGCACCGTCGTTTTGATTGAGACCCATTCCGACCGATGTCGTGTTCACGACCACATCTGAGGATCTGATCGCATCAGCTACATCATCTTCATCAACCGCTTGAGCACCGTTAACGAGGTCTGCAGTTGCAACAGCAGCAGAAAATGTCCGGTTCGAAACAGTGATCTCGCAGCCGTCGATCGCTCCAAGCGCGGCAATAATCGACCGAGCTGCACCACCTGCGCCAACAACATGAACCTTCTTGTTGATGAGTTCGACGTCGCTTGCATACAGAGATCGAACGAAACCGTTGCCATCAGTGCTCATGCCGAGCACGGTCCCAGTTTGCGATGCCACCGCAGTATTCACAGAGCGGAGACGCTCTGATGCCGGGTCAAGTTCGTCGACGGCATTCGCTGCTTCTTCCTTTAACGGCATGGTGATCGCAAGACCGGCGAACTCCCCTGACCTCACCCGACCGATCACACCAGCGCCCCCTCCGGCTGCAACCTGTAGTCGGACCATCTCCCAATGAAGTCCCGCTGAGGCAAATGCAGTGTTCTGCATCACAGGCGACAGCGAATGTTCGACTGGGTCACCAACGATTGCAACCCGCTCCTTAGCTTGGCTCATCCGAGCAGCCCCTTTGCGCGGGCACTATCAACATTGGCGAGATGCTGGTCGTAGGTAACTGCGAATACATGAGACCCGTCACCGTCGGCGAGTACGTAATACAGGTAGCTACACCCAACCGTCGGGTCGTCGAGAACCTCACATAGCTCGTTACCCGAGGAGGGGTTCGGCGCTGGATTCAGTGCAGCACGTATCGATGCGCGTCCAGGGTTTGCAATCGGTGTCGGTGGCAACCCTGGGTACATATAGGTGTTGTACAAAGAGTCGTTTGCCTTCAAGACGGTGAATGGCGTATCGGCCGGCGATCCGTAGTACAGCGTTGCGTCAATCTCAAGGTTCATTCCGAGCTCAAGACGGTTGTAGATCACACGTGCAATGAGAGCACGGTCGCCGTCAACCTTGGCTTCTCGCTCGATCATCGATGCGATGATCAATGCTTCATACGGGCTGACTCCAAGAGCACTCGATCGAAGTTCAAGCTCTTCTTGCAGAGCAACACGCTCCATCAACTCAATCATTCGTTCGATGACCTGACCCTCGTTATCTGCGTTCGAGACCTGATACGTGTCGGGGAACAACAAGCCTTCAAGACTTGATGTATCGGCAGGCCTCCACGGAACACGCCGAGTTGGATCGCCTGCCAACGAGAGAAATGCGTCTGCTGAGAGATTGTCAAGTTCCGATTCGAGCCGGCTCGCGATTTGCTCAACGGTGAACCCTTCCGGGAACGTGACTCGTCGGTAGGTCTCACTTGGTGAGGTTCTCAACACGCCAAGCACATCGCCCAGATGCGCACCAGGGACGACCCTGTACAGCCCAGGTTCTGGCTCCAACCCGCCTTTTTCGCCGACGTACCAAGAAAACACCCCTGCGTCGGAAATTACTCCAGCCGCCTCGAGCCTCGCACCAATGTCAGCCACCGTTTCGCCCTCGGCGACGGTGAACGTCACCGGGTCACCAACTGCTTCCTGCTCGGTCACCCGCTGAATGAGCCACCAACCGGTGGACCCTGCAGCAAGTATCCCGGCAATTACGAGCCAGGCTGTTCCCCACACCAGCCAGCGAATACGGGCACCCCGTCCTGGGGCGCGATCAACATGGGGAACCTCGTCGGGTAGGTCCCATCCGTCGTCATCCCAGCGGTTTCGTGCCCGCTGATCATCAGAGAGCAGGTCAGATCGCATCGCCCGTCGCTCCGGCGTCGATCCAGGATTGCAGCATGATTGCGGCTGCAATTTTGTCGACATGCCGGCGACGCTCCTCAGCGCGTAAACCTGCGTCGAGCATTGCTCGATCCGCAGTCACCGTGGTGAGACGCTCATCATGCAACATCACTGGCACAGAGATGAAATTAGCGAGTGCACGAGCAAACTTCCGTGCAGCCTTCGATGATGACCCTTCCGAACCATCGAGATGCAATGGCAATCCCACAACCACTGCTGACGCTTCCTCCTCGGCAACAAGTTTCGCCAATCGCTCGACAGTGAGTTCAAGTGTCTTCTCACGCTGTATCACAGTGAGCGGCGATGCCACCCCTGCAACCCCGATCGCAATGCCAAATCGACGAGATCCCGGATCAACCCCGATCACCCGTTCGCTAGCGAATGAAGATGTCACAAACTTGTCGCTGCCGTCCGAGCAACCTCTAGAGCCTCGTCAATCGCGGCAACGTTCTTTCCGCCGGCAGTTGCGACATCGCCTTTGCCGCCACCTCCACCACCAGCAGTTTTTGCCGCATCTTTGATCAGCGCAGCCGCCTCGACACCCTCATCAGCCATCACAGCCGAAGCGAGCCCGACTCCGCCGGTGTTGGTCTCACCGATGAGCACGCAACGACGCACTCCTTCAGCTTGCCGAACCGCAATCGCCAACTCTCGAAGATCACCAGAGGCAAGCCCGTCGACTCGTGCAACCACAATTCCGTCAACTGCCGTCGCAACGAGTTCGGATGCCCGCCCCACAGCGAGTTGGAGGCGCAACGCCTTGAGCTCGTCTTGCAATGCTTTGATCTCATCGAGGCGCCTCTGGACACCCTCGACAACATCGCTCGTCGTCGACCCGACGAGTCCGGCGACAGTAGACAACGTCGCTTCGTCACGCTGCAGCAATGCAACGCTTGATGCTCCCGTTACGGCCTCGATACGGCGCAGATTTGATCCAATCGATGATTCCCCGACAATCTTGATCGTGCCGATATCGCCCGTTGCGCGCACATGAGTACCACCGCAAAGCTCTGTCGATTTACCAGCCTCAAGAACCCGAACTACATCGCCGTACTTGTCGCCGAAGAATGCGATTGCTCCAAGCGACTCGGCTTCATCTTTCGTCGTCTCAAACGCCCGAACAGGCGAATTCTCGAGGGTCTCAATGTTCGCAAGACGTTCAATTTCAGCAATCTCATCGTCGGTGACTGCCGCGTAATGCGAGAAGTCAAACCTCAAACGATCTGGCCCCACATGAGAACCGGCCTGTTTCACATGATCGCCTAGCACGTGCCGTAGCGCCCAGTGCAACACATGTGTGCCGGTGTGGTTCCGGCGGATTGCTGACCGACGATCAACATCAATCGCTGCTGTCACTTGCGAACCGACCTCAAATGAACCTGAGGTCACCTTTGCAAGATGACGTCGCAAATTTGGAAGGGCAAAGGTGGTATCCATCACTTCGGCGGTGCCAGAAAGCCCTGAGATTGTTCCGGTGTCGCCAATCTGGCCACCGGCCTCGGCATAGAACGGCGAGCGATCGATGAAGATTTCAACCGCTTCGCCGCCATCGGGATCAACCGATGGGATGACAGCAACAACACGTGCTTCACAGGAATCATCGGTGTACCCAACGAATTCCGTGACGCCGAATTGTTCAAGCACCTCACGGTAGGAATCGACTCGACTCTCATCGGACGCGCCATCGCGTCGAGCAGCCTTCGCTCGCTCACGCTGAGCTTCCATTTCGACCCGGAATCCGTCAAGGTCAACATCGATTGACCGTTCGGCTGCAATTTCCTCTGTGAGCTCCAAAGGAAACCCATAGGTGTCGTGCAACAAAAAGGCGGTCGAACCAGAGAGCTGCTCGCCGCGATCGAGTTCACCGTCAAGAATGCCAAGACCAGTTTTCAGGGTGTGACGGAAGCGCTCTTCTTCTTTCTCCATGACGCCTTCAATAAAGTCACGGTTCTTCACCACATCGGGGTAAGCCTCTCCCATTACGTCAACAGCTGACGACACGAGTTCAGGCATGACAAGGCGATCGGTTCCAAGCATGAAGGCGTAACGAACTGCTCTGCGCAGGATCCGTCGAAGGACATAACCACGACCCTCATTCGATGGAAACACTCCGTCGCTCACCAGCATCGTTGCCGACCGGGCGTGCTCGGCGAGTACGCGCATCGCAAACGAATCTCGATCTTCGTAATCACCTGGGCGATACGACTTTCCGGTGAGCGAGCAGGCCGTATCGAGAAGTGGCTGCATCAAATCGGTTTCCCAGACCGAGTCGACGCCCTGCAGCAAGGCAAGGATTCGCTCGAGGCCAGCACCGGTGTCGACCGACGGCTTCGGCAACGGAACCCTCGAGCCGTCCGCAGCCTGATCAAACTGCATGAACACGAGATTCCAAAATTCCATGAAACGGTCGCCATGGGGATCGTTGAGCGGTCCGCCATCTGGACCAAATGAAGGCCCTCGATCAATATGGATCTCACTACACGGTCCGCAGGGGCCAGTGTCACCCATCTGCCAGAAGTTGTCCTTGTCGCCAAGGCGCTGGATTCGATTCATCGGGACGCCCACACCTTCGTGCCATAGCGCCTCCGCTTCATCATCTGACTCATGCACCGTGATCCATAGTCGATCGCCATCGAAGCCCCAGCGCTCGGTCACGAGCTCCCAACTCCACGGGATGATCTCCGACTTGAAGTAATCGCCAAACGAAAAATTGCCGAGCATCTCGAAGAACACGAGATGACGCTTGGTGCGTCCTACGTCATCGAGGTCGTTGTGCTTGCCTCCCGCTCGCGCACACTTTTGAGAACTCGTCGCTCGCATATACGGCGGTGTCTCATCGCCGACGAAATAGGGCTTGAACGGCACCATGCCCGCAACGGTGAACATCAACGAAGGGTCATGTGGAATGAGGCTCGCAGAAGGCACGACCGCGTGGTCCTTCTCTGCGAAAAAGTCAAGAAATGATCGCCGCAGGTCATCGGCCGACATAGACGAACCCGAGGACAAGCCGGACTGATGATCTGCAGTACTCATAAGACCTCAGATTCTACCGACGCCGGTACCGTGGTGCCCGTGGCAAAGGAAGGTTCATCAACAAAGAAGCAATCTTCGTCGCCAAAACAACGACCTCACGCGACCGACCTCCACGAGTGGATTTCGTTCACCGACCCCACCGAAGATCGCACATGGACATTTGACGCTACGTATCTCATGTCGAATCATCGCTGCATATTTGGTGAGGGCTGCAAGGGAGTGCTCGATGGTGACGCAACCGAAATGATGCAAGGTTGCTGCAGTTACGGAGCGCACTTTGTTGATGAAGACGACGTTCAAACCGTGGTGAAGGCGTTCATCAACGTGAAGCCGGAACACATGCAGTTCTACGACGACGCTGTCGAAAAAGGCTTCCTTGATGCCGGCGAGCCAGACAGTGACGGTAACCCGGTCACCACCACCCGACTGGTCGATGATGCCTGCATCTTTCTGAACCGTCCTGGATTTGAAGGCGGAGCAGGCTGTGCCTTGCACATCGCCGCCCTCGAAGCCGGCGCCCGACCGCTCGACTGGAAACCAAATGTGTGTTGGCAAGTTCCGATGCGACTCGAACATGCAACGGACGACACCGGACATGTGGTGTCTCAACTCCGCGAGTGGAAACGACGCGACTGGGGTGACGGCGGCGCCGAGTTTCATTGGTGGTGCACCGAAGCACCGGAGGCGTTTTCAGATCGCCAGCCCGTCTATCAATCGTTACGAGATGAGATCGTCGAACTCATTGGCGAAAACATCTACGACCTGATGGTCACGCAACTTGAGCGTGCTTCTTGGACTCCACTTCCGCATCCCGTTGTGCGGAACAGAGGACGTTAAGAAGGAACTTCAGTACTCGTCGTCGTCATCATCGTCAAACGTGACGCCGTACTTTTCAGCAAGCGCGGCATACTCGTCGTCCTCGTTTGAGTCCGGACGGCCTCGCTCACCGAAACCCAGATCAAAGGCTCCGGGGCCAGCCTGTTTCAATTTACGCGCTTCTTCAAAGCGACGATGTCGACCCTTCTTCACAGTAGGGCTCCCAAGTCAGTCGTTGTACGGATACGGGCAGGGCGAACCGCTGCGAGACTCTACTGTACCTGATCGGAGCGCAAGAGACGCAGACCAGCGGGACGAGAATTTTCGGATGGAACGAAGGTGAGCGAAGCATTTCCGCTTACTAACTCACGAATATCGTCTCCGAGGAGCTCAGCTCGCCATCCCGAGGCCAAACGGGCCGCCGGGTCACCGGAAAGAAATGCAATGAGATCAGCACGGGTGGCAAGCATTGCGGTATCGACCCCTTCGGTCTTTGCAACGTGGGAAACCCACGCCGAAATAAGGGTGACAGCGGGACGAAGATCTCGTTCAATATCGTCACCTCCGCTCGGCACCTCTGGAACCGGTCCGGCAAGTCCCTCAGCCACAGCAGCCAAAATCTCTGTCGCTACCGACCCGCGCTGAGCTCTACCATCGACGCCTCTCGCCTGAGACAATTCAGACTCGTTTTTCGGCTGACGCTGAGCAATACCGAGAATCGCAAGATCTGGCAGAACCTGCCGCACCGGAACATCAAGTTTCATCGCCCGATTCTCTCGCCACTGCGCAACCGCTTTGGCAACGCCACGACCCCTGCCTTTTAACCCGCGAGCATCCTTGAGTCGCAACCACGCGTCTTCGGGGCGTACAGGCGATTGGCCCTTTTGACGAAGTTCTTCACATGCCTCAAGGACCCATTCGATCCGGCCCGCTTCCTCAAGCTGGGCCACCAAACGGTCTTGAATCTCGATGAGGTAGGCGACATCAATTGCTGCATACCGCTGTTGCGCATCGGTGAGAGGGCGACGCAACCAATCGGTCAAGCGGTCACCTTTCGCCAAAGAAATCTTCAACTCGGAATTCACCAATGACGCAAGCGAAGGCGTTCCATAACCAACAAACCCTCCCGCAATCTGCGTATCGAACATTTTTTGCGGGATGGCTCCAACCGCGTGGGTCAGTACATCAAGGTCTTGTTGCGCTGCATGAAACACCGCCTCAACCTCGGAATCGAAGAGCGAACGAAGAGGTGAAAGGTCAACCACTGTGGGGTCGACGAGAGCAATGTTGCCATCTCCCCACCCGAGTTGCACCAACGCTAGAGCAGGAAAATATGTACGTTCGCGATGAAACTCGGTGTCGATCGCATAGCGATCGCAGGCCAACAACTGGTCAACGATGGCTTGGAATGACGACGTCGAATCAACCCAGGTGAACTCGACATCCTCGCCACTACTCACTGCGCGAATTCCGCCTCAAACCCTGCCTGCAACCATGACATCATTCCACCGCTGACATTCGTCGCTTCAACACCCATCGACGACATGAATTCACAAGCCATCGCACTGCGGCCGCCCGACTTACAAATCACGAATACTGGCCCCGCACCGATTGACCCGACAGTGTCAGCAAGCGCAGATAACGGCATCAGTTCTGCGCCTGAGATGTGTGCTTCGGCATACTCATCGGCCTCGCGGACGTCGATCAAGCGCGCTCCAGCGGCAAGGGCATCTCGCAGTTCTGCGGTCGTTACTTCAGAAATCATCGCTCGGAAGGCTAGCGACCCCTACGCCCAGAGTTGCTGAGAGCAACTAAGTCCTTTGCCACATCTCGATATCTGCCGGACTGTTCAAATTGACGACCGCCGAAGGCTCAACTGGAACATCAATCACTCGAACATGTTCGAATGCGCCATGGAGAGAACGACCTCCATCAGAGATCACTTGCTCGACAATCGGCTGAGCCGAGCCAGCCCAACACGTCAACGAAGGGTGACGCCCTCCCGAAAACGCAACTGCAACATCGTGATCAACGAGCAACCCCGAGTGCTCAAATTGCATCACCGTTGAACGAGTTAAACCGCCAAGGTCACAGGCCGCAATGATCGCGTCTCGCCCGGCAAATGCCCTGAGAACAGTGGCCACCGCAACCAGCGGCCCCTCACCGGGATGGTCATCGGGCAAGTGGACAAGTCCCAGCCGTCGGGCAGTTTCTGCACTTCCACCGCAAGCAACCACAGTTCGACCATCGTCAACACCGAGCGCCTCGGCAACCCGACGACCGAGGGCTACGCCGTCAACCATCAGAGTCGCCTTATCGACCCCCATCCGACGTGATTCGCCACCTATGAGGACCGCCGCAACGCAGCCCTCATCCAAGGAATTCACGATGCGATTGCACCAAATTCTGGCGGCACACCCTTGGGGTCAAGTTGCAATAAGAACAGTGCGCAACGCTCGGCCTCATCGTGCTCGCCGATTTCCGCAGCTGCGTTCTGCAAGGCGAGAAGACATCGGAGAAATCCGCGATTGGACTCCGCCGCCCAACTCACATAGCCGGACCCTCGCCACCCATTGGCCCGCAACGCATCAAGACCGCGGTGGTAGCCAACTCGCGCTGCTGAATACCTCCACATCTGCTCATCAACGCAATCTGTAAGCGCAGCCCAACCATGCAAGTCTCGAGGATGACGTGCCACGAATGAGGAAACCGCAGCGACACGAGACTCCTCTGGAGTTGCGAGGGCTTGGGACAGTTCGTGGCGCACCTCCGGAGCCGATTCAGGGATCACCGTTGACGGGGGTTGAGTCGAAAGGCCAATTGGTTGCATGGTGGGATCGTCTGCCATGCCACAAAGGTAGAGGCCAAGTGCCGTAACGTGACGACATGAACGCGATTCCATTCGCTCTCGATACCAACGACGCCAAAACAATCGGAACAATTGTCGTCGTCGTGTTTATCGCTCTCGGCGTGCTCAGCGCATGGTTAATGAAGACGATTGTGCAGAAGGTCGTATTGGTGGTCATTCTCGGTGGCCTCGCAGTGTTTGTGTACTCACAGAGAACCTCCCTCGATCAGTGCGTCGATGACATCACCATGGCGATCAGCGATACTGACCAGCAGAGTGCTACCTGCTCGTTTGTCGGATTCGACGTCGAGCTTCCTGTCACGATTGACAACTAGGTGACCACAATTCCCTCTTCGTCGGCTAACAGTTCTCACGGGCGCGCCGACTCGGGTCAACTCATCACCCTCACAGCGTCGAAGTCGACCTCGAATCTCGCTCTTCGCTGGGTCACGGCATTTCTGCCGACATTAGAACGAGCATTTTCCACTTCGACGGGAACGATCACTGGAATTCTCGGCCTTACAGAACTTGGTGGGCTCACCACCCCGCTCTTGGGAAAAACACTTGACCGAGGACGCCACCGACTCGTTTTCGTGATCTCACTCCTACTCGTCACCGCCTCCTCGGTGATCGCCCTCGGCGGATCAATCGTCACTTTCGGCATTGCAATGGCGTTCCTCATCGTTGGCGTAAGCAATCTGACGGTCGCCGGTCTTGCCTTCATTGGTGACCGAGTGTCGTACTCTTCGCGAGGACGTGCAATCGGCATTTTTGAAACTTCGTGGGCACTGTCATTGCTGGTCGGTGCCCCATTTCTGGCCTTCCTCATCGACCGATATGGGTGGCGGTCGGCATACATCGCTCTCGCAGTGCTGACTGGAGTCGCCGCGCTTGCGACCATGCGGGCGCTCCCTGCGCCCGACGTTCACGAGAGGTCAACGCAAGGTTCGATATTCGGGGGGCTACCGAGAAATGCTTGGCCCCCGCTAATCGCATCCGCCGGTGTAGCCGGAGCCGGAATCAGCGTCTTTGTTGTGATCGGCGCCTGGCTGTCAGATGACTACGGGCTCAGCGTTGCCGGGCTCGGTGCAATCGCCACCGGAATGGGAGCTGCCGAACTCGCTTCATCATCATCGGTTGCTCTCCTCGCTGACCGACTTGGTATCAGAAGGTCAGTTGCTATCGGGGGACTCTTGCTTGGCATTGGGTTGCTCGTCATTGCGCTATCACGCAGTTCTGTCGCCGTCGCTCTTATCG
>JAYNVD010000075.1:0-4042 GCA_038100275.1 Ilumatobacteraceae bacterium
CGAAGTGTCGAAGAGATTGCGACCTATCGCGGTTTCGACGACTGACAATCGTTTGTGCACGGTGCCTGGCCGCCGGTCACACAGAGCTGCCGAGAAGATGTTCTAATGCTGCAGCGACACCTACCGACTTGATTGCGTGATGCCAGGAGCAAAAGCGCTCTGTGACAAGAGTTGATGAAATTGCTCGATCGCTGAGACCGATATTTGAGTCCATGAATTTCATAGGGTCGTCAAGAGCAGCGATTGCAAGTGGTCGGATGATTGGCAGGCTTTGGTCGGCTGCGAGATGTTGTTCCTCGATGGTCGCAAGGTAGATCGACCAAGCGGCAACCGAGAACATGATGCAATCAATCGGGGTGTCAGCATCGAGGGCGTCATCAATAATCGGAGCGAGGTATGTGGTGACCTTTGATGTTCCATCGGTGCACAGACGCGCCACCTGGTCACTAATTGCAGGGTTTGCAAACCGATCGCGGACTTCAGCCGAATACTCAATTGCGTCGAGTCCTTGAAGTGCGGGCAGTGTTGGCATTGCTTCGGTGGCTTGGAAATGCTCAACAAATCGACTGAAGGATCGGTCAGCGATCACGGCGTCAACAGTTTCAAGTCCGGCAAGCGCAGCGGGAAATGCGAGCAACGAGTGTGCCGCATTAAGTAAACGCATCTTGTGGCGCTCCCACGACTCAACATCATCGGTGAAAATGACCCCACAGGTTTCAAACTTGGGTCGGCCTGCAACGAAGTCGTCTTCTACGACCCATTGACGAAATCGCTCTGCCCGAACTGGCCACCGGTCGATGAGCCCAAATGCGTCGACTAGGTCGCGGCGATCGAATTCGGTCGTGACGGGGGTGATGCGGTCCACCATCGAATTTGGGAACGAACAGTTGTCTGATACCCAGTCGACAAGGTCGGTCGAAATCGCTGCTACGGCTGCGGTGAGCGACTCACGAGCGCGGTCTCCGTTTGCTGACAGGTTGTCGCAACTCAGCACTGTAAGCCCGCCGATACCTTCCTCTTTTCGTCGAAGGAGTCCTTCGCCGATGATGGCAAATGTTCGACGGGAGGCCTCGCTGTCGTCGTATCCAGCTTCGGTAACGGTGAGCGAGAGAATTGCAGTGGTGGGTGCAGCAATTCGGCGAACGACCGCAGAGATGTCATCGAGGCCAAGTTCAAATCCGAGAAGTGACTGAATCACCCGATGGTCGGAACCGCGAGCGTCGCGTGTCGTCAGTGTGTAGAGGAAATCTTGCTGGGCAAGTGCGTCGCACATGCCAGCGTCTTGGGGGAGAAGTCCGACTCCGCAGACACCCCAGTCACCCCCATCGTCGGCAAGTTCATCGCAATACGCTGCGAGATGCGAACGGTGGAACCCTCCGACCCCGACATGGACGATCCGTGGCTGAAGGCCATCGCGCGGGAACGAACCGACGTTGAGCCCTCGCCTTCGCAGCTCAGGAATCGCAGTATTCGCCAGATTGATTTGGTGATAGCGGTACGTCATGCCATATCCCAAACCAGCGGAGAGAAATGAACCGATGTGTCGATGACCACAGTCTGTCATGGCTGTTTCTGGGCGGTCGCATGATGACAGGTAGTCTGAGGATGTTTCTGGCATGCGCAGGTAACTGAAGGGGCGGCAGATGAGCATTCTCGATGATCTGGAGAGCACGGTCTCGCTCTCGGAGGGCACCGTTGCTCGGGCGATTTATAGTGACCAAGAGGTCTTTGACGCCGAAATCGAGCGCATCTATGGCAGGTCCTGGCTGTTTCTCTGCCACGATTCGCAACTAAAAGAGTCTGGTGATTTCTTTGAAGCGGTGATGGGTAAAGACAATGTGCTCGTCGTTCGACAGAAAGATGGCTCGGTTGCCGCATTTTTGAACTCGTGCACCCATCGCGGAAACGCGGTCTGTCGTGCTGAAGAAGGCAATGCACGTAGTTTCTTGTGCACCTACCACGGTTGGTCGTTCGGTATCGATGGTCGGCTGAAGGGTGTTCCGGGTTACAAAGACCTCTACCACTCCGATTTTGAGAAGTCGTGTTACGACCTTGTTCGCATTGCCCAACTCGACAGTTACCGCGGCTTCTGGTTTGGCACACACGACGCAGAGGCGCCAGCACTTCAAGATTTTCTCGGCGAAGCCGGCCGGCTTGGTCTCGATCAGATCGCGTCACGTGGCGACATGGAGGTCATCCCGGGTATTCAAAAATTTGTCATCAAGTGCAATTGGAAATTTGCCCAAGACAACGGTCTCGACTGGTACCACCCGCAGGTGACGCACGCGTCCGCAATGCGTGAAGGGATACTTCCCGGCCCGAAGCGGCCATCGATTGAGCACATGGACCAGGACGAACTCACCATGCAAGATGGTCAGGCGTTGGAAATGGCTAGAGATGTCGGCATGTCGGGAACAAAGTTTCCGAATGTTGCAGTTCTAGGTGAGTACGGACACAGCATTGGCGGTCCAACTACTGATGCTCACGTAGGGGAATACGACCCAAGCTGGCGTTACGGCGACCGAGCAACAGCCGAACTTGGTGAAGACCGCACCGACATCGCCGGACACCCGGCGATTTTCCCGAACATTTTCATCGCAGCAACCGGGCAGTTGTCGTTGCGAATCCCGCGTAGCCCAGATGAAACCGAGTTCTGGTGGTTCAGTTTCGTTGACAAAAACCTTGACGAGCGCCGGCGTCGCTCGACGGTTCGTGCCGCTAACCGCGTATTTGGTCCGGCTGGAATTCTCGAGCAGGACGATGGCGAGAACTGGGCGCAGAGCACGATGCAGACATATGGAACTGCATCACGAAACGTTCCGGTGCTCATCAATATGGGCCTCGGACGTGGCGAGGTGCGAAACGAGGGTGGGCTACACCGCATCGACACGGTGACGAATGAGCACCCACAGTTGTGGATGTATCACTGTTGGCAAAAATGGATGATGTGTGACAGTTGGGATGAACTTCGCTCATCCACCGAACCACCGGAGACCATCTGATGAGCACTGTTGAGCAGACTTCGCAGCTTGCGAACGTGATTCGCCAGCACGAGATTGAACAGTTCTATTTTCACGAGTCGGGTTTGCTTGACGATCGGCGTTTTGACGAGTGGATCGATCTCTTCACCGAAGATGCCGAGTACTTCATGCCGATTCGCCGCACGATGTCAGGCAATGACATTGGTCGTGAGTTCACGAAGCCAGGCGAAATTGCGTTTTTTGATGACGACAAAAAGCTGCTTGCGAGCCGTATAAAGAAACTTGGTACCGGACGCTCGTGGTCGGAAGACCCGCCGTCTCGGACTCGTCATCTCATCACGAACGTCACAGTTCTTTCTGATGACGGCACAGAAATGGAAGTGCGATCAAACTTCCACGTGTACCGCACCCGGCTCCACCGCGAACTTGACAACTGGGTCGGTCACCGGGTTGATCGGCTGCGCCGTCAAGAGGGCGGTCTGATGATCGCTCATCGGGTTATCTACATTGATCAAACCATCCTCGACTCAGCGAACCTCTCGGTGTTTTTCTGATGGGTTGGCTTGACGACACCAACATCCTCATCACCGGAGCGGGCTCTGGTCTCGGTCTCGCCCTCGTTGAGCGTTTTATTGCCGAGGGCGCCAACGTTGGCGTACTTGAAATCAACGTAGAGAAGGCCGACGCGTTACGCGACGAGTTCGGTGATCGCATCGCAGTGACCGTTGGTGATGCCTGTTCCTACGATGACAACGCTTCCGCGGTGGCCGCAACAGTCGATGCATTTGGCAGTCTCGACACCTTCATCGGCAACGCCGGCCTGTGGGACTACTCAACTCCGCTCGAGCGTCTGAAACCAGAACTGCTCTCTGACGCGTTCGACGAAGTCTTCCGACTCAATGTGCTGGCATACATGCTTGGAGCGAAGGCGAGCCTTGAAGAACTTCGGAAATCGAAGGGCTCAATGATTTTCACGGCGTCGAATGCTGCCTTTTGGCCGTCAGGTGGTGGCCCGCTGTATGTAGCAAGTAAGCACGCTGTCGTCGGGTTGGTGAAACAGC
>JAYNVD010000076.1:0-4028 GCA_038100275.1 Ilumatobacteraceae bacterium
TCTAAACACCGCATCAGTCCTCAGAGCAGAAACCAGTTGGGCAGGACTGTGGTCCGGTCGATGCTGTTGATACACGCCGTAGGCATCAGTCGAGCCGAAGTGTCGCTCGAAGGTTGCCCGAGCGGACGGCTCATCGAGTTGGTTGACCTCAGGGTCGAACGCTGTGAATAGATGCATCTCATCTTTTGTTGTTCCGATGACGAGCGGAACCGGGTTTGCTGCAGCGCGTTCAGATGGGTCGCCAGGTAGCCAGTTGTCGTCGGAGGTGGGGGCGAACGCGCTGAGGGAATCTGATGTTGTCGACAGGACGGTTGCCTGGGCATCAAGTAACGCCTCGGTCGAAATTGAGATGAGATCGTCGGGGTGGTCGACCTTTGCGGCCGCGAGTAATTCGGAAAGTGTTTCGTCGCCGCGTTCAGCGCTACGCATTTGGGGAATCGATGGGCTCATTGCGATAGCCCCTGAGAAGAGCCCGTCGGCATGTGGGCAGGCCATCAGTGAAATGACGCTTGCCCCTCCGGCTGATTCGCCCATGATTGTCACCTGGGTTGGGTCGCCCCCGAACGACTCGATGTTGTTACGCACCCATTGGAGGGCATTCACCTGATCGCTCATACCGGTGTTATCGCGGCCCCGGTAACCAAACGCGCCGAGCCGATAATTGATTGTGACAACGACGATGTCTCCAGAGCGAACGAGGTTGCAGCCGTCGTACCACGGGATCGAGCCCGCGCCATTGGTGAATGCGCCACCGTGTATCCACACGAGCACTGGTTTGCTGGCCGATGTGTCAGATGTGAACACATTGAGAGTGAGGCAATCTTCTGCCATCGGCTGAGTGCTTTCACCAAGCAGTCGTTCCATGGTGCCGGGGACCTGGAGGCATTGCGGGCCGTAGACGGTCGCATCTCGCATACCGTTCCAAGAAGCGGTGTCGAGCTCAGATGGTTGGAAACGGTCAGCAACCGCATATCGGATGCCTTTGAACACTGCGACACCGTCGCGGGTCAGTCCCGAGTAGTCACCGAGAGGGGTGGAAGCGTAAGCCTGCGTCATCGAGACGAAGGTAGCGTGCGGAGGTGGTCCGGAGTCAGGTCGGCGGTGTTTCTCGCTCGTTGCGAGCTCAGATGATGGTCCGCGTCGGTGATGCGGTGGCATCGATTTGGGAGCGTCTGGCCGTGATTGCTGCGGTCGGCCCGGAAAGCCGGCGCGGCAAGAAATTTGGGGCATTTGGCGAAGGGAGCATCATCTGCTTTCCTCAAACCTCGTTAATGAACGAGCAGTTCATCGAAATTGGAAGTGAAACAATGATCGGCCCGCACGTCGCTCTGTCGGCGGGCATGGTTCCCGGTCAAGAATGCGTTTCCCGGCCAGTTGTGCGAATTGGCGATCGTTGCCTTATTGGCAGGGGCTCAGGAATTGTTGGCCACTTTTCGATCGATATTGGTGACCATGTGTGGACAGGTCATCACGTGTACATCACCGATCAAAATCATGGGTATGAGAACATTGATCTCCCGATTTCTCAGCAGTCAATGCCAGAGAAGCCGGTACGAATCGGATCGGGATCGTGGTTGGGTCACGGGACGGTCGTACTTCCAGGAGCCGACATTGGTGAGCACGTCGTCATCGGAGCGAACAGCGTCGTGACCGGTGTCATTCCGTCATTCAGCGTTGCGGTAGGTGCTCCTGCTCGCGTTGTGAAATCAATGCTCGATCACGATGAAAGCCCTGGGCATCATCCGCAGAGCGATTGAGCCAATGGCGTCAGATGTCGAGATCGAGCGGTGGTTTGCAAGCGGGCATCTCATTGTCGGCTGCAAATGTTGCGAGTCGTTCTGAGATCGGAATCTTGTTCGCAGTCTCATAGAACGGCAGGTTCTCGCCGGATGCTCGTAACTGTTCTGTGTAATTGCGGCGGTCGCCGAGATACGTGCGGTACTCGTCAATCCACATTGGGATAATCGCTCGCCCCTTTTCGCCAGTGAGCGGCAGAGCTTCCAGAGAGTTCAGCATCCGGGCGAGGGATTCGGTTGCCTCGTCGACAATGTCGGCACGTTGCAGAATGAGTTCTGCTCCACCCTCATCAAGCCGTGTGTAGTTCGCAAGCGCTGTTCGTTCATCGGCGGCTTGCTCGCAAATTGCTTGGGCCTGTTCGACCCAGGCAGGATCTTCGATGCGATTGATGCCCTCTTTTGAGGCAAAGAACAGGGCCCAAATCCAGAACGAGGCGAACGCTGCGAATCCGATGAGAGCGAGTATTCGACCCATCGTCGATCGTGTTTCTTGGGGGTTGAGTTCGGAGGTCGGGGGTGTCTCCACGACTCCTACGTTACGGGGCTTTGGCGCGGACCGGCTCAATCGGCCCAAGGTCAATTCCGAACGGAAGTTCACCACCAACGGCGACAACAATGCACTCGACATTTTGTTGTGACGATGGAATTCGGGCGGTCACTTGAGATGTGCGGTTTGGGCGAACACCTTGTGCGGTGAGCGTGACGCTTCGAATCACTTGGCGAAACGGGTCGCCCAAGACTTCGACGAAGATTGAAAAGTCTGCATTGTCATCGCCGTGGTTCGTAACGTCGATGGCAATGTTGACCTCTGCTCCATCTGCCTCACACTGGTCAACGGAGACTGAATATGGGTTCGGATTGACAAATTTCTGGACTGCGCGTCCAAGCGTGACGCCAGGAACCGAGAGTGCGATGAGGACGGCGAGTATGACCCAGGGCCATTTACGGCGCTTAGGGTCCGATGTTGATTGGATGCCGAGAGGGTCGACATGGCGGGCGCCATCTGTTGAAACATCGGCGGTCCAAGACGTGCCGTTGAACCATCGATGGTCGTATCTTCCCAGCGGATCTGGGTACCAGCCTTGCGGGCTCTCCACACTCGCACGGTACCGTCTGTAGCGATGGAGATTGTGCTCGTTCGACATGGACAGCCCGAATGGGTGAAAGATGGCCTGAATGTTGTCGACCCTCCATTGACCGATCTTGGTCATCGGCAAGCGGAACGACTTGCTGATGCGCTGGCGCACGAGCATTTTGATGAAATTCTTGTGTCGCCGTTGGTTCGTGCCCGACAAACAGCCGCGCCGCTACTCACTCGGGTTGGCCGAGAAGAAGTTATTGCGCCGTGGTTGGAGGAAATTCGCGACCCGGGCTGGGCTGGTACACCGGTCGCAAAAGCTGAGCAGGCGTATGCCGAACTGCGTCGGCGACCACCTCATGGCCGCTGGAGGGGACTTACCGACGGCGAGTCCGTGCGGTCATTTGTTGATCGAATTCATCTTGGAGTTGAGTTATTTCTTGCCGAGCGTGGTGTCCGTCGAGCCGAAGACGAGCTTCCGGTTTGGGAAATCAATGAACCCGGTAAGCGAATTCTCCTCGTCGCCCACGCTGGAACCAATACGGTTTCGATTGGACACATGTTGGGCTTAGCGCCAACCCCCTGGGAATTTGACCGGTTCGTGTTAATGCATACGTCAATCTCAAAGCTTGAATCGATGAAGGTTGGCGATGTGCATTCGTTCAGTTTGGTGAAACTGTCAGACGTTGAGCATTTGCCTGCAGATCAGCGAACTCGCTAGTTATCTATCGACACAAATTGTTGTGGCGACACCTTTCTCGTCACTTCTTTAGCGTTCTGAAGGCAGCCAGTCGTAGCATCGGATACATGCGAATTACGCCGGCGACATATCAGCGGTCGACGTACTTTGCGTTGGTTGCACTCATTGGCATCATCATCACCGGCGCAGCAGTGCGTCTCACGAACAGCGGTCTCGGTTGTGATGACTGGCCGAACTGCAATAGCGAAAAACTCATTGATGTGTCATCAGCGCATGCCGCCATCGAACAGGTCAATCGCCTGCTCACCGGTGTTGTCGTGTTCGCAGTTGCGATAGCAGTTCTAGGTTCATATATGCGCGTGCCGAGACGTCGTGACCTCGTCTGGTGGTCGTGGTCGTTGGTGCTCGGAGTGTTCGCGAACGCTTTTCTCGGAGCAGTGACCGTGTGGGTTGA
>JAYNVD010000004.1:0-910 GCA_038100275.1 Ilumatobacteraceae bacterium
GAATCCGAGACAGGGCCCTGAGGAAGCGGGCGGCCCCAACCCCGCCGCAGAGCACGGTGATGTGTTGCGAATTGCTCATGATGATTCGAGCACCTCTCGATAGAGCGCGACCATTTCGTCTGCGCACCGTTGCCACGAAAATCGCGTCACATTTGCATGACCCCGATCGATCAGTTGTTGACGCTCGTCGCTTTGGTTGATGGCCGAGTCAAGTGCTGCCGCGAAACCCTCCGCATCATCGACATCGATGAGAATTAGTCCGTCTCCACCAACTTCCCCAATCGAGCCGACATCACTTGCAACAAGTGGGAGCCCGGCAAGCTGGGCCTCGAGAATCGGGAAACCAAACCCCTCGTCAAGTGATGGAGACGCCATCGCCGAGGCGTTTGAAAGCAGCCACGCTTTGGTTTGCGTATCGATTGGGCCGAGAGTGTGCACTCGCGATCTGATGGCTGATGGCAACGCCTCAATTGCGTTTGTCAACTGTGGGATGTCGTCACCGTGGGCACCGGCAATAACGAGTGATACCTCAGCATCAAGTAGTGGCAACAATTCAACGAGCAAGGGGTGACGCTTGCGGTGCTCGGTGGTGCCAATCGCCACAACGAACTTGCTGTGCGCGAATGGTCTGCATTCAAGAGGGGTTTCTTTTGAAGGGGGCGATGTCTCTCCAGGCCCAAGGTGCACCGTTCGAACACGATCTGTCCCGAGGAATGATTGGGCCTTTCGTGTTGATGCATCCGATGACGTGTGTACCCAGGCTCCATGAGCAACTGAGCGTTTGAGAATCTCTCCAGCTCGTCGGACGTCGTCATTCGCGGATTGTGGCTGCTCGAGAAACCAGCAGTCGTACATGCTGATCAGCGTCGGGAGTTTCGTTGGGGGAGCGATGTAGTTCGTACCGTGGACG
>JAYNVD010000004.1:920-80255 GCA_038100275.1 Ilumatobacteraceae bacterium
CCATCGATCCGCGTGTGGCCAGCGGGAGCGGGCCCACAGCCGCATTGCGAGTCTGGCTGGTAGCGGGAGGCGAGTTTCCCCTTCATGAAGTTCAGCCTTGAAGCTGAGCACAAATGGGTGGAGTTCGACATCATCACGCTGCAGCAGAGCGCTTCTGAGGTCGCCGACCGCCCGCCCGATCCCAGTTTGGTGCCCGTGCAGCGGGCCGGTGTCAAGCGCAACTCTCATCCAACTTCATTCTCGCACCTCAGAGCCGTAGTTAGACATCTTGGTATCGACATGAAGTCATCAATGTGCGGTTACCCTCTCACTTATGCCAAGGGCACTGATTACAGGAATTACAGGTCAAGACGGTCAGCATCTGGCTGCGTTGCTCAACGACAAGGGCTACGAGGTCTATGGGCTCGTCAAGGGTCAAAACAATCCCCGCATTGCCGGCGTGCTTGATGAGTTCCCATTTATCGAGCCGGTTTCCGGTGATCTTGCCGATCTTTCGTCATTGGTGAAAGCCATTGATATTTCTCGGCCGGACGAGGTCTACAACCTTGCAGCGGTTTCATTTGTCGCGTACTCGTTTAACAATGCCGAACTGACCGGTGATATTTCGGGACTCGGCGTGCTACGGATGCTCGACGCAGTTCGAATGGTCGGCGGGTCCGATGACAACTCAATTCGCTTCTACCAGGCCTCAACTTCTGAGATGTTTGGTGAGGTCCGAGAAACCCCGCAGACAGAGATGACGCCATTTCATCCCCGTTCTCCATATGGCTGTGCGAAGGTATTTGGCCATTACATCACCATGAACTATCGCGAGTCGTATGACATGTTTGCGTGTTCAGGCATTCTGTTTAACCACGAAGGCCCACGTCGAGGACTCGAGTTCGTCACTCGGAAAATCACGAACGCGGTCGCCCGTATCAAGCTCGGTTTGCAGAACGAAATTGTTCTCGGGAACCTCGACTCAAAGCGCGACTGGGGTTATGCCGGTGACTATGTGCGAGCGATGTGGCTCATGTTGCAACACGACACGCCAGAAGATTTCGTGATCGCCACCGGCGAAACACATTCCATCCGTGAATTCCTTGACCTTGCATTTGCCGAAGTGGGCATTGATGATTGGACGCCTTACGTCCGTCAGGATCCCAAGTTTTTGCGCCCGGCGGAGGTTGATCTACTCATCGGCGACGCATCTAAGGCAAAAGAACAACTCGGCTGGGAACCTGAGGTGTCGTTCCCACAACTTGTGAAGATGATGGTGGAACACGACCTCGAAGTCGAGGCTGCTAGAGCCCATCTTCATGGGTGACTTCCAAGTCGCCTAGTCGAGGCGGCTCAACCGCCGTCGAAGCTGCAACCCGAATGCCAAAACGGCGGCTGCCGACGATGCGACAAGACCGATCTCGATGCGCTGGAAGAGATCATCTGACGAGAGCCATGTTCCGATGATGAACGTTGCGACGGCAATTCCCCAGCCGAGTGCGACAAATGCATGGTCTTCGAGAGCGAGAACTGCTTGACTTATCGCAATTGCCATCATGTAGAGGGCACTTGAGAGCGCAAGCAATGCCAGCGTTCGGCCAGACAAATTGGCTCCGTAGACCAACTTGAGGGCCCAAGGCCCGAGTAGGCCACCGCCGATGGTTCCGATCACGCCTATGCCAGCAACGACGATGATGAGCAGTCGAAGGCCGCGGCGGAATTCGCCGAACGAGTGTTGGGCGGCGAGGCGGGCAAGGCGGGGGAGCAGGCTTGCTTGGATGGCTTGAAACATGAACAGCGGAACTCGGGCGAGAAGCACCCCGTATCCGAATCGGGTCACTGCGTCCGCGTCTACATCGCTCGCAAGCACATTCGCAGCGATCGGCCCGGCGTTGAGCAACACCGCAGCGCATGCTGTTCCTAGAAGGAGCCAGCCGAAGTTTTGACTGACTTCCCGCCATTCGGCTGGTGGGCCGGGTTCTGTCCGAAGAAAGCCTCTAAGGCCGATCGCAATCACAGCGAAGAGCGGCGCAACGGCAATCGCAAAGGCATATGCCCCGACAGCGGTGACCCCAATTGCAGTAAGTAGTACCGTGCCAAGAATCTTCATTACGCCGTCGGAAGCGATAACGACAGCAAATGGCGTGAAGCGGCCTAGGCCCGAGCAAATTCCCCGAGATAGATGTACTGGTGCGTAGGCGGCGAATCCGACGAGCAGCGCCCCAAACATCCACCAGTCGCCAGCAAAATACGATCCGGTAAGCCAGGGTGATGAGATTCCGAGCACTGCGACGACGATTGCTGAAACGATCAGGGTAAGGATGCTGACTTTTGCGACGACCGACCGGCCACCTTGGCCAAGGGCCCTTCGGTGCGCAAGGGCACGTCCGAGTTCCTGCTCAATCGGAAGAAAGAACCCGGGAGCAAGAGCGAACATCGCGAACCACATTGCAGCGATCGGTGCAAATTCTTCGTCTCCGCCGAGTGCTGACGCTCCGACCCTGAAGAAGGCGTAGGTAGCGATTCCAGCGATGATGAGGCCAATTGCAATCGTGATCGCTCCCTCGGGAATCGCTCCTCCCGACCGGTCTTCGTCTGTAGACCCCAACTGCTGGTCTGGCACAGGTGCAATGGCATCGGTCACGGGGTGAACGCTACCCCTTCGTAGTGCACCTGACCGACCACCGCTCACTGTGAGAGATAGCCTCGCCGGGGTGGAGGGAGTGGATCTCGTACCGGTTGTTGCCGTGCTCGTAGCGCAACAACATGCAGACGACATAGAACCCTCGCTAGCCGCCCTTCGTCATCAGACATATGGGGCTCTTCGAATTCTTGTTGCAACTCACCCTGATGGGGTTGAACTCATTCGCTCGTCAATTTCAGAGAGCAATGGGGCTGAGGTCGTGTTCGATGTTGCTGGAACCACCACAGCTGATGTAGTGAACGAAGCAGCCTCCCTCGTCGAGGGCAGCAACGGCTTGTTCTGGATTGTCGAATCAGGAACAGTTCCGCAACCGGATGCGCTCGAGCATCTCGTTCAAGAACTACTTCAATCAAACGCTGGAATCGTTGGGCCAAAACTTGTCGATCTCGCAGACCGATCGCGTGTCCAATCGGTCGGAATTTCGGTCGATCTTGCCGGTGAGCGCGCCGAGCCCTTCAATTTGGACGAGGTTGACCAAGAGCAGCACGATCGAGTGCGCGATGTGCTTGCGGTTGATGTCAGCGGAATGCTCGTTCGAGCTGATCTTTTCCGCCAACTTGGGGGTTTTGTATCGCCGGTGAGCCAGGGTCTGGCCGAAATTGACCTGTGTTGGCGGGCTCACTATGCCGGAGCAAGAGTCGTTGTGGCCCCTGATGCCGTGGTTGGTCGTTCACAAGAGCTCGTGAATGAAACGATCAAACAGCGTCAGCAGGCTCGATTTCAGGTTGCCTGTGATCAACTCGACACCGCTCTCGTTGCTGTCTCGAAGCGCCAATTTGTATTGCGGCTGCTTCAGGTGTTTGTCGTGTCGCTTGTGCAACTGTTGCTCGGAATTTTCCTCGGTGCTGCCCATCAGCCAGCCCGCAGACTTGGAGCATTGATCACGACACCGCTGCGGTTGAAATCTCTGCGTGAGCGACGCAAGCGTATGGGCGGCATTCGGGCAGTCGTAGATGCTGATGTCTCACCTTTGCTGCATCCGATGTCGAGCAGGTTGACCGAAATCGTGAAGTCTCACGAAGAAGATGTCGTCGTGACCACAGGTGTGCCTGAGGTTCGTCGACGTGAGCGCACATATGGTCCGACATTGACTTGGTTTCTCATTGTGCTCGGACTGCTCATTGGTTCCCGGGAGTTCATCCGTTCTGGAGTACCTGGGGCAGGGGCTTGGCTGCCGGTTGATTTGTCGTCAGCCGAAATGTTGGCTCGGTGGTGGTCTCCATGGGACCCACGCGGAGTTGGGGGTGTGGCTGCATCTGCCGGTGGTCTTGTTCTGCTCGCAGTGATGCGGGCAGTGCCTTTCGTCGGCTCGTTACTTACCGGATGGGGGCTCGGGGTTGGTGCAGTGCTGTGCGGCCTCATTGGCATTCAGAGAATCACCGATGTCTACCCCACGGCGCGACCGAGAGTGATTGCGCTCATCGTGTATTCGGCCGGACCGGTTGTTCCGCTGATACTCGGTTCGGGCGATCTTGATGCACTTGCTGTGTATGCGGTTCTACCTTGGGTCGTTCATCTCGCTCGGAGATTTGCAGGGATTGTCGTGGCCGATATGTCAACAGTCGAGGGTGACCTCGTTGATGGTGTGTTGCCGTTATCTCAAACACAGCGACGCAGATTGTTCTCGGCAATTGTGCTCGTCACCGCAGTAGGTGGAGCGATCTCTCCTGTAGTCGTGCCGGTCGCCGTTGCGACGCTCGTCTTATTTGCGCTCTCTTCATGGCTTATGCGGTCATCGTCGATTGTTGTGCTGCGTTTTGTCACCGCCGCTGGAGTTTCATCGCTTAGTTGGTTGCTCCTTCTGCCATCCAGCTTGGGTTGGCGACTGAGTACGTTTAACGGCGGCGAGCTCGCCGGTGTGACGGTGAGCCAGGCACGCCACGCAATGTCGTTTGGCGGTGAGGGCTTAGTTGGACTGCTCGGCGCTGGCCTTCTTGTTCCTCTCATCGCTGGCCTTCTCATCACTCGTGCCTGGCGCTTGACCTGGGCCGTTCGCGGTTCATCACTCGTCCTTGTCGGCATGTTGCTGGTCGTTCTCGCCGGAAGGGGAGTGGCAACGGCCTACATCCCGACGGCGTCGGTGCTCGCTGTCGTGATGTTGTTCGGAGCAACATTTCCGGCGGCAGGAATCGCCGGTGGGTTCGGAACAGATGTACTCGACCGGTCATTCGGGTGGCGGCAGCCGCTCGCGTTGCTCGCAACCCTAGGGGTGGTTGCGAGCGTGATCCCAGGGGTGCTGTCAGTCGGGTCGGGAGATTGGGGCGCTCCCGAGTATCCGATGTCGAATGTTCTCTCGTCGCAGTTCCCGTCAACTTCAGCGGCTGGGTCATATCGAGTGCTGTGGGTCGGAGACCCGAGGGTGCTTCCGCTTCGTGGTCACTCCTTCGAGCCCGGCGTCTCATTTGTGATGAGTGATGCCGGCGGAATCGATATCTCTGATGCTCTTACTCGCTCGGAGGGGGCAGATGCAGACACAGTCAGAGAAGCGCTGACCGCTCTTTCAAATGGTTCAACTTCTCGTGTGGGGCGATTGCTCGCCCCGCTCGGAATTCGGTTTATTGCCGTTCCACTTGCCGACGGTGTTACGTCGACGCTTGATGATCCTGTTGAACCTCCACGGGGCCTCTCCGATGTGCTGGCGGCCCAACTTGATATTGGTGTGATTCAGTCTCCGCCAACGCTTGAGGTATTTGTGAATCGCTCCTGGATTCCACCTGCCGCATTCTTGACAGGTGCGTCTGCGGCGGCTTCTCGAAACGCCGGTATTGAAAGCCTGCTGCTCGCCGATTTCGACGGAATTTCCGCTATTGCATTGACTGGCGATGGCGGCGAGGAATTCGTTGATGCCGTGATGTCCCAAGGCCCTCAAACTCTTTCTGTTCCTTCTGAGGGTGTGTTGCACCTCGGCGTTCCATTTGACCGGCAATGGCGTGTTGAGGTTGCAGGAGAAATAGTGTTGCCGCGTGCGGGTTTTGGCCAGACCGTGGCATTCGGTGTTCCAGCTGGTGGCGAGATCGTTATCTCGTACGACACGCCGTTCAGCAGATATCTCGTGAAGTTGATGATCGCTGTTGCCTGGTTGGGGGTTTTACTTGCCGCAACGCGGCCAGAGCGTCGCCATCGCCCAAACATTGATCGAGACGAAACATTGCTCTCATTTGGGCCCTCAGCAGATCTTGAGGTTGAGGCGTGAGTTCATCGACCCCAACCCGCGCTAGGCGTCTCAATCGGCGACATCCAATGCTGTTGATCGCCGTACTTGCGGCGGTTGGCCTTGTGTGGATCTCTCGTCAAGAGCGCAGCGAGATCGAAGTTGCCTCATTCAATGTTGCCCCCGAAGTTTGGATGCCCTACGTGCCAGAGGGTGACACGCTAGAAAGCACCTGGTTCTGCCCAGGGGTGCCTGCTTCAGGTGAAACCGATGTCGGTGGTGCGGTCGTCATCGCGAACACGAGCGAGCAATCGACCTCGGCACGCGTGACATTCCTGAGCGACACGTCTTCTGCGAAAACAAAGATCGTTGAAGTGCCGGCATTTGACAGGGTCCAGGTCGATGTTGACGCCGAGCAGCAAGGAACCTTCGTGGCGACGACAGTCGAACTGCTCGGTGGTGGAGGGCTTGTCGAACAGCGCGCGTTTTACCCGACCGCGAGTGGTCTCGGACAGTCAGTGTCAGCGTGCTCAACGACGTTGTCTGCCGAGTGGTACTTGGCAGAGGGCTACACCGTCGATACTGCTGAGCAATTCGTGCTGCTGTCGAACCCGTCGGCAGATCAAGTGGTCGTCGACGTTGCATTTCATACAACGTCTGGACTGATGGAACCTTCTGCGTATACCGGCCTTCCTGTCAACCCGTACTCAGTTCGAGTAATTGACGTTGGCGTCGAAGGCGGTGGCGCCCGAGGGGAGGCATCAGTCGGCGTGTCGGTTCGTGCAGCTCGAGGCGCGTTAATGGTCGGGCGCTCGATGACGGCCAATGATGAACGACGTGGCGGAACATCAGTCTCATTGGCCGCCCCGATTCTGGCTGACCGTTGGTGGTTCGCAGATGGCGTGAAGGGCCCAGAGGTTTCTGAGCGGTTCTCGGTGATGAACCCAACTGACAGCACAGTGTCAGTCATCGCAACGTTTTTCCCAAGTTCTACAGATGATGAGTCAATGAATGCTGGGGTGACGGCAACTGTCGATATTGGTGCAAATGATGTCGAGGTCATCGATGCTGGGGTGTTGGCCTCGCTACCTGAGGGAAATCACTCTGTCGTGTTTTCCACCCTTGATGGACGTTCGATCATCGTTGATCGGGCGCTGACTCGGGTGAGTACAAGCGGGGTGAAGGTGACATCGGTCAGCCCTGGCTTACCGGAACGAATTGATGGCTTGTCGCCGTCCGCCTGGTTGATTTCGGCGGCACCGACCGTTGAAGTTGTGGACGGACTCGTTCTCCTCAACCTCGACGACATCGATCAGAAGGTGACGATTTCAACGTATGGCTCGACCGGTTTGGTCGAAGTTGGGTCTCCCTCAACATTTGATGTGCCAGCCGCGTCGCAGATCACACTGGATATCACTGATCTCGGAATACTCGGTCGACCGGCTGTTATTTCGTCAACGGGGCGAATCATCGTCGAACGCCGGGTGCCGAGTGGTGATTCGTTCTCGAACGCGTGGGCGATCGCCGGAATGCCCTGCTGCTGATTTCTGGCAGGTTGACACCGATGAACGTCGCTGCTGGTAGAACGTCGGTGTGATCCAACTTCTGCTCGCCTGCACACTTGCGGCTGTCATCATCGTCGTGGTTCGTGTCCTGCAACAGCGACGCGGTGCGGATGCTCCGACTCAGCCGAGTTGGCAGTTTCCTGTGCAACTCGATCCAAACGACTTTGTTACCGAGAACGGTCAGTGGATGGTGGTCGTGTTTACGTCATCGACCTGTTCAACCTGTGCTGATGTTGCTGCAAAAGCACGGGTGCTTGAATCGCCGTCGGTGTCGGTGAACACCGTGGACTACGTCGACAACGTTGAATTGCATCAGCGATACGAGATTGATGCTGTGCCGATCACGGTAATTGCCGATGAGTCGGGAGTCGTGAAACGAGGCTTTATTGGGCCGGTGACAGCGACCGACTTGTGGGCAGGGCTGGCAGAGGTTCGCGAACCCGGCTCACTAGAGCATTCTGACGGCTGCAGCCACGGCGAATAGCTCTTAGCCGCGTTGCCGAATTATCACTCTGGGGTGCCGAGAACGTTTGCTTGAATCTGCTCGTCGGTGCCTGACTCGGTCAACCCTTGCTGGATGAGCTCAGCGACCTGAGGGCCATCGATGGTCTCATGCTCGAGGAGCGCTTCGGCTACGAGTTCTAAGCCCCGACTGTGCTTCGTAAGAAGTTCACGAGCACGCTCTTCTTGGCCGGTAAGAATCGACGCGATTTCTTCATCAAGCATTCGAGCGGTCTCATCTGAATACTCGCGCCCATTTGACATGAGGTCCTCGCCAAGGAATACCTGTTGCTGGCTCGACCATGCCATTGGCCCGACCTTGTCGCTCATGCCCCATTCGCGAACCATGCGCCGGGCGATGGAAGTTGCCTGCTCGAGGTCATTTGCAGCTCCCGAGTTGAGGTGACCGAAGACGAGGATTTCGGCAACTCGTCCACCCATCGCTTTGCAGATGGTGTCCTCGAAGTATTCCTTCGAGTAGGTGTGGCGTTCCTGCGGGAGGCTCCACGTAACACCGAGCGCCATTCCTCGGGGGAGGATGGTCACTTTGTGAAGTGGATCGCCATTGGGAAGCACAGTTGCAAGCAGAGCGTGGCCGGCTTCGTGGAATGCCGTTGCTTTCTTTTCTTCAGCGTTCAGCACCATTGATTCGCGGCGAGCGCCAAGCACAACGCGATCGCGGGCGTTCTCGAAGTCGATTCGCTCGATGTCATGCGAATTACGGCGCACTGCGATGAGGGCTGCTTCGTTGACGAGGTTGGCAAGATCTGCACCAGCCATGCCAGGAGTTGCCCTAGCCATCGTTGAAAGATCAACGTCGGCACCCATGCGCTTGTCGCGGCTGTGGACCTTGAGAATCTCGAGACGCTCCTGGTATTCGGGGAGCGGAACGACGATTTGGCGGTCAAAACGACCGGGGCGCAGCAGCGCAGGGTCGAGAATGTCGGGGCGGTTTGTCGCCGCCATGATGACGATGCCTTCAGAGGTCTCGAACCCGTCCATTTCGGACAGCATTTGGTTGAGGGTCTGCTCGCGTTCGTCGTGCCCGCCACCGAGACCGGCGCCACGCTTGCGGCCAATCGAGTCAATTTCGTCAATGAAGATGATTGCCTTGCCCATGCGTCGGGCTTGCTGGAAGAGGTCACGGACACGGCTTGCGCCGACACCGACAAACATCTCCATGAAGTCAGACCCGGTCACGCTGAGGAAGCCGACCCCGGCCTCACCAGCGACGGCTCGAGCGAAGAGAGTTTTGCCGGTTCCGGGAGGTCCGACGAGAAGGATGCCCTTCGGAACCCGGGCACCGATTTCAGCAAACCGCTCAGGCATGCGCAAGAAGTCGACAACTTCGGTGATTTCTTGCTTCACGCCTTCGTAGCCGGCGATATCACTGAATGTCGTGGTCGGCTGATCGGAGGAGTAGGCCTTTGCTTTGCTTCGGCCAATCGACATGACGTTGCCCATTTGGCCCTGTGCACGGCGTTGCATCCACATGAAGAACCCGATGATGAGCATTACCGGCAGCAGAAGGCCGGCAAGGTTGAGAAGCCAATTTGACGATGGAGTAATGAACTCGTAGTCGACTCCTGTTGAGCGAATGAGTTCTTCATCAGTATCTGAGAGGCCGCGCTCGCCACCACCGGTCGATGTGAACGAAGAGCCATCAGTGAGAGTTCCGGAAATTTCACCGGTCACGTTGTTGATTTCAATCGATTGAACGGTTCCGTTACGTACTTCGTCGATGAATTCCGAGTAGGAGATATCCGGTCCGCTCGGGCCGCTGAGCACTCCGGGAAGAATGACGGCTGCGAGGAACAGGCCAACTGCGACCCATGGAAGCCAACGCCGCAATTGCGACTGATTACCTTGGCCAGACGGGCGATCTGAGGGCTGCTGACCAGAATTTCGACGCGATTGGCCGCGTGATTCTTGGTTGCGGGGCGAATTTGACCGGCCCTCACTGCGTCCCCGAGGGGGTGGGGGAGGTGGCGGAGGAAGGTTGTCCATGCGATAAGGATAGGGGCATCCGCCGTTCTGGTCACGTCGTGCCCTACGGTTATTACGTGTTTCGCCTTTGCACCAAAACAGCTTGTTCGGAGCACGCTGTTGCGACGCTGACGTACGAATATCAGAATTCGCAGGTCTGGATCGACAGTTTGACCCCCGAACGTGAGCCCCACTCGTACGATCTTTGCCGAGATCACGCTCGCCGGTTGACCGCTCCGCGAGGTTGGGATGTCGTTGATCGACGCATCCAGCAACTCGGCTGGCGTGTCGCCGTCTGAGCCTTCAGCATCTGTCCCACTGGGGCAGGCGCTTGCTATGTGGTCCCTTGGCTGGTCGGTTGGGGGAATTGTCTTAGGCGGCCTGATTTACGCAATCGCTCCGACCGAGGGCGGCACGGGAACGGTCACGTTGGCGGCAATGGCGATTGCGTCCTGGACATGCCTGATCGGCGCTCTGTGGATGGCCAGCAAATTGCAAAATGTTGGCTTCCGGCAGTTGTATCCAGTCCAGTTTCGTTGGAGTGATCTCGTTGGGATTCCCGTTGGTGTGGCGGCTCAGGTCATTCTCGTTCCGGTTGTATACCTGCCGCTACGAGCGATTTGGCCGGAAACCTTTGATACTTCGGCGCTTGAAGAAACCGCTCAGGAACTTGTTGATGCTGCGGGAGGTTGGAAGACGGTCCTGCTCGTCCTCGTCGTGGTCATTGGGGCGCCGATTGTCGAAGAGTTTGTGTATCGAGGGTTGCTGCAGCGATCGGCGACCGCCAGGTTTGGTGCGGCCGGTGGCGTTGTAGCGGCATCAGTCTTTTTTGGGGCAATACACCTCCGCCCAGTCGAATTGCCGGGGCTGACGATTGCTGGGCTCGTATTCGGCTTTATGTTCCTGCGGACGGGCCGTTTGGGCTCCTCGATCGTCACTCACGCATCGTTTAATGCGACAGGGATCTTCGCACTGTTAGTGACGGCGACATAGTGCAACATGGGCCGACGCGCCCTGTGAACGAGGCATCGAAAGTGGCAGACTGAGACCGTGGCGGACGAGATTGAGACATCTGAAGCGCCGACCGCTGGTTCCATGGATGGCGCGCCAGCTCCGGTATCAGCGTTACAACGTGTTGTTCGACGCATTTTTCGGCGTCCTCAGCAGTGGATGTCTTCTGAATGGGATTCGAGTCGGATCTGGAAGTTTTCATTCACGGCCTTCTCGCTTGCGGTGACAACGACGATCATGATGAACGTTGTTCATCTCAACCCGTTAAGCCCTGCGGCTGACCTTGTCTTTGATAACAACACCCCGACCGGCGGTGATTTCGGTGCGCATGTATGGGGGCCTGCATTTCTTCGTGATCACCTACTGCCCGGATTCCGCCTGAATGGGTGGACGATGGACTGGTATGGAGGGATGCCGGCGTACCGGTTCTACATGGTGCTGCCTGCCCTCGCAGTCGTGCTTGTCGACGTGTTGCTCCCATATGGGGTTGCACTGAAACTTGTGGGCGTGCTCGGGTTGCTCACGCTGCCAGCAGCCTGCTGGGGTTTTGGGCGGCTCGCGAAGTTCGCATTCCCGATTCCTGAGTTGTTTGCATTTGCAGGTCTCGCATTTTTGCTCGACGAGAGCTTCACGATTTACGGCGGCAACTTGAAGTCAACGATGGCTGGTGAGTTCTCGTTTTCCATTGCGTTAACGCTGTCAATTCTTGCCCTTGGTGCGCTCGCGGCAGGGTTGCGTACAGGGAAGTATCGAGTCTGGACGGCAGTGCTCATCGCGGCGGCAGCGGTGTCTCACGGAATCGTGCTGATTTTCATGGCTCTTGCGGCGCTGGTCTTTACAGCGCTGTGGGTTGACCGTGCTCGATGGCGCTGGGTGCTCACAACTGGTATCACCGCATTTTTATTGGTTGCCTGGTGGGTTGGGCCATTCCTCATGAACCACGAGTACATGACCGACATGAAATACGGTCCTCGGCCAGAGGGAGCTGAGGATTCGTTCTGGGACATGTTCTTCCCATTGACCGCTCCACTCGATGTGATCATTACGACGCTAGCTGTCATTGGAGTGATCTGGAGCGTGCTACGTCGTCATCAGAACGGCAGTGCTCTCGGTATCACGGCCCTCGTTCTGGTGGCAGGTGTGTATCTCGCCCGTGATTCGCTGCCCATCATCGGGTTGTTGTGGAACCCTCGGTTACTTCCGTTCTTGTATCTCGTCCGATACATGCTGATGATGGTCGGTGCCGTCGCGGTCATGAACGTGCTGTGGAATGTGGTGAGAGAACGCGATGCGGTGAACCCGGTTGGAGATCGTGTCGCGACAGGGTTTGGGGCGATCTCAGCCCTTGGAGTGCTCATCGTGCTGGGGTTCATGTTCCAGGTGCTGCCAGGCGGTGGAATCACGACACACAACGGAGCGCAGGTCTACGGATGGGGTCCGTTTAAGGCGACGTCCACCAACGTTCGCGCTTCGGGCGACGGATGGTCGAGTTACAACTTCACCGGGTACGAAGGGCGGGGTGCTGCGTACGCGGAGTATCAGTCGATCGTTGAGGCCATGGCCTCGCTCGGAAACGACCCTGCTCACGGGTGTGGCCGAGCGCTATGGGAGAACAGCCCGGATAATGGTCAGTACGGAACGACAATGGCGCTGATGCTGCTTCCGTTCTGGACCGATGGCTGTATCGGGTCGATGGAAGCACTGTTCTTCGAGGCTTCTGGCACAACGCCGTATTCGTTCTTGGCAACCGCGGCCATGTCGAAACAGTCTTCGAATCCGGTCAGGGAATTGCGTTATGTAGATAATGACGCTTCGGTTGGCGTGAGACATCTTCAAGATCTCGGCGTGAAATACGCAATGGTTCGAACAGAAGAAGCCAAAGTTGAGGCCCGACAGCAAAGCGAACTTGCGCTTGTCGCGTCCTCTGGCCCATGGGAGGTATACGAAGTTGCAGGTTCTGACATCGTCGTCCCTCTTGAAGTGCAACCGGTGGTCGTCAACGAACGACCAGGGGATCAACGCGAGCGGCACCTCGAGCTTGGAACGAGTTGGTTCCAACACCGGTCCGATTGGGCGGCATTGCCTGCTGATGACGGCCCCGAATCGTGGCAACGGATTGATGCGGTAGTTGACGTGAGTCGTCAAGAGGGAGTGCCCGGGGGTCCTGGTCGCCGAGTCGACATCGTGGTGCCAGGCGGATCCATTGAGCGGGTTGAGTTGCCAGATGTCGAGGTCTCGAACGTGGTGATCGGGCAAGATTCGATTGAATTCGATGTTGATCGAGTAGGTGTTCCGGTGCTCATTCGGGTGAGTTACTTCCCAAATTGGTCAGTGAATGGCGCGGAGGCGGTTCATCGGGTTGCGCCGAATGCAATGGTGGTTATTCCAACGAATGAACATGTGTCGATGTCGTACACACGTACCGGCCTTGACTGGGTCACAATTCTTCTTTCGCTTATCGGAATTGGGCTGTGTATCCGGTGGCGGCGTGAGGGGGATCTCTCGTTCGTTGGTCCTGCCGGTGACGAAGGCAGAAGTGATGCGGAGTTGCTCATTGAAGACGCAGGAGAGGTTGCCGCGTCTGAGAGCGGACTTATCTGATCGCCATTAGCCTCTGACCGATGGCTGATCTTTTTCGGATCGTGAAGGCGTACGACGTTCGTGGCGTCGTGCCCGAAGAGTTTGATGCTGGGGTCGCCCGAGCACTTGGATCAGCGTTCGCCAAGTTCTCAGGAGCCGACACGGTTGTTGTCGGGCGAGATATGCGTCCAAGTGGACCTAAATTTGTCGATGCCTTCTCTGAGGGTGCTCAAGAAGTTGGTGTCAATGTCATCGATCTCGGTCTCGTGTCGACTGATCTCTTGTATTTCGCGTCAGGTCACCTCGACCTACCTGGTGCGGTCTTCACCGCTTCGCACAACCCGGCGCAGTACAACGGTGTGAAGTTCTGTTTGTCGGGTGCACGTCCGGTGGGAATTGACTCAGGGCTTGCTGAAGTTCGTGATAACGCGCAGGCAATTCTCGATAGTGGGCAAGTCGACGTTGCGGCAGTTCGTGGCACCCGTGAAGAACGAAACATGCTGGACGCATTCGTCGACCATGTGCTGTCGTTTGTTGATGTGTCGGCATTGAAACCAATGCGAGTCGTTGCCGATACTGCAAACGGAATGGGTGGGCTTGTCGTTCCTGCGCTCTTCGACCGTCTTCCGATGATCGAACTTGAAGTGATGTACGGCGAGCTCGATGGAACGTTCCCGAACCATCCGGCTGATCCGCTTCAACCAGCAAACCAGAGAGATCTGCGGGCTCGGGTGGTTGCTGGAGGATTCGATATCGGCCTCGCGTTCGATGGCGATGCTGATCGAGTCTTCATCGTTGACGAGACAGGTGCTGGCCTCAGTGGATCGGTGACGACGGCAATCCTGGCGGTCGCGATGTTGCGTGATAACCCGGGCGCAACGATCCTTCACAACCTCATCTGTTCAAAAGCAGTTCCTGAGTCGATCGCGGCTCACGGTGGAACGCCAGTGAGAACTCGTGTGGGGCATAGTTTCATCAAGTCAGAAATGGCAACAACGAGTGCGGTGTTTGGAGGAGAACACTCTGCTCACTATTACTTTGCCGATAACTACCGGGCCGACTCCGGCCTGATCGCCAGTCTCATCATGATTTCCGAACTAGCGAAGTCGGGCTCAACGCTGTCACAGATGCGTGTGCCCTATGAGCCGTATGTCGCATCAGGCGAAATCAATACCTCGGTTGACGACCCAGCTGCTGTCATCGAGCGGGTTCGGCAACGGTTTGACGGACATGCCCTCGATGAACTTGATGGTCTGACCGTTGATGCTGGCGACTGGTGGTTCAACCTTCGCCCCTCGAACACAGAACCGCTGCTCCGGCTGAACCTTGAGGCGGCAAACTCTGAATCTTGTGAAGCTCACGTCGCTGAGGTTCTCGGCATCATCACCGAGTGACTGTGCCTAACTCCACGGGCTCTGGTCGATACGCTGAAAAGATCTGCAAAGGAGCTGCCAATGTCACTTGACCCCCAACTTCTCGAAATTCTTGTGTGTCCTGAAGACAAGGGTGCTCTTGTCTACGTCGAGTCAGAAGGTGTGTTGTTGAACGAGCGCCTTCGGCGGACGTATCCGGTCCGCGATGACATTCCCGTGATGCTCATCGACGAGGCCTCAGAGGTATCGGACGACGAGATCAAACGCTTGCTGTCGCTTGCCTCTGCCTAGCAACGTCCGACGCTCTGCCCTTTGGGGGCGTTAGGCTCTTTTCCTCGGCGGGCTGTCGTGATCGGGCCAGGAGGCTCCGGCTCGTTCCTCAACCAGACTTTCCCAACACGACTTCAGTCGAGGAGAACCGCCATGTCCACTGATACACGTATTTCAGCTTCACAAGACTTCCGGGTCGCAGACCTGTCGCTCGCCCCATTTGGCCGCAAAGAAATGCTGCTTGCAGAGCACGAAATGCCAGGTTTGATGGCAATTCGTCGTGAGTATGCAGCAACAAAGCCGCTCGCTGGCGCCCGCATTTCGGGCTCGTTGCACATGACCATCCAGACTGCGGTGCTCATCGAAACATTGACCGCTCTTGGCGCCGAGGTTCGTTGGGCGTCATGCAATATTTTCTCGACTCAAGATCACGCCGCTGCGGCAGTGGTGGTCGGGCCAGATGGCACTGAAGAGAACCCACAGGGCGTCCCAGTGTTCGCATGGAAGGGTGAAACCCTCGAGGAATACTGGTGGTGCACCGAGCAGATGATGACGTGGGAAGGCCATGACGGTCCGAACATGATTCTTGATGATGGTGGCGACGCCACGATGCTGTTGCACAAAGGTGTTGAATACGAAGCTGCTGGCCAAGTGCCTGACCCGACAGAGGCGAGCAACCCTGAGCTCGCTGTCATTCTCGGATTGTTGCAGCGCACGTTGAAATCTGATCCAACGAAGTGGACCCGGATGTCAAAACTCATCAAGGGTGTCACCGAGGAGACGACAACCGGTGTGAAGCGGTTGTACAAGATGGCAGAAGATGAGACGTTGCTGTTCCCAGCGATCAACGTCAACGACTCTGTGACAAAGTCGAAGTTCGACAACCTCTACGGGTGCCGCCACTCGCTCGTCGACTCAATCAGTCGCGCCACCGACGTCATGCTCGGCGGCAAAGTCGCCGTCGTCTGCGGTTACGGAGACGTTGGCAAGGGATGCGCCCAGTCGCTTCGTGGACAGGGCTGCCGGGTCATTGTCACCGAGATCGACCCAATCAATGCCCTGCAGGCTGCGATGGAAGGACTTCAGGTACTTCCACTCGATGAGGTCGTTGGCGAAGCTGACGTGTTCGTGACGGCTACCGGCAACGCCGACATCATCACCATCGACCACATGCGGGAGATGAAGCACAATGCGATCGTGTGCAACATCGGTCACTTCGACAACGAAATCGATATGGCTGGACTCGCCCGTTCAGGTGCGGTTCGTGACGAACTCAAGCCTGGCACCGATGTATGGACCTTCGACGACGGCCACCAGGTCATCGTGCTGGCAGAAGGTCGACTCGTCAACCTTGGCTGCGCCACAGGACACCCAAGCTTTGTCATGAGTTGCTCATTCTCAAACCAGGTGTTGGCTCAGATCGAGTTGTTTAACCATCTTGATCGGTACCCGCTTGGTGTACATGTTCTTCCGAAACACCTTGACGAGAAGGTTGCCACATTCCATCTCGAATCCCTTGGTGTTCGGTTGACGAAACTCACCGATGAACAAGCTGAATATCTCGGTATCGACCACTCAGGGCCATTTAAACCTGAGCACTACCGTTACTGAGCGACGCTGTTACACCCTCTCGTCATGATGGCGAGATGGTATTTAGAGTTACACCCCATCAGATTCAGCACGTGGGCGCGAGAATTCTCGACGCCCTCTGCCCGCCAACCTGTGCGGCTTGCGGACATGTGGGGGCTGAGATTTGTCGGTCGTGTCGGTGCGCAATCGTCGAAGAATTGCGTTCCGGCAACTCGTCGTTGTGCTCAAACGCCTACCGAACAGTGGTTGGCGGCTTTGAGGGACGAATGCGTGACGTGATTTCGGGGATGAAGTTCAAACATCACCGTGGAGCAGCGCGTTACCTGGGTGGGCTCATCGCTCGACAGATCATCATCGATGGTGTCGTCCCTGGGAGTGACGTGCAGGCCGTAACTTGGGTGCCGACGACGAAGCGACGCTTGAACGAGCGTGGTTTTGACCCGAGCGAAGTAATGGCACGTTTTGTTGGGGCTCAACTCGGACTTCCGGTTATGCGGATGCTTGACCGTGCCGATTCAGGCGAACAAAAGGCGAGAACGCGTATTGAGCGCTGGAATGGCCCGGGATTTTGCGGCCGACGCACTCGTTTTGACCGCGTGTTGCTGATCGACGACGTCATTACGACAGGAGCAACTATTGCAGCAGCATCGGGAGCACTCCGAACATCAGGCGTCGCGCATATCCATATTGCAGCGGCGGCTGCGACGCCGCTTCGAATGGCAGGGGCGCACACCTCGCAGCAAGAGAGGTATTCGACGGCAGCCTGACAGCCCCCGCCGATAGGCTCAATGCCGCATGGGAATTCTTGATCGCGTCCTCCGCGCTGGAGAGGGAAAGAAACTCAAAGCTCTTGAGGGCATCGTGCCTGATATTGGCGCGCTCGGCGACAGCATCGGCGCACTTTCAGACGAGGACCTGCAGCACAAGACGGTTGAATTCCGTGAGCGACTTGATCGCGGTGAATCGCTCGACGACCTGCTGGTCGAGGCCTTTGCGGTAACTCGAGAGGCCGCGACACGCGTCCTTGGTCAGCGACATTACGACGTTCAGTTAATGGGTGGCGCTGCGCTGCACTTTGGCTGGGTTGCAGAAATGAAAACCGGTGAGGGTAAGACCCTCGTGTCTACTCTTCCTGCCTATTTGAACGGCCTTTCCGGAAATGGCGTTCACCTTGTCACCGTCAACGATTACCTCGCTCGCCGAGACGCAGAATGGATGGGCCAACTTCACCGTTGGCTTGGATTGTCGGTTGGATTGGTCATTCCTGGGGTGAAAACGAGTTCGGCGGAGAAGCGGGCAAGTTATGCCTGTGACATCACCTACGGAACAAATAACGAATTTGGCTTTGACTATCTGAGAGACAACATGGCGGGTCGGCTCTCCGACAAGGTGCAGCGCGGGCATTCGTTCTGCATCGTTGACGAAGTCGACTCAATCCTCATCGACGAGGCTCGCACCCCGCTCATCATTTCAGGGCGTGTGGGCGATGCAGCCAAGCTGTACTACCGATTTGCCTCAATTGTGAGGACCCTCGCACGAGATGTCGACTATGAGGTCGAAGAAGATAAGCGGGTCGTGGTTCCACTCGAACCAGGTATCGAAAAAGTCGAGCACGCCCTTGGTGTCGACAACCTTTACGACGATGTTCAAGCCAACCTGGTCCACCAGTTCACTGTTGCCTTGAAAGCCAAAGAGCTCTACCGACGAGATAAGGACTACATCGTTCAAGGCGGCGAGGTGAAGATCGTCGACGAGTTCACTGGTCGAATTCTCGAAGGTCGTCGCTGGTCAGAAGGTATCCACCAGGCGGTGGAGGCCAAAGAGGGCGTCAAGATCAAAGAGGAAAATCAAACCCTCGCAACAATCACGCTGCAGAACTACTTCAGGATGTACGACAAGCTCGCTGGCATGACCGGTACAGCCTCAACAGAAGCGGCCGAACTGATGAACACCTACGGACTTGGTGTTGTGCCGATCCCAACCAACCGAGAGATTGCCCGCCTTGACCAGGCCGATCTCATTTACAAGAGTGAAGTTGGCAAGTTCGGTGCGGTTATCGACGACATTGTTGAACGCCATGAAATCGGTCAGCCGGTGCTTGTTGGCACAGTTTCGGTTGAGAAAAGCGAACTTCTCTCGAAAATGATGCGAGATCGCGGAATTGAGCATGAAGTGCTCAATGCGAAACAGCACACTCGTGAAGCAGAAATCGTTGCGCAGGCGGGTCGACTTGGTTCGATCACCGTTGCGACAAACATGGCTGGTCGAGGTGTCGACATTCTCCTTGGCGGAAATGCAGAGCTACTTGCCCGCCGTGAAGTGCTGAAGGAAGGATTCGACGAAGGGCTCCTTGTCGACGATTTTGCGCTTTCTCAGCCGCTTGACCAAATGCCAGAAGAGTTCCGTGAACAACGGGTAGCTGCGTTCGAACGCTACGAGCATCACCTCAATCGATTCGCAGGTGAGTGTGCTGAAGAAGGCGTGAAGGTTCGTGAGTTGGGTGGGCTTTACGTCATTGGTTCAGAGCGTCACGACAGCCGTCGAATCGACAACCAGTTGCGGGGTCGCGCCGGTCGTCAGGGCGACCCGGGTGAAAGCCGTTTCTACCTCAGCCTCGACGACGAACTCATGCGTCTGTTTGCCACCGGTGCGCTGCAATGGGCCATGGGTCGATTCGACGAAGACGAAGCCATTGAAGCGAAGATGGTGACGAAGGCCATCGAACGTGCGCAGACAACTGTTGAGCAGAAGAACGCTGAAGTTCGAAAGAACGTCCTCAAGTACGACGAGGTCATGAACGAGCAGCGCAAGATTATCTATCAACGGCGTGATCAAATTCTCGAGGGCGCCGACCTTCGAGCCGCTGCCTACGAGTACCTCGACGATGCGGTTTCTGATCTTGTCGTGGTGCATTGCGTATCTGCGGCCACCGATGAGTGGGATCTCAACGGTTTGTTGAAAGAGACCGCGCTGTACTGGCCGACAACTGCAACAATCGACGAACTTGGCCGACTCGATACCGCCCAAGAAGTCATCGATGTGTTGCTCGCAGAATCACGGAACCACTATGAGCAGCGCGAAGTCGAACTCGGTGAAGACGTTATGCGTCAGGTCGAACGTCAAGTCATGCTTCGCATTATCGATCAGCGCTGGCGTGAACACCTCGAAGAGATGGACTACCTGCAAGAGGGCATCAACCTGCGGGCGATGGGTCAAAAAGACCCACTAGTCGAGTGGCAGCGCGAGGGCTTCCAGATGTTCGGGGCGATGATGGCCGGAATTGCGCGCGACTTCGTTCGTTATGTGATGAACGTTCAAGTCACCCAGCCCGATGAACCTCAGCTCGCGCCACAGGTGTTCAACATGCAGCAGAGCTCGAGCGATTCGTCTTCAGAGAACGGATTCGCGACCGCTCGGGCCGCAGCAGTCGCAGAAGAGACTGGCGCTCCTGCCCCGACGGCCGCACCGCCGGCTACCAAACAGCAGACAGTTGTAAAGGATTCGTTCGAAAAGACTCCTCGCAATGCTCCATGCCCATGCGGGTCAGGCAACAAGTTTAAAAACTGTCATGGCGCAGCGTGACGAGAGGGTGCCATGCGTGACTTTACCGACGACATTCGCGACCTCGTTCGCCGGGTAGGCGAGGCCTCCACATACCTTCACATCCCGGAAGGGCGCGACCGGTTGATCGAACTCGAAGCCGAAATCTCACGTCCTGACCTCTGGGATGATGCCGAGAAAGCAAAAGCGGTCAACGCTGAATATGCCGGCGTGAAGGACGATGTCGATACGTATTCTCAGATAGTTGATGCCGTCTCTGATGTTGAGATTCTTCACGAGCTCGCCCGTGAAGAGAACGATGAGAGTCTCGAACCAGAGATCCAAGATGCAATTTCAGCGATCGCTGGCCAGCTCGATCAGTTAGAACTCAGGAGCTTGTTTACAGGCGATCATGATGACTCGGCATGCATCGTGCAGATCAATGCCAAAGATGGCGGGGTCGACGCTCAGGACTTTGCGGAGATGTTGCTGCGAATGTACGGCCGTTGGGCTGAGCGCCGCGGGTTCGCAATCGAGTTGAACTATCAGTCCGATGGTGCCGAAGCAGGAATTAACTCAGCGGAAGTCACGATCACGGGGCGTTACGCGTACGGCTTGATGACCGCCGAGCGCGGGACCCATCGATTGGTCAGAATTAGCCCCTTCGATAACCAGGGACGGCGTCAGACAAGTTTTGCGGCTGTTCAGGTCTGGCCGGTGATGGATGCTCCAGACATTGATATCAATGAGGCAGATATCCGTATGGAGGTCTTCCGTGCCTCAGGCGCTGGGGGTCAGCACGTCAACAAGACCTCGTCAGCGGTCCGACTTATTCATGAACCAACTGGTCTTGTTGCCTCTTCTCAGGAAGAACGGAGCCAGTTGCAGAACCGCGAGCGTGCCTTAGGCCGTTTGCAGGCGATGCTGGCCGCGAAGATCGAAGAAGAGCATCAGGCCGAACTGGATGCAATTGGTGGAAAGCAAGCTCAAGTTGGCTGGGGAAGCCAGATTCGTTCCTACGTGATGCAGCCGTATCAGATGGTGAAAGATCTCCGAACCGAGGTCGAGTCGGCAAACGTTTCTGGAATCTTTGACGGAGATCTTGACGAGTTCATGGAGGGTTACCTCCGTTGGCGCCGCTCCTCGGAGGAAGAGGCCTGAACCATTCGGTGAAGAATGGCGAACTACCCTCATCATTGTCATGATTCGGCTTGAAAATGTCACCAAGCGTTATTCGACTGACGTCGTTGCCCTTGACGGTGTGAGTTTCGATGTGCCAAAGGGTGAATTCGTTTTTCTTGTCGGTCCCTCAGGCTCGGGAAAGAGCACGTTGTTGCGGTTGATTAACCGGCAGGAACGTCCTGAGGAGGGCTCAGTATTTGTGGCAGGTCGAGACATCGTCGACATGCCGTCGAATCAGATTCCGCAATTACGTCGGAATATCGGCAACGTCTTCCAGGATTACAAACTCCTGCTGAATAAGACGGTGTTTGAGAACGTTGCCTTCGCTCTCGAAGTCATCGGCAAACCGCAGCACGTGATCTCGCAGCAGGTTCCTGCCGTGATCGACCTTGTTGGCCTATCAGGCAAAGAAGATCGGTTCCCACACCAGTTATCGGGTGGCGAACAGCAGAGGGTGTCGATCGCGCGAGCGTTCGTGAATCGGCCCCTCATTCTTGTTGCAGACGAACCGACAGGAAACCTTGACCCCGGAACTGGTGAGGGGATTATGCGTCTCCTCGACCGCATCAACGGCACGGGGACAACGGTGGTGATGGCAACTCATGACCGACGAATCGTTGACGCGATGCGCCGTCGTGTGGTGCAACTCGACCGCGGGGTCATTGTGCGAGACCAAGAGCGTGGGGTGTACCAATGATCTCTCGGCTGAGGTACATGTTCCGTGAGACGGGTGAAAGTATTCGGCGAAATCCGACCCTGTCAGTCGCATCGGTGATCACTGCTGCGGTGTCGCTGTTGATCTTCGGGCTTACTCTCATTATTCAGCACGGCTTCGACAATTTGCTCTCCCAGTGGGAGGGCGGTGTCGAAATGATTGTGTACGTGAACTCAGGCGCCGGTGAAGAGCAACGTCTCGTGATCGAAGATGCCCTTGGACAACAGCAGGGAGTCACTATCGAGGCGTGGTCGTACTGCGACGTGGCTTGTTCCCTTGCCGATGCAGACAGATTGTTTGCGGGCGACCCGGTGACGCGGGCTCAACTTACTGAATTAAATATCCCCACCCAGTACAAGGTTGTTCCGCTTGACGCCACCCAGGTCGAAATTCTGCGAGGTCTACGTGACCGGTACCTCGAGTTACCGAATGTGTATTCGGTGCAACTTGCAGAAGAACAGTTAGATCTCATCTCGAAACTTCAAGGGTTCGTGTCGACGTACACGACTGGTTTGTGGATTGCGTTGATGATCGCCGCCTCTTTGCTCATCTGGAACACGATTCGAACTGCAATGTTTGCCCGCCGTCGTGAGATTGAGGTGATGAAACTGGTCGGCGCGACCGACTGGTTTATTCGATTGCCGTTCATGCTCGAAGGGCTTCTGCAAGGCGTTGCAGGTGGTGCTGTTGCATCTGTTGCGATGTGGTTTATTAACGGTCGTTGGACCGCCGGCGTTGAGACGTTCCCGGCGAATTCGGGCATGACGGCTCTCGTTGTGGTCGACGGTTATGAGTGGCGTGTCGGCCTGATTGTGGTGCTGTTTGGGGCGCTTATCGGAACAATTGGTTCTGGCACGGCTGCCTCCAAATTCCTTGACGTGTGACCGTCCGGCCATGATGTAGGGATGGCTGCACCTACCAACCTTGACCCATCCACCTACGAACAGATCGAACTCGAGATCAACGATGGAATTGCGACCATCTGGTTGAACCGTCCCGACAAGATGAATGCGTTCACCGAGCGGATGCGTTACGAGGTCCTCGATGCGCTCGACCGCACGGATGCGAATGATGATGTGAGGGCAGTCATCTTTACGGGTCGTGGTCGAGCATTCTGCGCCGGAGCGGACCTTTCTTCAGGTGAGGGAACATTTTCCCGAGGAGGCTCGGACGTTATGGGGCGCAACGGTGTTCCCCGTGATGGCGGCGGAACCGTCAGCCTTCGTATTTACGAATCAAAGAAGCCGGTGATTGGTGCCATCAACGGTGCTGCGGTAGGCGTTGGTGTCACGATGACCCTTCCAATGGATATTCGTCTCGCTTCGACGTCTTCAAAGTTTGGTTTTGTGTTCTCGCGGCGGGGCATTGTGCCTGAAGCGGCATCGAGCTGGTTCCTTCCTCGATTAGTCGGAATCAGCCAGGCGATGGAATGGGTTGCATCAGGCGAAGTGTTCCCAGCAGAAGATGCTCTTGCCGGCGGACTTGTCCGATCAGTCCATGAGCCAGATGATTTGTTGCCTACGGCGTACGCTCTTGCACGCCGCCTGACTGAATCGTCCTCTCCAGTTTCGATTGCCGTCGCCCGAAAGATGATGTGGCGAATGCTTGGCGCTGATCATCCAATGGAAGCCCACAAGGTTGATAGCCGTGGCATCTTGGAGCGGGGTCGATCTGAAGATGTGAAAGAAGGCATCAATTCGTTCTTCGAAAAGCGTGCGCCGCAGTTCCCTGACAAGGTTTCAGACGGTCTTGGGACCATCTTCTCAGATTGGGAAGACCCGACCTACGACTCGTGAACGCTGCCTAGGCTGTGAGCGTGAACGACACCCCTCTGTACGAGCGCGTCGGTGGTGAACCATTTTTTCGTGATTTGGTAGCTGCGTTTTATGACGGAATCGCAGATGACGCGTTGCTTGCGCCGCTATATCCGGACTATCCAGATTTTGAGCCGGCAAAAGACCGTCTAACCCTGTTTCTCATGCAGTACTGGGGTGGCCCTCACACCTATATGGAGCAGCGAGGTCATCCACGGCTGCGTATGCGTCACCTGCCATTCGTTGTCGGTGAACGAGAGCGCGATCATTGGCTGATGCATATGGCCGCAGCGGTCGAGAAGGTATGCAATGGCAGAGATGGTGGGGAAGAAATTGCTGCCGAACTACTGCAATATTTTGTGCCGGCTGCTGAACACTTGCGTAATGACCAGCCGCTCGGTCTTCGACCATGACGGCACCTCCGATCAGCGTGAACGATCTTGTCGTCGAGTACCGGTCATCGACGGGAAGTATTCGAGCGGTTGACGGACTTGATCTCAGTATTGAGGGTGGCGAGGTTTATGCATTGCTCGGCGAGAACGGTGCTGGCAAGACGTCAACGGTGGAAGTACTTGAAGGTCATCGTCGCCGTCAGAGCGGGCGGGTCGAGGTGCTTGGCATCGACCCTGCAGCCACTGGTCGAGATCGCCGCGAGTTGCGCGACCAAATTGGGATTGTGTTGCAGGCGAGCGGGATCGAACCTGAAATCACTCCTCGGGAGGCGCTGAGGCTCTTCGGATCGGCGTACAGAAACCGTCGTTCGATCGATGAAGTGGTCGAACTTGTTGACCTCGGGGAGTTCGTTGACCAGCGTGTCGGAACCTTGTCGGGAGGCCAACGGCGTCGACTCGACCTCGCGGTCGCCGTGATCGGTCGGCCGAAGGTGTTGTTCCTCGATGAACCAACGACGGGGTTTGATCCGGCGGCTCGCCGCAAGGCGTGGGAACTCATTTCGACGTTGCGAAGTGACGGAACGACAATTCTGCTCACCACGCATTACCTGGAAGAGGCAGAATTTCTTGCCGATCGTGTCGGCGTCATTTCGAGTGGGCGAATGCTGGTCGAGGGCGCGCCGAAGGACCTTCAACGAGCTCACGGCCAAAGCGTGATGTCGGTCGATATCTCCGGGGCAGATAGTGGGGGTGAAGGCGGTTTTCGTGACGGTGTAACGAGGGCCTTGGAAGGGGTGGTTCACGACGTCGTGTGGACTGGCACGCGAGTCCATGTCACAAGTTCTGACACGACGGCTGTGCTTGAACGTTTGACGACGTGGGCCGCATCATCTGGCGTTTCGTTGAGTGAATGGTCGATCGAACGGCCATCTCTCGAGCAAGTGTTTCTCAGTTTGGGTTCTGGTGATGTTGAGGATGGCTCTGATGGTTGATGCGAACCGGTGGCCGCGCCCTTTCCCACAGTTGGTGCAGCAGGCTGCCCATCAGTTACGACTGTTCGTGCGTGTGCCGGTGGCGGTCTTCTTCACGATCGCGTTGCCGCTTTTTGTGTTGCTCATCATCAATGCAACATCGGGTGAGCGTTTCGTCACCGATGGGAATGGCGATTGGCCGGTCGACGCATTTGTCTGCGTTGCGATTACAGCGTTTACGGCTGTGTCAGCAACCTTCACCAACTTGGCGAATATGGTGCCGATCCGTCGAGAAGAGGGTGTTTTGCAGCGGTGGCGATCGACGCCGTTGCCAGTGTGGGTGCTCGTCGGCGGCCATGTGTTGTCAGCGATGGTGATCGCAGTTGTGAGCACGATTTTTATGCTCGCTGTAGGTGTGGCGCTGTATAGCGTCTCTGTGCCGGCGGCCTCGCTTCCTGCCTTGATTGTCACCCTGCTCGCCGCAACTGTCTCGTTTGCAGCAATGGGGATGGCTGTCGCAGCGGTTGTGCCAACTGCGAGCGCAGCGTCTGGTATCGCAAACGCAATTATTTTGCCGATGGCGTTGATTTCAAATGTGTTTATCCCGATGGACGATCCGCCGACAGCGATTGATGTGTTGGCAAACCTATTTCCGTTGCGGCCATTTGTTGACGCTCTGCAAGCCCCGCTTCACCCGATTGATCCTGCTGTCACTCCGCAATGGGACCGCCTCGCCGTGGTCGTTATCTGGGGTGCTGTGGGTTTTGCTGTGGCGGTGCGGCAGTTCCGTTGGAATGCGGCACCAGGAGGGACTACCCGTCGGCGTCGTTCCGCATCTCAGCACTGACCATCAGCAACTTTGAATGGCGTTGCTCGGTGCATCACCGCAAGGCAAAGCACGCAATTGCAGATGCTGCTGCCGCATTGAGAGAGTCAACCTGGGCAGACATTGGAATGCGAGCAGTAATGCAATGGGCCATCGTCTCGGGTTGAAGCCCCGCTCGTTCTGACCCGATGAGAACGGCACGAGGGCGTGCCGGGTCGAGGTTGGCTGCGACCTCGTCGATCGGTGCAGCCGAGAGATCAGGCGTGAGCGCAATGAGATCTCGACGGCCGTCGGCGACCTCAGCAGTAAGCAGGACATCGAGGTCGGATGTTCGAGCATGAGGTAGCTCGAATGTTGTTCCCATTGCAACCCGCAGCGACCGTCTCGATAACGGATCACCGCTGTATGCATCGAGAAGGAGACCATCCCAGCCAAGACCTGCTGCATTTCTCACAATTCCACCGATGTTCGCGGGGTTGTCGACTTGCTCGACGATGACGAGACGGTGGCTTCGTGCGAGCAAAGTCGTAGCGCTCGGCCGGGGAGGGCGTTGGAAAATAGCGACGATCGGATGTGGCATGCCGAGGCCTGTGACGAGACGTCGTATCTCATCTCCGCCAATGAACACGTCGACGCCAAGATCATCTGCGATTGGGGGAACTCGTTCAGCGTCGGCAAGGGCCGCTACCGGCGTGCAACCGGCACGAAAGGCTCGTTCAACGACGAGATCACCTTCGGCGAGAAAGAGCCCGGCACCTTGATCATCGCGTTTATCGGCTCGTGTGGTGAGGCCTCGTTCGCGGAGCCTGAATAACGCGAGTCGCTCGTCGTCAACCGACTCGATGTTGACGAACGGCATGTCAGAAGTGATACGGGAATGGCGCCCAGTCAGGGTCACGCTTCTCTAAAAATGCGTCCCGCCCCTCTGCACCTTCGTCGGTCCCATAAGCAAGTCGTGTGGCTTCGCCTGCGAACACTTGTTGGCCGACAAGACCATCATCGACGAGGTTGAACGCGAATTTGAGCATCCGTTGAGCGGTAGGGCTTTTCCCGCAGATGATTCGAGCCCATTCGAGGGCCATGCTCTCGAGCTCAGCGTGGTCTGCAACCGCATTGACGGCGCCCATACGATGCATTTCTTCGGCTGAGTATTCAAGACCTAAGAAGAAGATTTCCCTCGAGAACTTTTGGCCAACCATCTTTGCGAGATATGCCGAGCCGTAACCAGCGTCGAATGAGGCGACGTCAGCGTCAGTTTGCTTGAACTTTGCGTGTTCTCGGCTCGCGATAGTGAGATCGCAGACAACATGGAGGCTGTGACCGCCCCCGGCTGCCCATCCCGGAACCACGCAGATCACCACTTTTGGCATGAAGCGAATGAGGCGTTGCACCTCGAGAATGTGTAGTCGGCCTGATCGGGCGGGGTCGACAGAATCTGCTGTGTCGCCATCGGCATACCGGTAGCCGTCCCGTCCACGGATGCGCTGGTCGCCACCCGAGCAGAACGCCCAACCGCCATCTTTTTGAGAGGGGCCATTCCCGGTAAGAATCACACAACCTATGTCGCTCGACATGCGAGCGTGATCAAGCGCACGGTAGAGCTCGTCAACGGTATGTGGTCGGAACGCGTTACGGATATCTGGTCTGTCGAAGGCGATACGCACACATCCGACCTCGCGAGCACGGTGATACGTGATGTCAGTGAAATCAAAACCAGGAACGGTTTCCCACTGTGATGCATCAAAAATTTCAGAGGTGTCAGGGCGAGCGCTCATGTCTCTATTGTCGCTCGTTCTTCATCATTTGCCGTCATCGTCCCAGAGTTTGTTACCTCACACGAGGTTGCGCCGTGTAGGCGTTGTCGGAGAGCGACTGCAAGAAGTGCCATTGAGACCAGAGCGAGTAGCGGCTGGGTTGGAGCGAACCAGTCGAGCGCTCCCGAGGTGCCGAGCGCGATGACGACGAGTTTGTTGCAGACGGGACAACCGATTGCGAAAAATCCGAGCAGGCCTCCAGCGATTCCTGTTCGCTCGCGTGTCACAAGTTGTTGGTCGGAAACGTAGGTGCCAAGCAACAAACCACCGAGGATTGAGGTGATGATCAGGCTGGGGTAACTCCACCATGTGACATCGACGGGTCTTCCGAAGATGGGGTTAGGAATGACGTCGGTTGGTAGCCCGACTGCGAGAGCAACGACGACGGCCCCGCCGAGAGCAGTGAGCCACTGACGTGTGTGCCAATAACGCATACCCCTGACGGTACCCGCTGTTTCGTGAGGACGTTTAGAGACGAAGCAATGCGGTGGTGGTGGCGGCGGCGAGGATGACGACAATGATCGGTGAGCGTCGCCAGATAAGAATCGCTGCAACCGCAACGCCTGCGCTTCGGGCATCGATGGTGAGCGATTTTCCGCTCGCAAAGGTCAACTGTGCAATGACGGCGCTCACGACTGCCGCCGGAATGAGCGACCCGAGCCGCTCGAACATTGGGAATCGTCGCACGAGAGCGGTACCGCCGTACATGCCGAGCAGGCGGAGGCTCGCAACACCCACTGCGAGCAAGACGATGATCGTCCATGTCATGGCTTCGCCGCCTGAGACTCGGGTACTCGCAATGCCACAACCGCTCCTGTGAGGCTGAGAATGATTGGAGTGCCAGCGGGGGCGACCGGGAGGAGAGCAGCGCAGAGTCCGCCACCAACGATTGCTGCGACAAATCCTGGCCGCTGGCGGAGAAGGTTGGCGATGATGGCGAGGAGAAGAGCGGGAAAGACGGCGTCAAGACCAAGTCGGTTCGCATCTCCAATGATGTTCCCAAGAAATACCCCTGCGAAGGTCCCGCACCACCAGCCGAGGTGTAGCGCTCCAGTGACCCACCAAAATGCAGACATGACGCCCGACGGAGTGGTTTGCTGCATTGCGACGCCAACATTCGGATCAAGGCAGTTGAGAGCAGCGCAACTTCGTTGGAAATGTCCAACCTTTATTCGGGTGCCGAGGCTCGCTGCGAGGAGACCGAATCGTGATGCGACAACCCAGCCGGCGATGAGCGCAGCGAGAACACTGCCGCCAACATCTCGAACTGCGATGTATGCAAGTTCAGAAGTCGCAGACAGCACAATGCCGGCAGCGGCGATGGTCTTAACCGCTGACCCGACATGTTCGTAGACAAGGACGTTGACGGTGACGCCGATTGCGAAGAACGTGAGGCAGATACCAATCAGCGTTCCCCATTCGGGGCGAGCGCTGATGCGTGCTTCGGACATTTCGAAAGTCTGGCATACCGCTGTCGCTCTGAAGACGCTGGAGCTTTGCATGTAGTTGTCACATGATGGGTAACGGCCTGACTTCACTGTGAATGGGTGTGGTGAGTAAAACGAAACAATGGATGATGTTGTGCTGTACGAAAAGCGTGACGGAATTGCGACGATTACGTTGAACCGTCCTGATCGTATGAATGCGTGGACAGGGCAGTTGAGTGACGCTCTCCAGGCCTACCTCGGGGAGGCTGACGGTGATGACGACGTAGTCGTTGTTGTGATTACCGGCGCAGGGAAAGCATTCTGCGCGGGTGCCGATCTGGGTGATGGAGAGAGTGGGTTCCTCCCCGTAACTGCGAATGACGATGGTCGGCCACGGCTGTGGCCGTACCAAGTGCGCAAACCAGTGATCGCCGCGGTAAACGGGCATGCGGTTGGGGTGGGCATCACATTCGCAATGCTCTGCGATATTCGAATTGTCTCCCAGGAAGCAAAGATTCAGTACGCAATGGTTCGTAGGGGCGTGGTTCCAGAACTTGCCTCGCACGTCATCTTGCCGAGGGTGGTCGGATTCTCTCGAGCAGCTGAATTGATGCTGACTGGGCGGATGCTGTCAGGCATTGAAGCAGCGGAGTTAGGTCTGGCCTCTCGAGCGGTTCCCGCAGATGAGGTACTTGCTGAGGCAATATCACTCGCAGTTGACATGGTTCGTGATGCGTCTCCGCTCGCTCTCGCTGTGTCAAAGCAGTTGCTGTGGCAGGGAGTGACAGCTTCCGTGGATGAAATGTTGGGCCGCGAGGGGCGAGTGATCGGTTCGATCGCTCGGATGCCTGATGCGGTCGAGGGCGTAACAGCGTTTTTTGAACGCCGTGATCCGGTGTGGTTAGGCAGTGTGAACGACTCAGCAGATGATCTTCTGCAGCGCTAGTGCGCCGGATTGTTAACTCCGAACGACCGGATGCAAACCCACCCGAACAGGTGGAACGGCTATACGAGCAACCATGTCACGCCACCAATGTCGTAACGTTCACCCACTTTCGAACGATCGGTTGCCACAAGGTCAACTTGATCGACTCCCTCGCCTCTGGAACCTGCGTCGACGAAAGTGATTGATGTGGAAATGTTGAGAGCATCCCAACGTGCCCGCATTGCAGAAGGATCATTGGCTCCAATCGTGACGCCTGCGATCGCTGACACAACATTGTTATTGCGGTGTGGGGCCCACGATGGGCCGGCCCAACGCCAGGACCCTTCTGGGATTGCCTCATCGAGTGACACGATTGCGCCACCGACATCTTTCGGGTGGAGGTGCCGGCCTCGAATGTCATCGTGGTCGCCGGACCAGATGATTCGGATTCCGTTATCCGCTAGATGAGCGAGTCGCTCGTCGAGATCGTCGACCTCATGCATCACCATGTAGCCACTGTCGCCGCTTCGCCGCTCGATCATGCGGCCGCCAGCTGTGCCCTCAGCCATTGGCGAAATAATTTCGATGAACTGATCGCCAACGACCATGAGCGCGTTACGAAGACCAAATTCGGCAACGTCAAGGTCACGTACACATACGGCCAGTTGAAAGGTCTCACAAAGTTGCTGCGCGACAGGTTCGAGGTCTTGTGCAACAAGTGCAACTTGGCGAAGTCTGATCATGAAACCATCCTTGTCGTGATGAGCGCGTAGCGGCGAGTCGTGTTTGCGCTCGTTTGCGAGGCGACGAACCGGGCAGGATTCGAGAAGGCAAGTAGAGGAGTGTTCGCGATGACCCGAGTAATGACCGAAGGATTGGAATTTCCAGAGGGGCCCGTTGCCCTCGACGATGGAAGCGTTCTTGTCGTCGAAATTAAGCGGCAGACGATCACTCGATGCTGGCCTGATGGCAGAACTGAAGTAGTGGCAGAGACCGGTGGTGGCCCGAATGGAATGGCGGTTGGTCCCGATGGAGCGCTGTACGTCTGCAATAACGGGGGGTTCGCATGGCGTGAAGTCGATGGAATGACGGCACCCGGACACCAATCTGATGACTATGTCGGTGGTTCGATTCAGCGGGTTGATATCGACAGCGGTGAAGTGACAACGCTCTACACCGAATGTGATGGGTACGAATTGCGTGGGCCAAACGACATTGTGTTTGACGATGTTGGCGGCTTCTGGTTTACCGATCTGGGGAAGAGTCGCTCGCGTGATTCTGACAACGGCGGTTTGTATTACGCACTTGCAGATGGTTCATCGATCGTGTGTGCGGCCTACGGCCTCACGAAGCCAAACGGAGTTGGGCTTTCACCAGATGGGTCAACTGTGTACGTCGCTGAAACCTCGGTTGGTCGTGTCTGGAAATGGGATATCGAGTCGCCAGGTGTCGTTCGCCGCGGCACGACACCACTTGCTCATGGAACCTTGCTGTTCGGCTTTGAGGGTTATCAGCTGCTTGATTCGCTCGCTGTTGACGGGGACGGGAACGTTTGTGTTGCAACGCTTGTCACTGGCGCCATCAGCGTGATTAGTCCTGACGGTGAACTGCTCGACCAAGTTCACGTTCCAAAATGGGATGCCTACGTCACCAATATCTGCTTTGGTGGGCCCGATCTGAAGACGGCGTATGTGACGTCATCAGGTTGGGGGCTGCTCTACGAGATTCCGTGGGATCGTCCCGGTCTGCGCCTCAACTACCAGTAGGTTGCCGCTTCGTCATCATGAGGGCTCCTACTGAGCCCAGGCCGGCAACGATTCCGCCAACAATGAATGTGCGAGCAAAGTCGTCGGGGGCTCGGCCCTCGCCGAGGACAGTGAACATTGACTGAATGCCAGTGAGCATTCCGATATTCATCAATGTTGAACTCATTCCATTGGCAATTCCGAGGTCCGCGACGTCAACTGCGTTCGCAACGGCAGTTGAATACGACGGAGATGCAAAGCCCATCGCAATTCCAGAAAGCGACAGGCCGACAATCACGAGTGTCAGGTTGCTCCAGTGAGCTCCTCCAACCCACGCAGCCATCGAGAGAATCATGAGCACGGATCCGGCGAGCAGGAACAGGCGTTCACCAAACTTTCCTGACAGGCGTCCACCGATAGGGGAGAAGAGGCTGTAGAAGGCCGGTCTGAACAGCAAAATGAGGGCGATCGTGCCTACCGAGTACCCAAACATGCTCGCGAGCAGAATCGGCGCAATGAGGAATCCGCCCATGTAAGCGAATTGGCTGAGTGGTTGGCAGATGAGAGGGCCAGTGAAGTTGCGTCGTTTGAAATAGTCGAGGCGAAGCATTGGGAATTCGACGCGACGCTCAACGCGAAGAAAGCTGCCGATCCCGATGATTGCGCAGGCTGCAAGGATGAGCGGGAAGGTTGACGAAAAACCCGAGCGGCCCCCGAACTCTAGGAAGAGAAGGAAGCCAAGGGTGCCTAACGCAAGGGTTCCCGCTCCCATCCAGTCGATCGGCACATCGCTTGTACCTCCGGTTTGTCGAAGAGTGCGCCATGACGCCGTTGTTCCAATGATGGCAAGTGGACATAGCCCAGCAAAGACTGATCGCCACCCGAATGCCTCGATGAGTGGTCCTCCCGCAACGAGAGCGAGCACGGGTGCGCCAGTCATTGTCATCTGGAACCACCCCATTGCCTCGCCACGACGTTCCGGTGGGTGGGCCGCCATGATGAGGGCCATACCCGTCGGCATTGTTGCCGAGATGGCAAGTCCGACGACCATGCGTGCTGCAACGAATGCTTCGGCAGATGGAGCGAGTGCGCAGGCAAGGGTTCCGAGGCCGAGCAGAACTGCTCCTGACAAGAACACCTTACGGTGACCATGGCTGTCGCCGAGCCGGCCCATAATCGGCGTTGCAACTGCCATCACAAGGAAAAGACCGGTTACGGCCCATGCAAGAAATCCTTCAGACGAATCAAGGTCTTGAGCGATCGTCGGAAGAGAAGCAGAAACGATTGTCATCGACGAGGTGAACACAATCACCGTTGAGACGACGGTGATGAGCACACGCTTTGCGTATTTGAGATCGAGACCTGTTTCAGCGTTCGCCACAGTGGGGGTGTCGTGGGCTGTCACGGTGACGACCCTACGAGGTGGCGAGACTGATAACAGGTATTGGAGAGCGTTGAGTTGGGCTCAGAGACGGGTTGATCGATACGTTCACGTTGTGGATCATCTCGACCTTGCGCCGCCGGAGGCAACACGAACATCGGTAGTGCTGTCGTCGGGGATGGAGCTTTCTGTAATTGACAACGGCCAAGTCGACGCGACACGGGCGTGGTTTCTCGTTCATGGGCTCTCATCGAATGCCCGGCTGTGGGACGGCGTGTTACGACGGCTGACCTCATGTGGCGATCGCGTGATTGCTGTTGATCAGCGGGGCCACGGGCACTCACCCAAATCTTCGGGCGGATATGCAATGGAAACCGTTGCAGATGATCTTGCAGAGATCGTCACATCCGTCGACGCGAACGAACGTTTTCTGGTCGGGCAATCCTGGGGAGGAAATGTTGTCGTCGAGTGCGCAGCGCGGCACCATGACGTTGCGTCCGGTGTTGTCGGCGTCGATGGTGGCTTCATTCGGTTGAGAGATCATTACCCCGTGTGGGAGGAATGCTGGGAGGCCCTCGCTCCACCAGTTCTTGAGGGTGTCCCGCTCACCAGAATTCAAGAATGGCTGTCGAAATCAGCGGCTGACTGGCCAGAGGAGGGTCGTCGAGGCACTCTTGCGAACTTTCACATTCGGTCGGATGACACGATTGCTCCTCGACTTGCTCGCGAGGACCACCGTGAAGTGCTCTTCGGGCTCTGGAGTCATGAGCCTGCTGAAGCATTGGGCAGTGTTGCTGTGCCGGTTCAATTTTTTGTCGCAGACAGCGGTGATGATGCTCGACGGCAACAGCGCAGGTCTGCAATCGAGTCGCTCATTTCAACTACTGGATCCAATGTTGAGGCGGTCTGGTTTGAAGGAGCGCATCACGATGTCCATGCTCAGCGGCCGGAGGAAGTCTCGGATGCTCTTGTTTCCTTTGCGCAGCGGCATTCAACGTGATGTGAGCCGGTGCGTGTAGAACCTCCACCGAGTTGCGTAACCTCGTTCGTGAGAGGATGGCAGTCGTGAAGGGGCAAGACGATCGAATCAGCGGGGAGTCCCGCCAGCGAAGTGTCGTGCTGACGGGCTTCATGGCAACAGGGAAGTCGACTGTTGGGCGTCATGTAGCGGCTCGGCTCAGGTACGGGTTTGTCGATACCGACCGCTTGATTGAAGAGCGGTTTGGACCGATATCTGAGATCTTCGACACCCAAGGTGAAGCCGCATTTCGTGTGATGGAACGCGACCTCGCATCTGAACTTGCTCCTTTGCCGGCACTGGTGATCGCTACCGGCGGCGGAATGCTCGTCGACGACGCCGTTGCCGAGGTATTTAGAGGCGCCGGATCGTTGATCATCAGTCTTGTTGCCGACGTCGACACGATTTACCGCAGGGTTGGCGGCGAGCGGGCGGGTGAACGGCGACCGATGCTCGCAGTTGAACACCCACGAGATCGCATCGCAGAGCTCGTTGCTGAACGAACTCCGGCGTACGCAAAATTTCCTCAGGTGCGAACCGACACACAATCCTCGATCAAGATCGTTGACGAAATTGTCGGGCTACTGCACAGCACCTAACAGGGCTACATCGTCAGATTCCGCACTCGACGTGATCAGCGATGACCTCAGTGGCATAAGCAAACACCGAGGCCGTTCCGCTGTCATCGAATTCGGATTCTGCTCGCCAAACTTCGGCCAATTCTGACAAGGCATCGCAACTGTTCTCGGCTGCAAGGTCGGCCACCTTGATGAGATCTGTCGGGATACCTCCGATGAATTCGATACCTGCGTCGCTAGTGATTTCGACCGCTCTGCCGTCGAGTGCCACGCCGGTGTATACATCGGTTTCATTCCCGTCGGAGAATGACGGAAGGCCTGTGAGCGCAATGACTGGTGCCTGCCCACACATTGTGGAAGTCGTTGCTCGCACGTCAGAACTATGCAGGCAGCGGCGCGCAACAACTTCGAGTGTCGAGAACCCGAGAACCCCAGGATGTTGAGCAAATGCTGATTCGAATGCGGAAAGTGTGTCACAAATTCCCATCGCAATATCGAGGAATTCGGTTGTCTCATCGATGTCGATTGCAAGGGCTGCCGCATCAACGCGGCGTTGGCAGGGGTCTGAAACTGCGGCGGAGGGATTTTCGGCAGCGCAACCGGAAAGCGCAACAGCGGTGAGTGTTGCCGTTGCCACCCAGCGTTTGACGACGGGCTGAATTCCCATCTCCCTATCTTGGTCGCCAACAGAGTGTCAGCCGAGGCATGCAGGTAGGGTCTGTGGTCTGGCGACGTGGCCGAGTGGCTTAGGCAAGGGCCTGCAAAGCCCTGTACATGGGTTCGATTCCCATCGTCGCCTCTGAGAGGTTGGAGTTCGCAATGCTCCGACCCTCCCGTTAGGGAGGTGAGTCTCTACTGTCAGAACATGACCGGAGACTCACCTCGCATTTTCCCAATTGAGGACCCTTCGACCGAAGTGGCCGACTTTATTGATCGCGCTGGCCTGAAGGGGCCGAATGGAAAGCCGATCAACATCTTCGGGACCCTTGCCCATCACCCCGATCTTCTTCGCCGCTGGATGGTGTTCGCGGGCCACATCATGGCGAAAAACACTCTTTCGCCACGTGATCGAGAGATTTTGATTTTGCGGGCGGGTGTTCGCTGTGGTTCAAGGTACGAGTTCGCCCAGCACGCCCAAATCGCGAAGGATTGTGATCTTTCCGACGCTGACATTGAGGCAACGAAGGGTCCGGTAGACGAGTGGCCTGGAACCGAGCTGGAAAAAGCGTTGCTGTCAGCGGCAGATGAATTGCACGCTCGTCAGCGGATTGACGATCCGACCTGGTCGGCGTTATCGGCGGTCTACAGCACCGAACAACTGCTCGACATCGTGTTCACCGTCGGTCAGTACACGCTTGTCTCCATGCTCTTAAATACCGCTGGTGTGGTCGTTGACGACGGGATTCCCGATCTGCTGTGATGCCGGCGCTTGGATCGCTGTGCATATCAGGTCGACTGCAGTCGCAGGATGCCGCACCGACCCGCTACCGTTATCGCATCGGTTGCTGTTGATTTCAGCAACCAAAGAAAATTCGAACCACAGATGAACACCACCGAATGACATCCACAGATGCCCTCACCAGGGTTGTTGTGCCCGGCCAGCATCTTCTTGCGCCGCTGTGTGGTCCGAGGGATGTCAACGTCCGTTCGGTTGAATCTGCGTTTCCCGAAGCCTCTATCCAGATGCGTGGCGACGAGATTCTGATCCGTGGCCCAGAGTCTGACCGTGTTGGCCGCCTCTTTGAGGAACTCATTGCGCTGATTGAGCGGGGTCAAGAGCTTGATGACGTAACGCTCGGCCGGGTCATCCAAATGGTTCAGGCCGATGAGCGGCCATCTGAGGTGCTCACTCATCAGGTGTTGAGAGGTTCGCGCGGACGACACGTCAGACCTAAGACTGCAGGTCAAAAACGGTACGTCGACGCCATTGAACGAAATGTGATCACCTTCGGAATTGGTCCTGCCGGTACCGGTAAGAGTTGGCTTGCAATGGCGATGGCAGTGAAGGCACTGCAGGCGAAGGAAGTACAGAGGATCATTTTGACCCGGCCCGCAGTCGAGGCGGGGGAGCGTCTTGGCTTCTTGCCAGGCGACCTCATGGCAAAGATCGATCCTTACCTCAGACCGCTGTACGACGCGCTGTACGACATGATCGACACCGACGGGGCTCAGAAATTGTTGGAGCGAGGAGTTGTCGAAGTTGCACCGCTCGCATTCATGCGTGGCCGAACGTTGAACAACTCATTCATCATTCTTGACGAAGCCCAGAACACGACACCCGAGCAAATGAAGATGTTCCTCACCAGAATCGGATTTGGCTCAAAGGTTGTGGTGACAGGTGACGCAACTCAGGTTGATGTCCCAGATGGCCGCAGCGGGCTCAGTGGGCTGCAACACGTGCTCGACGGCATTGATGGTCTTGGTTTTGTTCGTTTGGGTGCAGGCGATGTTGTCCGGCACAGAATTGTTGCCGACATCGTGGCGGCATACGAAGAACGGACGTCTTCGTGAAGGAGCCATCCAGTCCCACCGACGGCCACCAAACGGATGCGGTTGTCGTCACTGAGAATGCACAAGATGATATTGCGGTCGACCTAGATCGCTGGGGTGCTCTTGCGAGAGATGTGCTGATCGCTGAGGCAGCATCTGGAGAACTCACGCTCACCTTTGTCGGAGCGGCCGATATTCTCGAGCTGAAGGTTGAGCATTTTGGTGACGCTGGCGAATATCCGACAGACGTGCTCTCCTTTCCACTTGATGAAGGGCTCGTCACAGTTGACGGGGTTCCGCAGCTACTCGGTGATGTGGTGGTCTGCCCTGAGGTGGCACTGCAGCAGGCGTCTTCTCATGCGGGAACGTTCGACGATGAAATTGCCCTACTCGTCGTGCATGGAATCCTCCATATTCTTGGTTTTGACCATACAACAGAAGTAGAACAGTCAGCAATGCAGGCCCGCGAGCGTGAGCATTTGATGAACTATTTCTGGCATGGCGAAGTGCCCGAGGGATTCAGCTTTGACCATCGCGCGGAGGTTGACTCATGACCGGCACGAATCTCGTGATGCTCATCGTCATCTTATTGCTGCTCGTCGTCCTCATCTTCCTCGCGATTGCAGAGATGGGCCTGTCGAAGATGACGAAACCGCGAGCAGCAGCAATCACTGAGCACAAGCCTCGGATCGAGCCGAGTTTGACTGCCATCGTGGAGAACCCTGAGGGGTGGATCAACCCGCTGCTGCTGATGGTGAATGTCTGCCAGACGGTTCAAGCAACCTTGACTGGCATCGTTGCGGGGAGCCTGTTCGGTGGTGTTGGTGTGGCGGTTGGTGTCACGCTGAACGTCGTTGTCTTCTTTGTGCTGGCCGAGGCGGTTCCCAAGACCTACGCGGTGTTGAATCCTGACCGTGCGGCTCTGCTCGCTGCTCGCCCAATTCGCGCCCTCACCGCGTTTCCCCCTCTCCGCATCATTTCTGCTGGCCTCATTGGGTTGACAAATGTGATTGTGAAGGGCCGTGGGCTTGAAAGCGGTCCATTCGTCAGCGAACAGGAATTTCTCGGAATTGTTGAGGCCGCTGCCGAGGACGAAGTGATCGAGCATGAAGAACGCGAACTCATCGAGTCGATTATCGAGTTTGGCGACACAGTTGCTCGAGAGGTGATGGTTCCTCGTCCCGACATGGTGATCGTTGCGAACACTGCAACGATTACTGACGCGTTGAACCTTGGCATTGCGCATGGATTCAGCAGACTGCCTGTGTCCGGTAGCGATGAGGACGACATCGTTGGCTTGGCGTTTACAAAAGACCTCATGCGCGCTGAACGGGAAGGCCGAGGTGACCTGCCCGTACTTGACCTCGCTCGTGACGTCACGTTCATTCCTGAGAACAAACCGGTCGCTCGTCTCATGAGAGAGATGCAGGACAGCAAGTTCCACATTGCGATCGTCGCCGATGAATATGGTGACATTGCCGGTCTGGTGACGCTCGAAGACTGCCTTGAGGAACTTGTTGGTGAGATCGTCGACGAGTACGACGCTGAGGAAAGTGACATCGAGCGGCTCGATGACGGATCACTGCTGGTCGAAGGTGGACTGAACATCGGAGATCTCGCAGACGAACTTGGCATCGACATTCCCCATGATGACTTCGACAGTGTTGGTGGATTCGTATTCTCATCCCTCGAACGGGTTCCTGAACCCGGTGATGCCGTTGACTTTGAGGGTTTTACGTTCGTCGCTGAATCGGTCGAAGGTCGACGGGTTCGCCGCGTCCGCATCACCAAGAGTGTGGCTGACGGCGCCGACGAGCAGTCAACTATTGACGTTCCATCCGACTAACAGTCGCCATTCGGTATTCAAGTAAGTTCTCGCTATGGACGTATCTCTTGAAGGAAAAGTCGCGCTTGTCACAGGCGCATCACGCGGTATCGGGCAGGCGGTAGCTGCGACAATGGCTGCATCTGGAGCGAAGGTCATGTTGACCTCGCGAAAGATTGATCAGTTGAAAGAAGTGCAAGCCGAGATGGAGGGCGAGGTTGATGTCATCGCCTCTCACGTTGGAGATGCTGATTCGGGTGAGAAGACGGTCGCAGCGACGATCGAGCGGTTCGGCTCGCTCGACATCCTGGTGAACAACGCGGGCACAAACCCTTACTACGGACCAGTACTTGAGGTTGACCAAGCTCGTTGGGACAAGACGTTCGAAGTCAATCTCCGAGGCCCGGTGTTTTGGTCAGCGGCTGCTCACAGAGCTGCCTTTGCGGAAAAGCCAGGGGTGATCATCAACATGGCTTCGGTGGGCGGCCTGCGGTCGGGACCTCACCTCGGTGTGTACAACTTGACGAAAGCGGCGCTGATTCACCTCACGAAGCAGCTCGCTGGGGAAATTGGTCCAACCAGAGTTCTCGGGATTGCCCCAGGGCTCGTTGTCACTGATTTTGCTCAGGTGCTCGTGGACAACTTTGGTGACAAGTTGGCGAAAGAGCTCCCTGTGAAGCGTCTCGGAGAACCTCAAGACATCGCAAACCTTGCAACATTCTTGGCTTCAGATCTCGCATCATGGATCACTGGGGAAACCTATGTGATCGATGGCGGTGCTGGAGTGAAAGACGCCGCTGGCTGAAGCTAGTTAGCCAGCAAGTTCACTGCGGCGAACCTTGCCAAGGGTGGTACGCGGAATCTCAGCGATGTGCTGCAATTGGCGGGGGAGCGCATAGCCAGGAAGTTGTTCTCGGCAGAAGTCCCGAAGTTCATCAAGATTGAGATCCTCTCGTTCTGTGACGACAAGCGCCGTAACGATGTGGCCCCATTCGTTGTCGGGTGTTCCGGTTACAGCAACGTCGGTCACGTCTGGATGAAGAATGAGCACGCGTTCAACATCTTCGGGCCAGACTTTCTCAGCTCCCGAATTAATGACATCGCCACGTCGACCCTCAACGTGAAGACTTCCGTCATCTCGTAAGAAACCGAGGTCGCCGGTTGGTAACCAGCCGTCATCGGTAAGGGGCGAGGTGCCATCTCGATAACAGCGAAGCAGCATCGGGCATTTGAGATGAACTTCGCCCTCTCGGATTTCAATGGTGACTCCGTCGAGCGGTATTCCGTTATAGACCACTCCACTGCCAGTTTCGGTAAGTCCGTAGGTTGCAATGCAATGCGGTGGGCGGTTCGCCGGCGGTCGCGAACCGCCAAGCACGATGTATCGAAAGCGTGACGCGTCGATGCGTTGAAGAGCGGTGCTCACCAGCGATATAAGTGTTGCGTCGGAGTTATCGACTGCGGTTGCGTCGAACCCGTCAATCACGGTGAGTGCCGTGCCGGTGACGAGCGATCGAGTAATGACTGAAAGGCCTCCAATGTGTGCGAGCGGAAGGCAAGCAAGCCAATGCTCATCGGAGGTGACCCCGAGTCGTGCTGATGTTGCCCATGCGGATGCCTCAATCGAGGAATGGGTGAGTACAGCACCTTTTGGAGGCCCTGAAGATCCGCTTGTTGCTACGACGAGGGCATCTCCCGGTTCAGTTGGCTCGCCGTCGCTGAGATTCGACTCACCATCTTCGTTGATGATTGATGCGACCCCGAATCGCTGTAGAAGTGATCGCTGGGCGGTGATTGGTAGACGTCGATCGAGCGGGAATACGGCGTCTCCACGCTCCCAGACGTGCTGCAGGGCATGAACGAACGCCGGCGATCCAGGGAGGTCAAGTGCGGTGAGTTTGGGCATCGTCTAGAACGGTTCAAGTTGTGAACGGGTGGTTCATGCACCATCATTGCCGATGTATGAGCGGGACGCCATCACTACGTACATGGATCGCTGGAGCTCGACCTCGTACCCTCCCGGCGGCTGTTGTTCCGGTTGCGGTCGGTGCAGCGGTTGCGATTGATGCATCAAGTTGGTCGGCGGTTTCATGGCTTGGTGTGGTTCTTGCGCTGCTCGTCAGCCTGTTATTGCAAATTGGTGTGAATTACGCGAACGACTACTCCGATGGGGTGAGGGGAACTGACGATGTTCGAGTTGGTCCGCTGCGACTGGTCGCATCTGGATCCGCATCGCCAAGCCAAGTTCGGGCGGCGGCACTCCTCAGTCTTGGGCTCGCTGCTGTTGCGGGTCTGGCGTTGGCTTCGATGACGTCGTGGTGGCTCATTGCGGTTGGCGTGGCGGCACTACTCGCAGCTTGGGGTTACACCGGAGGCCCGAAGCCGTATGGCTATCTCGGGCTGGGGGAAGTCTTCGTCTTCGTCTTTTTCGGCCTCGTTGCGACTGCGGGAACAACGTTCGTCGCAATCGAGAACCTTCCGTGGCGGTCGTGGGTGGCAGGCACTGGTGTTGGTGCCCTCGCGTGTGCTCTTTTGGTTGTGAACAATCTTCGCGATCTACCAACAGATGCAGAGGTCGGCAAATTGACCCTCGCTGTTCGACTTGGTGATCGTCGCACCCGAGTGTTGTACGTAGCGCTTGTTGCTACTGCCTGCCTCGCGGCAATCGCAATGCGTGATGTGGGTGCTCTCGTTGCACTGTGTGTCGTACTGCCGGCGCGCCCGGTGATTGCTCAAATTCAGCGCGGTGTCGTCGGTGGCGAACTGATTCCTGTGTTGGGGGCAACGGGCCGATTGCAATTGTTATTCGGCGCGTTGCTGAGCGCCGGATTGGTCATTCACTAACTTGGCTGGTCTTCACCGGCGGTGACGTTGAATTTCTCGCGAAGCCAGCGAGATGTCATCTCGGAAAAGAGTTGAGGCTGCTCAAGGTGGACGGCGTGACCCGCATCAGCGATGACCTCGTGGGTTGATCCAGGGATGGTGTTTGCCAGACGTTCGCCGAGCGCGGTGAACTTTAGGTCGTGCTCGCCGGTCAGGATGAGTGTTGGGACCCGAAGTCCCTGTAGGTGATTCCACAGAGGCTCTTGCCGGCCAGTTCCTGCTTGTCGAAGTGACTCTGCAAGTCCGACACTGCTGTTGAGATGTCTCGCAGCGAGATCCTCTGCACCGGGCTCAAGACGGGAGAACATTGGCAGTGACATCCACCGGTCGAGAAATGCCGGAACGCCTTCCTGCTCGATGCTGTCTGCGAGGGCGTTATCGGCTGCTCTGCGTTCGTCCCGCTCCGATGCGAGATCGAGGCCCGCTGTTGTGCTGACGAGGACAAGGCCAAGGACAACCTCAGGGTGCTGAACAGCGATGTGTACGAGGTAACGACCTCCCATTGAGTATCCGACCCAGACTCCAGGTGTCGATGCTTCTGCGAGCGCTCTGGCGCCCTCAGGCAGCGCAAGCGGAAGCGCTGTGCCTCTGCCATGGCCAGGCATATCAGGAGCCCAGAACCTAGCGAACGGAAGTCGCGCCTGAAGGGCTGCGATTGGCTCGGCCCAGCTTGTCGAGGTTTGAGTGAACCCGTGCAGGAGGTTAATCTGCATGTTGGTCGTCTAGCTCTCGTTCATCCGGTCTGCAAGTCTTCGAAGGACTCTCTCGAACGTTTCTGGTTCTTGGGCCCCAGGTATCGACCATTGTCCTTCGACCACGTAGGTGGGAACCGCTGTAATCCCAAGTTGGGCAGCGCCGAGGAGTTCAGATTGCACTTCTTGCTCTCCCTCGCCACTTTCAAGAAATTCAATGGTCTGTGAGCGCTCTGCGCCAAGGGTTTCCATCAGTGCTGCAAGCTCATCTGGGTCACCGATGTTCTTTCCGTTGGTGAAATAGGACGCGAGTAGGAGTTCTTTAACTTTTGCTTGAGAAATCGGTGAGCCGGGTTGGCCCGCTTTCCAGATGAGGCGATGGGCAAGAAGGGTGTTCGCGCGTTGGGCGATGTCCATTCGGAAGTCGAGCCCGGCCTCTGCCGCGACTGAGCTGACATGAGAAATGATCTGGTCAGCTTGTTGGGAGCCGCCGAATTTTCGTTCGTAAACCCCGCGAACGGGTTCGGTCTTTCCGGGCGATGCCGTGGGGTCGAGTTGGTATGCCCGATAAGTGACGTTGACGGAAATGTCGTCGCCCAAATTGCTGAGGGCAGATTCGAATTTGCGTTTTCCGATGTAGCACCACGGGCACACAACATCGGACCAGATGTCGATATTGATAGTGGTTGATTCGGAAGTTGTCATATCACGACGATACGTCCTCGGCGCAAAGGCCGTATCGTCGTGGCTGTGTCGGCATCGGCAACTTTCTCCGCAACCCTATTTGACGAATGGGTATCGCTCGGTCTGACCGACGTCGTGATTGCTCCAGGCTCACGTAGCACTCCTGTAACCGTGGCTGCGGCTAGAGATGAACGTTTGCGCACCCATGTCGTGCTTGATGAGCGAGCGGCCGCTTTTGTTGCTCTTGGACTCGGACTTTCTGGAACTCCAGCAGCTCTCATCTGTACCAGTGGAACCGCCGCAGCAAATTTCATGCCAGCGGTCGTTGAGGCAGGCCTGTCCGGAGTTCCGATGCTTGTGTGTACGGCAGATCGTCCGCCCGAATTGCGAGGGGTCGGCGCACCTCAAACGATCGATCAGATCGAGATATATGGGAGCGCGGTTCTCATGTCGATTGATGCTCCTGTGCCCGACGATGCAGATCCTGACTCTTGGCGGCCGCTTGCCCGTGAACTCTTTACGACGGCGAAGTCCGGTCCAGTGCATGTCAACCTGCCGTTCCGGGAGCCGTTGCTTGGCGAGGTCGAAACACTCCCGGCGCCCTTAGACGTTGACCCTCAAGAAGAGACCGTTCTCGCTCGGGTGGATCTTCCCGATGAAGTGAAGGTGGAGCGCGGTGTCATCATCGCAGGAGGTGCGTCAGGGGTCGACGCGTACACGATCTCTCGCATCGCCGAGGCGTTAAGTTGGCCGATTCTTGCCGACCCGCTTTCTGGGGTTCGTTCAGACGTCTGGTCGGTTGCCAATTTCGATGTGATTCTGCGTCATGATGAGTTCGCAAAGAGCCATGTCCCTCAGGCTGTATTGCGATTTGGTCGGCCACCAGCCTCAAAGGTGCTCTCGACATGGGTGAAGAGCAGCGGTGCGCCAGTCATCCAGGTTGGAGGTCCCGGAGTAATCGACCCTGACCACAACGTTGCGGTGCGCTGTTCGGTCGCCGATGTTGATTCCGCAATTTCATCTGGGTTTTCAGGAGCCACTAGTTCACGCTGGGCAGATTCATGGCGAGCCTCTTGGCTCGACGTGGATGCAATCGCAGAACGAACGTTAAGTGATCTGCTACTTGCTCCTGAATTATCAGAGCCCACGGTGGCGCGTGTCGTAGCCGATACCGCCCCGAGTAATGCCCGAGTTGTCGTATCGTCCTCGATGCCGGTTCGAGACCTTGAATGGTTTGGTGGTCGACGCGCCATCGCTCATTCAAATCGAGGTGCGAACGGCATTGACGGAGTGATGTCAACCGCGCTTGGGTTAGCCCTTACTGGGGTTCCCGTGATTGTCGTTATTGGTGACATCGCGTTTTGTCACGACAGCAACGCGTTGTGGGGTGTTAGCGCGCATCACGTTGACCTTCGAATCATCGTGATCGATAACGATGGTGGCGGAATTTTCTCGTTCCTTCCGCAGGCTTCGACCCTGCCAGCAGCCGATTTTGAGCGTCTATTTGGAACCCCTCACAACACTGACTTGTGCGCACTCGCGAGCGCTCATGGTGTGGATGCAATAACGGTGCAGGGCAGAGACGAACTTGTGAAAGAGATCGGAATCCGAGGACCGCGAGTAATCAGGGTTCCGAGTAACCGCAAACGAAATGTTGCGGTGCACGAACTTCTTGTTGATGAAGTTCGAAAAGCGATCGGATAAGCCTGAGTTTTCTGATGGCGTCAAGGCCTGATGATGGCTCCAAGCATCGCTTGAAGTTTGGCCTGGGTTTCTGCGAGTTCTGATTCAGGATCGCTATCTGCGACGATCCCGCCGCCAGCGACGAGGCGGGCTTCACGACGGTCGTCAGAGAACTCGGCGCATCGGAGAGAAACCGCCCATTCGCCATCACCATCAGCGTTGACCCAACCGACTGCACCGCCATATCGGCCGCGGGTGAACCCTTCTGAATTTACGATGAGATCAATTGCCTCAGATCTCGGATGGCCTCCGACGGCGGGCGTTGGTTGTAACTCTCGCAAGAGCTCAACCACGGTGGGGTGTGGCTCACTGAGGTGGCCTTCGGCGAGCGAACCGAGGTGCTGAACGTTTGCAACTTTGATGACAGATGGTTCGGGCGTCCAGTCGAGATAACTACAAAACGGCAACAGCGAGTCTCTCACCATCTCAATCGCTGCCTGATGTTCGATCTGGTTCTTCTCGCTTGCGAGCAGTTCCGCTGCTAACTGAGTGTCAATCTCGTCATTTCCGGTTGTACGGGTGGTTCCAGCAAGTGGATGACTCCTCACAGTTGCTCCTACGACGCTCACGAGCAACTCAGGGGATGCGCCAACGAAACCGTTAATAGAAAATCGATATGTGGAACCAAACGTTGCATCGAGTCGCCGTAGAACTGCATGAATGCTCATTGGGTGATGAGCTCTCACCATGACTGGTCTGGCGATTACCGCCTTACGTAGCCGCCCCGCCCGGACGGCATCTCGGGCAGTCGTCACCGCGTCGAGGTAGATCGAGATGTCGATTGGTGATTCAACTTCGTAGCTATTCGCAACCGGTCGGGGAGCGAGGTTCACTTCGACGCCGGCAAGCACGTCATCAATGCTCGATGCATTACCACAGACGATGGCGAAACGTTTGCCCGAGCCATCGTCGACGATGGTCACCTTAGGAATGGTGAGCATTCCGGGAGCGTGGGGGAGGAAGTCGACGCAGCCGATTGCGATCGGCGACAGCGGTGCATCTAAGGATGACTCGTTGCGACACTCAAGATCGCGAAGCTCCGAGACGGCTCGGTCGACAGAAACTGATCTTGCGGCTCCGAGACCAACACGGCCGGTATGTGCACTGCGAAAGAGGAGCCCCATCTCGCCTGCGATATCGGCCAGACTGGCAGACGCTAAAGGAGTGTCGGCAAGGTCCCTGGTAACTGCGATCACAGCGAGTTTCTTGTCCCGGTCAATAACTGGGTGAGGCCACCGGTGAGCTCATGATGCTGTGCGTCCGAGAATCCGGCCCGCTGAAGTGTTGCCACCATCTCTGAAGGCGAGGGGAGGTACGCAACGCTTCTTGGCAGGTACTGGTATGCGCCCCGGTCTGAGAGTAGGCCACCAATAAACGGAACAATCTTTCCGAAATAGATCGAGTTGCCCCATCGAATGACCGGGTTGCTTGGCACACCGACATCGAGCAGAGCGATGCGCCCTCCTGGACGAACCACCCGACCGAGTTCTACAAAAAAGTCTTCTAAGTCAGTGAGATTGCGAAGCGCAAACCCGCATGTCACGCCATCTACTGAATGAGATGATGTTGGAAGTCGAAGAATGTCGGTTTGCACTCGCGGAGAACCTGATCGGTCAGCGGCAAGCATCCCAAAGCTCAGATCCATTGAGATTGGGCGAAGATCGGCATTTGCGAGATCGATACAGAGGTCGCCGGTTCCCGACGCAAGATCTAGCACGACCGATCCGGGAGGAAGCCGCAAATCTCGCACCGCTCTCTTGCGCCAGCGCGTGTCGAGTCGAAATGTCATGATGCGGTTGACCATGTCGTACCGAGGCGCGATCGTGTCAAACATCTCTCGAATTGCAGCGCGCTTGGCCTCGCCTTGTGGCAGCGTGTCGCCTTCCCATGGCCGGGCGGTCGATGTCGTCTCGAGGGAGTCGTTCTCGGTCACAGGGTGAAGGTTACGACGACCCGGCTCGCACCGCTCACTTGAGTGCGGCCAGACTCAAACCATGATCGATTTCAGTTTTCCGCCCGATGTTGATGAAGTTCGGCTTCGTGTCCGTGAATTCATGGAAACGCGTGTGCGCCCAGAGTGGGAACAGATTGACCAATCAGAGCGCCGCCAGGTCGTTGAATGCATCGTAAAACTGCGCGCAGAGGCCCGAGATGAGTGGAAGTTGTGGCTTCCTCACATGCCCACGGAGTGGGGTGGTATGGCGCTCGGACCGACGGCAATGGCTGCGGTCTCGGCCGAGGCGGCGAAGGTATCGATAGGTCCGTTCGTACTCAATGCTCAAGCTCCAGATGAGGGCAACCAACACACGCTGTTGCACTGGGGAACTGACGAGCAGAAAGAGAAGTACCTCAAACCCCTCTGCGAGGGCACTGCTCGGTCGTGTTTCGCAATGACAGAACCCGAGGTGGCGGGCTCTGACCCAACATTGATAAAGACGACTGCCTATCAAGATGGCGATGAGTGGGTCATCAATGGCCACAAGTGGTTTATCTCGGGTGCCCGCGGAGCCAAGTTTGCTCTGCTCGTCGCTCGAACTGAGGAAGACCCTGAGATCCCGCAGGCGGCGAATAGCTGTTTCATCGTTGACCTTCCATCTGAGGGTTGGGAGATCGTCCGAGATGTGCACACGATGTCTGGAGGGCACAACCATTGCGAGATTCGGATCACCGACCTCCGTGTGCCTGCGGCGAACATGCTTGGTGGCAGGGGACAAGGGCACCTGCTCGGCCAGTACCGGTTAGGTCCCGCACGATTGGCGCACTGCATGCGTTGGATCGGCCAGGCAGAAACAGCGCTTGATCTCATGGTGAGTCGGTCGATGGAACGCTATTCACATGGCTCACTCCTTGCAGAGAAGCAAGGAATTCAGTGGATGATTGCTGATTCCGCGATGGAGCTCTATCAATGCAAACTGATGGTGCTGCATGCTGCCTATCAAATCGAGCAGAAGATGGATTTCACTGCGGTGGTATCCATGGCGAAGCATTTTGTTGCGAACAGCTTGTGGCGAATCATCGATCGTGCGATTCAGGTACATGGCGCTCTTGGGTATTCAACTGATACACCGCTGGCCAACATGTTGCAGCAAGCGCGTTGGGCTCGTTTTGCCGATGGAGCAGACGAGATTCATCAGATGAGGATTGCGCAGCGGACAATTGCTGCGTACAACGACTCAGGTACAACAAAAGCGGCGACCGGAAATTTGCCGTTGTAGCGACCCACCAACTTCAGTAACGCGAGATCGCAACCTGGCGTGCCCAGCCGTAGTCGGCTTTGCCTGCTGGGGAACGTCGAATATGGTCAACGACGATGACAGCTTTTGGGTGCTTGTATCTGGCGAGATGGCGCATTGATGCCGCAAGCTCGTCAACAGTCGGAACCGGAATGCCGCTTGAGCTCATCGAGATGACAGCGGTGACCTCGCTGCCCCAAACCTCACTTGGTCGGCCAACAACAATGCAATCACGCACTGATCGGTGCCGAAGGACGGCATCTTCGACCTCCTCAGCAAAAACTTTTTCGCCGCCGGTGTTGATGCAGACAGCTTCTCGACCAAGGGCTTCTATCGAACCGTCGGCTAGGTGACGGGCATGGTCGCCCGGTGCTGAATAACGCACGTCGTCAATAATGCGAAAGACCTCAGTGGTTTTCTTCTCGTCATTGAGGTACCCGAGCGGGAGTCGGCCGGTGGTTCCGAGCCATCCGACCGTCTCGTCGCCGGGATTCAAGAGCTCATCGAGATCCTCACTGAGTACCACGGTTCGGTTTGGCCTCGGGCGAAAAATTCCCGATATCGCAGACCCTTGAGATGAGACGATTGACATCTGCCCGCCGGTTTCTGATGACCCAAAGCCATCGACGATGAGAACGGTGGGAAGGTGATCAAGTAGCCGAGTCTTGGTGGCATTTGTGAGCGGAGCACCCCCGGTGAGGATGACGTTGAGGCTTTGCGGTTCGAATTCTCCCGAGTCGAGCGCCTCAACGAGTGGGCGAGCGAATGACTCTCCAACGATTCCGAGCATCGTTACGTCATGCCGAACAACGGTTGCCCAGACATCCTCTGCATCAAAGTGTTCGGCATGATCAGGGATGACAATCGAACCTCCTGCGAGGAGAGTTCTCATCGCCATCCACTGGCCGGCGCCATGCATCAGCGGAGCACAGGGAAGGGTTATTAACTCGGGTCGCAGGTTTTCCAAGAATGCGTCAAGTCCTTGAGGCTCTCGGGCGGCGTCAAAGCATTCGATGACCGCATCAGCATTTCGCCACATCACCGCCCGAGGTCGTCCCGTCGTGCCGCCAGTGAGCACGAGGTACAGGTCGTCGGCGGATGGTTGGGGAGGACGTTCGCTGGGTGTGTGTTGTGCGATGAGGTCGTCATAGTTGTGAGCAGACGAGAGACGTGGCTCATTAGATCCGCAGATTTCGATGACAACGGAAACCCGAGGGAGTCGAGGAAGTGCGGCCTGCACGACCTCGGCGTAGTCGCTGTGAACAGCAATTGCAGTTGCCTCTGCGTAGCTCAATATGTCGACCAACTCGTCGGCTGTATACCGATGATTGACATTGATGGGAGCGATACGACTCGCAAACGCGGCGCACATCAACTCGAGGCATTCGGCCGAGTTGTGTGTGAGCAGTGCGAGGTGATCCTGCCCGGACTCGTGTGACGAGAGCGCCTCGCGTTCGCGCGAGCACCCCAACCCGAGTGCAGTTAATGCAACGCTCGCTCGCTCGACCCGATCGATGAACTGTGACCAAGACAGCTCAGCATCTCGCGGGCCCCGGACGCACGTCGAATTACCGCGGGCATGGGCTACCGCTCGAATGATGTCGATGATGGCGACATCACCGCTGTGGTGCATCTTGTCGGTTGTCATCGTTGTGGTTGCCGCTGGAGCGGCGCTGAATTACTCGTACGAGCGGAACACAACCTCGGCGACGCAACTCGGCTTGTCAGCGCCCTCACATTCGAAGGTGAATTCCATTGTGCTCTGAATTCCACCAGGGATGTCGGAGACATCGAGAAGTTTGACGCCGAGCCTGACGTTGGAGCCAACCTTCACTGGTGACATGAATCGCACTTTGTTGGTGCCGTAGTTCACTCCCATCGAGTAGCCGCCGATTGACACCACCTGTGGGTACAACGTTGGGCCGAGCGACAGTGTGAGGTAACCGTGGGCGATTGGGGCACCGAACGGTCCTGCTGTTGCCTTCTCGACGTCAACGTGGATCCACTGGTGGTCACCGGTTGCCTCAGCGAATTGGTTGACTTGTTCCTGAGAGACTGAGACGTAAGGGCTGTAGCCGAGGTGCTCCCCGATGAGGCCTTTGAGTTCGTCTCCTCCATTGATGATTCGTGGGCTCATGTCGACAGCATGACAGAGGATGCGCCGATTTCACGAAGCAGCGGTGTTGACTGGTGGAGTGGGTTCACCAACTACCGAACAAAATGAGGGTTATCGCTCTGGGCTTGTCGGTCTTCTTGGGCGCCCAAACGTCGGCAAGAGTTCGCTCGTTAATGCGATGTGTGGGCACAAGGTCTCAATTGTGTCGGATAAGCCGCAAACGACTCGTCACCGTGTGATGGGCGTGCTCACGCGACCTAACAGTCAACTTGTCTTCGTTGATACCCCTGGGCTGCATAAGCCGGTTTCAGCGCTTGGCGAGCGGGTGAACTCAACCGCACTTGAAAGTGCATCAGATGTCGATCTTCAGTGTTTGGTGCTCGATGCGACTCGTCCGTTTGGTTCAGGTGATCAATGGGTAGCGGGGCGGCTTCGTCGGGAGCAACTTGTGGTGGTGGTGAACAAGGTAGACATTGCGACTCGTGACCAGGTGATAGCAATGTTGGGAGCATCAGCCGCTTTGAATGCTTCGGCATATTTCCCTGTGTCCGCGAAAAGTTGCGATGGCCTTGATTCGCTTGTCGAGTACCTCTTAGATCAGTTGCCCGAGGGTCCGCAGTGGTTCCCTGCAGACGAGCGCAATGACATGAGCGAAGAAGTGTGGGTTGCCGAGTTGGTTCGAGAACAACTGCTCGCAGTCATGCGTGATGAGCTGCCATATTCGATAGCAACCCGGGTGACCGAATGGGAGTGGCCTCGAATCCGGTGCGACATCATCGTTGAACGTGAGAGTCAAAAGGGAATGGTGATCGGCAAAGGTGGCTCAATTCTTCGCGAGGTTGGCAGCCGTGCGCGTGCTCAATTGCCTGAGGGAGCCTTTCTCGAGCTGAAGGTCAAAGTCGACAAAGATTGGCAGCGGAGGCCCGATCGAGTTGAACGTCTCGGGTACTAGCTCGACGTCTCGTTAGTCATCGGCGCTTATCGTCGTGGTGCTTGTGGTTGAAGCGACGACAGTTGTTGACGTACTCGCCGTCGTTGACGTTGTCACTGCCGGGTTTTGCGGCGTCGAAGTAGTCGCCGCGGGCTGAGTCGTGGCTGTGGGCACTGTCGATGTTGTGGTCGTCGTCGTGCTCGTTGTTACAGGAGCATCAATGCCAACAAGCAATTGGGCGAAATCGGCCCATGCAACAGGTTGACCTGGCTCACTGTTCGCTTCGAGCAGCGGCACGTACACGCTGATTGGTCGCCCGCCAACTAAGAAGACCACTTGGCCGATTCCTCCTTCATCTGAAGTGAAGAGGGTCAATGTGAGAACGATTTGAGCGATCGCGCGTCGTTGCTGTGCGCTTCCAAGTTGGTTAATTGCTGCTCTTGAGAGGTTGACATTGGCGATTCCGCGGTCGACTTCAAAGCTGAGTACGAGGTTTCTCGAAACTTCGGATTGGAGGTCAGGCTGGGCGTCTGTAGGTGGTGAACTCAACTGGTTGAGTAGATCTCGACCAGACACTGGATTGGGAAGGTCAACTTTGACGGACTCGAGTTCACGACTGATTCGTCGGACATACACGACGTCAACAGTTCGCTGATCCTCAGCAATGGTTGTTGTCGTCGTTCCCGAGGCCTCGGCGACGGCAGGAACCGTAGTGGTTGTAGTGCTCGTTTCGGCGAGCCCGTAAGGGATCTCTTCGAAAAGCACAGCCTCAGAATCAGTCTGAAGCCCGCATGCAGTGAAACATGAAATAAGCGCAACGAGACCCGCAATTTGGTGCGTTCGATTCATGTGGTCTCCATCGGCATGTCGTGATTCAACAGCGTAGGTTCGGTTTTTGGAAGGACGACCACGAATCGCGCTCCGCCAGCGGGAGAGTCGTCGACATATGCCCATCCACCGAGTGCCGAGGCATGCTCGGCGACGAGCGCGAGCCCGAGTCCCGTTCCCTCTCGGTGGCGGGCAGCGCCGCCTCGCGTGAAACGCTCAAAAATCCGCGACCGGTCTGCAGGGTCGACCCCTGAGCCTGCATCGTCGACCGTGATGACAACGTCTCCTAGTCGCTGGGTATCGATGGTGACTTCGGTGGCTCCTTTGGCGTGAACATAGGCGTTCTCTATGAGGTTTGAAAGGATGCGCTCGAATCGCACACGATCGGTGACGGCGATGATCGGCTCGGGCGACTTCATGGTGATCGGTGTTGTCGGGGTTGAAGAGCGTGCAAGTATCCGACGGGAGAGGTCTCCAATATCAACCTCCTCGAGATGGCCATCGATTGCTCCTGCTTCAAGCCGCGAAAGCTCGAGTAGGTCAATGACCATGGCATCAAACCTCCGGACCTGGGCTATCAGCAGATCAAGTGCTTGTTGAGAACGCTCTGAGAGTTCCTCGCGGCGAGTCGCGAGTACCTCTGCTGCCGCAGTCATCGCAGTAATCGGTGAGCGAAGCTCATGACTTACTTCTGATGCAAAGCGTTCTTCTCGCTCAATCCGTGACTGGACAGCATCTGCCATGTTGTTAAACGCATTAACTAGTTGACTGAGTTCAGGGTCGTCAGTTGGTTCGAGTCGGGCATCGAGGGAGCCGCTTGCAATGTCGCTTGCGGTCGTTGCAACGCGAGTGAGAGGCCGTAGAAGGCCTCGACTCGTACTAAACCCAAAGAACACTGCGAGCAGCGCTGCAAGAAGCGAGCCGACGAGCAGAGCGGTTACCAAGATGGCGAGCGTCCGTTCTGTTGCATTAAGAGGGAAGGCTTCGAAATAACCAGAGTTGTTGGCTTCGATGTGCACGCCGATTCCGATGTAGTTCTCGCCCTCGTATTCAAATCGCTGTTGCCCAGATTGTCCGTCAGCAACGGCATCTCTCAGCGATGTTGGAAAAGCTGTTTCGGGAAATTGAAGCAGGAACGTCAGCGCAGGACGGGTAAGGACGGCAAATCCATCTTCCTCGATGTCGAGGGCTTGGAATGTTTCAGTGATATTGCCCTGTTCAAATGCATTCCGAAGTTCGAGTGCATGATCGAACGCGGTGGCTCGGGAGGTTGCGATTCGTTGGTCCACCAATGATTGACGGGCCACCGAATACGCAGCGGTAGTCAGTCCGAGACCTGCAAGGAGACCGATGATTCCGAAGAAGGCTGCAACTCTCGACGCAAGTCGGGGCGAGCGTAGACGAATCATTTCGACAGATTAGGCGAGAGAACCGTTCCGCTGCCGGTGGGACACCAGGGGGAGGTAGGTACCCCACCGGTGCAGCGTGAACTAACAATGATTGTGACGGTCTCGTATTGCGAACTCTTGCGAGATTTGTGCGATTTGTGTAACAAAATCTTTGGGAAGAGGTTCTGACGTCGCAGTTCGGCGTGGTTGAAGTGGCACACTTGGGCTGTGCACAAGGTGCTCTTTATCGAAGATGATGACGCAATTCGACTTGCGCTCGGCATGGCCCTCGAAGACGAGGGCTACGAGGTCGTTGAGGCGCATGACGGTGCGAGTGGTCTTGTTCAATTCGGTCAACATCGACCGGATGTTGTGCTCCTCGACCTTCGGCTTCCTGATCTGTCGGGATTCGAGGTCTGCAAAGCGATGAGAGCAACGTCGACTGTTCCAATCATCATGGTCACTGCTCAAACAGAGGCCGCCGACATGGTTGCGGGCCTCGAAGCCGGAGCAGACGACTACATCACCAAACCGGTTGTGCCAAAGGTGCTCTCAGCACGTATTGCTGCGGTGTTGCGCCGGGTGAGTTACTCCTCCACGGGTGATGATGCTCACGACGAGGTAGTTCGGTTCGGCGATATTGAGTTACGCCGCGAACAGGGTGTTGTCACCAAGGGCGGGGTAGAGCTCTCGTTGACGCGAACAGAGTTTCGCATGCTGTGCGAATTTGCTGAGCATGCCGATGCAGTTCTCAGTCGGGACCAACTACTTGAACACGTCTGGGGATACGAGTATCTCGGAGATTCGCGTCTCGTTGATGCGCATGTTCGTCGGTTGCGTCTCAAGATTGAGGACACTCCCGACGACCCGCAACGGATCGTTACCGTTCGGGGTCTCGGTTATCGCTTAATTTCTTGACCTTTACTTGGCCGCTGGATTCCAGGCGGGTAAACGTTTCTCGATGAATGCTGCCATTCCTTCGGCTGCGTCGGGTCCGGAGAAAAATTCTTCGCTGAGAGCCCGCATTTCGGCGAACCCGGTCTTGCGATCAAGGGTTGGGACGCGGTGCAGCATCGCTTTTGTTGCCGCTACTGCTCGGGGAGCGCCAGCCAAGATTCCGTTGATCAGGTCGTTGACCGTCGCTGAAACGTCACTTGTCACATGAGTGATGAGGCCCATTTCTCGGGCATCAACGGCCGAGAACACTTCACCTGTGAGCATGGCCGCAGCAATTTTGCCGGGTGGCACTCGGCGGAGGATCGGAACCGAGATGATTGCGGCAGCAACTCCAATCCGAACTTCGGTCAGTGCAAAGGTGACGGACTGCTCGACTACGATCAGGTCACACGCCGTCATGAGGCCGAGACCTCCCGCTCGAACGGCACCGTTCACGGCAGCGATCGTCGGGCGAGGTGTGTCCATCAGGCGTTCGAGGGCGCTTACCATTGGCCCCGAATCAGGCGGGCCTGACGACCGTTCTTTTAGATCAGCTCCGGCGCAGAATGCTGGACCTTCATGCCGGAGAACGATCGCTCTCGCATCTTGTGCCTCCGCCTCGTCGAGCGCCGTGTGAAGCTCTGTGAGAAGCTGACGAGAGAGGGCATTGCGGTTGTGCTGCGAGTCGAGGGTAATGGTGGAAATTCCCTCAAAGGATTCATGTCGGACGATCTGGGCGTCGGTCATGTAAATGACGGTAGCCGTCGATTGCTAACTGTTAGCGATTGAACGCAATAGTGATTCAGCCTCTGAGCGATCACGTGTTCTTCTCATCGGTGGGAGAGCAGAGATGATGTCCCACCGGTAACGGGCGGTACCGAGACGCCGATCCATAATGGCGACCACGCCGCGGTCATTATCGGTTCGAATGAGCCGTCCACTGGCCTGGGCGAGCATTGTTGCCGCCCTAGGAAGATCGATCTCCATAAATGCCCGCTGGCCGATGAGTTCACGTCGTGCCCCAAGGAGCGGGTCATCAGGTCGAGGGAATGGAATCCTGTCGATAACGACGAGTGACAGCGTCCGCCCCGGGACGTCTACCCCTTGGAAGAGGCCCGCAGTGGCGAATAGGCAACTGTCTTCATCGGTTGCAAATTCGTGAATGAGGGCCGGTTTCGGAAGGTCGCGTTGTGTGAGGATTCTGAACGGGAGTCGATCGCGCATCGCTTCTGCAGCCTCGTCCATCGCTGACCAGCTGGTGAAGAGCGCAAGGGTTTTACCACCGGCTGCTGCGATGAGCTGTTCAAGATCGTCGTGCATTGCTGCTCGAAACGAGGGGTCGTTCGGCTGTGGCAGATGCATTGCGCAATACAGGAGTGAATTTGTTTCGTAATCGAAGGGGCTACCCACATCAACAAACTCTGCGCCCTCTAGCCCGATGCGTTCCGCCAGGTTCATCGGCACTGTTGCGCTCGTGAGAATGGCGGTTCGTTGGGACCATACGCCTTCGGTGAGGGTCGGTCCTACATCAAGTGGAGCGAGTTCGAGTCGTCGCGAGCCCGGTGCCCCCGACACAAAGATGACATCGTCGGCAGATGGGCTGAGAAACCGGTCGAGGGTTTCGATTGTCCGGGTCAGAGTGACTTGGGCTCGCAGGCGCCGCTGCTGTGCGTCCACATCATCAATGGAAAGTTCTGAGACAAGGGTGAGGGCACGGTTTTGCGAACTTCTCACCGTCGATAACAACTCACTCATCGCAGCCGGGAGAGGAGGCAAAATGCGTTCACCGGAGTACGGCTCGAGGAGAGCTGTCAGGTCGTCTGCCTGAGCGCTGAGTTCTGCATCCAGATCAGGGTCGACGACGATTCGTCGAACTGTCGTAGCGACACGTGCGAGCCGCCCGGCGCTGAGCTCAACGCCAACCGTGTCGCTCATCACATCTTCGAGCACGTGGGCTTCATCGAAAATGACGACCTCGTGGTCGCCAAGAATTGCGCTATCGGCGGCAATGTTGAGGCCGTAGAGATGAGCGTTGACGACAACGATGTCTGCTGTTGCGGCGTTGTGTCGGGCGAGTTCGGCGAAGCAGGTCTCGCCATTTGGGCATTGATTGGCACCTGGGCATTCGTCTGACGACACGGTGACGGCTCTAATGGTGCTCTCGCTTGGCGACCAATCGAGTTCGGTGAGATCTCCATTCACGGTGGATTCGGCCCATTCCGCCAACCGTTGGACCTCTCGTCGACCATCATCGTCGATTCCTTCGAGTGAGAGTTGGACACGATCAGCCGATGGCAGACCACCGATTTCTGCGACGCGTTGTCGACAGAGGTAATTCGACCGCCCCTTCAGTACCGCCCATGTGAACGAGTGGTCGGTGGTGGCCGCAAGTTGCAACTCGAGGAACGGGAGGTCTTTGTGTGCGAGTTGGTCCTGAAGCGCCTTTGTTGCGGTGACGACAACGGTTGATGTGCCCGAGACGACGCTCGGGATGAGGTATGCCAGTGTCTTTCCGGTTCCGGTTCCTGCCTTAATGACTACGGGTTTGCCACGCCTGATACTCGTGTTGACGAGCGAAGCCATTTCGCGTTGACCTTGACGATGTTCGGCGTTCGGAATCGCTGCGGTAACCGCATCGAGTGCCGCAAGGACGGTGTCGTCGTTGGTCACGCGGCTCCGACGAGCGAAAGTGCTGTGTCGAGCTCATTGGCACTGAGGTCAGGCCACGCGGTGTCGGTGAAATGAATTGCGCTTCCGGCACCTTGCCAGAGCAGGAAGTTTGAGACGCGGATCTCGCCACTCGTCCTGATCATGACGTCAACGGGCGGCAGATCGGGATCATGAAGTCGATGTGTCATCGAGTTGATGTCGATGTCGACGCCCTGACGTCGAGCTATACGGGCGGCATCCATCATCTCGAATCTGCTGCCGTAGTCGAATGCGACGGTGAGCACAAGCCCGGTGTTGTTGGCGGTGTCGGCAATTGCTTTTCGTATCGCTCGTTGGACAAATCGGGGTGTTCGAGATTCGGCGCTGTCGAATGGGCGACCGATCCATCTGATGCGAACGTTGTTCTCATTGAGTTCTTCGATACGTCCGAACAGCCGCTCGTGCAGTCCGAGAATGTGTCGAACCTCGGCTCGTGGTCGTACCCAGTTCTCTGTAGAAAAACCAAACACTGTGAGCCAACCGATGTCTCGCTGGACCGATGCCCGCACGATCGACGCGAGATTTTCCTCACCGGCCGTGTGGCCTGCGGTTCGAGGGAGATCTCGAGATTCAGCCCACCGCCCGTTTCCATCCATAATGCAAGCGACGTGGTGCCGGCCGGTCGGAAGAGTGTGAAGTTCAGGGTTCATGGACACCAGTGACGTTATCCCGACGGTTTGTGCCCGTTGGGGAGGGGTAAAGAATGAAACAATGTGTCAATGGATTCGTTTGGCAACGGACATGACGCGGAAGTGACCGCGGAGTCACTCGGGCTGCGCCATGTCTTGATTGTCGGTGGATCAACCGAACTGTGGGGTGGACGCAGTCGTGAGCGATGGCTTGAATCTGCTCGCGAACTTTCGGCAGCGGCAAGCGCTTATGGCGTGAAGTGGCTGACGTTGCGTCCGTATGGGTCGCTTGGCGAAGCAGCTATTCAAGTTGATGTTGATCACGTGGTTCAGCTCGAATCGTGTGGAGTTGTCATTGATCCGACCTCAGATGGCCGTCAGCGTCTAGTAGACGCGTTTCGGTCGATTGGAGAGGGCCCGATCAATGAGGCATCAGTGGCAGGTTCGCTCTACGAGCCTGCTGATGGCGAACCAGACCTCGTTGTGATCTGTGGGAGGAGCGACCGTTTACCTCCATCACTCGTGTGGGAGCTGGCGTATGCCGAACTCGTGTTCACGGATACTGACTGGAGTTCGTTTGCCGCTCAAGATCTTGTTGCGGCAGTTGCACAGTTTGGGCGACGACGTCGCCGGTTCGGCGGGCTTGACGCATGAGCTCGTCTGCAGTCGCAAATGGCGAGCTGTACCGAGATAGGGGGGTGATTCTTCGCACGTACAAGTTGCGAGAGTCCGATCGGATCGTCGTTCTACTCACTCAGCGGTACGGCAAGGTGAGAGCGGTTGCGAAGGGCGTGCGGCGGACGAATTCAAAATTCGGCTCTCGCTTGGAACCGATGAGCCATGTCGAGGTCCTGCTTCGAAAAGGGCGCGACCTCGATCTCGTCAGTCAAGCAGAGTCAGTTGATGCGTTAACGCCGATGTTGTCATCTCTTAATCGAGCGGCCCAAGGCATGGCAGTCGTTGAAGCCGCCGATCAACTCTCGCTCGAAGGTGAGCCTGACGAACGGTTGTACACCATGCTCGTCGGTGTCCTGCGGACGATTGCCGAATCTCCCTCTCCACTTAACGTGGCAGCCTTTTTCTGGAAAGTGCTGGCGATGTCGGGTTTGTCGCCGGTGCTTGACGAATGTGTCCGTTGTGGCGAACAAGATGGGGGAGAGACTGCGCTCGTTGCGTTCGATCTCAATGAGGGCGGTGCGTTGTGCCGACACTGTCGTTCGGGGGCATCAATTTCCCCTGCGGCACTTGAGATAATGAGAGACATCCTTGGCGGTCGTCTTCGGCAGGCGCTAGCCCTAGAGGAGTCGCCTGCGACTGGTGAAGTGACGGCCCTCGCGACGCGAGCGCTAGAGCATCACATTGAACGACGGCTTCGAACGGTTGGCGTGTTCGAACGGCATTGAGCCGTTAGGGGTTGATGTCCGTAGCCTGTGGGTCATGCCCGCAACGGATCTCGATCAAATCGTCAACCTGTGTAAGCGACGTGGGTTTGTGTACCCATCGGCTGAGATTTATGGCGGATTCCGGTCAACCTATGACTACGGTCCGCTTGGTTCGCTGTTGCTGCGAAATGTGAAAGATGCCTGGGTTCGGGCAATGGTTCAGCAGCGTGACGATGTGGTGCTGATTGACGCCGCCATTCTCGGGCCACCGCAGGTATGGCAGGCATCCGGCCACCTCGCAAACTTCTCTGACCCACTCGTCGATTGCACCGAATGCAAGACCCGTCACCGTCAGGACAAGTTGGATGATCCCGACACATGTCCGAACTGTGGCAAGACCGGTACGTTCACTGAAGCCCGTCAATTCAACCTGATGTTCAAGACTCAGGCAGGTCCTGTCGCCGATGCCGGGGCCGATGCCTACCTTCGGCCCGAGACGGCTCAGGGGATGTTCACGAACTTTTCCAACGTGCTGCAAACGAGTCGCAAGCGTCCACCATTTGGTATCGCTCAAGTAGGGAAGAGCTTCAGAAACGAGATCACCCCTCAGAACTGGATTTTCAGGACTCGCGAATTCGAGCAGATGGAGCTCGAATTCTTCGTACCTCCATCGGAAGGTCCATCGTGGTATGAGTACTGGTGTCAACATCGACTTGAGTGGTACCGCGATCTTGGGATTCCGGAGTCAATGTTGCGGCTTCGGGCTCATGACGACGATGAACTCTCGCACTACTCGACGGGTACTGCCGACGTTGAATTCATGTTCCCGTGGGGCTGGGACGAGCTCGAGGGAATTGCCCAGCGCACCGATTACGACCTCACTCAGCACGCCGAGCACTCTGGCGAGCGTCTCGATTTCTTTGATCAGGCATCGAATGAGCGTTATGTGCCGTACGTCATTGAGCCTGCGGCTGGAGCGACTCGAACGATGGCGGCGTTCTTACTTGCGGCCTACGACGAAGAGCAAGTGAACGACGAAGTTCGCACGGTGCTTCGTTTGCATCCTCGCCTTGCGCCGTACAAGGTTGCGGTATTGCCGTTGTCGAAGAAGGACACGTTGACGCCTCTCGCCCAAGAGGTTCGTCGTCTCGTGAGTGACCGATACATGACTGACTACGACGAAACGCAAGCAATTGGGCGTCGTTACCGTCGACAAGACGAGATTGGTACTCCGCTGTGTGTGACAGTCGATTTTGACTCGCTTGACGACAATGCGGTGACTGTCCGAGATCGTGACACCATGGAGCAGACCCGAGTGCCGATCGATTCGCTTCTCGGCGAGTTGTCAAGTCGGCTCGGGTTCTGACCACGTCGATGGCGACTTACCTCGATCGCATTCTTGATGCCCACCGGGCGGTGGCTGCTCGCGACGACCGGCCGTTTGCTGACCTGTACAAGCAAGCCTGTGACGCTGGAGCCGCTCGAGGCTTCAAAGACACGTTGGCCGACGTTGATCCGGTGGTTGACGGCATAGCCGTGATCTCCGAGGTGAAACGTCGCTCGCCATCAAAAGGCGACCTGTTTGCAGGGCTTGACCCGGCAATAGTCGCTCAGCAATATTCCGCTGGGGGAGCATCATGTCTGTCGGTTCTGACCGACGAAGACTTTTTTGGCGGCTCAGTTGATGACTTGCAAGCGGCCAGGTCAGCGTGTGCGCTGCCCGTGCTTCGGAAAGACTTCACGGTTTCGGAACGTGATGTGCTCGATGCGCGCATTATGGGTGCTGATTGTGTGCTGTTGATTGCCGCCGCGCTTGAGCGCAGCGAGTTAGCGCAATTTCATTCACTCGCTGTCGAAGTTGGTCTCGACGTCTTGGTCGAGGTGCATGACGAGCCAGAACTTGAGATTGCCCTGGAGGTTGGTGCCACTCTCGTTGGGGTCAATCAGCGAGATTTGGTGACATTCGACGTTGATCATGAACGTGCGTTGCGAATGGGCGGTGTCATGCCGTCTGGGGTGGTCGCTGTCGCCGAGTCTGGAATTCGAAATCGCTCTGACGCCCTTGCGTTGACTGAGGCTGGTTATCGGGCGATCTTGGTTGGCGAAACCTTGGTGACATCAGGTAACCCCGAACATGCAGTGGCTGACTTGCGTGGTCACCGATGAGTAGTTTCTGATCGTATGTTCGTCAAAATCTGCGGCATTACAACTGAAGACGATGCACTGCTTGCGGTTGCAATGGGTGCTGATGCTGTCGGTTTTATTTTTGCTCCGTCGGAACGCCAAGTCGCGCCACAACATGTGTATGACATCACTCGCCGGTTGCCGCCCGAAACAATGACGGTTGGGGTGTTCCGAAACGAGTTACCTGATCGGGTGTTGAGTGTTGCAGATCGTGCTGGAGTAAAAGCGATTCAATTGCATGGTTCGGAAACGCCCGATCAAGTTGCCGAAATCGTCGAGCGCGGCCCTCGTCATGGGATCCGTTGGGTGATCAAAGCCTTCGGGGCGGATTCTCCACATCTTGCCCGCGCTGACAAGTTCCATACTGATGTTGTTCTCGTCGATGCACCATCACCCGGTAGTGGGAAGGTGTTCGACTGGCATATCACCGCTGACGTTCCCGATTCGGTGCGGCTCATTTTGGCCGGTGGTCTAAATCCTGACAATGTTGCAGATGCGGTTTCAGCGGTTGAACCCTGGGGAGTGGATGTTTCTTCGGGTGTTGAGCTAGCTCCGGGACGCAAAGACGCAGTGAAGGTGCGAAAATTTATCAGCAATGCCCGTGCAGCGTCTCCTACCCCTTACATCGGACCGGACGATCTGCCCTACAACTGGGAGGACGAATGACAATCGCTGAAGAGCGCGACAGCTCGATGATGTCGGAGCCAGACCCCTCTGGCCGCTTTGGCGAATTCGGAGGGCGGTTCGTTCCTGAAACTCTGGTTCCTGCATGCCAGGAATTGGAAGCGGGTTTCCGTGAGGCATGGGCTGATCCTGTGTGGCGCGAAGAGCTCAATACGGCTCTTCGTGATTATGCGGGCCGCCCGTCCGGTTTGTCTGAGTGTCACCGACTCGGCGAGCAGCTTGGTTTGCGGCTCTTGCTGAAGCGTGAGGACCTCAATCACACTGGCTCTCACAAGATCAACAATGTGCTTGGTCAGGCATTCCTCGCCAAGCGGATGGGGAAGACTCGACTTGTCGCAGAGACCGGTGCTGGGCAGCATGGAGTTGCTTCTGCGACCGCTGCCGCCCTTCTTGGCATGGAATGCAAGGTCTATATGGGCGCGGTTGACGTTGAACGTCAGGCCCTCAACGTGTTCAGAATGCGATTGCTTGGCGCTGAGGTTGAGGCGGTGAATTCGGGTAGTCGCACGCTGAAGGACGCAGTGAATGAGGCGATGCGCGATTGGGTGGCAACAGTTGGCGACACGCATTACTGCCTTGGGTCGGTGATGGGTCCGCATCCTTACCCGTGGATGGTTCGCCAGTTCCACCGCGTGATTGGAGACGAGGCTCGCGAACAGGCCCGCGCCCTTCTTGGCGACGACCCTGATGTTGTCACCGCGTGTGTGGGTGGAGGATCAAACGCGATTGGGATCTTCTCTGGCTTTGTCGATACGCGTTCTCGTCTTGTCGGAGTCGAGCCTCGTGGTGGTGCAGCGGTATCGCGTGCAATTCCTGGCGTCGTTCATGGTATGCGTAGCTATTTGATGCAAGACGAATACGGACAGGTCGAAGAGGCTCATTCGATTTCTGCTGGCCTCGACTACCCCGGAATTGGGCCTGAGCATTCGTACCTCTCGTCGATTGGTCGTGCTGAGTATCCGACCGTGACCGACGAAGAAGTGGTGGACGCTTTCCAATTGCTGAGCAAAACCGAAGGCATTATTCCTGCTCTCGAGCCGGCTCATGCCTTGGCCTGGGTGGTGCGAGAGGCGCACACGATGCAAGGTCAAACGGTGTTACTGAATCTGTCCGGACGAGGCGACAAGGACGTTGGTCAAATGATGGACGTATTGAAGGACCGTTTGTGACCACAGTTGACCTTGCGACATCGTTGCGAACCTCGCGAGATGCCGGTCGCAAACTGCTTGTTCCGTACATCACTGGCGGGTACCCCGGTTGGCAAGATGCAATCCGCGCCTGCGCAGCAAATGGTGCAGACGCAGTTGAAATTGGCATTCCGTTCTCTGACCCGATAATGGACGGTCCGGTCATCCAGCAGGCCTCTCAGGCGGCTCTCGAAGGTGGAACGACGCCGCAGTCAGTGCTTGAAGAAGTCCCATCGCTCGATGTCGATATCCCTCTCGCAGTCATGACCTATTACAACCTTGTTCATCATGATGGACCGGTTCGGTTCGCTCATCGCCTCGCTGAAGCCGGTGTGACTGGAGCGATTTTGCCTGACCTTCCGTTGGAAGAATCAGCGGAATGGGCTGAAGCGGCTGATGAAGTGAAGGTTGCAACCATCATGCTTGCGGCCCCAACAGCTCCAGATGAGCGTCTTCCAAGAATCGTCGAACGGGCTCGTGGATTCGTGTATTCGGTGGGCCTCTTGGGCGTCACAGGAGAGCGTGATTCGCTCGCCGAGACGGCTACGGCCCTTGCCGGACGGTTGAAGGCGGTGACCGATACCCCGGTGTTAGTTGGTGTCGGCGTTTCGAATGCGGAACAAGCTGCTGCAGCGGTGCGCGTAGCCGATGGAGTAATTCAGGGAGCTTCAATGGTGAGACGTCTGATGGAGTCAGGCCCTGATGAAGTTGGCCGATATGTCGCTGAGGTTCGCGCCGCCATTGATGCGGTGTAGCCCGGCGCCTCAGCGTGACTTGGGAATCATCCTGCTTTCGAGGTTTTTATTGAGCGCTGATGCTGAATGCAGAAGGATGACCTATGACTGATGCCTCACCATCTCGACAGTTATGGATGGCGGTCGAGACGGTTCATGCGGTTACCTATTTCTCCGAAGAGTCCTTAGTCGCTGCCCAGAATGCCGGATTCAAGGGATTCTGGATGGGGTATTTTGCGTGCAGATCTGCCCCTCTCGGCGAGGCTCAGCCCGACGTCGTCGAAGCATTGTTCAACAACTTCAGTGCAGACAGAGTGAACCATGCTCTGCCTGATGCGTGGTCGTTTGCGTCTCCGGCTGATGCACTGGCGGCCCGTAGCCGAGGGGCTCAGCAAGCATTGACTCGACTTGGTGTTGAACCGCCCAGTGAACAACTTCTTGCGTCAATGAATTCAGCAATCATGTCGATCGCCCCTCATGGCCGACCGTTGTTTGCAGCCAATCGGGCAATTGCTCCCGAAGGAATTCCGCTGATCGATCTCTGGCAATGGTGCACGACGGTTCGTGAACATCGTGGCGACAGCCACGTGGCCGCACTCGCAGTACTCGGTATCAACGGTCTTGAGGCAACGATCCTGCTCGCGATTGACCAGGGCATCGATCTTGAACTGTTTGAGCAGTCTCGGGGCTGGCAACGCGATCACATTGATCGCACGGTCGAACGCCTCATCGGTATTGGTTTGCTGCAGTCCCGAGATGAACTGAGCGATTCTGGTGAAAGGCTGCGAGCCGAGGTTGAAGAGATGACCGATCGGCAGGCATTTGCTGTGATTTCACGACTCAGAGACGACTACCCAGCGGTTCTTGAGATGCTTGAGACCGCTGCGGCTCAAATCCGCTCGCGGAATGAGATCCCGTTCCCAAACCCCATGGGTTTGCCCGCTGACGACTGAACAACCACCCATATTGAGTTGGTTGTCAGTTCGGGGTTCAAATTCGAACCGGGTGCGTCAGAGTAAAGTCGGGACGTGCGTCCAGAAGACCTTCTCCCTCACCGTCCGCCATTTTTGTTCGTCAATGAAATTGTGAACATCACTCCCGGAGAATCAGCGGCTGGAACGTGGAAGCTCACCGGTGACGAATGGTTCTTCGAGGGGCACTTCCCAGGTCGACCGACGCTGCCTGGCGTTCTCATGTGTGAGGCAATCGCTCAGGTCGGGGCGTTAGCGGTTCTCGCTGACGAGCGGTTCGCAGGGCGACTTCCGCTGTTTGGTGGAATCGATAAGGCTCGCTTCCGCCGGCAGGTGGTGCCAGGAGATGAGTTGTTACTTGAGTGCACCATGGGCCGGTTATCGAGTAGGGCAGGACGAGGTTCAGGAACTGCCTCGGTAAATGGTGAAGTCGCCTGCGAAGTTGACTTGATGTTCGTCATCGCCTGAGCTCTGTTAGCTGAGGCGGCGTCGATCAGGCGTTTCCGGTTCCGATGATGATCGAACCGTTGTGGCCGCCAAAGCCAAAGTTGTTTGACATTGTTGGGCCTGGCTCCCACGGACGTGGTGAACCAGTTACCACATCAACCGCCATTTCACTATCGATGTTGGTGGTGTTCGCAGTGGGCGGAATGAGTGCGTGTTCCATTGAGAGAAGCACCGCCGCAGCCTCCAGAGCACCAGCTGCGCCGAGTGCGTGACCAGTCACACCCTTTGTCGATACGACAGGCACTGCATTCGCACCGAAGACCGAGCTGATGGCTGCGCCTTCTGCTGCGTCGTTGAGCGGGGTTGACGTGCCATGGGCATTGATCTGCCGAATGTTGCCTGCTTCAAGGCCAGCATCTGCGAGGGCAAGTTCCATACAACGGATTGCGCCGGTTCCGCCTGGAGCTGGTGCAGTGATGTGGTGCGCATCGGCATTTGATGCTGCGCCAAGGATTTCGCCGATGATGTTGGCGCCACGGTCGACGGCAGAGTTCCATTCTTCAAGAACGAGCACGGCAGCCCCTTCACCCATGACAAAACCATCGCGATCGGCATCGAATGGTCGTGATGTTCCTGTCGAAGAGAGCGCCGTCATATTGCCGAATGATGCAAGCGAGGTTGCAGTTCCGGCGTATTCGGTGCCACCCGTAATGACAGCATCCGCGAGTCCCCAGGCGATGAGTCGTGCGGCATAGCCAATTGCATGGGTTCCCGCTGCACACGCCGTGCAGATCGTTTCGTTGGGTCCCTTAAACCCGAATCGCATCGATACCGATGCTCCCGCCGCATTCGCCATCATCATTGGAACAAGGAATGGCGACACACGACGTTCGCCCTTATTGAGGCGCACATCGATTTGTTCTTCGAGCGTATGGATTCCGCCGACGCCAGTTCCGAAGATCGTGCCGATGCGGTCGTCGGAGGCTGCTGGCCTGCCGGATTGCTCTAAGGCCTCGGTTGCGGCAGCAAGCGCATACTGCTCACTGCGGTCGGCGCGACGAGCATCCTTTGGCGAGTCAAACCACGGGGAGGGATCCCAGTCTTCGATGGACGTGAGACGCCCAACGTCAACGAGTCCTGGCCCGAGTAGACCATTCCAATATGCCTCTTTCCCGATACCGCATGGCGCAACAACGCCAAGTCCGGTAACGGCTATACGCCGACCGCTTCCTTGCATCAGAGTTTGCCGGCCACCAAGTCGTAGGCCTGTCCAACGGTCTCGATGCCTTCGAGTTCTTCCTCTGGAACTTCGATACCGAATTCTTCTTCGAGTGCCATAACAAGTTCGACGAGGTCGAGGCTGTCGGCGTCGAGGTCATCGCCAAATCGGGCTTCCGGCTTCACTTGATCTTCAGAAACTGACAGCACTTCGACTGCGCACTTGCTGAAACGGGCGAACAATTCTTGGTCCACGGTTACTCCTTGGTTTGTTTTCGGTCGTATGACCGCTGATGATTCTATGAAATCTAGAGCGCTCGGTGGCGGAGCGTTTAATGACCCATTCCGAGACCGCCGTCAACGGGGATCACGGCACCGGTGATGTAGGCCGCATCTTGCGACGCAAGAAAGGTGACCACACCGGCAATTTCATCGGGTTCAGCCATTCTGGCGAGAGGAACTGCGGCGGTGATGTCTGCGAGCCGATCTTCGCTGAGTGCGGCCGTCATATCGGTGCTCACCGGTCCTGGGGCGACGACGTTCACGGTGATCGATCGTGACCCGAGTTCTCTCGCCAACGAACGAGCAAGTCCGACAAGACCTGCTTTGGATGCCGCGTAGTTCGCCTGTCCGGCAGCTCCGAGCAGCCCAACGACTGATGAGACATAGATGATTCGACCTTTGCGTGCTCGAAGCATCTGCTGGACAGCTCGTTTTGTGACGCGGAATGCCGCGGTGAGGTTGGCATCGATGACATCTTCAAAGTCATCGGCACCCATACGGAGCAACAAGGTGTCTCGGGTGATTCCTGCGTTGGATACGAGAATTTCGACAGGGGAGCCGAACTCTTCTTCAATCGCAGTGAACGCAGCATCGATGTCGTCGGCTGAGGTGACGTCACACTTCACACCGAAGAGGCCCTCTGGCGGCGGTGAACTGTTGTAGGTGACAGCAACTTTGTCGCCGAGGCCGGCAAACCTTCGTGCGATGGCAAGGCCAATTCCTCGTGAGCCTCCAGTAACAAGAACGACTCTGCTCACTGTGTACCTCCCCATTTCAGTACGGCGCTTGCCGCTGTCATTCCTCCGCCGAACCCGACAAGCAAAATGTGGTCCCCAGGTGCAACCCGTCCAGCATTAAGAGCTTCACAGAGAGCCATCGGAATTGAGGCCGATGATGTGTTGCCCGTGTGGTCGATGGTGACGGCTGCACGTTCCATCTCTACGCCGAGGCGGTCGCATGCGGCCTGGATGATGCGAATATTTGCCTGGTGCGGGACGATGAGTGCGAGATCATCCGATGTGATTCCTGCGTGAGCCATCGACTTTTCTGCTGAATCCATCATGATGCGAACAGCGCGTCGGAAGACCTCTTTGCCTTCCATGTTGACGGTTCCTCCAACATCGGCCCAGAGAATTTCGCTTGCACTGCCGTCAGCGTCAAGGTCCCAACCGAGAAGTTGTCCGCCTCCGTTATCGACTGCTTCAAGGACCATTGCCCCTGAGCCGTCCGCAAACAGCGGCGCGGTACCGCGATCATTCCAGTCGACGATGCGTGAGAGCGTGTCGGTTCCGATCACGAGTACTCGCTCGGCACCCATTGCGATGAGGCCGTGAGCGTTCACGAGTCCGTACACGAATCCCGAGCACGCGGCGTTGATATCGAAGGCGCCGCACTTCAAGCCGAGTTTGTCTTGGATGACAGCCGATGTTCCCCATGCTCGGTCAGGGGTTGTGGTTGACAAGATGAGGGCATCGATTTGTTCGGGGGCGAAGCCGGCCATGTCGAGTGCTGCCTGAGCCGACTCGATCGATAGATCAGCGGTTGTTCCGCCGATATGCCGTTCATGGATTCCGGTGCGGGCGACGATCCATTCGTCACTCGTGTCAAGGGTTCGAGCGAGATCGTGGTTGGTTACCACCTTTTCAGGTAAGGCCATGCCCCAACCGGTGATGATCGCTCCTTTTGCCCCGGGTCGGGTTGCAGGCAACGTACTCTCCTTCGATCTCGTGTTCAGTCAGTTCGAAGCCAAGCGATTGGCTGTCGGGCGGCGACTCGTTCGGTGTCGATCGCGATGTAACTCTGCAGAATTCCTGCAAATGGTGATCGAACTTCTTGGTCGGCAACGGTGCCAAGCACGGTTCCGACGGCAATCTCGGTGCCGTTTTCGATACCAGCAGTGGTGAAGATGCCGGCGGCCGGGCTGACGACGAGGCGCTCATGGGCGAAGAGATGTTCACCTTCGTGCTCGTGAGCAGCGGCAACAGGTTCGCCACCGAGCCATTCGAGGAGTTTGTCGAGCTCGTCAGGGGTCGCAACCGAAATGGTCTTTGCTTCCTTAAGCGTTCGTTTCGCCATACCCGTTAACACTCCACCGGGCCCTAGTTCTGCGAATGCGGTCACACCCATGTCAGCCATCGATTGCAGCCCGTGTTTCCAACGGACCGGGCTCGAGAGCTGCGCCGAGAGCAGCGCAGTCCACTCTTCTCCGAGGGAGTGCGGTTGTGAGTCGACATTCGAGACAACGGCAATTTCGCTGTCGCGAATACCTGCGGCTGCGATCGCATCGCGAAGACGCTCACGAGCGGCCGCCATGAACGGAGTGTGAAAGGCGCCGGACACCTGCAGTGGCATCACTTTTTTGGCACCGAGAGATTTCGCATGCACTCCACCTGCTTCAACACCAGTTGGTGAGCCGGCAATGACAACTTGCCCAGGAGCATTGAAATTGGCAACCCAGACGTCGTCATCTGCAAGGTTGCAGGCAACCTCCACTTGGTCATCGTCAAGTCCTAGCACTGCCGCCATCGTTCCGGGCTGTTCGTTACCGGCGTCATGCATTGCATCGGCGCGTGCTTGAACGAGAGCGACCCCTTCTGGGAAGCCAAGAGCACCAGAAGCGGCTAGAGCGGTGTATTCGCCGAGGCTGTGACCTGCGAGCACATCGGGTGAAACACCCAGGCGCTCAACGGCATCGAGCACCATCAAGCTTGAGACAAATGTGGTGAGCTGAGCGTTGCGGGTGTCTTTCAGTTCATCTGCATCAGCGTCGAGGAGCAGGTGCGCAACGTCTCGTCCGACTACTTCTGATGCCTCTTCGACAAGTTCCCAACTTTCATGGTCAGCCCAAGGGCGTCCCATTCCAGGTCGTTGTGACCCCTGACCGGGGAAGGTGAATGCAAGCACGTTACGAGGCTAGACGGCGTTGACCCCCTGTTGGTGTAACTGAGACATTTCCCTAGAGACGAGGCTCGGGTCGGGGGTGTCAGAAGGTAGCCTGCTTCACGTCGCCCCGGTAGCCCAACGGCAGAGGCAGCGGTCTCAAACACCGTCCAGTGTCGGTTCGAATCCGACTCGGGGCACGAATCTCGTAGCATGTGGACTATGTCCAGATGGCTCGTCGAACGTCGATTGTCGCAAACTGTTTCGCGGCTCGCGACTTTGCGTGAAGAACTCGCGCAAGTAGACGAGCAGCTAACGGTGGTCGCTGATGAGGCAGCCGACCATGAATTGAGGGCGCTGGTGTCTGAAACTCCCTTAGCCAGTCGAGATGCGGGAGAGGCTCGGAAACACGCAGATGCCCTCTTGCGCCATCGGGAGCACGTGTTGTCAAGTATCCATGAACTTCAGCAGCGTCAAGATGAGTTGCTCGATTCGATGAGTGAGTCAGCATGACGATCAGGGTGGTAATCGCAGAAGATGAGGCCATCATCAGAATGGACCTTCGTGAAACCCTTGAGGAAGAGGGTTACGAGGTTGTTGGTGAAACCGGCCGCGGTGATGAAGTCGTTGATTTGGTGCGCAATTTACAGCCCGACCTTGCGGTGCTCGACGTAAAGATGCCTGGTGCCGATGGTCTATCCGCGGCAGCAACGATCACAGATGAAAAGTTGTGTGCAGTGTTGATGCTCACCGCTTTTTCTCAGCGCGAGGTGGTGGAGCAGGCTCGTGACGCCGGAGCACTCGCGTTCCTGGTAAAGCCGTTCCAACGCAGTGATCTTGTTCCAGCAATCGAGGTGGCAATCGGGCGCTTCCGTGAATTGAGGGATCTCACTGGCGAGATCGATGCTCTTGGTGAACAGTTGGCGGCCCGCAAACTCGTTGATCGTGCGAAAGGAATCCTCATTGACGAGTGCTCGATGTCAGAGGGTGACGCATTTTCGTTCATCCAGCGCACCGCAATGAGCGAACGTACTCGCATGCGTGATGTCGCTGATCGCATCATTGATGGCGCCCTCCGGCCTGAGTGATCACGCCGTGGCGAAATTTCTTCTCATTGACGGAAACTCACTGACATACCGAGCGTTTTTTGCGTTGCCATCTGACATGGCGACATCATCCGGCCAGGTCACAAATGCGGTGTTCGGGTTTGTGTCGATGCTGACCAATGTGCTCAAAGATCAAGAACCCGATGGAGTTCTTGTCGCGTTTGATCGTCCTGAGCCGACGTTCCGGCATGAGGCTGAACCCGAATACAAGGCACAGCGTGAGTCGTCCCCGGACGAACTCAAACAGCAGATGGTGATTGTCCGCGAGGTGCTCACAGCACTTGGTGTTCATCATGTCGAACTCGCGGGTTGGGAAGCAGATGACATTCTCGCCACAGCGGCGACGGAACTTGCTGCTCGCGGTGACGACGCGATCGTCGTTACTGGAGACCGTGATTCGTACCAGTTGGTGGCTGATCCTCACATTCGGGTGATGTACAACAAGCGTGGCGTGAGCGATTACGCCTTATATGACGAGGCGGGGATTCTCGAGCGCACCGGGGTAACGCCTGCGCTCTACGTCGAATATGCCGCTCTACGTGGTGACCCGAGCGACAATCTTCCCGGAGTGCCAGGGGTCGGCGAAAAGACAGCTGCGAAATTGATTAACACCTACGGCGGAGTTGAGGGAATACTCGCGGCGATCGATGAGCAGACCCCGAAATTAAAGGCAAACCTCGCTGAGTCGGCTGATCGGGTTCGTCGCAATCTTGATCTGATGGAGTTGCGCAGGGATGCGCCGATCGGCGACCTCGATGCCGAGACACTGCGAATTACGCCGGATCGTGCTGAGGTTGATCGTCTGTTCGATGTTCTCGAATTTGCCCAACTGCGCACTCGAATTCTTGCTGCCATTTCGGCCGGGCAGGGCGTTGACGATGGTGACGGTGAACAGCAAGAGACCGATAGTGAGGCACTCATCAGTGCTTCTGTTACAACTGCCGAATCTGCTGCAGAGGTTGTGGCACTCATACAGCGCACGCCAATTCTCGACATTGCAGGAATGTGGTCTGGAGATGCGGGTCGATCTGCCCTTGAAGGAATAGCGGTTGTTTCAGGCGCCGCTGACGATGCTGTTTGGGTGCCTGCTGGTCTGGTTTCGACACGAGAGGTGCTTGACGCGCTCTCGGCCCACGAATGCGTGCGCTCCCATCAATCAAAGGAACTTATTCGGTCACTTCTTGATCTCGGCGGGGATCTTCCTGGCTTGACGTTCGATGTTGGTGTCGCTGTGTATCTCATCGATCCCGGCTACGCCAAGTTGACTATTTCAGATCTTCTCGGCAGGTTCGCAGAGCGTGTGCTTGACGAATCGTCTCTGCCTTCGACCCCTTCTGGTCAGCTTGCGCTTGATGGGGATCAGCCAGATGGCGAGGCTGCTGACGTCGCACTGGCAGTTCGCGAACTTGCTGCACCGCTCACCGCAGGTGTTGCGGATGCGGGTGTTGAGGCGCTCTTCGCTGAGACAGAAATACCGCTCATTCGGGTGCTTGCCAGAATGGAGCACATCGGGATCGCCGTTGATCGGTCCGCACTTGAAGAGATCGGGCGCGACTTGCGGGAACGTGTCGAAGCCCTCGCGACTGAGTTGCGATCAGTTGCTGAATCTCCCGACCTCAATCTCAACTCGCCAACTCAGCTTCGAGCCTTGCTGTATGACCAGCACGGGCTGAGCCCAGCGGGTGTCCGAAAGACGAAGAGTGGGTACTCGACCGATGCCGCCACGCTTGAAAAACTTCGAGACCAGTGGCCGGAGTTCATCGAGCCGTTGTTGCGTCATCGCGAACTCGACAAGTTACGTGGAACCTACGGCGAAGGTTTGCTGAACGAAGTTGCCGGTGATGATCGAATTCATGCGTCGTTTAATCAGACGGTGGCGCGCACTGGTCGTTTGAGTTCGGATCGTCCGAATCTTCACAACATTCCGGTTCGCTCAGATGAAGGTCGGGTGTTTCGCACTGCGTTTGTACCAGCTGAGGGGTGCGAGTTACTCGTCGCCGATTACAACCAGATTGAGTTGCGCTGTATAGCGCATCTTGCAGCTGACCCTGGGTTGTTGGAGGCCTTTAACGGTGGCGTCGACATTCATAATGCGACAGCCGCGAGAGTGTTTGAGGTTGACCCCAGCGATGTCTCGCTCGACCAGCGATCGAAAGCCAAGATGGTGTCCTACGGGCTTGCCTATGGCATGGAGGCGTATGGCCTCGGTCAGCGCCTGGGCATTCCAACCGACGAGGCAGCGGTCATTTTGAATTCGTATTTTGACGCGTTTCCTGCGGTTCAGGCCTACATGGATCGTGCAGTGGCCGAGGCCCGCACGAAGGGTTACACCGAGACGTTGTTTGGGCGCCGCCGGTCAATTCCGGAGCTTCTCGACTCGAATTGGCGGGTGCGTCAGGCTGGCGAACGGCAGGCGATGAATGCAGCTATTCAGGGGCTTGCCGCTGATGTATTCAAGATTGCGCTTGTCAACGTCGACCGGGCGCTGACCGATGGCGGATACGCGTCGCGCATCGTGCTGCAGGTGCATGACGAAATCATCGTTGAGGTGCCTGAAGCTGAACATGGCGAAGTTGGCGATTTGGTGGTCGACCTCATGCGGTCGGCGGTGGAGCTTGACGTGCCGCTCGAAGTGAACGTTGCCTGGGGTTCAACCTGGGCGGACGCAAAAGGCTGAGCGTCGAAACCACATGGTTCACGATCACTGGTTCGAAGGGTTGGCTGATCATCTGGGATCTGCGTACCTGAGGTATTCCTTCACCAAGGGCACGGTCGCCGAGTGCGATTATCTCGAGAGGGTGCTACGTCTCACGCCAGGTATGCGCATCCTCGATGTCGGCTGCGGTCCGGGTCGTCATTCCCACGAACTTGCGCGCCGCGGGTTCGAGGTGCATGGCATCGACATTTCTCAGACGTTTATTGATCTCGCAACTGTTGCAGCTCCAGCGGGTGCAACCTTCCAACGGCTTGATGCACGATTGCTTGCTGACGAACAAGATCTTCACGGGTCCTTTGATGCGGTGATTTGCCTCTGTCAGGGTGCATTCGGGCTCATGACCGCGTCGGATAGTTCCGTCGATTCGAATCGTTCTGGTCTCGACGGGAACGCGATTGTCTTTTCGGGGATCACGAAGTGCATTCGCCCTGGTGGCCGGCTTGCGTTATCTGCATTCAGTAGTTATTTCGTTGTACAGGCGCAAGCAAAGGGGGAGTATCCCTCGCATTTCGACGCTGATTCCGGTGTGAACCATGAGCGCACTGAGATTCGCAACCCGCAAGGCGAAGTTGCCGACGTTGACCTATGGACTGCTTGTTACACCCCACGTGAACTGCGTCTGCTGTGTGCGATGTTCGGTCTTGACGTCGAATCAATTTCAAGTGTTGAGCCGGGTGCATACGGAAATGACCCGGCGACGGTGAATTCTCCCGAATTTCTTCTTGTTGCCTGTCGGATGTGATGCGCAGAGACCACTGATAGCCTTCCCAACGCATTTCTTTGATGCGATTTATCCATTTATCAACACTTCTGAAAGCAGTACCCAGCCTTGTCCGACACCACGAGCACCCAAGTCATCGATCCCGCGATGGGAACATTTGATGATGAAGGGAAATACACCCCCCGTCAGGTCGTAGATAACGACACCAACTTCTCTGAGGCGGTCACTGGGATCCCCGAAGTCGATGACGGCCAGCTTGTGAGCGGCACTGTTGTCAAGATCGACCGTGATGAGGTTCTGCTTGATATTGGATACAAGAGCGAAGGCGTGATTCCTTCACGTGAGCTCAGCATCCGCAATGACGTGAACCCAGCCGAGGTTGTTTCAATGGGCGAGACCCTCGAAGCACTCGTGTTGACGAAAGAGGACAAAGAGGGACGTTTGGTTCTGTCGAAGAAGCGTGCTCAGTACGAGCGGGCTTGGGGCGACATTGAAGCCAAGAAGGAATCTGAGGCAATTGTCGAAGGTCCAGTCATTGAGGTCGTCAAGGGTGGTCTCATCGTTGACATCGGTCTGCGTGGATTCCTTCCCGCATCACTCGTTGAGTTGCGTCGTGTCCGCGACCTTCAGCCGTACATCGGCACCGTTGTCCAGGCAAAGATCATTGAGCTCGACAAGAACCGCAACAACGTCGTGTTGTCGCGCCGTGCCTACCTCGAAGAGAACCAGAAAGAGACCCGCGACAACTTCCTCACCAATCTCAAGATTGGCGAAGTCCGCGAAGGAACGGTCTCGTCGGTTGTCTCGTTCGGCGCATTCGTCGACCTCGGCGGCATGGACGGCCTCATTCACGTCAGCGAGCTCTCGTGGAAGCACGTCGACCACCCAGGCGCAGTCGTTGCCGTCGGTGATCCAGTCACCGTTCAGGTCCTTGACGTCGATTTCTCTCGTGAGCGCATCAGCCTGAGCTTGAAGGCCACACAGCAAGACCCTTGGGCCGAGTTTGCCGAAGGTCACGCAGTTGGACAGTTGGTCTATGGCCGTGTCACCAAGCTTGTGCAGTTCGGTTCATTTGTTCAGGTTGGCGATGGTATTGAGGGCCTCGTGCACATCTCGGAGATGTCAGCACATCACGTTGAGAACCCTGGTGACATCGTGACTCCGGGCGAAGAGCTCTGGGTGAAGATCATTGATCTCGACCTCCAGCGCCGTCGTATCAGCCTCTCAATCAAGCAGGCTGCCGAGGGTGGCGAACTGGCTGCTGAGTACCGCGAGCACTTCGACGTTGACGACGAAGGCAACTGGATGCACAGCGAAGAGCAGATGGAAGCTGCTTGGGCCGAGTACGAGAACAGCGCCGAGCCAACAGCAACTGCTGTTGAAGAGGCACCAGCAGTCGAAGCAGAAGCCGCAGAGCAGGAGTGATCGCATGCTGCTAGTCGGTTTGACTGGCGGCATCGGCGCGGGCAAGTCGACGGTGTCGGCGTTGCTCGCGGAACTTGGCGCATGCATCGTTGATGCTGACGAAATAGCCCGGCAACTTCAATCTGCGGGTTCTCCGGTTCTTGCGGCGATGGTCGAGCGGTTTGGCGACTCAATTCTTCACAGTGATGGATCGTTGAATCGCGCTGGTGTCGCCACAATCGTGTTCGGTAACGACGATGCATCCAAAGCAGCGCTGAAGGATCTCAATGGCATTGTGCATCCTGCGATGCAGGCTGAGATTCTTCGGCAGATCAAGGTTGGCCACGACGGCGGTCAGCATGTTGTGCTTGATTTCCCGCTACTTGCCGAGAACCCGCGAGAAGACCTCGATGCAACGATCGTTGTCGACATTGACCCCGAAACTGCGGTTGATCGACTCGTCAATGCCCGTGGAATGGATGAAACCGACGCGAGAAATCGGATAGCGAGTCAGGCGTCGCGCGAAAAGCGTCTTGCGATCGCGTCGCATGTTGTTGACAACTCCGGTGACGTCGAAACATTACGAGCACAAGTCGCAGACGTGTGGGGGCAGATCACCGGGTGAGTACCTGGGTATTTGGTTACGGCTCGCTCGTGAGCCCGGTTTCGCTTGGCTCAACGATTGGTCGAGTTCCCGTGCGCGGTGAGAATTTTGTGGCCGCCGACTGTCGAGGGTGGAAACGAAGTTGGAACTACGGATATCGCTTTTCGCCTGAGCGGTATCACGGAAGCGAAGTTTCAACAATCGATACGGTCGTGGCCCTCGGAATTTCTTCTGACTCGTCGGCGGTGATGAACGGAGTGATCGCTGCTGTTTCTGAAGATGAACTTGCGTCTCTTGATCAGCGTGAGGTCCGTTACGAACAGGTCGATGTCACATCAGAAATCAGCCTGCTTGAGGGTGACGTCGAGTGTTTTGAGATTGATCGCATCGTGACGTATGTGCCGACACCGGCTCCGATTGCTGATTATGTTGACGCCCGTGACCGCGGAACTGCTGGAATTGAAATTCGATATTGGAATCTCGTGACGAGCGCCTTCAACGATTTGCTTCCCGGCGAGGGTGAACGTTTCCATGCGTTGACCCTTGATCCCGATATTCCAGTGGTCGATGTATCGAGGATCGAATGAGTACCGAACTCGACGCAGAGCGCAAAGAAGTGTTCGAGGTCGTTTCTGAGTTTGAGCCTGCTGGTGATCAGCCAACAGCAATTGCCTCACTAGCTGAGGGAGTCGAGGCGGGCCATCGTTTTCAGACACTGCTCGGTATTACCGGTTCGGGTAAGTCCGCAACGATCGCGTGGACGATTGAGAAGGTGCAGCGACCCACGCTCATTCTTGCTCCAAACAAAAGCCTCGCAGCGCAGCTTGCTCAGGAGATGCGTGAGTTCTTCCCGAACAATCGAGTCGAATATTTCGTGTCGTATTACGACTACTACCAGCCCGAGGCGTACATCCCGTCAAGTGACACGTTCATCGAGAAAGACTCGTCGATCAACGACGAGATTGACCGGTTGCGGCACTCGGCGACAGCCGCTCTGTTGACACGTCGAGACACGATTGTGGTGGCTTCGGTGTCATGTATTTATGGCATGGGCTCCCCGGATGAGTATCGAGGGCAGCTGCTCGACCTGAATGTGGGAATCGACTATGACATGCGATCGATTCTTCGGCGTCTCGTCGATATGCAGTACGACCGCAACGATATGACGCTTATCCGCGGCAAGTTTCGGGTGCGAGGTGACACCATTGAGGTGCATCCGGCCTATGAGGAGTCGGTGCTGCGGATTGAAATGTTTGGCGACACGGTCGATCGTCTGACGAGGATTGATCCGATCACTGGTGAAACCCTTGAAGAGCTCTCTCGGGCGTACGTGTTCCCTGCAACTCACTACGTTGCCGGGGTCGAGCGCATGGCTCGGGCGATTGCGGGTATTGAAGCCGAACTGCAAACGAGCCTCAGTGAATTTGAGCGTGAGCAGAAATTGCTTGAGGCGCAGCGCCTTCGGATGCGAACCCAATACGACCTCGAGATGATGGCCGAGGTCGGATATTGCTCGGGAATTGAGAACTATTCGATGCATATCGACGGTCGCCAGCCAGGCGAGCCGCCATTCACGTTGCTTGATTACTTCCCAGATGACTATCTGTTGGTCATCGACGAAAGCCACGTTGCGGTACCGCAGTTACACGGTCAATACGCCGGTGACCGCAGCCGTAAAAATGTGCTAGTTGAGCACGGTTTCCGTCTGCCAAGTGCCCGAGATAACCGACCGTTGACGTTTGATGAGACGATCGAACGCATCAACCAATGTGTGTTCTTGTCTGCCACACCAAGCGATTACGAAATATCGATCTCTGACAATGTTGCCGAGCAGATTGTTCGTCCGACTGGGCTGGTTGATCCTGAGGTCATCGTGCGGCCGACAAAGGGTCAGATCGATGATCTCATCGACATGGTGAGTGATCGCGTCACAAAAGGTGACCGTGTGCTGGTTACCACGCTGACGAAGAAGATGGCTGAGGATCTCACCGATTATTTGCTCGAGCAAGGGCTACGCGTGCGATATCTGCACTCAAATATCGACACCATTCAGCGCATCGAGATCCTTCGTGCATTGCGTCTTGGCGAATTCGATGTGCTGGTGGGAATCAATCTGCTACGCGAAGGCCTCGACCTTCCTGAGGTCTCGTTGGTGTGCATTCTCGATGCTGACAAAGAGGGTTTTCTTCGTAGTGAAACCTCGTTGATTCAGATGATCGGTCGTGCGGCTCGAAATGTCGATGGCCAAGTCGTGATGTATGCCGATCGGGTGACCGATTCGATGCAGCGAGCCATTTCAGAGACGAAGCGTCGTCGTGATGTGCAGATCGCGTACAACGAGGAACATGGGATTAACCCTCAAACGATCCGGAAGGCGGTTGGCGATATTTTGTCGATGCTGCGTCCAGATGCGGGGACGACGCCAGTGCCGGGCAAGGATCGCCGCCGTAAACGTGAACGTGAGAAGGTGCAACGTGAGCTGGCGTCGCTCCCCGAGAAAGAAATTGCTCGCCTGATCCAGAGCCTCGAAGAGGAGATGCATGAGGCGGCGGTCGAGTTGAAGTTTGAGTACGCCGCTCGACTGCGCGACGAGATTGCTGATCTTCGTCGTGAACTCCGTGACGCTCGGTGACTGAACGCCCGTTAGCCTCGCCAAACGTGGCTTCCAGTACGACGTCGACACCAAAGGG
>JAYNVD010000005.1:0-80025 GCA_038100275.1 Ilumatobacteraceae bacterium
ACGGGATTCGAACCCGTGCCGCCACCTTGAGAGGGTGGTGTCCTAGGCCACTAGACGAACGGGCCAAGTAGCGGCGCAAACGTTATCAGCCGTGATGGTCGACGACACCGCGGATACATGACGATGGCCGGTCCTGTTGACCGGCCATCGTGTGGTTGGGGTGCAGGGACTCGAACCCCGAATAGCAGAACCAGAAACTGCTGTGTTGCCAATTACACCACACCCCATTGGGCACTCGGATTGTATCGGTCGGCTCGTTTGAGCCCACCCTTGCTCAGCCTCTGCCGCTGATCTGCCGAAAGCCAGCCACTCGGCCGATCGCGACCCCAGCCGTCTCGACTAGATGACGACGCAACGAGGCAAACCCGTCAACCACAGAGTCTTGAACTGTGGCTACTCCAACGACATTGATTCCTGAACGTTTCGCGATAAGCGAGGCGCGCATTGCGTGGTACGGGTCAGTTACGAGAATCACCGAAGAGATCTCATATTGCTCGACGATTTGAGCAACACCTTGGAGGCTCTCCCATGTCGTTGTTCCTTGATCTTCAAACAAGATGCGGTTGTCAGGGACCCCTCTATCGAGTGCCACATTTCGAGAGGTTTCTGCCTCGGTGAATCTGTCGCCTTCTTGGCGTCCACCGGTCACGATGAAGTACTGCGCTGCGTCATCATTCCAGAGGTCAATTGCGGTGAGAATCCGACCTTCAAGCTGCGGAGACGGCCTTCCGTCGTATTGCGCCGCTCCGAGAACGACAATCGCCTCAGCCGAAGATGTGACTTGTTGACGGCCAGCAAGAACTACTTGAGCAAATGTGACGACCACATATAACGCAACAGCAACTACGAACCAGACTGAGTACCTGCGCAGTTTTCGAGCGGTCACGCGGAGATGCGACTCCTTGCAGCTTGCATCCGACTCAGCGTCTGTTCTTTTCCAAGTACTTCGAGTGATTCAAAAAGAGGTGGCCCCACGGTTCTTCCCGTTACAGCAACTCGCACAGGGGCTTGAGCCTTGCCGAGTTTCAGTCCAAATGGTTCCATGACTTCCTCAAGGATCGCCTTCAACTTGTCGGCTTGCCAGTCATCGAGATCGGTGTATCGCTGTATTGCCTCGTCAAGAAGCGGTCCCGCGACTTCGGTCGTCATGACCTTCTCCCACGAGCTTTCGTCGAACTCAACCTCTTCAAAGATGAAATCGACCACACCAGAGACTTCCGAGAAGGTGACCAGTCGTGGCTGAACATGCGGCGCAAGAACTGCGAACGTATTGCGATCCCACTCTGATGGAAGCCAGGGGTCACATGCAGCGACGAACTCGACGTCTGACATCATCCGGATGTATTCACCGTTGAACGCAGCAAGCTTCTTGACATCAAAAAATGCCGGCGACAAGTTCACGTCGCTCAGAGCGAAGAGCGACACAATTTCGTCCCACGGAAGAATTTCTCGGTCATCTCCAGCCGACCATCCAAGGGTCATTAAGTAGTTCACCATTGCGTCAGCGAGAAAGCCCTCTTCGCGATATTGCTCAAGAGCAACTTTGTCACGCCGTTTCGACAGTTTCTTACGCTGCTCGTTCACCAGCACCGGCACATGACCCCACGCTGGAGGCTCTCTATCAAGAGCGGTCCAGATCATCTGCTGCTTTGGCGTATTTGGAAGGTGTTCCTCTGCACGGATCACATTCGTGATGCCCATCGACATGTCGTCAACAACATTTGCCAGGTTGAAGACCGGCGTTCCGTTACTCCGGACCAACACGAAATCCTCGATTACGGAATGATCGAACTCGACATCGCCTCGGACTTGGTCACGAACGGTTGTGCCTCCGTCGGGGACCCTGAACCGCAGCACCCGACCGGGACCAGGCTCAAGGCCAAGATCACGAGACCAGCCGTTGTACCCCGTCGCGCCTTCGGACTTTGCGCGCTCAGCAATCTCATCGGGTGACATCTCGCAGTAGTACGCATGACCCGTTTCGAAGAGTTTTGCTGCGGCTCGGAGGTGCTCATCGGCATAGGTGCTTTGAAAGTACGGGCCTTCAAATGTTGGGCTTGATGCGTCAATTCCGAGCCACTGGAGTGCTGAAAGGATTCCGTCGGTCCACTCGGGCCGGTTGCGCGCCTCATCGGTGTCTTCGATGCGGAGGACAAATGTTCCTCCAGTTGATCGAGCAAGCGCCCAATTAAATAAGGCGGTTCGAGCCCCACCCACATGGAAGAACCCGGTCGGAGAGGGAGCGAATCGGAAACGCGGACCTGAGGAATTCATTACCTTGAGACGCTACCGGCACGGTGTTGCTCCGTCGCCGCACCCGATTACCATCAAGGGTATGGCTGCTCTCGCACCTCACGAAGATCATCGTTCTGTTTCTGGTGGCCTCGCTCGAGCATCGGTCTTTGGCATCAACGATGGTCTTGTATCAAATGTCTCCCTGATTCTCGGATTTGCGGCAAGCGGAGTTGATTCGACAATTGTCCGGCTCGCAGGCCTTGCTGGCGCAGTAGCAGGGGCAATCTCGATGGCCGCTGGCGAATGGGTGAGTATTTCAGCTCAGAATGACCTCGTTCAGCGGGAACTCGACATCGAATTACGGGAACTTGAACACAACACCGAGCATGAGACCGCTGAACTGGCAGCGATCTATGAGGGACATGGCATGGAGCCAGATAGTGCAGCCCAAGCCGCAGCAGAAGTCATGCGCTCCCCCGCCGATGCCCTCGCAGTGCACGCCCGAGAAGAGCTCGGGGTTGACCCAGCGGCAATGCCGTCAGCATTTCAAGCAGCAGTTCTGTCACTGATCTCGTTCATTATCGGCGCATTGCTACCACTGATTCCGTGGTTTATTGGCTCGGGAACCGTTGCAACAGTCCTTTCGCTCGCGATCGGCATGGTCGCTGCAGGGATTGTTGGCGCTGTCGTCGGAAAGTTTGCTGAACGTCCGATGGCCTGGGCTGCGATTAGACAGGTGCTCATTGTGCTCATCGCCTGCGGAGCGACATATCTCATCGGCCAGATCTTTGGCATCACACTGAGTTAGCGCCTCACTCACAAAGTTGCTGCTCGGTCACAACACTGGCGGTGACCACATGATGAGATGTAGAGGTGACACAACTCAATGTTCTTGGAACCGAATTAGAAGAATGCTCGATTGACCCACTCACCGGATACCGACGAAACGGGTGCTGCGACAACTTTGGCGATGACCCTGGCATGCATGTGATTTGCTGCGTTGTCACCGACGACTTCCTTGAATTCTCTGCGAGTTGCGGAAATGATCTGTCAACACCAATGCCGATCTATGGGTTCCCAGGGCTTCGCGATGGGGACCAATGGTGTGTATGTGCGTCTCGTTGGGTTGAAGCATACGAAGCAGGTCGCGCTTGCAAAGTCGTGCTGGCCGCCACGCACATGTCAGCCCTCGAATACGTCAATCTTGAGGTGTTGAAGACGCACGCGATTGATGCCGAATAATCGCTAAGCGAATATTGCAGCAGGATTCAGAATGCCATCTGGATCGCAGACCGATTTCAATCCTCGCATGAGGTTCAGTTCGGCGGCTGAACGTTGCAACGGCAAGAACGCCGCTTTCGACGTACCGATGCCATGTTCGGCGCTGATTGACCCGTCCATCGAGATCACCAATTCGTAGACCGATTGGTCAAATGAATCGTCTCCGTCGAAGCCAGTGACGTTGACATGAAGGTTCCCATCACCAACGTGCCCAAATATCCACGACGCTGCAGTGGGAGCGGCAGAGGAAATATGACGCTCAACTACGGCCACAAACTCGGCGAGCCGGTCGTGAGGAAGAGTGACATCGAACTTTCGCGGCACACCAACGCGGTTGATCGCCGTCGTGTGATCATCACGTAATCGCCACAGCAATTTGCGTTGGCGATCATCGGCGGCGATTGCAGCACTGGCAACCCCATCTAACTCAGAGATTCGCTGAGCAAAACTGTCGAGATGGTCGTGATCTGCGACCGATTCGATAAGCAAAAACACCGGATGCTCAAAGCCGAGCGGCGCACTTAGGTCAAACTCGTCGCAGACCAATTGCACCCCGTGGGAGAGCATCAATTCCGCCGCTTCAAGACCCGGGAGCGCTCTTCGGAGATTCGCAGTAGCGGCAACCGCCGACTTCACATCGGCGAAGGCAAGTAGCGCAGTGTGGCAGAAGGGTTGTTGCGGAGTGAGCCGCAACCGCGCTTTGGTGATGACACCAAGCGTTCCTTCAGAGCCGCACATCATGTCTGGGATCGAGTAACCCGTGTTGTTCTTCACGAGGCCCGACATGATCTCGATGACGTCGCCTGTGCCGAGGACCACTTCAATCCCGACTAGCTGCGCCCGTGTCATTCCGTGACGGAGCACGTTGAGTCCCCCAGCATTCGTCGCAATCGTGCCACCAACGGTCGCGGACCCACGTCCCCCGAAATCAACGCCATAACGAAGACCTACAGCCGCGACCTCATTCTGTAACTGCTCGATTGTTACCCCTGCTTCTGCGGTGACCTGCAGTGCAAGTTGGTCAACCTCGCCGACCGAATTTAACCGTTGAAGGCTCAGCACGATCTCGCCATTCAGCGGAACACTTCCGCCAACCATCCCGGTATTTCCACCTTGAGGCACGACAGCAACGCTGTGCCGACGGCAGATTCGGATGATCTCTGCGACGTCGTTTGTCGACCCCGGACGAACTACTGCTGGGGTTGAGCCGACGTAGCGGCCTGTCCAATCTACGACATGTCCCGAAGTGTCGTCTCCGACGATGACATGGCGGTCTCCAACAACGTTCCTGATTTCGCTGAGAGCAGTATCAACTGCCACGGCACCCTCCTCGCCGATGGGTCACCCGAGAGCTTTCAGTAACTGGGTTGGAGTGTCTTTCGGGCTGATTTTCGGCCACGCCCGCTCTACCTTCCCTTTTTCGTCAATGAGGAACGATGACCGCTGCACCCCCATGTACTTACGGCCATACATCGACTTTTCTGCCCAGACACCAAACTGTTCTGCCACTGAGTGATCCTCATCTGAGAGCAACGTGAACCCGAGGGAGTACTTCTCGTCAAATTTCTTCAACTTCGCAGGCACATCGGGGCTAATACCAATGATCACCGTGTCGCCGATGTCGCCGGCGATATCTCGAAGACCGCACGACTGCGTTGTGCAGCCCGGAGTATCAGCCTTCGGGTAGAAGTAGATCAGAACTTTTCGTCCCTTGAACGATGACAACGACACGCTGTCACCGTCTTGGTTCAGCAACTTGATCTTCGGTGCGGAACTTCCTTCTTCAATCATGGCCTCACGTTAGACGGCCACGATCGCTGACTCTCAGGCGTGCCCGCCATCGAACGCCGCAGCGCCAGACAGCACCTTCCATTGAGCCGGATACAACAACGAAATCTGATCTGGCGTTGCACGAAGCGTCGTTTCAGGAACTGCATCGACGATGTTGCGGGCAGCCCCGTAATGATGGCCTAGGTTTCGAACTCCTGAGAACACCGTCGAGCGAAGCGAAACCAACTCAGCAGGCGGGTCGGTATCGAACCAGCCCCAAATCGTGAGGGCAATCGTGAGGTCATGAATGACAGGCGCGCGACTCATCAACGAAGCGCGACGCAGAGCGATTCCGATGCTTCCATTAATCGCATCATCAATGTGCTCACCTGACTGGGTGCAAATACGTGGTCGGAGCCGTTGCGCAATTTTCAGGATGAATCCCTGGTCGGGACCTGGATACCCGAGAGCAGGACCCGTCGGCTGCAGTCCCCCAATTTCTGCTGGTCGATCTGTCGACCATGAATTCGGAATGACATCGGGTGACTCGTAAAACGGTTCACTACCGCGTCGAGAGGGGGCGAAACGTGGGGCTGCCATGACAATGTTCTACCCGCGAAGCAGGCCGTAGACGATACTTTCAGACAAGGCACGCCATGACGCCTCGATGATGTTCGGACTGACGCCAATGGTTGTCCAGTCGGTGCGTCCATCGCTTGCGCTGATGAGCACCCGAGTAACGGCCCCTGTTGCCTCTCCGCCATCAAGAATACGGACCTTGTAATCGGTTAGGTGAACCTGCTCGAGTTGCGGATATGCGCTGCTGATCGCCCGACGTAGTGCCGTGTCGATGGCGTTCACCGGCCCGTTTCCTTCGGCAGTGTGAACGTGACGTGTTCCTTGCACCCACACCTTGACGGTTGCTTCGGTATTGAACGGGCCATCTGCAGATTCGTCGGTGATGACACGCATTGATTCGACGTCAAAGTAGTCCTGTTCCCACCCGGTCGCTCGACGCATCAGGAGCTCAAGCGATGCGTCTGCAGCTTCGAACTGGTAACCCTCGTGCTCAAGACGCTTGAGATCATCGATCACCTGGTTGATAGCGGGACCATCAAGTTCGATTCCAAGTTGCTCTGCCTTGATCTGGATGGTTGCGCGACCGGCCATCTCAGAGACGACGAACCGTGTGCCATTGCCAACCTGTTCAGGATTGACGTGTTCGTATGCGTCACGTGCCCTTGCGATGGCACTGACGTGGAGACCAGCCTTGTGAGCAAAAGCTGAGGTTCCAACGTACGGGGCTTGCGGGTTCACCGCACGATTCAATGTCTCTGCGATGCGATGCGAAACAGGCGTCAAGCGAACAAGGCGATCTTCCGGAAGGCAGTCGAACTCTTGCTTCAGCTGGAGGTTCGGGATGATCGTGGTGAGATTCGCATTCCCGGTGCGCTCGCCAAGACCATTGAGCGTTCCCTGCACATGACCAGCTCCGGCGAGTACCGCTGCCATCGAGTTCGCCACCGCGCATCCCGTGTCATCGTGACAATGAATTCCGATCGTCGCGTCATTGCCAATGTGCGCATATACCTGACTGACAATGTCTTGAACCTCGTGAGGGAGCGACCCTCCATTGGTGTCGCACAACACGACATGCGTTGCGCCTTTGACGATTGCCGCTTCGAGGGCACGGAATGAAAATTCCGGGTTGTGTTTGAACCCATCGAAAAAATGCTCCATGTCGACAAGTACCCGGCGGTCATTTGCAACGAGGTATTCGACAGAATCTGAAATCATCGCCGCGCCCTCTTCAAGCGTGGTCTGCAGTGCTTCGGTGACGTGGTAATCCCAGCTCTTCGCAACGATGCACACAGCGGAAGTTCCAGCATCGAGCAAATTGCGCAGCGTGGGGTCGTCATCGACTTTTCCGAGCGGGCGGCGAGTTGAGCCGAAGGCGACGAATGTGCTGGTCGACAGATTCAGTTCTTTCGCTGCGCGTTCAAAAAACTCGATGTCCTTTGGGTTTGCGCCTGGCCATCCGCCTTCAATGAAATGCACACCAAGCGAATCGAGTTGCTCAGCAATCGCAAGTTTGTCATCGACCGTTGCGGTGACGCCCTCTACCTGCAAACCATCGCGCAACGTTGTGTCGAAAATTTCGATGCTGCGCCGTTGAGTTGTTGTTGGGGTGCTCATCGGAGTCGTCCTTTTTGTTTGTTGCTGTCAGTATCGGCCTGAAAACTGAAAATGCCGCCCGAGGGCGGCAAAGCGAGCACACGAGGTCGTGTGCTCTAACGAATAATAATTTCCAAAGCGAAACGAAGATTCATTACCCCTATTCAATACGACGCACAGGCAATCGTCAACTCCACCTCATCAAACACAGATCATGAGGGCACTCCTACCCTGTGGATATCTAGTGGATAACTAAACCAACAATGTGGGTTTCCAGTGGAAAACCCATATTTGGTAACTGTTACACGAACCTAAGAGCCATGCGGTCATTCACTCTCAATGGGCCCATACTTCGACCTATTGACGATTCCCGCTTCTGGAAGCCATCACCAGCGATTCCACCCAACGGGTTGTTCAGGCCACCCGAACTCTTCTCGAAGCACCACCTCATCATTCCAGCCACGTGTCTCTAACGACCCGGAGCACGATCTTCCAGGGGACAGTTTCGCTGTGGCCTCATGTGTTCGAACTTCGCCGGCAAGAAAATCAGGGTCGCCGTCAAGGTAATAAAAGAACACTTCATCAAATGCTTCCCCGACCTCTACATCGAATGCGATCTCATCCACGAAATCTTCATACGTCGGAATACCCTCAAACTCGCCACTACTTGAGAACTCGACCACAACGGTAAACGAGGTTCCCAATACATCTCCGAACTCGTTCATCACTTCGCTCGACCTCATCGCTCGGTTGCCGAATTCGTCGTCGACCCACACAACCGAGAACATCGCCTCATCCATCCAATCCATGTACTGCATATCTGACTGGTGGAAGAACACTTCACAGGTCGGAATCCAGGCACCGTTGCTGCTCAGTTCAACCGTTGACGTTGTAGTTGAACTCACCAAGGTCGTGGTTGTCTGAGAATTCGTCGAATTGTTCGTAACGGCAACTGGTGGTGATGAAGTTGAGGTCACCGCCTGTTCAGGCTTCTCCCCGGCCGCTTGCGCAGGCTCTTCAAAGCTCACTTCGGAACTTGCCATGCTCACAGGTGCTCCGGCCGTCTCAGTTTCGGGTGGCGTACACGCCACCGCACCAATCACCACGAACCCGATGCAGAGGACTCTCATCAGTCAAGTTGTAGCAAAGAAGTCAGTTACACGTTGGCAAACTGCTCTGCTCAGCATCACGAGTTGTACGCCCACTACCCTTTCGCGATGGCCGACGAACAGCCAAATAGAGACGAACTCCTTAGCCCCGGCATGAGAGAACAGCTTGACCTCGGCTACGTCTTTGGCGGGCTGTCCACATTCGCCCAGCAACCCTTCGTTCCAGACCTCGAAGATCTCGATCGGTGGAAGCCCGACGCAGCGATAGTTGGAGCCCCTTTTGATATTGGCACCACCAATCGCCCCGGAGCACGATTCGGACCACGATCAATTCGCACCACCGCCTACGAATCGGGCACATACCACATCGACTTAGACCTTGAAATTTTTGATCACCTGACTGTCGTCGACGTCGGGGATGCACATTGTCCACACGGCGATAGCGAGCGCAGCCTCACAAACATCCGTCATCGGGTTCACGAAGTTGCCCGCAGGGGCATTATTCCGATCACGCTTGGTGGCGACCACACCATCACCTGGCCGGCCGCCACTGCCGTTGCTGACGTATACGGACACGGCAACGTCGGAATCGTCCACTTCGACGCGCACGCCGACACAGCCGACATCATCGATGGAAACCTCGCAAGCCATGGCACGCCAATGCGACGACTCATTGAGTCAGGGGCAATCCCCGGCGATCGATTTGTACAAGTTGGCCTACGCGGCTACTGGCCTCCTGCTGACACCTTCGAGTGGATGCGCAAACAAGGCATGGTGTGGCACACCATGCAAGAGATTTGGGAGCGCGGGTTCAAAGCGGTGATGGATGACGCTGTCAGCGAGGCACTTTCCTCTGCCGAGTACCTCTACATCTCAGTTGATGTCGACAGCCTCGACCCGTCGTTCGCTCCGGGGACCGGAACTCCCGAGCCAGGTGGAATCGCAACAAGCGACATTCTTCGCATCGTTCGCCAACTCGCACGGGAACACACGGTCGTCGGAATGGACGTCGTCGAGGTCGCCCCGGCATATGACGTCAGTGAATTAACAGTGAATGTTGCACATCGACTCGTCATGGAGACACTCGGCGGGATCGCAGCGCGTCGCCGAGACCTGGCGTCGTAGAAGGCGAACACAATCCACCACGCTCCCCTCACGTAATGTCGGACGCTATGGCTGATCGACGACCGTTTTTTATTGATACCGACACTGCAAGCGATGATGCCGTCGCTCTTGTCATGGCATTCGCACGTGACGACATCGACATCGTTGGCATCAGCGTCGTAGCCGGAAACGTTCCGCTTTCGTCCGCACTGCAAAACGCGCTCTTCACGAGAGAAATCTGTGGTCGCGAAGATGTCCCGGTCTATGCCGGTGCAGATCGTCCGCTCATGTTTGATCTTGGCACGGCACAACACGTGCACGGCAACGATGGCATGGGAGACATTGGCCTCCCCCTTACTGGGCGGACCCCCAACGACGGCCACGGCGTCGATGCACTGCTTCAAGCCTCACAAGATCATGCTGGCGAACTCACACTCGTCACCCTTGGCCCTCTCACCAACATCGCACTCGCCATACATCGAGACCCGACGTTTGCGAACCGCATCGCCCGTGTCGTCATTATGGGTGCCGCTGCTGATCACGTTGGAAATGTCAACCCGGTTGCGGAATTCAACATGTGGGTTGATCCCCACGCGGTTCAAATCGTTCTTGACTCCGGGTTACCCCTCGAATTTGTTGGTTGGGACATCTCCCGACGCGACGCCGTCATCATTCCCGATGAGGCACAACGACTTCGCTCAATCGGCACTCCTCTTGCAGAGTTCACGATTGATATTCAGCGGATCGTCGCCGAATTCTGCGCGAGAGATACAAAACTTGCCGGCTTCGATATGCCCGACCCAATCGCAATGGCGTATGCGATTGACCCGACTGTTGCGACCGAAACTCGCCGCCTGAATCTTGTGACCGAGTGCGGCGACGGGCCGACTCGGGGCATGGTCGTCATGGATCTCCTCGGATTCACCGGACGCGAACCCAACGCGCTTGTTGTCATGCACGCAGACCACGCTGCCTTCATCGCTCAGCTAGAGGCGGCCATTACATAAGTTGAAGGCTTGCGCACCAGCGCTAACCGTCACATCACTTATGCGACGAGTTCGCACCAATGGCGGTAGCGGTCGATCTTTCCTCGCACCGCGTCACCGTATGCCTCAGCGATTGCTCGCGTCATTGGGCCTGGGCACGGGATCTCACGATCGTCTACCGAGTTGACCGACGACACCTCAGCTGCAGTTCCAACAACGAATGCTTCCTCTGCGATGTAAAGATCACTTCGTGCGAGATTGTCGGTTCGAGCATCGAATCCGAGGTCGGATGCAATCGTCATGACAGTGCTCTGGGTAATTCCCTCGAGCGCTCCAGCTGACAACGGAGGGGTGAGCAACTTGCCGTGGCGAGCAACAAATAGGTTCTCGCCAGAGCATTCGGCAACCAACCCGTTCGGGGCAAGCATGACGGCCTCGTCATAACCCGCCTGCAGCGCTTCAACCTTTGCGAGAGATGAGTTGACGTAGTTGCCAACCGTCTTCGCTGCAGGCGGCATGGTGTTGTGATCATGGCGGGTCCATGAAGAGGTCTTGAGACGGACGCCCTTCTCAACAGCGTCGTCACCCAAGTAGGCACCCCATGGCCAACACGCAATTGCAACATCAACCTTGCACGGAAGAGTATTGAGGCCCATCTCGCCATATCCGAAATACGCGATTGGCCTGATGTAACAAGAGTCGAGACCTGTTGACGCGACTGTTTCTTTCGTTGCAGCGATCAGTTCTTCAACCGAATACGGCATCGGCATCCCAAGAATCTTCGCCGATTTGTGAAGACGCTCAATGTGCTCGGTCAATCGAAAGACTGCAGGCCCATCAGCAGTTTCGTACGCACGGATGCCTTCGAATACTCCCATTCCGTAGTGAAGCGTGTGCGTAAGGATGTGCACGTTGGCATCCGCCCAATCAACGAGCGAGCCATTCATCCAGATTTTTGGAGTTGGGGTAATGGGCATGTCAGCAGTCTTTCAGACGAACAGATGATGTTGAGTGCTTCGATCAACCAGAAACGCGTGATGCGATCATGTCACCGATGGCAACGGTTCCTTCAATCGGAACCTCGGCACACGCGGCCTCGATTCGCCGGGCAGCATCAGACTCGCCAAGGAAATCAAGCATCAGCGCTGCGGACAACACTGCAGCAGTTGGGTTTGCAACCCCTGTCCCTGCGATGTCGGGGGCCGAACCATGCACCGGCTCGAACATCGAAGGACCAGAGCGGGACGGATTAAGATTCGCGGACGAAGCAAGGCCGATTCCCCCTGAGACCGCGCCGCCAAGGTCGGTGAGAATGTCGCCGAACAGGTTGTCGGTCACCACGACGTCATAACGGTGAGGGTCCTGCACAAAGTAGATACACGCTGCGTCAACATGGTTGTACGCGGTTTCGATTTGCGGATATTCAGCTGCCACCAAATTAAAGGTGCGCTCCCAGAGGTCACCAGAGAATGTGAGCACATTGGTCTTGTGCACCAGCGTCACGTGCTTGCGTTCGCGTTGCATTGCAAGCTCGAACGCGTACCGAACGCAGCGCTCAACACCCATACGAGAGTTGACTGACCCTTGTGTTGCTACTTCATTTGGTGTGCCTTTGCGAAGGACACCTCCCTCGCCGACATACGGGCCTTCAGTATTTTCGCGAATCACCACAAAGTCGTGAGGCCGGGTGTGGCCCGGTGCGGTTCCAACGAATGGACGCTGGTTGACATAGAGGTCGAGCTCGAAACGCATTTTCAGCAATAAGCCCCGCTCGATCACACCTGGCGGCACGCGCGGGTCACCAACAGCACCAAGGAGGATCGCGTCAAACGCACGTAATTCGTCGAGTGTTTCGTCGGACAAGATTTCTCCGTCGTTGAGATAGCGGGCTCCACCGAGATCGAAATCGACCGTGTCAATCTCGACCCCCGAAGCACGAACAACCTTCAATGCCTCAGCAGTGACCTCTGGGCCAATGCCATCTCCCCCTACAACTGCAATGCGATAAGCCATACAAGCAGGCTACGCCGACATGATTCGGTCGCGTGCAAGAAATGACGGTTCTCGGCTCCGGTAACGTATGAATATGAGCGAGCAACTCTCACGAGATGCCTACGACCGCCTCAAGGCCGAATATGAAGATCTCTCCACCCGCGGACGAATCGAAGTCGCGGAAGAGATCGAACTCGCCCGCGCCGAAGGCGATCTGAAAGAAAACGCCGGGTACCACGCAGCCAAAGACAAGCAAGGTCACATGGAAGGGCGTATTCGGCAGCTTGAACACCTGTTAGAGACCGCTGTCGTCGTCGAGGGAGCCCGTCAGGTCTTCACGATGATCTACGAAGGCGATGACGCCGATATGGCCGAGCGATTTGTCATCGGTAGCCAAGAAGAACGCGATGGCCTCCCCGCCGAAATCACCATCGTCGGACCCGGATCTCCACTCGGCGACGCTCTCGCAAACACCTCTGGCCCAGGCCCGTTGGAATACGAAGGACCAAACGGGATGTTGAAAGTAGAGATTCTCTCCATCGAAGATCTCTAATCAAACCCGGGTGGCGACAGGCGTGACGACAATCGATATCAATAACGAATCAGAGGCTCTCGCCCCGCCGTTGCCCCCAGCAACAACGGTCGAACTAGATGGCCTTGGAGAACTCAGCGTTCGACATGTCCAAGGTCCTCCAGGGGCCCCGACCATCGCGCTTCTCCATGGCTGGACGGCAAGTGTCGACATCAATTACTTCTCGGCGTACGAGGCGCTTGGTGAGCAATTCTCGATCATCGCTTTTGACCAGCGCGGACACGGCTCAGGGATCCGCTCGAAGAAGTCTTTTCGGCTCGAGGACTGCGCCGACGACGTCATTCGGGTGGCCGATGCTCTTGGCGTCGAGCACGTCATCGGCGTCGGATACTCAATGGGCGGCACGATCGCTCAATTGCTGTGGAAGCAACACCCTGACCGAGTAGACGGACTTGTCCTCTGCGCAACCGCCCCGTACTTTTCTGAACGCCGCGAGGAACGATTGAGCTTCATGGGGCTCAACGGGCTCGCGACCCTTGCCCGCCTCACCCCTGGACAGGCCCGTGATTGGTTTAGCGAGCAGTTCTATCTCCAACGAAAGTCGGAGAGCTGGGGACCTTGGGCGATTTCCCAAGCAGCACAACACGACTGGAGAATGGTGCTCGAAGCCGGCCACGCCGTCGGGCAATTCTCATCACTCGAATGGGCTCACACGATCGATGTACCAACTTCAGTGGTCGCCACTCTTGATGATCCGGTAGTCCCTCTGTCACGCCAGGTGAAGTTATTCGACCTCATTCCAGACGCCGACGTCTTCCGGGTGAAAGGCGAGCACGACGCGATCGTTGCCCAAGCCGATCGATTTGTGCCGACGCTTGTTCGAGCGATCGAAAGTGTTGCTCGCCGGGCACACGCATCATCATGAGCCGACGATCAGGCCCGTCAAGCACCAACTGGGTTGGCCGGTCAGCTCGCGTCGCCCGCCTTGGCGCAAAAGTTGGAGCAACACACCTGGGCACTGCTGCTCGAAAGGTGTTCGCCGACGCAGATCGACGTTCGGAGCTCGATACAAGAAGGCAAATTGCAACAGCTCAGCATGTCACCGAAGAACTCGGGCAAATGAAGGGTGCGCTCATGAAGCTGGGCCAGATGGCGTCGTATCTCGACGATGCTCTGCCAGAGCCACTTCGAGCAGCACTTGCCACGTTGCAGAACAACGCTCCACCGATGAGTGGCGAACTTGCGAGTGCCGTCATCAGTGAAGAACTTGGTGCGAACCCCTCAGAGCTATTCGTTGAATGGGACCCCACACCGATCGCTGCGGCTTCAATCGGACAGGTACACCGAGCAATCATCTTCGATAAAGAAACAGGCCAAGAACGAGCGGTTGCGGTGAAAGTGCAGTACCCGGGGGTCGATACCGCTATCGCAGCAGACCTAAAGAACGCCAACATCCTCGGAACCATCTTGAAGCAAGGATTCGGGGGCCTCGATCCGACAGACATGGTCGAGGAAATCAAAGAGCGCCTCACCGAAGAGCTCGACTACACACGTGAGGCACACAATCAACAGCGCTTCGCTAACTTCTACCGGGGTCATCCAACGATCTCGGTACCAGACGTCATTCCGCAGTTCTGCTCACGTCGCGTGCTGACGACTGAACTCGTCAGCGGTCATACATGGTCAGAAGTGCTCACCTGGGACAAACACGAGCGAGATGCGATCGCCGAGACAATGTTCCGCTTCGTCTTCCGCAGTCTCTACACGATGCGCTCGTTCAATGGCGATCCACACCCCGGCAACTACCTGTTCCATCGTGATGGCAAAGTCACGTTTCTCGACTTCGGCCTTGTCAAAGATTTTTCCGTCGATGAAATGACGACCTTTGAAACAATGGTTCGGCTTGCTGCGGTTGACCACGATGTGCCCGGCTTCAGGTCGGTACTCGAGAACGCCGGCATGCTGAAAGTTGATGCGCCGGTTGAGACGACTGATGTCGGCACGTATTTCTCGCGGTTTTACGAACCGGTCGCAACTCGACGAGAGATCACCTGGACCCCGGAATACGCATCCGGAATCGTTCGGCACACCTTCGATCGCAGCAGCCCGATATCGCAATATGCGACGGTTCCGCGAGCGTTCGTCTTCATCCAACGGATCAACCTTGGGTTGTATGCCCTCCTTGGAGATCTCAACGCCACCGGCAATTACCGTGAGATCGCGGAAGAATTGTGGCCGTTCATGCGGTCCGCGCCGAGTACGTCAATGGGCCATGCAGAGGCGGACTGGCTAAGAATGCGCACCGCGAACACAAACTCATAGCGAACGCCGGTACGGTCGGCCTCATGGTTGCACCCCTCAGACACACTCTTGTCGCCTTCACCGCGCTATTCGCTTTCACCGCTTGCGGAGGGAACGACTCTGCAGATACGACAGACAATGCTGATGTCACGGATGTGTCGCTCGAGCTACTCAGTGAGACATCGACGACGGAAGCGATACAACTCAATCGACCAGAGGTCGAGGCCCCTGACACCATTCCAACCGAACTCGTCATCACTGATATCGCAGAGGGAACTGGTCGAGCTGTTGCCGAAGGCGACACCGTCTGGGTCGATTACACCGGCATTCGCTCAGAAGATGGACTTGAGTTTGACAACAGTTACCAGCGCGGCGAACCCATCGCATTCACCGTCGGCATCGGATCAGTCATTGAAGGTTGGGATACAGGACTTATCGGGGCAAAGGCCGGCGGTCAGCGACGGCTCGACATTCCAGCCGAGCTCGCCTACGGCGATAACCCTCCAGGAGGAGTAATCGAAGCCGGCGACGCGCTGACATTCATGCTTGAGATTCGAGCAGTCGTCGCAACCTCGACGGCTGATGACATTCCTGATGTCGATACCGCCGACTACCCACCAACTGAGGAACTCGAGCTCGTCGATATCTCTGAAGGAGAAGGAGCGACAATCGGTGTTGGCGACAGCGCAATCGTGCACCTTCTCATTGGCAATGCCGAATCAGGTGAGATCTTGTTTGAAACATGGTCTGAGGGGCAACCCACACTCATCGAAGTTGTCGAGGGATACTCAATTCCTGGGCTCTACGAAGGGTTGCAAGGTATGAGCGTTGGCGGTGTTCGGGCGATGTCAGTACCCGCCGAGCTGGCATTCGGAGATGAAGGCATCCCTGACCTCGATCTTGCCGGAGGAACACCGGTACTTCTCGTCGTCGAACTCGTCGGCACCTACTAAGTCGGCCACCTTACGGCTACCGGCGGGTTCCCGGTAGATTCGACACGTCCACAAGAGCGCGTACGACCGCGTCAGTGATCAGCAATACAGAACGGAAACACAGCAACATGACGACCGAACGACCGATGACCCTGCCGGAAAAGATCTGGCACCGTCACCTCGTCACATCAACCCCGGGTGAGGCCGACCTCCTCTACATCGATCTCCACCTCATCCACGAGGTCACCAGCCCCCAAGCTTTCGACGGCCTTCGTATGAGCGGCCGCACCGTCCGCCGACCGGAGTTGACCGTTGCCACTGAGGACCACAACGTCCCGACAGAAAACATCGACCAGCCGATTGCTGATCCAATTTCTGCCAAGCAGGTCGAGACGCTCCGCGTCAACACAGATGAATTCGGAATCGTCAACTACCCGATGGGCAACTCTGACCAGGGCATTGTCCATGTCATCAGCCCTGAACAAGGAAGAACTCTTCCGGGCACAACAATTGTCTGTGGTGATAGCCACACGGCCACCCACGGTGCATTTGGTGCTCTCGCATTTGGTATCGGGACTAGCGAAGTCGAGCACGTGCTCGCGACGCAGACATTGCCACAGAGCCGTCCAAAATGGATGTCGGTGAGCGTTGAGGGCGAGCTTCAACCTGGTGTCACCGCCAAAGACGTTGTGCTCGCCATCATTGGCGCCATTGGCACCGGTGGTGGCATTGGGCATGTCATTGAGTACCGCGGTTCGGCAATCACATCACTGTCGATGGAAGGCCGCATGACGGTCTGCAACATGTCAATTGAAGCCGGCGCTAAGGCTGGGCTCATCGCCCCTGACGCAACGACGTTCGAATACCTGAAAGGTCGTGATCACGCACCTACAGGCAACGCCTGGGACTCAGCAGTTGCTGACTGGTCGACGCTTACTACTGACGAGGGTGCAGCGTGGGATAAAGAAGTCGTTATTGATGCCGCAACGATTCGTCCGCAGGTCACCTGGGGAACGAACCCAGCGCAGGTCACCTCAATCGACGGCAATGTTCCCTCACCAGAAGACTTCAGTGATCCCACCACTCAAGAAACCGTTCGTCGTGCTCTTGAGTACATGGGTCTCGAACCTGGAACCGCCATGCGAGATGTCCCGGTCGACACCGTCTTCATTGGGTCTTGCACGAACAGTCGCATCGAAGACCTTCGGGCAGCAGCCGCAGTGCTTGAAGGCAGGACAGTGACAGTTCCCCGAGTGATGGTCGTCCCGGGGTCGCATCGAGTTAAGGCACAGGCAGAGGCTGAGGGTCTCGACAAAGTCTTCACCGCAGCCGGAGCAGATTGGCGCGAGCCGGGCTGCTCGATGTGTCTCGCAATGAACCCTGACAAGCTCGCCCCGGGTGAGCGTTCAGCGAGCACATCGAACCGAAACTTTGAGGGCCGTCAAGGACGTGGCGGTCGTACACACCTCGTGTCTCCCGCCGTTGCCGCAGCAACCGCTGTTGCTGGCCAATTCGCTCTTCCGGAGGATCTTTCATGAAAGCCGTACGCGTCATCACAGGTACCGGGGTTCCGCTTCGCCGCAGCGATGTCGATACCGACCAGATCATTCCTGCAGAGTGGTTGAAGCGGGTCGAACGGACCGGCTTTGAGAAGGGGCTCTTCTCGACCTGGCGAGATGATCCTTCATTCGTGTTGAATGAAGAGCGATTCGCTGGTGCGAACATCCTCGTTGCAGGACCATCCTTCGGTGTTGGTTCAAGTCGCGAACATGCAGTTTGGGCAATTCAGCAAGCCGGATTCGAAGCTGTCATCGCTCCAAGTTTTTCGGACATCTTCCGCAACAACTGCACGAAGAATGGCCTCGTTCCAGCAGTGCTTCCACTCAACGAAGTCGAGGCGATCTGGGCAGCAATCGATGCAGACCCGTCGACCTCGATCGTCGTCGACATGGAACAGCTCCTCGTCGAGGTACCGGCCGCTGGAATTTCGTCTGAATTCCCAATCGATCAGCCGACACAACATCGTTTCCTAGAGGGGCTCGATGACATCGGTATCACGCTTGGACATGCTGACGCGATCGATTCGTATGAGGCGCAGCGCCCAGCGTGGCTAAAGGCCTAACAGGTCAACGCCCCGTCGACAGTTATGCCGTCGACGCTGGTCCCTGAAAAGACGAGCCCATTCGGCATCGTCGACACTGCGAGAGCCTCAACGACAACGGTTTCGCCGGCAATCGTGAACTCCCCTTCCCATTGACTGGTTGGTGAGTCGAACACGAGAACTGCTGACAAGAGGCCACCAACTGGGTGGTCGGCGTTGTCGACCTGCCACTGCTGCGAAGCGTCGTTGCTTGTGGGGCATCCCTGAGTTGACATTGTCCGAAATCCGAGGCGCCGAACACGTTGACCCCCAATTTCATTTGCCTGAAGTAACCGAATGGACAACTCGGTGGTTGCCTCCGTTGGCACTTGATCTGAGACCTCCGCTGAGCCACAGTCGAAGTCTCCTGAAACAGCTCGACCAGCAGCGTCGCTACCGACAAATGTGCCAGATGCAGAGTCCGCGCCCACGTAGATCGTGACAGCTGCGTCAAGTGGAATGCGGGTCTGTTGTTCGTACTCGAGTTGACCTTCGATAGCCCCTATCCCATTGGGTGTAGGGGTTATCGAGGACAGGCGAATAAACGACTCCCCTGAAACAACAATCTCAAGAGGGAACCAGCCTCCTCCCTCAACTAACGAGCAACTTGCAACCGAAGTGAAGAGTCCGATCGGCTCCTTGTTAGCCACCGTGACATGTTCATCGATGTTGAGGTCCTCAACCGTCAGCGACACTGACAACTCGTTAACAAGCCCTGCAGGGGCAGCGGGTTGGGCCACCGGTTCCGATGTCGTAGATGGTGTGGTGGTAGCCGGTGAATCTTCAACCGCGGCTGGCGTAGGTGTCGCGCATGAAACCGTCAGGCATACCGCAACCATGCCGAAGGTCAGTCGGTGAAGCACACGCCCACGTTAGGTGCTGGAATCATCCAGCGGCCGTCAGGAGTGATCGGTTGCGTCGGTCGTGACGTCAGCGTTCAACGTGGGTAGATCACGCAACCGAATATCATTCGAGAACACCTCGATTGGCTTATTCGTTGGTAGCCGCAACATACGTTGTAACACCCGCATCTGGGTGTGCTGGTTGTATTCAACAAATGTCACGGCCCACCCGTCACGACCCGCACGAGCGGTTCGCCCGGAGCGATGTAGGTAGTCCTTCGCATCACCAGCCGGGTCATAGTGAATGACCGCCCCAATGTCATCAATATCAATACCTCGAGCCGCGACATCGGTCGCCACAAGCACGTTCAGGCGGCCTTCTGCAAAACGCTGAAGCGCTCGTTCACGAGCCGCCTGCGAGAGGTCGCCATGGATCGCCGCAGCGTTCACACCATTGTCAACTAACGCTTGCTCAACCTTGTCGCACAGCCGTTTCGTCTGGCAGAACACGACCACTTTTGAAATCGATTCGCTGATCGCCCCTACCACGCGGGCCTTGTCCATGTGATGGACAGCAAGAAAGAGGTGATGCATGGTTCCGACTGTGTCTGTCGCCGAGTCGATCGCAACCTCAATCGGATCGTTCAAATAGTGGCGAATCAGGTGACCGACGTCTCCATCGAGAGTTGCTGAGAACAGCATGGTCTGGTTTCGGCCGGTGCAGTGCCGAAGAATCCACTCGACCTGCGGGGTGAACCCGTCATCGGCCATGCGGTCGGCCTCATCGAGACAGACGATTTGAACATCGCTGAGATCAACCTCGTCAGATTTGATGAGATCGATAAGCCGCAGAGGTGTCGCTACAACAAGTTCGACACCGCGCTGCAGTTCGCGCACCTGGTGCTCGCGACTCGCTCCGCCGTAGACAGGAGCAACCGTGATTCCGGCTGTCGCGGCGACAGGTTGGAGAACTTCAGCCACCTGCACCGCAAGTTCGCGTGTAGGTACGAGCACTAAGCCAAGGGGAGCACTCGGACCGGCTGAACCTTGGATACGAGACAGCATCGGAATCCCGAACGCAAGGGTCTTACCGGAGCCCGTCTTAGCCCGGCCACATACATCGCGACCCTCCATCGCCACAGGAATGGCCTCGAGTTGGATCGCAAACGGCTGAGCAAAACCCGCAGCAGCAAGGCCATTGTCAATTCGCTCTGGCACTCCTAGTTTCGCGAAACCTGTCGGAGGGTCAACCGCGGGAAGAGAATTAGCGGTTGTCAAATTGCCGGAGCGCTGCTCTTCAGGTGCTGTTTCGGGGCGACGGCTCGGACCAGAGCGTCGCCGGTTGCGGTTTCCGCCGCCACGACCGCGACCACTGTGTTGCTCTGACATGATGACGTCAGGCTACCGCCGCTCTCACCCGAGATGTGGCTGACATTGTTGAGAGAGCCTCTGCGGGCTATCGTTGGTGTCGTGGGAAACATCTTGCGTCCGATTCTGCTCCTTATGTAGGGCGAGCGCGCTCCGACGACGTTCGCCCGCCCCCGCCGCCCCGGTTGGGGGCGATTTCATTTTTCAGACGACATTCGACGATTTACCACTTGCGAGAAGGAACACAAATGCCTCCAACACCTGCCACTCCGAAGAAAATGCCCTTTGATCGTTATGCCCCCTATGTCCCGATCGTGCTCACTGATCGGACTTGGCCAAACAAAGTGATCGAGAAGGCACCAATTTGGTGCTCCGTAGACCTCCGAGATGGAAACCAGGCGCTGATTGACCCCATGGACCCCGTCCGTAAGCTGGCCATGTTCCGGGAATTGGTGAAGATGGGATTCACCGAGATTGAAATTGGATTCCCATCAGCGAGCCAACCTGATTTCGACTTTGTCCGACAACTGGTTACCGAGGATCTCATCCCAGAAAATGTGTGGATCCAAGTGCTCGTGCAGTGTCGGCCAGAACTCATTGCCCGTACATACGAGGCGCTCGAGGGCGCTCCTCGCGCAATTGTTCACTTCTACAACTCAACCAATCCACTGCAACGCGAAGTCGTGTTCAACCTCGATAAAGAAGGCATCAAGCAGGTTGCAGTCGACGGAGCGAACCTGTGCAAGCAGCATGAGGCTCAGTTGTCAGGTACCGAGATTCGATACGAGTATTCCCCTGAGAGTTTCACCCTCACCGAACCGGAATATGCGATTGAGGTGTGTGAGGCGGTAATGGATGTCATCCAGCCGACCCCCGAAAATCCATTAATCCTGAATTTGCCGGCCACAGTCGAGTGCTATTCACCGAATGTCTACGGCGATGTCATCGAGTGGTTTGGCCGCACCATCCGCGATCGCAATTCAGTGATCGTCAGCCTTCATCCCCACAACGATCGTGGTTGCGCCGTCGCGGCCGCAGAGTTCGGCGTGATGGCAGGCGCCGATCGCGTTGAAGGAACGTTGTTCGGTAACGGTGAGCGCACCGGCAATGTCGATGTCATCAACCTCGCGATGAACTTGTTCGCCAACGGTGTCGATCCTGAACTCGACATCAGCGACATCGATGCACTTCGCAGAACCGCCGAGTATTGCAACCGTCTGCCCGTTCACCCCCGGCATCCGTACGTCGGCGACCTCGTCTACACCGCATTTTCTGGCTCGCACCAAGATGCGATCAAGAAGGGTTTTGAGCATCTTCCAGAGCCCTACGAGCGATGGGGCGTCCCGTACCTCCCGATCGACCCGAAGCATGTCGGCCGCAGCTACGAGGCGGTCATCAGGGTTAATAGCCAGTCCGGCAAGGGAGGCGTCGCCTACGTCATGAAGGAAGAGTACGGATACGACCTTCCACGGCGTTTGCAAATCGAGTTCTCAAAAACGATCCAGCACATCACTGAGGATTCGGGCACCGAGATCTCACCGGGAATCATGTGGGATGCATTTAGCGCGGAATATCTTCCCGAGGAGCCTGCATTCCAACTCCGAAGCCACGAACTGCACACCTCGACGACCGAAGGCAAAGGCCACACAAAGGTCACCGCACAGCTATCGATAGATGGTGAGGCAGTCACCGTCGCAGGTGAGGGCGATGGTCCGGTTGAAGCGTTTGTTGCCGCGTTGCGCAGCGAATGGCCGATTGAGTTTGATGTCCTCGACTACACCGAACACGCCATCGGGCGAGGAGCTGACGCTCAGGCGGTTGCCTACGTCGAAACGGCCTCTGACACCACAACGCGTTGGGGCCTCGGAAGCGACCCAAACATCACCACGGCATCACTCAAGGCAGTTCTCGCCGCATTCGAGCGCCAACAACGCTGATCGACGAAGACTCTCACGAGTAGCATCGACACGTATGTTTGTCTCGGTTGATCGCGAGGCGTGTGCCGCCACCGGTGGTTGCGCGCAACTTTGTCCCGACGTGTTTTCTATTGGAGCGGACGGAATAGTCGTGGTTAAGCAAGAGTCGCCTGATGAATCGCTTCGAACTGCCGTTACAGACGCCGCTGACCTGTGCCCCACTGCAGCGATCTCGGTAGAAGGCTGAGTCGAATGGGATTCTTGCAACGACTTGACCGCGCTTGGGAAGCCAATGGTTCAAATCTGTGTGTCGGCCTTGACCCCGACCCGGCGAAGATGCCAGAGCAGTTCGCCACAAGCCGGAATGGAATCGCGGAGTTCTGTATTGACATCGTCGATGCGACCGCAGATCTTGTCTGCGCCTTCAAGCCTCAGATCGCCTACTTCGCCGCACAACGTGCAGAGGACCAACTCGAAACGATCTGTACCTACATTCGTGAGAACCATCCCGATACTGTCCTCATCCTCGACGCCAAGCGCGGCGACATCGGGTCGACTGCAGCGAATTATGCGGTCGAAGCATTCAATCGATTCGGTGCTGATGCGGTAACCGTTAATCCGTACCTTGGAACCGACTCAGTCGAGCCGTTCTTCGCAGCCGGCGGCGGCGTCATAGGACTCTGCCGAACCTCAAACCCTGGCGGGGATGATCTTCAGATGCTCGACACCGGTGGGGCGCCGCTCTTCGTTCGCGTCGCCGAGATGATCTCTCAACGCTGGGCTCAACTCGGTGATTGCGGACTTGTCGTTGGGGCGACCTACCCCAACGAACTTGCGCAGGTCAGAGCCATTGTTGGAGACCTTCCCATTCTTGTTCCGGGTGTCGGAGCCCAGGGGGGTTCCGCCGACGAAGTGAAGTCAAACGGGTCGCGACCTGACGGGCATGGGATCATCGTGAATTCTTCACGAGCAGTCCTCTACGCAAGTAACGGTGACGACTTTGCTAGTGCCGCAAGAACTGTCGCCGAAGACACTCGGCGTAGTTGCTCTCCTTGAGCTCAGCCGTCGAGGGCGACGACGCTCGTAATTCCTGGTGAACGACGAAGCGCGTCAAGCACCTCGTCTGAAACAACCGAGCCCGTTGCAATCAACATCACGGCGGAGTCTTCCCCAACTACCCGGCCGACATCCATGTCCGCGATGTTCACCCCGGCATCTCCGAGCACTGTACCGACAGTTCCGATAACGCCAGGACGGTCATCGTTTGAGATCAAAAGCATGTGTTCAGATGGCGGAACATCAACTCCATGGCCGTCGACGTCAACAACTCGTTGCTGTGCGCTTCGTCCGGTGAGCACTCCAGAAATCGTGTGCGCTCCGCCCGAGACGGTCAACATGTTGAGATATTCATCAGAGACTGAGCGTTTGAGTTCCTCAAGCTCAACCCCGGCAGATGCCGCCAGCTTTGGAGCATTCACAAAACTGACTTGCTCTTCAGATGTCCTACCGAAGAATCCCTTCAGTACAGCAAGTCCAAGAATCCGCGTGTCATGCACCGCGATATCGCCGGCGACTTCAAAACTGATCTTCGTTGGCGGCTCGACGGCGAGCGATGAGAACAGCCGGCCGAGTCGCTCAGCCAACCCGAGGTACGGACGGAGATTGTCATCTGCCTCAGCAGCATCAACATTCACAGCCCAAGGAACGAATTCTCCGGCGAGCGCAAGCAGCATCATGTCAGCAATCGCATCGCCAGCTTTGTCCTGCGCTTCTCGAGTGCTCGCTCCAAGATGTGGAGTGACAACCACCTGTGACAGTCCGAAGAGAGGACTCTCCGTGCACGGTTCAGAATCGAAGACGTCGAGAGCGGCGCCTGCAATCGTGCCGGAGGCAATACACGCAGCAAGATCTTCCTCAACGACAATTCCACCGCGTGCCACATTGATGACCCGCAACGATGGCTTCGCAGTCGAGAGCAGTTCGGCATTGATAAGACCAATCGTCTCAGGAGTTCGTGGCAGATGAACGGTGAGAAAATCGCTTACAGCGACGAGGTCATCAAGTGAGAGCAACTCGACACCGATCTGTTTCGCACGTTCGTCGGACACAAATGGGTCGAACGCAACAATTCGCATCTGGAATGCCCGAGCCCGGTCGGCGACAAGTTTGCCAATTCGTCCGAGCCCAACAATTCCGAGGGTCTTGTCGGCAAGTTCGACACCTTCCCACTTCGAGCGCTCCCAGCGGCCATCAACAAGCGCTGAATGAGCCTGTGGAACGTTTCGTGCCTGCGCCAGCAAGAGCGCCATGGTGTGCTCTGCTGCGGAAATGATGTTCGACTGGGGAGCATTGATCACCATCACGCCAGATTCAGTGGCCGCAGTCACGTCGACGTTGTCGAGACCAATTCCAGCTCGACCTACCGCAATCAGCGAATCAGCACTTGCAAGTACCTCAGCAGTTACCTGGGTCGCTGATCGAATAATTAAGGCGTGTGCGCCAACAATGGCCGACTTCAATTCTCCATCTGACAGCCCTTCTTGGACATCGACGTCGTGACCGGCTGCGCGCAGACGGTCGAGCCCTCCTGGGGCGATTGATTCAGTCACAAGAATGCGTGCCATAGACACGCCATCGTTACCCCGCAGAAGCGTCTCCTACAACCGAATCGGGCAGTCTGTACAAAGTGTCACACCACCCCTGCGCATGGCTAACTCTTGCTGCCGAGTGACTACCGTTGAGATATGGCGTCTCTCCAAGGCGATTTACCACCAAACGATGTTGAAGTTCGCCTGCTGTCGAGTCCTGTTGATCTAGAGGCGGCTTCAGAAATTCTCATGCAAGTGTGGGGCTCCAACACTCCAATCGTGAGCCGTGAGATTCTGAGAGCGGTTCAACACTCTGGGGGCTACATCGCTGGCGCTTTTGAGGATGGGCGTATTGTCGGCGCATCGTTTGGTTGGTTGGCGCACCATCAGGGTGAATCAGCCCTTCATAGCCATGTCACAGGACTCCTGCCCGGCGCACGCCATCTTGGGCTCGGCCGACTGATGAAAATCCACCAGCGGGATTGGGCTCATGATCGCGGAATTTCGTGGATTACTTGGACCTTCGATCCTCTCGTTCGAACGAATGCCTGGTTCAACATTGGTGTGCTTGGTGGCGAAGTTGCTGAGTATCTTCCAAATTTCTACGGAACGATGACCGACTCGATTAACGCCAATGACGAAAGCGATCGTGTTCTTGTCGCATGGCGCGTCGATAGCTCAGGAACCAAGACCCCCACAAACCCTGACAGCCGACAAGAAGTCGCAACACCAGAGGACATTGTCACATTGCGCCGAACCGATCCACAGGCCACAGCTAAATGGCGCCAGGAGGTTCGTCTAGCGCTTACTACCGCGCTCGCCAACGGATTTGTTGTCGTTGGATTTACCAAAGATGGCGCATATCAACTTGAAAGGCCGCTATGAAACTCAGCAAGATCGAACTTCGACGTATTCACCTCGAGTTAGTAACGCCATTTCGAACGAGTTTTGGAGAACAAACCGCCCGCGAGATTTTACTCATCGGGGTGACGAGCGATGACGGAACTGTCGGCTGGGGTGAGTGCGTTGCAATGAGCGAACCCCTCTACTCCCCCGAATACGTAGCCGGAGTCGAGACAGTGATCTCCGAATTCATCGCACCACGTCTCAGCCAGCGAGGCGACCTCATTGCGGGAGACATTGCTGAGATTCTCAAGCCGATCAAAGGTCACCAGATGGCGAAAGCGGCAATCGAAATGGCAGTGCTCGATGCCGAATTGAGGATTCAGGGCATCAACCTACATGCACGCTTCGGAGGTTCTCGGGCGACAATTCCAAGCGGCGTGTCGGTCGGAATCTTCTCTTCAATCGATTCACTTCTATCGGCCGTCCAAGGCTACGTAGATGATGGCTATGCAAGGATCAAACTAAAGATTGAACCTGGATGGGATATCGAACCGGTTCGTCTCGTGCGCGAACTTATCGGACCCGAAATGGGCCTTCAGGTTGACGCCAACACGGCGTACACACGACGAGATTTCGATCATCTCCGACAACTCGACGCGTATGATCTGCTCCTCATCGAACAACCACTCGATACCGATGATTTGCTTGGCCACCGCGATCTGGCCGCAGCGATCGAAACCCCCGTATGCCTCGATGAGTCGATCGAATCATTCGTGCAAGCCGAGGATGCCATCGCAATCGGCGCCGCGGAAATCATCAACATCAAGCCAGGTCGGGTTGGTGGGTATCTCGAAGCAGTTCGAATCCATGATCTCTGCGTCGCAAACGGAATACCTGTGTGGTGCGGAGGCATGCTCGAGACTGGAATTGGCCGCGCCGCAAATTGCGCACTCGCCGCGCTTGATGGCTTCGTTCTTCCGGGAGATATCTCTGCATCTCGTCGTTTCTATTCTCGCGACATCGTCCTCGACCCGATCGAAGTCGACTCAGGCGAAGTGGCCGTGCCCAACGCTCCAGGACTTGGCTACGACCTTGACGGCGACTTCCTTGAATCGATCACCACATCGGTGCAGCATCTCTCGTTGTGAACTAGCGCCGGGTATTCTCTCGGCGTGAGCTTTCCCTTTCTCTCCTCCGAATGGATCGAAGCAGCTCGCGAAATTCGTGAGCGCTATTCGTCTCAGACGGCCCCAATCGAAGTTGCGGTGAAGGTCAACCAAGTCATCACCGATGTTCCATTTGGCGATGGCGATCTGTATGCGCACATTGACACCTCGAATGGTGATGTCGATCTGGATCTTGGACATCTCGATGAACCCGACGCAACAATCACGTTGAGTTATGAAACTGCCCGAGCACTGCTTGTTGAGCGGGATCCCGCCAAGGCGATGCAGGCATTCATGTCAGGAGGCATCCAGGTTGAGGGCGACCTCATGAAAGTGATGGCGATGCAGGCAACTACTCCGCAGGATGAACTTGCACTAACTGTTGCAGAAGAGATTTTGGCGATCACCGACCTCGACGAATGATCCCTTGAAAAGCCCTCTCAGGCCGCAACGATGTCGACTTGAGTGCCGTTGGGGAATTCGTCTCCCGGCGACGGGCGGTCGCCATCGATAGTGATTTCCTCGACATCACCATCCGCCGCACCCAGTATCAGTTCAACGGTGAATCCCGCATCGGTGAGTAATTTCTGCGCATCTTCGAAACTCGAGTTCGCAGGCACCGACGGGAACGCAATGAGATTCGGCCCAAGCGAAATAGAAACTTCTATCGCGCCTCCTCGTTCAAGCAATTCACCTGGTTGAGGAGACTGCGAAAGGATGAGACCGGTTTCAGTTTCATCGTCATAGACCTCTTCGACTTCGACAATCCGAAGCGCGGTGCCGACAAGTTGAGCCCTCGCTACGCCGACGATCAGACCAACGACATTTGGAACCTCGCGCGGCGCTGGCCCACCGGAGAGAACTAGTCGAACAAGTGTCCCGGGTTCAACTGAGTCTCCCGCTTGAATTGCCGGATCATCAGGAATTTCCCAGCTGATGACTTCTCCAATTTCGATCACTTCGTTGTAGACAATTTCAGTAAACGGCTGGAACCCTGCGCTATCGAGAAGATCGAGTGCGTCAGCGCCTTGCATTGCCGTGACCTCAGGGAGTTCTCGCAGAACCGGCCCTTCACTCACCACAACAGTGAAGATTCCACCCTCGCGCAATTGTTCCCCTGCTGCCGGGCTCGTGCGAATGACGGCACCCGAGATCGGTTGTTCATCAGAACGTTCATATGTCACCGACACTGACCATTCAAAAGGAGTGACGATGTTGAGCGCTTCAGCTTCAGCAATGCCCGAAAGAACTGGCACCTCATAGACCGGCGTAGCAAGCAACACGCGGGCACCAATTACCCCGACAATGACAGCAACAACAGCGGCAACCGGCAGCACCCATCGAGGGCGACGAGACGTCGACACGCCCCGCCGCATAGACCCCGCGGGCGCAGAAGGGGCGGCGGTGTGCTGCTGAGCACTCACGCCGCCTGAGGGCTGTTGCTGCTCGACATTCGCAGGACTGTCTCGACCATTCTCTTCATCAGACGCATTTGAATCAGGTGTGGCTGGAATGGTTGACGGGCCTCCCTGAGGCGGTTCCGGCGTTACTTGCTCGGCAGGATTCGAAGGTTTTGGAACCTCGGCCTCGAGCGACACATCCTCCGAAATGGCCGTTTCCGCTGGTTCAAACGACATGACGAGTGGAAGTGGCTCGGGCCGAGGAAGTCGTCGGGCAACACCGACCAACTCCAACCCGAGCTCTACAGCACTTGCCCGTTCTTCAACTGCCGGTCGGGCTGCGTGTTCAAGCACCTGAGCAAGTGGACCCAAGTCGGCGGTCACGGGGAGCAGTCGACCAACTCTTGCTCGCAGTGTCGCCGCTGCTGAGTCTGTAGAAAATGGCACCGCTCCGGTGAGCGTTTCAACCAAGACGAGACCAAGGCCGTAGATGTCCGATAGCGCTGTTGCCGACTTGCCCTCCGCCACCTCGGGGGCGGTATATAACACCATGTGGTTTTCTGGCCCGCCTCCGACCGACCAGAGCGCGGTTTGCATCGGTGCTGCGAGCCCCAGATCTACCAGGCGGGCCCGGCCATCAGCTCCGAACACGATCTTCGAGGGGGTTACCTCACCATGTACCTGCCCTTGGCGGTGGGCTTCGGCAAGCCCATGACAGAGGTCAAGCCCAACTTGTAGCGCCTGAGAATAAGAGAGTCGACGGCCACGGTCGAGAATGTCTCGAAGACTGCCTCCCTCAAGACGCTCCGTGACGACATAAGCCGTAGGCGGCAACTCGTCGCTTCGCTCGTGCACACCCCAGTCGAAAATTGCAATCAGGTTCGGGTGAGACACGAGCGCTGCTGATGACATCGCTGTTCTAAACGAGTGGACGAAGCCAGGTGAGGTCATGATCCGACGGCGGATCAATCGGACAAGAACGGGACGCTGATCAGTTTCGTCCCACGCGTCAGCAATCGAAATAGCCGAGCCTTTCGCAATGAACGATGTCAGCCGGTAGCGGCCGCCGATGAGTTCGTTCAGTTGAGTCTCTGGTTCGAGGGGATCAATTTCCACAGCGCCATGACGCTATCTCGGATTGACCTGCGGTTGGGGTCGAGCGCAGATTGATGGCACGATGGTGAGGTGACATCTGACGACTCAACTGCTGCAGAGACCAACCCGGCACCCCGACGCCAGCGGTCTGACAGAACTCTCATCATCGTCAGTTTGTTCGTTGCGATTGGGCTCGTGCTCGTCACCCGAGGCGTGCTCGTCAGCGTTACCGGCGATGATCGTGCAGCCTTACCCAGTTCCATCGAGTCTGTGCTGCCGGTTCCGGATGCAGAGCAGGCACTTGCCCAGACCGATGTGTTTGTTGACCTCGCCTCGGGTCTCACCGGCGTTCTCGTGATCGATGGTGTTGAAATTGAAACCGTGGATCTCTCAGAAATCCAGACAGAAACTGTTGAACCAGGTGAGCAAGTTGCCGTTCCCGTTGTCACGGTGTTCGAGCCAGGTAACCACACGCTGACCTACGCTCCATCTCCTGATGGGCCGATCGACAGGTTTGATTCAGGCAGTCACCGGGTGGATGTCATTTTCTGGCCGATCGACGACGGCCGTGAACGAGCTCGAGTGTTCACTTGGTACTTCAACGTGGTCTAGTCAGACGTTGCAGGAAGTTGTCCTGATTCAAGGAACGCCTCGAATTCATCAGCACTAACGATTGGAACTCCGAGGGATTCTGCCTTTGTGAGTTTGGATGCGCCGGCTCCATCGCCGACAACAAGGGCGAACGTCTTCTTTGACACACTGCCCGGTGAACTTCCACCTCGGGCGACAACCGCAGCGCCCGCCTCCTCGCGGTTGTATCCAGGCACTGTTCCGGTGATGACAACCGCACGACCTTCAAGCGTCTGCTCGTAGGCCTCGCCGCCCTCAGGCGGGCTCTCAACGATGTCGAGCGCCACTCCGCCTCTCTCAAGACGATCGACGAGGTCACGGTTAACTGTGTTTTCCCACCACCGAGAAATCGAATGGGCAATGACGTCACCAATTCCATCAACTGAAGATAATTCGTCTTCTGAGGCAGCAAATACTGCTCGCACTGATCCGTATTCCGAGATCAACGACTGCGCAACGGTCGGACCGAGATGCTTGATGCCAAACCCGGTCAACACCCTCCACGCAAGTTGCCGACGTGAATCATCGATTGCTGCAATCAACTTCTCTGCACTCGGCCGCGCAAACCCTTCAAGACCCTCAACATCGTCAGCCGATAGTTGATACAAATCTGCGACATCGCCAACAAGGTCCCGTTCGGTTAGCTGCACGACGGTCCGTTCTCCAAGCCCTTCGATATCCATCGCGCCTCGGCTTGCCCAGTACATGATCTTCTGATCTCTCTGAAATGGGCACTTCGGTTCAACACATCGGGTATCTGCTTCTCCGTCGAGACGCACAAACTCGCTGCCTAGCGGACATTCACAGTGCTGCGGGAATGACCAGGGAACCGCTCCATCTGGTCGCTCGGAAAGCACCGGGCCGACGACCTCTGGAATGACGTCTCCCGCTTTGCGAACAATCACCGTGTCACCTGGGCGGACATCTTTGATCCGAACCTGATCCTCGTTGTGAAGCGTTGCCATCGAAACCGTCGACCCATCTACAAACACAGGCTCGAGAACCGCATAAGGAGTCGTTCGGCCGGTGCGACCGACCGAGACTCGGATATCGAGAAGTGTGGTCGTGCGCTCTTCGGGTGGGAACTTAAACGCAATCGCCCAGCGAGGAGCCCGCGATGTGAAGCCGAGTTGTTCACGTTGTGCAAGATCATCCACTTTGATCACAACACCATCGACGTCGTAGCCAAGGTCATGACGACGTTCAATCGCTGCCTCACAAAACTCGATGACCTCACTAAACGATGCGAGAACCGTCACTTCAGGATTCACCGGGAAACCTAACTCGCCGATGTAGGCAAGTGCCTCTTCATGTGTCGAATGTTGCGGACCACCCTGACGATCGCCAATTTGGTAGGCCCAAAACGCAAGTTTCCGTCGAGCGGTGACTGCTGAGTCTTTTTGGCGCAGCGAACCTGCCGCAGCATTTCGAGGGTTGACGAGCGCTCGGTCACCTGTTCGTTCGGCCTCAGCATTCAACGCATTGAATACCTCTCGAGGCATATACACCTCACCTCGCACCTCAATTACCGATGGAGCGTCCGCCAAACGTTGTGGGATCACCGCAATGGTCTTCACGTTTGCGGTGACATCTTCGCCGACTCGACCGTCACCACGAGTGGCCGCCGTCACCAATTCTCCATCGACGTACCTGATACTCATTGCAAGTCCATCAATTTTGAGTTCGCAGACAAATCTCACGCTCTCACCATCGAGTGACCTCTGAACACGATCACCCCACGCGCGGAGTTCGTCGACATCCATTGCGTTGTCGAGACTTGTCATTGGGATTGCGTGCTGCACCGGAGCAAACGTTGCACTCGGCGCCCCACCAACGGTCTTGCCAGGCGAGGTGGTCTCTGCAAACTCCGGAAACTGTTCCTCCAGATCTCTGAGTTCGTTGACCAACAGGTCATATTCGCCATCTGGAATCTCTGGAGCGTCTTGCTCGTAGTAGAGAGCGTTATGTCGAGAAACGATTGCTGTTAACTCGTTGATTCGAAGGCGCGCATCTTCAGGCGATGCGGTGCGTCGAATCTCTTCGGCCATGAGACGAGTGTAGGGAGAACCCAGCGGCCAAAACGGCTATGCGCCGAGAACCAATTTCGCCGCAGATGCTTGGTCTTGCACTCTCAGCGAGATGTCATGTAGCGACTTGCAAATTTCTTCTGCCACGCCTGGCGCGTACGACGCGAGGCCACTTTGTGGCGAGAGAAGGCTTTGCGCTCGCAGCATTCCCGGGTCAGTACCTCGCTGGACCATCTTGCACCAGATTCCGCTGAGCGCTTTCCAAGACCGGCTCGCCGACACACCGACTGGTCCTTCAGTACCAACCGCGCCCCAAGCGATTCGGCCACCGTTCTGCATGAACCGGTCGAGGTATCCGCTCACGTCAACCACGGCTTCTGTTGCAGGCATCGACAGCACCTGCGGGCCGGCCTCGAGCAGTGACGGCCAGTCAGCTTCGAAACAACAGTGCAGCCCTACTACTCCAAACGTTTGAGCGGATGCCATGACGCCAGAGAGCATGTCCGCGACGACATCAGGAGCCAGCGGAAAGTCGTTTGACATCAAATCAACCATCAGTGGCTCATCGAAGACAATCAGTTGGGTCGAGTTCGGAAGTACTCCGGCAAGAACTGACCCAAGCGTCGCTACGTGCTCATTTATGGCCTGAGTGGCCACGCGAAATGCGAGATGGGCTGGTGCACCTGCCCGAAGCAGGGTCAATCCAAGCGTGACGGGACCAACCACTTGCCATTTGAACGTTCGACCGTCGACGCCCAAACCGGGAGCAAGTTCGGTGAATGCTCGAAACCCAACGAAGTTGTCGGTAAGTAGGTCGGTCGTCACTGGTGCTTCTGGGTCGAGTCGAGCAACATCGACAGCAAGTGTCCCGTACGGCCCCATCTCGATTCCTGGGACACCGACGAGCGCCTGGTTGGCAAGTGACTCTGCACCAGAGCGCCGCGGGAGCCGGGGAACGACTGGAAGGTCGAAGTTGTTGACGGAGAATTCGACGGCAGCGGACGCGCTGCGGTGAGGGAGGCTCCCCACCCCCAAGGTCGCCCCTGGGGCTACTCCATCGAGTGACCTCGTCATATCGCCATCGTTGCACGCCCACTTGCTCTTTCACGACTCGTACGCCCCCTCGGACGCGAATACCCGACAGAATGGAGGGCGATGGCTTCAACGACGTCGAAACTCGAGATTCCGACCATCTTCACGTGGTTGACGCGGCTGGCTTGGGTGGCGACTGCAGTAGCGCTTAGCCAAGCGATCGACGCTCTCGATGCCGGGCTCACCATCACCATCTCGACGTGGCTGCTTTGGGTGATTGGAGCCGTTTCGGTCTTTGTTGGCTCGCCAGTCACGTTGACCTTGGCACGGACGACACTGCCACTCAGCATTTCTACTGGCGTCATCGTGCTCATTGCTGGTGGGAATACAACGCTCGGCACGATCGGTCTGCTTGCATCGCTTATTGCGACCTACTCAGTGTTCACTGCGGAGGTCGGCCAGCGTTGGGTGCAATTCGCTGCCTACGGGTCAGAACAGCGCTTCCCTCTACGTCCACCCCTCGGCTTTGCGCTACCGGCAGTCATTGTCTGGTTGCTTTCAGCAGCGTTTTGGTCGTATGCCGTGGTTTCCGCTGAGCGCTCACAGACGACGCTTGCAATCGTGCTCGGAGCCATTGCCGCTGCGTTTGCAGGCCTCGGTTCAACCCGTTGGCATCTACTCTCCTGCCGTTGGCTCGTCCTCGTGCCTGCAGGCGTCGTCGTCCACGATCCACTCGTGCTGATGGAGACCGCAATGTGGCGATCTCACGTGGTGTCTGGGGCTGCCCTCGCGCCAGCTGAAACTGAAGCAGCCGATCTCACTGGTCCAGCAACTGGCCCGGCCTTAGAAATCTCATTGCGCTCCAGCGAGACAGTGGTGTTGGCAGCGGGACGCAAGACGCCGGAGGGTCGAGCCATTCACCTCACTGCAGCCCTGATCGCCCCAAGTCGGCCAGGCGCGGCGCTTGAGGCGCTGCGATCTCCTCGCTGAGACGCTGCTCTACTTCAGAGCGGCGAACGTTGAGCGATGCCGCCGCCGATCACCCATGTATTAGTTGGGTCATACAGCACGACACTCTGGCCCGGAGCGATACGGGTTGACCGCAGACCCCAGTCAATTTGCACCTCTCGCTCACCAGTTGATGTCACCTGGCAGGGTCGTGGGTCACCGTGCGCACTCGTCTGAGCTAGAGCCTCACCTTCGAAGGCCTGATCAACCCACGTCATCGAATGAACAATCTGAGAACTCACCAAAAGGTCATCAGCATCTCCAACGATGACAGTTGGTTCATCGCTCGCGGCATCGACTCCGATCACGTACCGGACCGGACCACCACCGGGAGTGCCAAGACCACGACGCTGACCTAGCGTCACCATCTCGACTGACGGAACTTCTCCAACCTGCGTGCCATCTCGATCAACCACTCGTGCCGTACGAAGAGGGATTCTGTTGCCGAGAAAATGTTCTCGACCATCGGCGCGACTAATGAAGCAGACATCTTGGCTGTCAGGCTTTCCGGCAGTTCGAAGCCCGAGACGTGCCGCATGCTCACGCACCTCGTCTTTCGTCATGTGGCCGATCGGGAAACTCGTGTGCTCGAGCCCCTCGGCAGTGATCATGTGCAGCACGTAACTCTGGTCTTTTGCAAGGTCTGCCCCACGCTCTAGGCGACGGCGTCCATTCTCGTGAGCACCAATGCGCGCGTGGTGCCCAGTTGCGACAGCATCGAAGCCAAGTTCATCTGCTCGTTCAGCGAGTCGTTCGAACTTGAGATGACGGTTGCACTCGATGCACGGGTTCGGGGTGATGCCCTTCTGGTGAGCGTCAACATAGGGCTGAACAACGTGCTCATCGAATTCATCAGAAAAGTTGAAGACGACATGTTCAATGCCAATCTGCTGGGCAACACGCCTTGCATCGTCAACATCGGACACACTGCAACATCCGGTGTCGCTTTCGCCACCCCATAGGCGCATCGTTACACCTACAACCTCGTGCCCCTGTTCGTGAAGTAGGGCAGCCGCCACCGACGAATCAACACCGCCGCTCATCCCAATCATGACCCGCATCAGACACGCTGCTTTCGTGCGGCTCGGCGTTCGCGCAAGAGGCCGATACTTCGAGTGATTTCTGTTACGGCACGATCGATGTCACCCGAGGTCGTGCTATGCCCGAGTGACAGCCGAAGGGCACCGCGGCGAAGGTCATCAGGAACGCCAAGCGCAGAGAGCACATGCGATGACTCCATCGCCCCACTTGCGCACGCGGATGCTGCGCTTGCATACACATCAGCGGCATCAAGCATGAAGAGCAACGCCTCACTCTCTAGATCATTGAGGCAAATGTGAGCGATACCCGGAACGGTGTGCTCGCGAGACACGGTTTCGACAACGCCTTCGATTTGGGTTACCGCATCAAGAAGTTCATTACGAAGCGCCAGCACACGTTGCGAGGTCTCGTCACGCTCTGATGTCGTTTTCTGTAGCGCTATGGCTGCACCAACGGCGCCGGCAACATCGATCGTTCCCGAGCGGCGGCCGCGTTCTTGCCCTCCGCCGAGTAGCAACGGCTCAGGTGTTGCGCCGTTACTTACCACCATCAGACCAACACCCTTAGGGCCGCCAAATTTGTGAGCACTCAGCGAGAGCAGGTCTACATGTCGGGTGATCTGCGACAACTCGACCCAACAAGCCGCTTGCACTGCATCGGTATGCAGCCATGCCTCGGGCGCAACTTCACGAACCACGGCGGCCACCGCGGCAATGTCGTTGATCGAACCAACTTCGTTGTTCACTGCCATCACCGACACAACTGCAATGTGCTCACCTGACGCAGTAAGACTCTCGAGAACATGTCGAAGATTGTCGATATCAACCTGGCCATCTTTGGTCACCGCAACTGTGACACCTCCGTGGTGCAGAACCGGGTCAAGTACTGCGTGGTGTTCGATTGCTGAACAGACCGCGATTCCGCCACGCGATCGAACCGATCCTGAGATCGCAAAATTGTCTGACTCGGTGCCACCACCGGTGAACACCACATCTCCTGTATTCACTGCGAGAGCATTTGCGACCACTTCGCGAGCTTCGTCGACAGCTTGCCGCGCGACTCTTGCCGCTCGATGACTTCCGCTGGGGTTCGCAAAGTGAGTCTCTTGCCATGGGCGCATCGCGTCAAACACCTCGGGATACATCGAGGTGGTTGCTGCATGGTCAAGATATGTCGACGTCACGTCCACGACCTCAAGGCTAGACACGTTGTTGCCAACCTGTCGCTAACTTGCAGGTGTGGAGGGTTACGAATCTCACACATACGGCGACGCGTTTGCAGATGTCTACGACGACTGGTACCGAGATCTCAGCGATGTAACAGCACTGGTTGAACTCATCACCGAGTTCTCCCCTGGCCGCAACTTGTGTGAACTCGGAGTCGGCACTGGTCGCCTCGCAATCCCACTTTCGGCAAGCGGATTCGACGTCACAGGGGTTGATTCGAGTATTGCAATGCTTGACCGCCTTCGCTCCTCGGATGCCGATAGCCGCATTTCTGTGGTATCTGGTGACATGGTCGATGACATGCCTCCCGGGCCGTTCGATGTCGCACTCATCGGGTTCAACACGCTGTTCAATCTTGAGTCACATGCCCGTCAGAAAGAGTGTCTTCGGAAGTGTTCCGAAGCGCTCTCCGATGGAGGAATCGTTGTTGTTGAGGGGCTTGCTCCACCAAGTCATCCAGATGGAGTGACGGTTGATGATGTGTCGGTGAAGTCAATGACGGCGACAAATGTGGTTCTCTCGATTTCTCGCCACCACAGTGCCGATCAACTGGTTGAAGGGCAATTTGTTGAATTCACCGAGCAGCACGGGGTTCGGCTTCGCCCGTGGAGCATTCGCTACTCATCGGTTGAGCAACTCGACGAAATGGCCGGCGCGGTCGGACTCTCAGTTTTGACTCGGTTCAGCGATGCGAGCCGTGCAGAATTTGACCCTGCGACTGGACGACACCTCACGATTTACAGTCGCTCGAAGTGAACTGATGTCGTTAAAGCCACCGCACCGCCTGATTTCGCTCGTATCCTGAAGGTTCTGTGAGCGAACTACGACTCAACCAACTCACCGGCCGCTGGGTCACAATTGTTCCGGGCCGCGCACAACGCCCAACCGATTTCGCACCACGGACCACCGTCATCGACGGCCCAGAAGACCGGCCATGCCCGTTCTGCCCAGGCAACGAGGAGGCAACTCCTCCGGCACTCGAGACAATCGACAAGACCGGTGCGTGGAACATTCGGGTGGTTCCCAACCTCTACCCGGCGTTCACCGGCGACGATGGCTTCGCAGTTCATAACGACGGACCAATCCACGTAACTGCTGAGGGCACTGGCTTGCATGAGGTCTTCGTGTACAGCCCAGACCACAAGTCAAATCTTGGTGATCTTGACGATGATGCCGCCGAGCAATTCATGGACGCTCTTCGTCGACGTTTTGAAGCCCATTCCGATATGCCGCATATCCGCTACACCCAAGCCATCGTGAACCATGGACGCGAAGCTGGTGCCTCACTCGCTCACCCTCACGGGCAGCTCATGGGCTTGCCATTCGTTCCGGGTGAAATGCTTGAAGAAGAGCGTGCCTTTGCCCGCTTTGCAGGTGGTTGCGTGGCCTGCACCACGATCGAGGCTGAGCGTTCAACTGAAGATCGTGTTGTCTTCGAAAACGATGCGGTGCTTGTTGTCTGCCCGTATTGGAGCGGCACCCCATACGAGTTGCTCATCCTTCCAAAACAGCATCATGCGCACCTCCAGGACACGACATCAACAGACCTTGCTGGAATTGGCAGAAGCTTGCGGGATGCAATGAAGGTCTTGAGTTCAACCCTTGGCGACGTCGCATACAACGTTGGGTTCCACAGCGCTCCACACCAGCACGACGGCGAGTATCACTGGCACATTCATATTTGGCCGAACCTCGTCACTCAAGCAGGCTTCGAACGCGGAACCGGTGTGATGATCAATGTTGTGCCACCCGAAGCTGCTGCTTCAGCCCTTCGTGACACAGTCACAACCCTGACGCTGAGCAGTTAAGCGTTCTTCAGGCGGCGATTCCGGCTGCGCGAACGAGCGCAGTCACTGCTGCCCCGGTGACGATCACTACGACGAGCGGAGCCCGTCTTGCCGCCACAAGAATTGCCGCAGCAACGCCGATCGCGCGGGCGTCGAACACCATGCCGTCATCACCGCCAAAAGTTGAGTTTACGATCAACGCCGACACCAGCGCAGCAGGAATCAGACCGAGACAACGGTCAACCACTGCTGGAAGCTCACGGCCTCCGATTATGACGAGCCCGGTGACTTTAAAGACATATGCGATCGTCGAGAGGGCGAGAACTAGCGTCCATGTCATGGCTTCTTCACCCCCACAAGCACGCCAACGGATGCGCACAGAATTGGCACACCAGCCGGCAAGAACGGCATGGTGACAGCACAAGCAACTGCGCCAATCGCTGCCGCACGGCGCCCATTTCTGTGCCGTAGATGCGGAATCACCATCGCAACAAACCCTGCAGGAAATGCCGCATCGAGACCGAACTGCTCTGGATCGATCGCGTTTCCTGCAAGAGCGCCAATCAGAGTTCCAAGATTCCAGAACACATAGACCGATCCCCCGGTCCACCAGAATGCGGACCGTGCGGCCTGAGGATGCTCCTGGGCTGTTGACATTGCTGTCGATTCGTCGATCGTGACCTGCGCAGCAACCAATCGTGACAGCAATGGTCCTTGCAGAGTCCGAGACATCGCGAGCCCGTAGACCGCGTTTCTCGCGGCAAGCAGCGACGCTCCTCCGAGGGCGGTGGCGGTCGAGCCGCCTGCAGCAATTACGCTCACTGCCGAGAACTGCGATGCGCCGGTGAACACGAGCAGCGACATCACGCAGGTCATCGCAACCGAGCCACCTGCGGCAACTGAACCGACACCGAATGCAATTCCGAATACGCCCACTGCTGCACCAAGAACCGCGCAACTCATCGCAAGTGAACGATCTTCGACTGGTACCTCATGTTGGACTTCACTCATGGGGTGACCCTCGATAGCCACAGCATCGACAATGGAGGAACGTCAACTGTGACTGATGCTGGGCGACCGTGCCACTCAACAGATTCTGCGACTACCGAAACTGCACTGTCTTGGGCCGAGCGATACCCGCTTCCTCCAAAACGAGTCTCATCCGTATCAAGGCACAGCTGCCATGACGATCGGTCTGGGACACCAACGCGAAAGAACTGTCGCGGAACCGGCGTCCAGTTTGCGATGACAAGCAGTTCATCGTTGTGCTCCGGCGATCGACGAATAAATGTGTAGACCGAATCTTCTGCGTTCTGGTCGTCGACCCACTGGAAACCATCGGGCTCTCGATCAAGTCGCCACAGCGATGCATGTTCGTCTGAAAGGGCGTTCAGAGTGCCGACAAGTTCGCACATCGCTGCATGCGGGGCATGGTCTCGAAGCCACCACTCAACTCCGCGGACATCGTTCCATTCAGACCACGGAGCAAATTCAGACCCCATGAACAGCACTGGTGGCCCCGGCATTGCCCACTGCCACCCGAAGGTAAGGCGAAGGGTTGCAAACTTTTGCCAGTCATCTCCTGACATTCGAGCCAACAAACTTCCTTTACCGTGCACGACTTCGTCATGACTGAGCGGTAAGACGTAGCGCTCGCCATACGTGTAGAGCATGTTGAATGAAAGTTCTGAATGGTGGTATCGCCGATGCACAGCCTCGCGATGCGCATAGTTCAGCGTGTCGTGCATCCACCCCATGTTCCACTTGTGGCTGAAACCGAGCCCGCCCGAATCGGCTGGATGTGTTACTCCCGGCCATGCAGTTGATTCCTCTGCAATCATCAGCACATCGCCAAACTCTGCCCCTATCACTGTGTTGAGCTCTTGCAGGAAGGCAACATTGTCGAGGTTCTCATTTCCTCCGTGCTCATTCGGCAACCACTCTCCATCCTCTCGGGAGTAATCGAGGTAGAGCATGGATGCGACCGCATCGACGCGGAGCCCATCAACGTGAAATTCATGTAGCCAATACAGGGCGTTGTTCACAAGAAAATTTCGAACCTCGGTTCTACCCGTATTGAAGATGAACGTACCCCAATCGGGGTGTTCGCCACGCCGCGGGTCGTCATGTTCATACAACGCGGTGCCGTCGAATCGACCCAACGACCACGAGTCTTTTGCAAAGTGCGCCGGGACCCAATCCACGATGACACCGATGCCAGCTTCGTGGAGTCGATTAATCAATCTGCGCAGGCCGTCAGCGTCACCGAGGCGCGCTGTTGGAGCGAAGAACCCCGTTACCTGGTACCCCCACGATCCGCCGAACGGGTGCTCCGCAACCGGCAGGAACTCGACATGGGTGAATCCCAGTTGCTGGACATGTTCGATGAGAGGTCCGCAGATGTCATCCCACGATGTGAGATCAGGCCTCCACGACATTGCGTGAACCTCATACACACGCATCGGCTTTTCACCGGCCAACACTCCAGAGCGACTACGCATCCATTCGTCATCAGTCCACGCAAACGGCAGCCCGTCATCAGGAATGATCGACGCGTCGCTGGGAGGCAGTTCGCTTCGCCGCGCCATTGGATCGGCTTTCATCACTTCTCGCCCGTGGGCTCCCGTCACACGAAACTTGTAGAACTGTCCGGGCACAGCACTCTCAACGACTCCAGCCCACACACCTGAAGAGTTGACCGGACGCAACTCATCGCCACTCCAACCGTTCCAATCCCCCAGAACTTCCACCCGTTGGGCATTCGGCGCCCAGACTGCGAACCGTATGCCGTTTTCTGTTCGCTGTGGACCAAGCATTTCCCACAGACGACGGTGCGTGCCTTCATTAAAGAGATGAAGATCGATATCGCCCGGTACGGGTTCGACAAGTCGGGCGCGGGTCACCCCTAAAGACTATGGTGCGCGCTAGTGCGCATACTCATGTTCTCTTGGGAAACTCCTCCGGCGACGTCAGGTGGGAGGGCCGCGCACGTCGATGGCCTTGCTCACGCGCTAGCCGATGAAGGCCACGAAGTTGTTGTCATCACCCGACGAACAAGTGGCACTTCACGATTCACAGAATCCGGTTCGTTGCGAATACTCCGTGCCGATGTCGATCTTCCGTGGCTTCCCGATCGGGTAATTGCCCGGATTGCATCAGCGAATCATGCCTTTGTAATGGCTGCAGCAGATCTCGGCGACTGGCGCGCCGATGTTGTTCACGCCCACGACTGGGAAGTCGCATGGGCAGCGCAAGTACTTGCCCGTCAAAATTCCTGTCCGCTCGTCACCACCTTTCACGGCACAGAGCGCAGCCGCCACGGCGGCCATGTTCCGCCGGGTATTCCTACTGACATCAACGGAATTGAGTGGTGGCTTGCATCAGCCTCGCGCCGAGTCATCACCATCTCGAAAATTCTTGGTCGGCAAGTCACCTCTGATTTCGAACTTGACCCGAGCGCCGTGAGGAGTGTGCGAGGCGGTATCGATCAAACCTGGTGGGCCGCTCCCCAACCCGACATCGATGAGCAGCCCGACGAGAACTTGATATTTGCCTGGGGCCGCGTTCAATACGAAAAAGGCTTTCACGTCCTCGCTGCGGCGATGGCAGAACTGCGGTCAGGCCACCCAAATGCCCATTGCGTCATCGCAGGTCGTGGTTCATACCTTGCCGAACTGCAATCACAGATTGATGTCATCGGAGTAAGCGACCTCGTAGACCTACCTGGCTACATCTCCGACAACGAACTCCGTTCGTCCCTTCACCGATCGGCGTGTGTCGTCATCCCCTCTCTCTACGAACCGTTCGGCGTCATTGCGCTTGAGGCGCTCGCTGGAGGGTCACCGTTGGTGATTGCAGATACCGGAGGGCTTTCTGAAATTGTTGCTGGCACCAATGCAGCATTGACCTTCGAACCTGGCAACACAAGCCAATTAGCTGAGCGAATCGATGCGGTTCTCAGCGATCGCAACCTCGCTGAGTCGCTCAGCGAACATGGACGAATGCTCATTGAACAGTCGTATTCATGGACCGCAATCGCCGCTCGAATGATGGACTGTTATCTCGATGCGCTCGGTGTGAGCTAGCCAAATCGGCAATGCTTGAGGTATGTCATCTGAATCAGTGATCAATCTCGAACGTCGCGATGATGGTGTTGCCATCATCACACTTACCAACGGCAAGGTAAACCCGCTCTCCACCGCCGTGCTCGACGGGCTGCACGCCATTGCGAATGAGCTTGCAGCGGATTTACCAGGAGCGATCATTGTCACCGGTGGTGAACGGATCTTTGCTGCAGGTGCAGATATCTCTGAATTTGGTGGCCCAGAAGAGGGTGCTGCAATCACTCGAAAATTTCACGATGCTCTCGGAGCCCTCTCGGCTCTTCCACGAATGGTGATCGCTGAAGTTGCTGGCTATGCCCTAGGGGGTGGATGCGAACTTGCCATGGCGTGCGATTACCGCATCGCTTCGACGAAAGCCGTCTTCGGCCAGCCGGAAATCCTGCTCGGAATCATCCCAGGAGGTGGCGGAACACAACGCCTTCCGCGCATCGTCGGTGCAAGTCGAGCGAAGGAAATCTCCCTGTCGGGCCGCCAGGTGGCTGCTGATGAGGCGCTGCGTATCGGTCTTGCCGACGAGGTCGTTGAGCATGAAGCGCTGCGTGACCGAACGCTTGAACTCGCATCGAGCCTTGCGAAGGGGGCACTTGTCGCGCAGGGTCTCACGAAAGAAGCGATCGACCGTGGAATGTCGATGTCGCTCGAGGAAGGACTCGCAGTCGAGCGTCACGTGTTTACCGAAGTCTTCCGCTCCGAGGATTCCCAAATCGGCGTCAAGAGCTTCCTGGAGAACGGCCCAGGCAAAGCTGAGTTCGTCGGTCGTTAAACGCCTTCCCGCATCGCCAAGAGGGAAACCTCTCTTGGCGCATGCATGAATTCTTTAGATACTTACGAGACCACGACGGGGTAGCCGCATCGGCTACCGCTCGAAATTTTGGTGTCACTTGGCACAAAGAACGACGACTCATCGACCTTGGCGTGCTCGACAAGCCCTTGCATCGCGTGCTGCGTGCAACTGCATTTCCGGAGACCTGGCGTCAACGCTGCCGCCTCGCCACCATGGGGCCCGGAAATGGAGTTATTTCTCACGCTTCTGCGGTTCGGCTTCATGGACTTGAAGGTTGCGACAACGACGACAGAATTCATTTACTCTGCCGCAAAGGGTCATGGCCTGGCTCAACGGGAGAGATCGTCACACATTTCACAAGAGGGCTCTGTGACGATGACATTGTCAATATAGATGGGATTCCTGTCCTCAATGTTCCAAGCACTCTTGCATTGCTTCGTGCCCACGCATCTGAGACGGCGACAGCAACCGCCCTCATTTCAGCATTGAGAAGCGGATGGTCGGTGACCGAAATTCAACAAGTCGCATCTCGGTGGCAGACACGTGGGCGACCTGGGCCTTCGTTCGTGATTGACGCGTTGCAGCGAGCAACCCGCGAGGCACCATCTCGCGACTACGCGTCCACTGGAGCGAGCATTTCATCTGCCGCTGACCAAGGGTCTCGGCGATGCTCAACAACATCGCTGGTTACCGCATCCCAGCGATCACCAGTGCAGATCTGACGCGCCCGCTCGCGGAGCCGGTTCGCAACGATCTCGCGCAATTCCTCAGAAGAACGGAACCGACGCCGCTCTTCCAGCAAACCAGAACTTTCCGCAAATTTGCGATGCTCGAGCACCGCGTTCCAAAGATCTGGAACACCCTCTCCTGTGCTGGCAACGGTCGAGACAATGGTCGGCCGCCAGGCATCATGCGGGAGGTCCGAGAGGTCGAGCATCTGCTCAAGGTCTCGACGGGTCTCTTCGACGCCCTTTCGGTCGGCTTTGTTGATGACGAACACGTCCGCGATCTCCATGAGTCCGGCCTTGTTCGCCTGAACGCTGTCACCCCAACCTGGATTGACGACAACAACGGTTGTGTCAGCCTTACCAGCTACCTCAACCTCAACCTGTCCGACGCCAACCGTTTCCACCAGAATCCACTTTCGACCCAGAGCATCAAGCAACCTGACAGCTTCAGGTGTTGCGAGCGACAACCCGCCGAGGTGACCACGTGTCGCCATCGACCGAATAAACACACCTGGGTCGGTGGCATGGTCTTGCATCCGAACTCGGTCGCCAAGAATTGCTCCACCAGTAAATGGTGAGGAGGGGTCGATTGCGAGCACCGCCACTTCGAGTTCGAGAGAGCGGAGGTGGCCAATCGTTGCACTGGTAAGTGTGCTCTTTCCCGCCCCGGGCGCACCGGTAAGTCCTACGGTGTAACCGCCACCGCTGAGCGGATATGCGAGTCGACCGACAGCACGACCTGGTTCGCCGCCACGCTCAATAAGCGAGAGCAGGCGAGCAGTTGCCGCCCGATCACCTTCGGTTGCTGCTGAGAACAGGGCTTCGGGGTCTGCAGCAGCGCGCCCCATCAGATGACATTCTCCGCCGCAGCCACATCGACAACTTCTGTCACGCCATCGACTCGGTCTCGCATGATCCGCTCGATACCGCCCTTCAAGGTTTGTGTCGAGACAGGGCATGTGCCACAAGCACCAACGAGGCGAACAGAAACAACACCGGTTTCTTCATCGACTCCAACGAGTTCAACGTCGCCACCGTCTGCTTGAAGTACTGGCCTAATGACCTCAATTGTCGCAAGAACTTTTTCCAACATGACGTCCCTATTCAACCATTCATGAGGCCAATTACTCCCCTCGTGCGAGGTGAACATTGGTGGTATCACCTACGCTCACACTGTGATCGCCTTTCTGGACAACGCTGCGAACCTTGTTGCCCACCAGGGCGGCTGGGATGAACTCCTGTTGATCGCAATTCCAATTGTGATTGTGATCGGTTTACTTGCGGTCGTGAAACGGCGGGTGGAACGTGCTGCCTCACAATCCCAATCGGCTTCAGATGCCTCAATCTCTGCTGATTCCGACGCCGATCTCGCGTAGTCGCCCGACAAGATCGTCGTATCCGCGATCGATGTGGCCTACTCCGCTAATTGTTGTCTCTCCATCGGCAGCAAGCCCAGCAACGACAAGGGCGGCACCAGCACGGATGTCGTGAGCGGTTACAGCAGCTCCTGACAATCGTTCCACTCCAGTGATCTCCGCATGGTGCTCGTGCATCGTGATCTTCGCTCCGAGTGCCTGCAACTCGTTGATGTATTTAAATCGGCCTGGGTACAGATTTTCAGTGACGACAGCCGACCCATTTGCAACGGACAGCATGGCGATAACCAGCGGCTTGTAGTCGGTCGCAACGCCCGGGTATGGCAGGGTCTGCACGTCGACCGCCAACAGCCTCTTCGATGATGCGACTCGCAGGCCAACGTCGTCAAGATCCGTGAACACGAGACCCATCTCGGTGCAGCGATGCAAGAACATCTGCATGTCAGGGCGACGGGCGTCGACCATGTCGACCTCGCCTCCTGCGACAGCAACCGAGGCAATGTAGGTCGCTGCCTGAATTCGGTCAGGAACGACGCTATGAGAAGCAGAATGCAGTGCCCCACGAGACACCCCGGTGATTCTCAGAGTTGATTCCCCTATTCCTTCGATCTGGGCTCCCATCGCCACGAGAAAGCGACAGAGGTCTGCCACTTCAGGCTCACGGGCTGCACCATCAATTGTCGTTACCCCGTCTGCAAGAACGGCGGCCGTGACGAGATTCTCTGTGGCGCCCACGCTGGGGAATGAAAATCGAATATTCGCTCCACGGAGCCGAGGAGCGTGCACGGTGAGGACCCCGTCAGTGAAGTAGCAGCTCGCGCCCATTGCCTCAAGCCCTGAAATGTGCATATCAATCGGACGTAATCCAAAGTCGTCACCACCTGGGAGCGCAATCTTGATCTCTCCAAAACGAGCAACGAGTGGGCCGAGCAAATTGATTGACGCCCGCAGTTGACCGGCGAGATCGGCCGGCACCTCGGTTGATAGATCTCCATCGTGACGAATGAGAAGGGAACCATCAACTGCTCGTTCAACGGTGGACCCGATCGCGCGAAGGATCTGGGACATGATGTCGACATCAGCAATTCCCGGCACGTTGTTGATCGTGAATTCACCGTCAGCGAGCACTGTTGCCGCCATGAGTTTCAGAACCGAATTCTTTGCACCTGGCACGCGAACAGTCCCCTCAAGTGGGCCGTCGTGGTCGATACGAATGACAGGCTCAGTTACACCGCTCGTCATCTCTGTCCTGTCATGTGGCACTGCAACAGTATGCTCCCGCCGTGACGGTAAGTCGGGGCACTCGAACAGTGACACGGTCATGGGCACGGAGCAACCATGCACTCTCAGTGCTAACCGCTTCACGAAATGATGTCGTTCAAGAGAGCGCACCGACCATTGACGAAAACGGGAACCACACGTTTTCGATAACTGAAGGACCATTTTCCCATTGGGAGCGACAGGTCACCCTCAGCGCTGGCTCAATCACAGAGCGGACGAGTTACCGAATCGATATTCCCTGGTTCGGATGGGTCTTCGCGCTTCCCGTTTTTTTCTTCGTGCGACGTTCCGGCGCATCCAATCCGACATCGACTTCATCTATCGATCGCATACCGTGGTGGGCGCCACCAGATCGCCTAAATGCGCGCCAGGTGATGATCCTCGGACTGCTTGCTGCTGCTGCCATGAGTTCGGCGTTCACCAATACAGTCTTCACTCAAACCGTCACCTTCGCGGCCGACGACTTCGGTGTTGGCAACACTGGCGTTGGAATAGCTGGAGCACTGGTGCGTGCTGGAATTCTCATCACAATTCCCTTGGCGATTGCCGGCGATCGTGTTGGCCGTCGAAAAGTTGTCGTTGCGATGGCTTGGGCAGCTCCGATTGTCACGGCCGCTGGCGCACTTGCGCCAAACTTTCCATTGCTCGTGGCAACCCAAAGTATCGGTCGGCCACTGGGTCTCGCCCTCGACTTCCTGATTGCGGTCATTGCAGCCGAGGAAATGCCTCGAGGCTCTCGTGCCTATGCCGTCGGAATCATGGCGATGGCAAGCGGGCTTGGGGCCGGAGTTGCCGTCATGGCGCTTCCTCTCACCGATATCGGCCCATCAGGGTGGAGATGGGTCTTTGCCATCACTCTCATTTGGCTTGTCGTCGCAGTCGACATTGCTCGTCGGCTTCCCGAATCGCAACGCTTCACCAGGCCGCATGCTGAGCACGTCCCGTTGCACCGTCAGAGATTCGCCACACTTGCTGCGATTCTTGTTGGCGTCAATCTCCTCGTTGCCCCCGCAAGTTTCTTTCAAAACCGGTACCTCAGCGACATCCGCGACCTTTCCGGATCAGCGATTTCGTTCTTCAGTCTTGCCACCGCGACACCTGCGGCCCTTGGCCTCATCATTGGAGGGCGTGCGGCTGATCGGCGAGGCCGTCGCCATCTCATCGCGATCTCACTGCCCCTCGCTGCGCTACTGATCGTTGCCTCGTTCAGCCTTGGCGGAGCCCCAATGTGGATCACTGCATTTGGTGGCGGGCTACTTGGCGGTGTCGCCTACCCCGCACTTGCCGTGTACCGGGCAGAGCTGTTCCCGACCGGTAACAGAAGCCGGGCTGCCGGGCTGCTGACCGTCGCTGCGCTTCTCGGTGGAATTGGTGGGCTCCTTGGAGCCGGAGCACTCCTTGATCGAGGGTGGGATTACCGGTCTGTAATGGGTGTGCTGATGGTCGGGCAACTCGTTGCGGTTGTTCTCGTGCTGGTGGGGCTTCCGGAAACAGCTCAGCGGGAGCTTGAAGACATCAGTTCTGACATGTGAGGAGGCATTGCCACCCGGTCAGGTCTTCGTGAGAATGCGTCGAGCCTCCGCTAATTCGCGAATCGCGGCACTCGCGTCTTCGTGTGCTCCGCCATGATCTGGATGGACATTTCTCATCTGCTGCCGGTATCGACGAGAAACCTCTCGCGAGGAAGGCTCCTTCTCAGAAATTGGGAACCCAAGTCGTTCCAGAGCCCATGCCCGAGGATCTGCAAGAGCGGCGAGCGACGAACTTTGCGCCCCCGCAAGAAATGCCACCATTGCAGGACCGATCGGACCTTTCCAGCGCAATGCTTTGGTCAAGACCTCCGCGATCGGGCCTCGGTGCTGTTGGTCGATTCGCTCTATTGCGTAGATCGCACCAAGAACCTGAGCGAGTTCTCCCCCACGATCAGCAAATTCGAACGACATCTCATCACCCTCGCCGATAAGGCGATGTGTGCTCACTGCAAGACCGTGTCGATCGACTTGGTAGCGATTACGCATTCGTGGCTGCACAATCCGACGACCATCGCCAACATCGCGTATGAGATGAGAGAGGCCGATCTGGTCATCGTTGCTGAGTTCTCGCGCGTGTTTTGCGATAACCGCTCCGAGCAAGATGCCGCCAAGTCCTGGTGCAGGCTCTACAGGAAGGATGATGTTGCCGAGTGCCACCCGTCGTGTGGGTTGGGCCTGCCGCGAGTGGAAGATTTCCAGTTCGGCAAGCAACATGACGACGAGCGTAGCGACGCTCGTCGACTACGTCGTTTTGTGCTCAGAACTCACACCCATGGGCGGCAGAGATCGCGCAGTTCACGCGCTGCAGTAGAGATATTTTCGGGGTCAAATGGCTCTTCCGTGAATGAACCCGCGAGTTGTTGAACGGCCGAGAACACTGACATCCAGGTGTTGCGAGCAACTCCATACGGCGGTGAGGTCTCTGACAATTTCGGTACAAGATCAAATAGTTGCATCCGTGCTGTTGCATCATCGACCGAACGGGCAAGATTGTCCCCAATCGAAAAGAGTGTGTTCAGTGCACCATCTGGTGCAGAACTGTCGAGGACAGCGAGATCGCCCGACTCGATTGCGTCGAGTAACTCGTCGACATCGTCGCCCGCATCGCTGATCACGAACAGAGAGTCACCTTCCCAACGATGAGGTATTTCCCCCGCAATCAGTTGCTCGTTGAGTACACCGCGCTCTGAGACCGACCATTCGTCGAGTTGAAATTCGATTGCGTCTTCATCATCGTCTAGCGGCACAGGAAATGGACCGATTTCGCGTTCCAAACGCTCAAAGATGTCATCGGTAGCGTCTTCAGCACCTTCAGGGACAACAAGTTCGTCACCGCGCCACGTGTGCGGGATCGACGCTGCGGCAAGCGACTCAACAAGGGCGCTTCGTTGATCGGCATCCCACACCGTCAGGTCATAAAAGACATTGACGGAATCTTCATCATTTGCGTCAAACTCTTGGTCGTCGGTCACGCGATGACACTACCCGTTTCACCGTTGCACCAATTTTCACTGAGTGGTGAGTGAGCTGAGAAATGATTCGATGAGTTCGTATTCTCGTCGCCGGTTCTCGGGTTCCCGAAAGCCATGCCCTTCGCCCTCAAACTCCACATACTCAATTGAGACTCCATTCTCGGTCAGCTTGTCTCGGAGTGTCCGGCTCTGCTCCACTGGCACGACCGGATCATCGGTGCCGTGCATGAGAAGAACGGGGCGCCGAATTGCAGATGCTCGGCCAACCATCGACCGCTCAGCAAATACAGGGTCACCAACTAACCCGATAAGAGAATCGTTGTAGTGAGCCTCAAACCGATGTGTAGCTCCGGCCAATGCCGCTGCATCACTCACCGGGTATAGCGCAACCCCTCCAGCGACAGTCTCAGGATGATCGATTAAGACACCGAGAACGGACATACCGCCTGAAGATGAACCCATTACCGCCGTTGATGATGCGGTCGCCCATCCACGTCGATGACACTCTGAGATCACTGCTGCTACGTCGTCAACATCACGCCGACCCCATCCTCCTCGCAACGACTGTGTAAACGAACGGCCGTGGCCAGTTGTTCCTCGCGGATCCGGAATGATGACGTCCCATCCACGCGACTGCCAATACACCGCTCGAGGCATGAACTCGACTTGCCATTGATCGGTGGGGCCGCCATGGATATGCACAAGGCACCGCCCCTGACCTGCTGCGTACCGCCGAAACGGGATCTGAACGCCATCGACGTCGGCCATCTCAAGCGTCGGCTCAGTAAGTTCAACCTCAGACCATTCCTTCGCTGGCCCCGTCGCAAGAATGACCCGTTTCCAATCTGAACTGTTGAGGACTGACCCGTCTCGATCAAGGGTGTACATCACGAGTTGGTGAGGCGTCCGAGCGCCGCTACGGAGGGCACTAATCCCAGCAGTTCCCCAGTGCAACTGATGGTGCACCCCTCTACCGATCACCACTGACTCTCTGGAGTCAATTGAGGCAACACAGAGCTCTCCGAACCCTCCAACGTTGCGGGTGTACGCAAGGTAAGCCTCATCTGGCGACACCGCAAATGAGCGTTGTGAGGCTCCCCATGACGGTCCGCCGTGTTCTACGCCATCGGCAATCAATACTGCATCATCTCGCCAGAGGTTGAGCCATCCGGTGTCGTCTCGAAGGGTGATCACTCCGCCTGTAGTCGGAGTGATCTGTTGTTGTTGGCCCGAACCTTCAACCACCGCACACTCCCGGCGGTCGAGGTCACGTCGCACTTGCACCGAGTGATCCCATGGCATATTTGGCACCGACCACGCCTGCCACGCAACTGAGAGACCGTTCGCGTGGCGCATCACTGCCGGATCAGCGCAGAAATCGTGATCACCACTATCGAGCCGCTCCGCCTGATCTCCGTTGATTGGCACCATCCACACTGAGCCACGGTCAGACGTCACCACAACGGCATCTCGCTCTGGAAGCGCTACCGGGCTTTCAATGGCCTTCCCTGGAGTTGCCAACTCGACAGTTGATGGCGAGGCACGATCAGCCCAGAACCTCAGGCTGCCATCTTGCGCCACGTAGATGATTGCTTCGTTCTCGGAGTACCAGCACCATACGCCGCCACTTCCACCTCGACCCGAGGCTGGGGGCACATCTACATCTCGAACAAACTCGTTCTTGCCATCAACGCTCACCTCAACAAAGGAGGTCATCTCGCCTGATGGACGTGCAAGGTAGAGCACCGACTGACCACCAGGTGACGGTCGAGGCTCGGTGATATCACGACCGAAGATGCACATCTCGATCGTCGGGGAAGCGCCCATACTGCTGACGGTACCTCCCGGCACTACCGTATGGGTATGTCCGAATCGAGCGCTCAGCGCCCAGACCGCAACCTTGCCCTTGAACTCGTACGCGCAACCGAATCTGCATCTCTTGCCGCGGCACGCTGGGTAGGTCGAGGCGACAAAGAAGGAGCTGATGCCGCCGCAGTCGATGCAATGCGTCTCAGCCTGTCGACGGTCCAGATGAATGGCGTCGTCATCATTGGCGAAGGCGAAAAAGACGACGCCCCGATGCTGTACAACGGCGAGGTGGTCGGCGATGGAAGCGACCCACAGGTCGACGTGGCAGTTGACCCGATCGACGGAACCACGCTGACTGCGATGGGCCTCAACAATGCCCTGTCGGTCATCGCGGTTGGCGAGCGCGGTTCAATGTTCGATCCCGGCCCTTCGTTCTACATGAAGAAGATTGCAGTCGGTCCCGAAGCGGCCGGTTGCATCGATATCACGGCGAGCCCCTCACAAAACCTTCGCTGGATTGCAAAAGCGAAGCAGACCACGGTTCGAGACCTCACCGCAGTCATTCTTGATCGTCCGCGGCACCAAGACCTCATCGACGAGGTCCGCTCGACCGGCGCACGTATACGACTCATTCGTGACGGCGATGTCTATGGAGCAATCGCAACCTCATGGCCTGACGCCGGTGTCGACGTTCTTTTCGGAGTCGGTGGCACCCCAGAAGGCGTCATCAGCGCAGCAGCTCTCAAGAGCATGGGCGGTGAAATTCAAGCAGTCATCGACCCACAATCAGATGAAGAGCTTGCCAACGTCAAAGCCGCCGGTATTGACATGGGACGCGTCCTCAATCAAGACGACCTAGTTCAGGGCGACAACTGCTTCTTTGCAGCAACTGGACTTACTGACGGGCAGCTACTTCGAGGAGTTCGGTTCGATGCACGCGGCGCAAGGACCCAGAGTCTTGTGATGCGTTCACGCTCAGGAACTGTGCGCTTTATTGATGCCCGCCACCGAGTGCGGAAACTTCAAGAATTCTCAGCGATCGATTACACCTGAACGCCAGCAGCGCTGAGGCGAGCATTCGCTCGTCCAAGTGCCGCAACAGCGGAGGCATCGTGCTCGCCACGCAACTGTGACTCAGCTCGCTCTTTCGCAGCACGAGCACGCTCAACGTCAATTTGAGAGGCAATCTCTGCAGTGTCAGAAAGAATCGACACCTTGTTGTTGCTCACCTCGACAAAACCGCCGTGAACAGCGATGTCTTCAGTTGAGCCGTCAGCGAGAAAGACCCGCGTGTGGCTTTGTGTCAACGCACCAAGAAATGCAGCGTGACCAGGCTGAAACGCGATCTCTCCACCACCGAGGGTTCGGGTGATGACCATCGTGGCATCACCCGAATACAGCACCGCCTCAGGCGATACAACCTCTACCTTCATGGTGGCTGACATCGATCAGCTCTCCCTCAGAGCCTTGGCCTTTGCCTGCACCTGATCGATGTTGCCAACGTTCAAGAATGCCTGCTCAGGGAGGTCGTCAAGTTCACCATCGATAAGTGCCTCGAACGATTCAACGGTCTCTGCAACCGGCACGTACTCGCCCTTGAGGCCGGTGAAGACCTCAGCGACGTAGAACGGCTGTGACAAGAAGCGCTGCACCTTACGGGCACGGTTAACGGTGAGACGGTCCTCTTCAGAGAGTTCGTCAAGACCGAGAATCGCGATGATGTCCTGGAGTTCCTTGTAGCGCTGGAGGGTTTCCTGCACACGACGGGCCACGTTGTAGTGGTGATCACCAACAACCTCGGGCGAAAGAATCGTTGAGGTTGATGCGAGTGGGTCAACGGCTGGGTAGATACCCAACGCTGCGACCTGACGGGACAACTCGGTGGTTGCATCGAGGTGCGTGAATGTGGTGAACGGTGCCGGGTCGGTGTAGTCGTCAGCGGGAACGTACACAGCCTGCAGCGAGGTAATCGAACGGCCTCGGGTTGAGGTAATGCGCTCCTGCAGCTGACCCATCTCATCGGCCAGCGTTGGCTGGTAACCCACAGCTGACGGCATACGACCAAGAAGAGTCGATACCTCAGAACCTGCCTGCACGAAGCGGAAGATGTTGTCAACGAAGAGCAACACGTCCTGGTTCTGAACGTCACGGAAGTACTCAGCCATGGTGAGGGCCGAAAGTGCGACACGGAGACGCACGCCTGGTGGCTCGTCCATCTGGCCGAAGACCAAAGCGGCCTTTTCGAACACGCCAGACTCCATCATTTCGAGACGAAGGTCAGTACCTTCACGGGTGCGCTCACCCACTCCGGCGAACACCGACACACCACCGTGCTGCGATGCCACACGGTTGATCATCTCAGTGATGAGAACGGTCTTACCCACACCTGCACCACCGAAGAGGCCAATCTTGCCACCAGCGAGGTACGGAGTGAGGAGGTCGATGACCTTAATGCCGGTCTCGAACATACGAGCCTGCGGCTCGAGTGAGTCGAACGATGGTGCTTCACGGTGAATCTCCCACCGGTCCATCTGATCGAAACCCTCTGGGTCTTCGTCGAGCGCTTCGCCCCACACGTTCCACACGTGGCCAAGCACCTTGTCGCCGACCGGCACGGTGATACCGCGGCCGGTGTTGCGAACGGTGGTGCCACGGGTGAGGCCGTCGGTTGGCTTCAAGCACACAGCACGAACTCGGCCGGAACCGAGCTGCTGTGCAACCTCTGCCAAGACTGGCTGTGGCTGGCCATCGACGATGATGTCAAACTCGAGTGCGGTGTTGAGCTCTGGGAGCGCACCACGTGGGAACTCGACGTCAATCACCGGTCCGGCGATTGCGACGACGCGTCCTGTTGCGAGTTCGGTTTCGGTCATGCTCATGTCAGTTGTCTCCGTGCTGTGCTGCTGGGACGGGCGACTCTCCGAGGAGGTCGACATATTGGGCGGTCGAGGATTTCCCCGATCCGAGGGCTTCTGCACCACCGACGATCTCCATGATCTCGGTGGTAATTGCGTCCTGACGGGCGCGGTTCATAACAATGCTGAGGTTGTTGATGAGTTCTTCAGCATTATCGGTTGCGGACTTCATGGCTCGCTGACGGAATGCGTGTTCCGAAGCCGCTGCATTGAGCAGAGCGGCGTAGACGCGGGCCTCGACGTACCGCGGAATCAGGGTGTCGAGAATGGTCGACGGATCTGGTTCGAATTCGTAGTCGCCACCGCTGCCATCAGTCGATCCGGCTTTGCCGTCTCCACCTTCGATCGCTTCAGAGGTCAACGGAACGAGCGGACGCAGGACAACTTCCTGACTACCGGGGGTGATGAACCGGGTGTAGACGAGCTCGATGCGGTCGACTTCACCTGACTCATACATCGCCACCGCTGCCTGAGCGATCTCCCGAGCGTTTTCATATGAAGGGCTGTCACTAAACCCACCAAATGATGCTGCAACGTTGTAATTGCGGAACTTGAAGTAGCCCTCAGCTTTACGCCCAGAGGTAACGATTCGGTAATCCTTACCGCCGAGGGTGTCGGCTTTGATCTCGCCTTCCGCTGCACGCTGAACGCCAGAGTTATAGCCACCGCAAAGACCGCGGTCAGCCGAGATCACGATGTAACACGTCGTGCGAATCTCGTCTCGTCCAAGTAACAACGGTGAATCGGATGAGCCACCAGCGGCAGCAAGGTCTTTGACAACCTCGGTGATCTGCTCTGAGTACGGCACTGCGGCCTGTACACGCTGCTGGGCTTTCACGATTCGTGAACCCGCAATCAGTTCCATGGCGCGCGTGATCTTCTTGGTGGCCTGCATCGATTTGATGCGGCCCCGAAGAATGCGCTCCTGACCTCCTGCCATCTAGATCACTCCGTGGCGAGGGTCTTGTCGGAATTTGCGTCGCCAACCTCGTCGGCATCAACTGCCGTTGGGTCTGCACTCACACCAGATGCGGCGCTAGCGGCGACAAACGAATCTTTGAAGGACTGAACGATGTCGTCAAGGCTGTCAGGAACGCCTGCTGAGCGGATCTCTTGCAGGAGACCAGCGTGACGGCTGCGCATGAACTCAAGGAGTTCTTGCTCGAAGCGACTGACATCAGCGACTGGGACGTCGTCGATGTACCCCTTGGTGCCGGCGAAGATCGACACAACCTGCTCCTCAACCGACATTGGGCTGTTGAGTGGCTGCTTCAGCAGTTCGACGAGGCGATAGCCACGCTCGAGCTGTGCTTTTGACACGGCGTCAAGCTCTGAACCGAAGGTTGCGAATGCTTCGAGCTCACGGAACTGTGCGAGGTCGAGCTTCAGCGTTCCGGCAACACCCTTCATCGACTTGATCTGGGCTGCGCCACCAACACGTGACACCGAGATACCTACGTCGACGGCGGGACGAACACCTGACTTGAAGAGGTTGTCCTGCAGGTACACCTGGCCATCTGTAATTGAAATCACGTTGGTCGGAATGAATGCAGAAACGTCTCCGGCCTTCGTCTCAATGATCGGAAGTGCGGTGAGTGAGCCTGCGCCGTTCTCATCAGAGAGCTTTGCGGCACGCTCGAGCAAACGGCTGTGCAAGTAGAACACGTCACCTGGGTATGCCTCACGGCCTGGAGGGCGGCGAAGGAGCAGTGACATCTGGCGATATGCCTCAGCCTGCTTTGACAGGTCGTCGTATACGACGAGAGCGTGCTCGCCCTTTTCCATCCAGTGCTGGCCCATTGCGCAACCTGCGTACGGAGCAAGGTACTTGAATGGTGCTGAGTCAGCGGCTGGAGCGGTCACCACGACGGTGTACTCCATGGCGCCGGCTTCACGCAGCGTCTCAACGGTCTGAGCGACAGTTGAACCCTTCTGGCCGATTGCGACGTAGATGCACTTCACGCCCTGGCCCTTTTGGTTAAGGATCGTGTCGATTGCAACGGTGGTCTTACCAGTCTTACGGTCACCAATGATGAGCTCACGCTGACCACGGCCAATTGGCGTCATCGCGTCGATGGCCTTGATTCCAGTTTGGAGCGGCTCGTGCACAGGCTTGCGACCCATGATGCCAGGAGCCTGGATTTCCATACGGCGCATTTCAACGCCGACGAGGTCACCCTTGCCATCAACCGGCTCGCCGATCGCGTTTACAACGCGACCGAGTACACCATCGCCCGATGGCACTGAAAGAATGCGGCCGGTTGCAGTAACCGACTGGCCTTCTTCAATCTGGTCTGATGAACCGAGGACAACAGCACCAATCGAGCCTTCATCGAGGTTCAGCGCAAGTCCGAGAACTCCACCAGGGAATTCCAAGAGCTCGTTCACCGCTGCGTCGGGCAGGCCGGCAACGCGGGCAATACCGTCACCAACTTCAATGACGCGACCAACGGTGCGAGCCTCGACCGACGGCTCATAGCCATCGAGGTTCTTTGTGATTGCTGCCGCAATATCGGCAGCGGAAAGTGTGAGTTCAGCCATGACGTGTTCTCCTAGAGACGGCTCTTCAACTGATCAAGACGGGTACGAACGCTTCCGTCGATGACGCTGTCACCAACGGTTGCGACGACTCCACCGATGACGGTGGGGTCAATAACAACTTTGAGGTTCACCTCATGCCCTGACGAATTTGTCAACGCCGCTTTCAAACGGCTGACCTGGTCGTCAGACAGCGCAACTGCGGTGCGAACTTCGGCAACAGCAAGGCTCTTCGAAGCGGATGCTCGGGCAACGAGGCTGTCGATGATCTCAGGAAGATCACGACCACGGCCTGAACCGATGACCATCGATACCAACTGCATCGTGGTTGCGGTCGCCTTATCGCCGAGGAGAGTCTCGACAATTGCTTGACGACGCTCGGCCGGCACCATGTCATCGGTAAGGGCGGCGCGAAGTGCGTCGCTTGACTCGTATGAGCGAGCAAACCTAAATAACTCGTCTTCGACCTCATCGAGGTTGCCCTCGGCACGGGCGATTTCGAAGAGGGCTCGTGCATAACCCTCGATACGTGCATCACTCATGATCCTGCACCTACCTTCTGGATGAAGTCTTCAATGAGAGCTTGCTGTGTCGCATCGTCTAGCGAGTCGGCAACTAGCTGATCGACAACCGACGATGAGATACGAGATACTTCGACCCGAAGTTCGTCACCCATACGGCCGGCCAAACCAGCGGCTTCAACTTGGGCTCGAGCCTCAAGTTCGGCGACCTCAGCTGCTAGGCGATCACGACCTTCTGAAAGAAGTGCCGCTGCTTGAGCATCTGCATCTGCCAGGAGACGAGCACGCTCTGAAGCGATGTCGCCAGCTGCACGGCGAATCTCTTCGGCTTCGGTGCGTGCTGAGTCGAGTGCTTCTGCTGCGCCATCGAGTTCTGCCTGAATCTTCGCTGTGCGATCTGCCATGCCCTTCTTAGCGGCAGGACCAGCAAACTTGTACAGCAAGCCAAAAATGATGATGGAGGCAAGACCACCGTAGATGAGCTCGGAGGTTGCGGGAAGCAACCAGTTAACACTCTGTGCGGGGTCGATATTTCCTGCTGCAATCAGGTTCATCGTGTTGCTCCTGACGTCATTGATCCTTCGACGGCTGATGACACTGCTGCGGCATCAGGCGCACGGCCGATGGCGAGTTCGACGGTTCGTGAGGCGACTGACGCTGCAGCCGAACCAATGTCACCACGAATCGCTTCATGAGCGGCCGCGGCCTCTGCGGCAGCGGCATCACGGGCGCTTGAGATGCGAGCATTTGCCTCGGCGAGTTGCGTTGAACGCTCCAGCTCCAATGTGGCGCGAGCAGCCTCGATACGAGCAGCGGCCTCGGCTTTCACCTCGGCAAGAGCTACTTCATATGCGGCAACTTCGGCTTGTGCTTCGCTCCGAGCCTGATCGGCTTCGGCATGCGCGCCACGAATCGAGTCGTAGCGGGCATCCATACTCCGACGGAGGCGTGGATAGAGGAAGAAGCGCATGAGAAGCGCGAAGAGGATGAAGGCGCCTGCACCCCAGTACAACTCTTTCGCTTCTGGCATGATCGGGCTTGGGCCCGGATCGCACTCCTCTAGAGATTCGATCTTCTCTGATGGCTCTTTGCCTTCAGGGATGATCGAACAGTCCGCGTACGTGTACTCGGAGGAATGCCCCTCCTCGCCTTCGCTGGCGGAGAGGAGCACTTCAGGTCCATTTGACCCGTATGTCACGACGGCTGTCAGCACGTCAACTCCTTGATCTGCAGTTATCGGTTACGTATACAAGATCCGGACGTTGCCGGATCGGGTGATCAGAGACCGATGAGGATGAAGACCACGAAGCCAATGAGGGCGAGTGCCTCAGTGAAGGCGATGCCAAGGAACATCGTGGTACGGACCATGCCGGCAGCCTCGGGCTGACGGGCCATTGCCTCAACGGACTTACCGACCAGGTAGCCGATGCCGATGCCTGGGCCAATTGCGGCGAGTCCGTAAGCGAACCCGGCCGAGCTGGCGGCGGCTGCAGCCTTGTCGGCTTCCTGAGCGAGAATGGTGAATGCTTCCATGTTGGGGTTGTCTCCTGGTTGGTTTGTAGTGGGAGAATTCGGACCTGAGCGTTAGTGCTCAGGATGGGCGGCGCCACCGATGTACACGGCAGCGAGGATCGTGAAGATGTAAGCCTGCAAGAACGCGACGAGAACCTCGAACGCGGTGAGGAACACCAGCATGAAGAACGGCAAGATGCCGACGGGAACCAGAGCGATATTGCCACCCTGAACCAATTCCTTCGTGAGAAGGGCAAAGGTCACAAGAAGAATGTGACCAGCGAGCATGTTCGCAAACAGACGAACTGTCAGCGAGAACGGGCGAACCAAGAACGTTGAGATGAACTCGATTGGTGTCACCAAGATATAGAGCGGTCCGGGAACGCCTGGAGGGAACAGCGAATTCTTCAGGTAGCCGAGGCCCTGATGCTTGAACCCAACGCCGATGAATACCACCCAGACGAGCAGTGAGAGGAACAATGGGATCGCCATGCGAGCGGTCGCTGGCATCTGAATGACCGGAATGATTCCAGGCACGTTGCATAAGTAAATGAACGAGAAGATGCTGAGCAGGAATGGTGTCCAGCCAAGACCATCGCGACCCATGGTCGGCATGATGATTTGACCTTCGATGAATTCAACAATTGCTTCTGCAAGGTTGCGAACACCCTTCGGAGCCTTCGATCCATCAGCGTTACCGGCGAGCAGGAAGATCAACGATCCGATCAGTGCAGCAGCGACTGAGATGATGGCGATCTTGTTGAACGACGGGAACAGATCACTCCAGCGGAGGATTTCGTTGATTGGTGGAAATTCGAGTGCGAACACGTTGTTTCGTTCCTGTTGTTTCTACGGGCGGGCAGGTTTTAAGCCGGCGTGAGCCAGCGAGATTGCTACGTACTTCAACTCCCACACGAGGAGTCCTATATGAGACACGATTATGGTCGCTCCGAGTGCGGGACGCGAAATCCATGACGCGTCACGTACGAGAAGGAAGGCAACGAGGATCAATCCTAGACGAATGAGATAGCCGAACAACGTGGCGGCCATGACTAATGCGGTAGAAATTTTCGCCGCTCCAGACACGAGCGCGGCGGCGAGCAAGAAGTTGACGAAGACAAGACCGAGCGCAAATGCGGCTGACAATGCTCCCGGCCCGCCCCATGGCATTGCTGCAACAGCTATGACGAGTGGGGTGATGTACAAACCGCGCTTCACCATGTCGAGAGAGATACGAACCTCGATCGGGTTCTCGTCGACCGTTACCTCAGGGGAAGTTGACATATCCGCAGCGGTCACTTTGCTGCCTTCGCTCGAGCAGACTCACGGCGCTCTTCCTCGAGTCGCTCCATGCGGCCGTCGTACTCAAACTTCATTTTGATGAATGAACCAGCGGCCCCAAATAGCACGAGGCCAATCATGAAGAGCGGGCGGGTTCCAAGCCACTGGTCAAGCAACCATCCGATACCAAGAAAGAACGCAAGAAGAAGTGCGGTCTCCATGCCACGACCCAAGTTGTCGTCGGCTCCGCCAGCGCGGGCGTTACGGGCTTGAGTGAATAGCAACTTCATGGGAGGTCAAGTAGGGATTCGCTTGCGCAGTTCATTGCGCTTGTGAACGCCTGCACAAACTAGACCAAACGCACCCGTTCACGCAACCTTCAAATGTTGCAGTTCGTTGGCAATCGATACACCAGCCCGCTGGACGCGTCAGTCGTCAGACACGATCTGCTCAGAGGCTGGGCGAAGCAATGCCGCTTCGATCTCCTCCGCTCGTTTACGACGGACACTCGGATGCAGCACCGTAAACAGCACGATTGCAAGAGCACCCATCCCAAACGGCAGGTAGGTCGGGTTTGTGTCGGTAAGCACCGGGTACAGCACGAAGGCCGACAACAGTGCTGTCCAGGCCCACAAGATCGCGACACTTCGACGGTGACCGTGCCCAAGGTTCATCAATCGGTGGTGAAGGTGACCCTTATCTGCCACGTCAATCGCTTGGCGTTGAGAGGCCCGACGCACGATTGCGAACAAGGTGTCGAGAATCGGGACACCCAGAATCAGGATTGGAATCGCAAGCGGAGCAAGGAAGAAAAACGTCTGACCGACAAAGGCCTGGGTGAGCGGATCGGCCCGACCCCCGACCATCCCCGTCGCAACGGCAAGCAGTAACCCGAGGAGGAAGGCCCCACCATCACCCATAAATGTCGTAGCCGGGTTGAAGTTGTGAGGAAGAAATCCGACGGCGACGCCGGCGGCGATGATTGCAACAAGCGGACCCAGGTTTGGTTGGCTCAGCAATCCGAGATCTGAAAGCCGAAAGGCGTAGAGAAAGAATGCCCCAGCTCCAATTGCGACAATCCCTGCAGCGAGACCATCGAGTCCATCGATCAAGTTGATTGCTTGGGTCATTCCAAGCAGCCAGATCACTGTGACTACTGGCTGCCAATCGCTCGACAGGATGAATACGTCAAGGTAGGGAACGCGGAAGTAATACATCGTTGCACCGAACCAAGTGAGCAACATTGCGGCAACAACAATTCCGGTCACCTTTGCCGGTGGCGCAAGATCACGGGTGTCGTCAAGGAAACCAACAACCGCAATCACCGCGGCCGCAAGCACAACTCCGACTTGTTCGATATTCCCATCGAACAAGGATTCAAAACGGCCAAGCGACTGCGCTACCGCAAGAGCGAAGAGCAGACCGAGCAGCATGGCGATTCCACCAACATTTGGGATCGCCGACGTGTGAACACTGCGATCATTCGGTTGCGCCACCCAACCCCGGCGTATCGCCACAATGCTGACCACAGGCGTTGCGATAAATGTCACGCCAGCCGCAACAACCCCGATGATCAAATAATCGAACAGGCTTGGCATGACGAAACGTTAGACCCGATACCTCTCAGTACGCCGGGAACCTTTCGCATAAGGCAGCAACCTCTTGCCGAATTCCAGCCACCGCCGCAGCATCACTGCGATGACGCAATGTGCGGGTGATGAGATCCGCAATAATCGGCATCTCGTCAGCACCCATTCCCTGCGTTGTCACGGACGGCGTGCCAATACGAACACCACTTGTGACAAATGGGCTTCGAGGGTCATCCGGCACCGTGTTCTTATTTAACGTGATCCCGGCCTCATCGAGTACTGCCTGCGCCTCTTTGCCGGTGAGTTCTTCGTCGAACGGACGGAGGTCGACGACAATCATGTGAGTGTCGGTGCCACCTGACACCATGCGGAACCCGTGACCTGCAAGCGCATCAGCAAGCTGAGACGCATTCGACACGATGCGCTGGGCATATTCGCCGAACTCAGGTGACATGGCCTCTCTAAAGGCAATCGCTTTGCCCGCAATCACATGCTCGAGCGGACCTCCCTGCCATCCGGGGAACACAGCCTTATCAATAGCTGCTGCATGTTCAGCCTTCGCGAGAATGCATCCACCACGCGGGCCCCGCAATGTTTTGTGCGTGGTGAAGGTAACGACATCTGCGAACGGCACCGGATTTGGATGTGCTCCTCCGGCGACAAGTCCGGCGAGATGGGCGATGTCAAAGAGCAAGAGCGCTCCGACCTCGTCAGCAATGCTCTTAAACGGCTCTGGATCAAGTCGCCTTGGGTAACTCGTGGTTCCAGCAACGATGAGCTTTGGGCGATGTTCACGGGCAAGATCGCGAACTCGATCCATGTCGATTCGCTCTTCTGCGCCAACGCCATATGACACAAAGTTGTACAACAACCCGCTCGCATTCACCGGGGAGCCGTGGGTGAGATGGCCACCATGATCGAGACTGAGCCCGAGAACCGTGTCTCCCGGCGATAGCAGTGCCTGATACACGCACATATTCGCGTTGGCGCCCGAATGCGGCTGAACGTTTGCGTGATCAGCGCCAAATAGTTGCTTCACTCGCTCGATCGCAATTGCTTCGATCGAGTCAACGACTTGATTGCCTCCGTAATAACGCTTGCCGGGGTACCCCTCTGAGTACTTGTTCGTCAGCACAGACCCGACCGCTTTCATCACCGCAGGCGAGGTGAAATTCTCGCTTGCGATTAACTGCAGGCCGGTCTGTTGACGCTCGAATTCGGCCGACAGCAATGCCTCGACCTCAAGGTCTGGCTGCGCATCAGATGGAAACGGCATTTCAGAACTCCTCTTCCAGAGCGGTGAGTTGGTCAACCCTTCGAGCGTGACGTCCACCCTCGAAATCAGTCCCAAGGAACACATCAACAATTTCTTCGGCAAGCCCGACACCGACAACTCGAGCGCCAATCGACAAGACATTTGCGTTGTTGTGTTCACGCGCCATTCTCGCGGTGTACAAACAGTTGCAAAGAGCTGCTCGAACGCCTCTCACTTTGTTGGCAGCCAGTTGTTCACCTTGGCCGCTTCCACCGAGCACGATCCCGACATCGGCTTCACCGTCACGAACCGATCGTCCTGCCGCCGAACAGAACTCTGGGTAGTCAACGCTGTCGGTCGAATGCGTGCCATGGTCGATCACGGTGTGGCCGGCAGCTTCGACATATGCGATGAGGTGCTGTTTCAGTTCAAAGCCGGCATGGTCACAGCCGAAAGAGATGGTTGCCACGACTGCAAAGTGTACGGGCAGACTTGCGTAGGGTCACGGACGTGACAACAATCCCTCCCGCAAATACTCCTGTCATCATCGGCGTCGGCCAAGTTCAACAGCGAATCGACGATCCGAGTCAGGCAGAGGACGCAAGTGCGCTCATGGCTCAGGCCATACGCGCCGCTGCGCAAGACGCTCGCGCGACCAATGATCCAATCGCATCAGCGGGAGTACTTGCAGTCGTCAATACCCTGTCGTGGCGTTATGGCGACTCGGCACGAATCGTCGCAGACCGCCTCGGCATTGCGCCACGACGTGTCGTCACCCCAATGGGAGGCAACTCGCCACAGTCGCTCGTCAACTCAGCATCGCAACGCATCCTGCGCGGCGAAATCGACTGTGCGCTCCTTGTCGGTGGCGAAACTTGGCGCAGTCGTATGCGCGCAAGAAAGCACGGGATTGACCTGCCATGGCCGAAGGTTGACCCTGAGGTAGTTGAACAAGAACCACCCGAGACATGGGGGCACCACCTACAGATGTCGAACCCCGAGGAAACCGAACTGGGACTCATCATGCCGGTGCAGGTGTATCCATTGTTTGAAACTGCAATCCGAGCAGCTCGCGGAGTTACTCCCGAACAACACATTGCCGATGTTGGCCGGATGTGGGCTGCATTCAGCAAGGTTGCCGAACAAAACCCAAACGCATGGCTTCGGACATCACTCACCGGCGATGAAATCACGACGCCGTCGAGTTCGAACCGCATGGTTGGATACCCGTATACGAAGGCAATGAACTCGAACAACGATGTCGACATGGCAGCCGCAGTCATCATCTGTTCGGCCGCCCACGCCGAAGCACTCGGAGTTCCAAAAGACAAGTGGGTGTTCCCGCACAGCGGGGCCGACTGCCATGAACATCCATTCATTTCAGATCGCGACGATTTTGCGCGAACGCCTGCCGTCGAACTTGGCGGGCAGCAAGCACTTGAACTTGCTGGCGTGACGATTGACGACATTGCGCACCTCGATCTCTACTCGTGCTTCCCGTCAGCAGTGCAGCTTGGCGCAAAGTCACTCGGGATTGACCCCTACAACGAGCCTCGGCCGCTTACTCAAACCGGTGGGCTCTCCTTCGCAGGCGGTCCATGGAACGAATACGTCATGCATTCGATCGCAACAATGGTCGAAACACTTCGCAATGACCCAGGATCAACCGGGTTGGTGTGGGCCAACGGCGGCTTCGTCACCAAGCACGCATTCGGTATCTACTCGACAACTCCACCAGCGCAAGAGTTCCGACACGCCGAGCCTCAAGACCAGATTGATGCACTACCACGAGCGGGATGGGCCGCTGCTGCGGAAGCGTCAAACGACACAACCACGCATATTGAGGCCTACACCGTGATGCACGGAAAGACTTCCGAGCCTGAAACTGCGTGGGCAGCAATCCGCCTCGCGGATGGACGGCGCACCTTCGGCAAGAGTGAAGACCCATCGCTACTTGCTCACCTGCTCGTTGGAGAGCATGTCGGCGAGCTCGTCCACGTCTCCGCCGACCACAATTTTGAGCCTGTCAATTAGTTCTGCGGTGAACTGAACGTTCACGAGATGGCATGATCACTCCATGACGAGTTCATCTGCCAAACCCCGCATCATTCTCGATTGCGACCCCGGCCACGACGATGCTGTTGCAATCGTGGTGGCCGCAAACACTTGTGACGTTCTCGGAATCACCACAGTTGCGGGAAATGCCCCTCTCGATCGGACGACTCACAACGCCCGAGTACTTCGACACATGCTCGATCTCGATGTCGAAGTCCACTCCGGTGCCGGCCGGCCGCTCGTCGTCGAGCCCGCATTCGCTGGTTACGTCCATGGCGAAAGCGGCCTCGACGGCGCTGATCTCCCCGAGCCATCACGTCCACTCGATGGCGCCGACGGCGTCCAATTCATCATCGAAACCGCACGAGCAAACCCTGGCTGCCACCTTGTCGTCACCGGCCCGATGACAAATATCGCCCTCGCGCTGCGTAGCGACCCAACGCTCGGTGACCACATTGCAGGAATCTCATTTATGGGTGGAGGCACCTTCGGTAACCGCACAGCCATGTCTGAATTCAATTTCTGGGCCGACCCTCATGCCGCTGCGGTCGTCGTCAACTCAGGGCTCCCACTCATCATGGCTGGCCTCGATGTCACACACCAGTTTCAAGCGACTGCACCTCGGATTGCTCAGGTGAAAGAGATCGACGGACAGCTCGCCAACGTGCTGTCAGGACTGTTCGATTTCTTTTCAGCGAATTACAGCTCGCGCCACGACGACATGGAAGGTGCAGCAGTTCATGACCCGCTTGCAGTTCTCGCACTTACACACCCCGACCTGTTCACCTCCGAAGAACGCTTTGTCGATGTGGTGATCGAAGGGGAGCACACACGTGGCATGACCGTCGTTGACCAGCGAACGCTGATTGATCGACCTGCTGCGAACTGCAACGTGCTCACGAAAGTGAATGCCGACGCAGCGTGGGACATCACAGTCGCAGCCATTGCTGCGGGAAGCACTGACCGTTGACCACCGACTCGTTTCCGCGCCAGTACGCCCGGACTCGCAGATTCACGCTCGGAGAACCACGTGACCTCAGGGTGAGCCCTGACCACACGACCGTGTTCTTTGCACGATCCCGAAGCGGAAGCGACCCAGTCACCTGCCTTTGGACTTGCGACACAAGCTCAGGGATTGAACGACTGATCGTTGATCCAAGCAATCTCAACTCAGGTGCTGGATTATCAGCAGCCGAACAAGCCGTGCGTGAGCGACTCCGAGAATCGGCTGAGGGCATCACCGCCTATGACACAGACGCACTGTGCGCAACCGCTGTCTTCACAGTGTCAGGGCGCACCTTTCATGTTCATCTGGCAACTGGAGAAGTACGTGAGCTCGACGTCGGAGACGGCGCATTCGACCCGCGCATTTCACCAGACGGTCAGTATGTGTCAGCAGTAATCGGTTCGACATTCAGAGTGGCTGCGATCGCAGAGCCCACGACCTCGGTGATCGAGCTCACAACGGGCAACCCAGACACCCACTGGGGAATGGCCGAATTCATCGCTGCTGAGGAGATGGGCCGAATGCGCGGCCACTGGTGGTCGCCCGACAGCACACAAGTGCTCGTCACCTTCGTCGACAATTCGCAAGTTGCTGAATGGTCTCTGAGCGATCCAGCTCAACCCTGGTCGTCCCAACGATCGGCTCGTTATCCGGCGGCAGGAACAACGAACGCCTCCGTATCGCTCCACATTGCAAACCTGAACTCTGGAGAACTCACCGAGGTCAAATGGGATCACACCGCATTTGAATATCTCGCACGAGTGTCGTGGGATTCATTTGGTCCGCTCATCACCGTGCAATCACGGGACCAACGAACCCTTGAGGTACTTCGAGTTGACCGCGCCGACGGTTCAACGACCCCAATTTGGCGTGACGACGATGACAGTTGGGTTGAACTTGTATCTGGCGCTCCGGTCGGTATCGGACCCCACGAGATCATCACTGCTGCAGACCGTGATGGAGCGCGTCGCCTCATCGTCGATGGTGCACCGGTCACTCCCCCAGATCTTCAACTGCGGTCATTTGTTCATGCCGAACGTGACCAAGCACTCTTCATCGCTAACCCGATCGATGACAGCACGGTCCAACACCTCTGGAAATGGCATCGCAACGACGGACTCACGAATTTGATGGGCGGCAACGTGGTTGCGCACGCAGCAGGTACCACTGATTTCGTCATCACAAGAACCGCAAATCTTGACGCAACCGAGCAGCAATGGGTTCTTCCAAGCGGAAAACGACTCACCTCTCATTCCGAAGATCCGCTCTGCGAACCGAATGTCGTGATCACACGAGGCGTTTCTCCTGAGGGCCATGGTCTCGATGTGGGGATCATTCTTCCTGCGAGCCAAGCCACTGGTCCGCTTCCCGTGCTTGTTGACCCTTACGGAGGGCCACACGCGTTACGACTGATCCGATCACGGCGCGCTCACCTCAACTCCCAGTGGTTCGCTGACCAAGGCTTCGCCGTCATTGTGTGTGATGGCCGAGGGACCCCGGGCAGAGGTTCAACATGGGAACGTGCGGTACATGGAGATCTAGCTACACCGGTTCTCGCCGATCAAGTGGCTGCACTTGACATCGCCGCCGAGCACTGCGGAACTCACTTAGGCCTCGAACTCGATCTCTCGCGAGTGGCAATACGAGGTTGGAGTTTTGGTGGCTATCTCGCCGCACTTGCAGTCATCCGTGAACCGCAACGATTCCACGTTGCAGTCGCCGGAGCACCCGTCACCGAGTGGCGTTGGTACGACACCCATTACACCGAGCGCTACCTCGGCAACCCACAGAACGAACCTGAGCCGTACAGGAGGTCGTCACTTATCGACGATCTTGACTCGCTTGAACGACCACTGCTTCTCATCCATGGACTCGCTGACGACAATGTCGTTGCCGCCCATACATTGCAACTCTCATCGGCCTTACTTGCCATCGGTGCGCCACATTCGGTGCTTCCGCTCGCCGGAGTAAGCCACATGACTCCGCAGGAGGTTGTTGCGGAGAACCTCCTGCGCCTTCAATTGGACTTCATTCGAGAGCATCTCTCGATGGGGGCCGAGAAGTAAGGGTCATCATCCATGCGTAATTCACCTCAACTCATCACCTATGCGGATCGACTCGCCGGCGACATCCAAGGGGTACTGCAACTTCTCAGAGAACCGTTCGCCGGAGCGTTCGGAGGGGTACACATTCTTCCGTTCTTCGACCCAATCGATGGCGCAGATGCTGGTTTCGATCCGCGCGACCACACCATCGTTGACCATCGCCTCGGCACGTGGAACGACGTAGCAAACATTTCAGATGAATTCGATGTGATGGCTGACCTCATTGTCAACCATGTGTCAAGCGAATCAACGTCGTTCAACGACTGGAAGCGACTCGGCTCAACATCTGAATGGAACGGCATGTTCCTCACAATGAGTTCGGTATTCCCCAACGGCGCAACCGAAGAGGATCTTGTAAGGATTTATCGTCCGCGGCCGGGACTTCCGTTTACCAGTCTGACCATGGACGATGGTTCCAGCCGGCTCGTATGGACAACCTTCACCTCTCAACAGATTGACATCGATGTCGAATCTGCGGCTGGTTCGGCCTATCTCGATTCAATTCTTGATGCCTTTTCAACAGGTGGCGTCAATCTTGTCCGTCTCGACGCGGTCGGATACGCAATCAAGCGAGCCGGCACCTCCTGTTTCATGTTGCCCGAGACATACGAATTCATTGAGCAACTCGCAGCGCGTTGTCGAGCACGCTCGATGGAGGTGCTACTCGAAATACATGGTTATTACGAGGATCAGATTGAGATCGCCAAACGCGTCGACCTTGTTTACGACTTCGCCCTACCACCGCTTGTCCTTGACGCGCTCTACACGGGCGATGCGGCTCCGCTCTCGGAATGGATCAGGATTCGGCCAACGAACTGCATCACCGTGCTCGATACCCACGATGGAATTGGCGTCATCGATGTAGGGGCACACCCCTCTGACCCATCGCGGAAGGGCTTACTTCCTCCCGAGCGAATCGACAGCCTGGTGCAAGAAATCGCCCGCCGCTCATCCGGAGAGAGCTCGCTCGCAACTGGCGCTGCAGCCTCAAACCTTGACCTTTACCAAGTGAATTGCACCTACCTCGATGCTCTCGGGAACGACGTTGAGACGTACATCCTCGCCCGCCTCATTCAGGTGTTACTACCGGGGGTTCCTCAGGTGTACTACGTCGGCTTACTAGGCGGAAGAAACGATCTTGCGTTACTGCAAAAAACCGGTGTTGGGCGAGATATCAACCGCCATTACTACACGCCTAACGAAATTCTTGATGCCCTCGAAACCCCACTCGTCAAGCAGATGCTCAACCTCCTTCGTTGGAGAGCTGAGCATCCAGCCTTCGAAGGCGAGTTTGAGTTCTCGGCGAGCGATGCGCCACACGAGTTGGGGCTGAAATGGATCAATTACGACGCTGACGCGCAGGTCTCCGCAATAATCAACCTGTCAACCCGTTCGTTCACGATCATTGATCGCATCGCCAATATCGAGACGACGCGAACTTCGTTTATGTCCGACACGCCTGCCTGATGTCGACCGCAGATCTTCTCATTGTTGGAGTTGCTGTCATTCTGGGCGCCTTCGTAAAAAGCGTGACCGGAATGGGACTGCCACTGATTGCGCTCCCCATCATCTCGCTATTCGTGTCGCCAGAGACCGGGATTGCCGTGCTCGCAATTCCAGCAATCGTGCAAAACGTCGGAATTGTCGCAACGAATTGGCATGCACGGAGCCAGACACGTGGCCTTTTCTCGTTTTGTCTCGCCGGTGGAGTCGGTGTCATCCTCGGAACGCTGTCGCTGGGGGCTCTTCCAGAACAGGTAACGCTCATCGCTCTCAATGCGACGATCATTTCGTGGCTGTATCAACGGTTGAGAAATCCCGATCACCGTGTACCGCACGATAAGGAGCGGAACTATTCGCCTATCGCCGGGCTCATCGCCGGAGTGTTCCAAGGTGGCTCAGGGGTATCCGGGCCGGTAGTCGCAGCATGGCATCAAGCGCTACGACTCCCCCGTGACGCATTTGTGTTTTCAATCGCGACCGCATTTGGCCTCATCGGAATTGTCCAAACCATCACCCTCGCCGCAAGAGGACATCTCGAGGGGCGATTACTTGTCTCACTATTGATCTCCCTGATCGTGCTGTCGTCGGTTCCGTTTGGCCCGCCACTGCGACGTCGACTCTCGGGTGCATCCTTTGATCGCGCTGTGCTCGTGATCGTGATCGCTTCGTGCATCAGTCTCACCGTCGACATCATCGTTTCGTTCGTCCGCTGATTGAGGCATCTCCCAGCGGTAACTAGTCTGGGAGAACACTCGTCGGCAAATGGGGGCAGAGCAATGACGATTGATGAATACGCGCTGAGTGATCGGTACACGAAGGAACAAACAACTTCGTTCCTCTCAGGCGTTCAGGCGCTCGCACGGTTGCCGCTTGAGCAACTCATGGCCGATCGCCGGGATGGCCACAACACGGCAGCTTTCGTCAGTGGATATCCCGGATCACCCCTCGGGGGATACGGCGATGAAGTCGACCGAGCAACCTCGATTGCACATGATCTTCCGGTTCGCCATGTTCCAGCGATCAACGAAGAGCATGCCGCGACCGCCGTGATGGGTTCGCAACTCGTCACAACTCGATCTGACTCACTCCATGATGGCGTCGTGGGCGTCTGGTACGGCAAGGCACCCGGGCTCGAACGAGCGAGCGATGCGATCCGACACGCAGTACTCGCCGGAACGGGCGCCCTCGGTGGCGTGGTCGCGCTCGTCGGTGATGACCCCGGAGCGAAAAGCTCGACCGTTCCCTCCAACTCAACTGACATCTTGGCGGCATTGCGAGTTCCCGTTCTCGTGCCTGGCGATCCAGCTGCGCTACTCGCACTCGGACGCCACGCAATCTCGATGAGCCGCGCCGCCGGACTGTGGACCTCGGTGCGTGTTGTCGCCGATGTGGCCGATGGTACGGCCTCGGTTGGCCTCGACGCATTTGACCATCACCCGGTGCTTCCAGAACGCCCGGCCAACCTGCTGGCACCGACGGGACGGGTGATCTCACCGTTCAACCTCGAACTTGAACGCGAACTCATCGAAGTTCGACTTCCGATCGCCCTCGATTACATCCGACTCAACAAACTCAATCGTGTTACGGCCGGAAATGACCGCGCGACGGTGGGCATCATTGCGTCGGGAAATACTCATCGACAGGTGCATGAGGCAATGAAACGTCTTGGCATGAAAACGAGCGATGACATCGCCGCAAACGGGATCAGAATCCTCGAAATGGCGGTGACGTATCCCATCGATACCTCAACAGTGCTCGAGTTTGCAGCGGGCCTTGAAGAACTCATCGTGATCGAAGAGAAGCAGCCGATCGTCGAGACCGCAGTTCGTGAGGTTCTCTCCGGTCGTGTCAATACACCTCGCATCGTTGGTAAGTCGGTCCATCACGGTGACCCGATCGTCGCTCATCACGGAACAATCGACACCGCAACGATTACCACTGCACTTCGCCAACAACTTGTCGGCCGACTTGGTGATCGTCTAGCTCCTCCCCCGCCACAGCAAATTCGCCATATTGAACTCACTGTTGAACGAAGCCCGTTCTTCTGTTCTGGCTGTCCACATAATTCATCAACTGTTGTCCCTGAAGGCTCTGTTGTTGGAGCGGGAATCGGCTGCCACACGATGGTCATGCTTGGTGAGCCCGGTCGAGGAGGCGACATCGTCGGTGTTACCGCAATGGGTAACGAGGGTTCCCTCTGGATCGGAATGGAACACTTCGTGTCCACCGACCACATGATCCAGAACCTTGGCGACGGAACGTACTTCCATAGCGGTCAACTCGCCGTCACCTCCGCCGTGGCTGCGGGTAGCCACATGACATTCAAACTTCTGTACAACGGGGCTGTGTCGATGACTGGCGGTCAGACGCCGTCGGGTCAGTTGTCGCCTTCCGCAGTCGCTGCCAATCTTCTTCGACAGGGTGTCACCCGTGTCATCGTCACGACCGACGACACCGAGCGACATAACGACTGGCCAGCCGAGGTTGATGTCTGGCATCGGTCACGGCTGATTGAAGCACAAGAGGCGCTGGCCGCCACTCCCGGCGTCACCGTGCTGATTCATGATCAACCCTGCGCAGCGGAACTGCGACGCGACCGCAAGAGAGGACGGGCACTCACCCCAACCGACCGCATCGTTATCGACCACCGAATCTGTGAAGGTTGCGGAGACTGCGGGAGGACCAGCAACTGCCTCTCAGTTCAATCGTTCGACACCCCATGGGGACGAAAGACCCGCATCGACCAGAACTCCTGCAACCTTGACCAGTCCTGTGTTGATGGCGACTGCCCATCATTCATTGCTGTTGACACCGAACCGAGCCTGTTCGCCCGTCTCGCATCACGCCTGTTCGACCACACCCCACCGGCAACAGCCACAGGTACAGCTGCAGTTCCTTCAACTGAGCCGCCAGAACCCGCCGCACACAGCGATCAGGATGAGCTTGCGATTCGCCTTACCGGCGTCGGGGGCACCGGAGTCGTCACCGTCGCACAGGTGATCGGTACCGCCGCAATGCTCGACGGTTGGAACGTCCAAGGAATCGACCAAATCGGACTCAGCCAAAAAGCAGGGCCGGTCGTCAGCGACATCAGGCTTTCGAAAGGCGGAGCCGTTCAAGCAAGTCGTCTTGGCCAAGGCGATGCAGATGTTCTCATCGCTCTCGACAACCTTGTTGCCGCTGGCGCAAACGGACTTGGTGTGATCTCGCCGAACACGACTGTTGTTGGATCGTCAGCAGAAACTCCGACCGCCTCAATGATCGCACACCCCGAGTTACACCTCCCACGCGCTCACGACATTGAAGAAACGCTGAAAGATGCCGCCAGTGGCGCGGACCAGTTGTGGGCGGACGCAACAAAGATCACCACTCACTTCCTTGGAGATTCAACGACAGCAAACGTGTTCGTTGTCGGAATGGCAATCCAAATCGGTGCCCTCCCCATTTCGATACACAGCCTCAGCGAAGCGATTCGAGTGAACGGCGCTGCAGTCGAAGCAAACCTTACGGCTCTGCGTCTCGGCCGATTGTTCGCAGTCAACCAACTCTCGATTGACGTTGCAGCACAACCTGCAGAGGATGCCGAAACACCCGATGCCCTCATCGCCCGACTAGCCGAAGACGTCAAAGCGCACAGCGGGTCACGACGCTCGAACGACTTCCTCACAAAGGTGAACAGCATCGGAGACACCGACCCGGGTACATCACGAGAGTTAACGACCACAGTGGCGACCCACCTCCACCAGCTCTTGACCTATAAAGACGAGTATGAAGTTGCACGACTCATCACCACCGGCGATGGCGCAGATGCATCGACTTCAATCGCTGGCGGCAAGGGAGTCCGATACCGCTTACTTCACCCGCCAATCCTCGCGTCGATGGGAGTGAAACGAAAGCTTCGTTTCGGCCCTGCGTGGATCCCGATGTTCAGGCTCTTGCGCCGCGCTCGAGTGCTTCGTGGAACTCCGCTCGACATCTTCGGCTACGCCAAGGTTCGAAAGATCGAGCGCTCGCTTCCGGGCGAATACCTTGAATTGGTCGACTCGGTCTCAGGAGCAATTTCGACGACTTCATATGAGCGTCTTGTCGAGATCGCTGCTCTTCCTGACGTGATCCGTGGCTACGAAGAACTCAAGGAGCAACGCGTTCAGATGTTCCGTAGCCAGCGAACGGCTGCACTCGCAGAGTTGTCATAACCCCGGTCAGGCTCAGGTCGCGTCGTGGTACGAGGCGTAAAACTCTCGGTTTGCCGCCAACACATCAAACACGTCACCGGTGGGCGCAGGTAGGGCGGCGTCGCTGGTCGCAAGACGCGTGACACGGTCACCCCAACGGAAAATTGCTGAGCCCCACGTCACCCCGCCGCCGAAAGCCGTAATCGCGATGGTGTCGTTCGGCGCAACACGCCCCTGATCAAGCGCATCACATAACGCCATCGGTACCGACGCTGCTGACGTGTTTCCATGCGTTTGGATATTCACCATCACCTTTGACTCAGGCACACCAAGCCTCGAAGTTGCTGCCTTAATAATGCGCAGATTCGCCTGATGAGGAACGACGAGGTCGATGTCATCTGCGGTCAACGAAGCCCGTTCAAGCGCACGCCTCACCGAGTCCGTCATTCCTTTGACCGCAATTTTATAGACCGCTTGCCCCTCGAAATGAAGCCGATGCATTGACGGGTCACGGAAAGTAGATAACTCACCGCGGGTTCCGAGAGTTGGAATTACCATCGTCGAGCCCGCCGGACCATCTGCACCAAGATCGACTCCCAAGACACCAACGTCAGGTGAGTTCGACTGCTCGATAATCACAGCCCCCGCTCCATCACCGAAGATCACACACGTATTTCGATCGTGATAGTCGAGAACGAAATGAAGCTTCTCCACGCCAACAAGCAGAATTCTTTGCGCAACCCCCGATGACACCATCGACGATGCGGACGCAAAGCCGTACACAAATCCCGAGCAAGCTGCATTGAGGTCAAATGCTCCAGCGTTCACAGCTCCGAGGCGTTCTTGCAGAACACACGCGTTGCTGGGGCAACTGATTTCTGGCGTCACCGTCGCCATGATGATGAGATCGAGATCGGTCGGCGATAACCCGGCAGCAGCAAGGGCGTGACGTGCCGCCACTTCTGCCATATCGGTTGTTTCGACATGACAGATGCCGCGCTCTGAGATTCCTGTTCGCTCGCTAATCCACTCATCGTCGGTATCAACGAGTGTCGCGAGATCAGCATTTGTTAACGACAGCGGTGGGCGACATTTCCCCCACCCAGTGATCATTGCCCCCATAGTTCCCCCGATTACTCGCTCACCTCATAGTGGTGCGTCAATTACTAAAAGGTAGACGATCAGCGCAAGCGCAAAACCAATGAACGACACTGTCGCAACGCCAACGAATCGAACCATCGTCGGATGAACAGGATTCTCACCTGCACGCAATGGGCCGTGCAGCGCGTCGTAACGAAACTCTGCCCAGAAAATGACGATGCCGCCGACCGCCACCCACAGCACACCAAACACTCCGAGCAGGTAGTGCGCATTAGTTGCTGCCGTCCGTGCGAGAAGGCCGCCGGCAATAATCGTGGCCAGCCCGGTTCGTTCCCACGCTAATGAGGTTCGTTCGTGGGGTAACGGTGGATCGAAAGAATTCAGGGGACGCTGATGGCGTCGGCCTCGACGTTCCTTCATCGAGAATCGATGACCAACAAAATGACGGCCGCCACGCCAATCAACGCAACACCAACGGCTGTCACTCGAGGGAGGTTCGAGGCCGGCAGAGGTTGTTCAAGTCGCATCGCGCGCTCGTTTAACGACCATCGACGAAACGCGGTCGACGCAGTGACGAACGCAAGCATCAGCACCATGATTCCGATGACCTCGACACCTTGAATGTCTTTCAGCACAACAATTGATCCAAGGCCGCCAGCGACAAGTGCGAGCGACGTTCGGATCCACGACAAGAATGTTCGCTCGTTTGCAAGTGTGAACCGATAATCAGGATCGACACCCCATCCCCGAGGATCTGGCGGAAAGAGATATTCACGAATCTTCACTTCGTCACTCCTAATTCAGCAATTGCGGAGAGGAATCGGTCGTTCTCGTCTGAGTTACCAATGGTGACTCGAATACCTTCACCATCGAATGGTCGAACCACGACGCCGCGCTTTTCCAATTCGGTTGCGTACGTCATGGTTTCAGCGCCAGTCGACAGGTACACAAAGTTGGCTTGATGAGCCGGCATCCACCATCCCAATTCTGACAACCGGGCCTCAACGCGTGATCGTTCACTCACGATGACCGCACAACGAGCCTCGATTTCATCGATGTTGTCGATCGCAGCAATCGCAGCAGCCTGAGCTGCCGCATTCACATGGAACGGAACCGCCACTTTGTCGATATCCGCGATGACCTCCGGATCGCCAACGGCGTATCCAACTCGGAGACCCGCAAGTCCGTGAGCCTTCGACAGCGTGCGAGTCACCATCACATTCCGGAATTTCGGCACTACCTCTGAAACAGGATCAGGGGTGTCGGTATCAACGAACTCGCGGTACGCCTCATCGATCACGACAATCACCCCGTCGCCCGCCGCTGTTGCAATACGAACAATGTCGTCTGCCGCCAGCAACGTGCCAGTCGGGTTATTTGGCGTCGCGAGCATGATGACTTTCGTGGCCGGTGTAATTGCCGAAATGATGCCGTCAACGTCGTAGGTGAGGTCCTCACGAAGTGGAACACGAACCATCTGTGCGCCAGTGAGCTGTGAATAAATCGGGTACACCTCGAATGAGCGCCATCCAAAGATGATCTCATCGCCAGGGTCAAGGTACGTGAGGAAGATCTGTTGCAACAGGCCGACTGAACCGTTGCCAATCGTTACTTGTTCTGCGTCGACACCGAGCCATGAGCCAATTCGAGCACGCAGTTCCGCCCCTCGGTGATCGGCGTAGCGGTTGGCTCCTCGCACTGCGTGAAGAACTGCTTGCTCGACTGCAGAAATTGGCCCTTCCGGGTTTTCATTCGACGCAAGCTTTACCGCATCGACGACACCATGATCTTGTTGCGCCTGTTTTGCGTCTCGTCCCGGCCGATACGCAGGCAGGGCTTCTACCACCGAGCGAGGGCGACCAGGTCGTACTTGTGAACTCACAATCAAGAACGGTAGCGGCCAACGACCCCTGAGTTCTCGAGTTCGTCGATCTCTTCTTCGGAATATCCGAGCTCAGCGAGCACCTCACGGCCATTTTCGCCCAGTAACGGCGCAAATCGACGGGGTTCGGCATCGGTCGGCACGCCAGGAGCGAGTGACGGCGTCATTCGATACCGGCCAAGCTTCGGGTGATCAGTCATCGGCAATGCGTTCGTCACATCGTCAAGTGTGACGACTTCGTGGACTGGAACGCCAGCCTCGGAACACGCTGCAACAAATTGCTCAGTCGTGAGCCCATCGGCAATGCGCTGGTACTCGCGATACAACTCGTCAATGTTGTTCAGGCGACCCAACCGTGAAACGAATCGCTCGTCGTCGAGCATCTCGACACGACCACCAATTCGGATGAGACCTTCAAAGTGATGTCGTTCGTACGCAAGAATCGCCACGAGTCCGCCATCAGAAGTTCGAAGCGGTCGGCGCTCAGGGCTGAGCAGTCGCGGATATCCCGCTCGTGACAACTGCGGTTCGGGAATTGCTTCGGCTCCGTGTTCAACCAACAAGAACGCTCGCATCATGTCGTACATCGCGAGCACAGTGTCAGTTCCCTCCCCAGTTCGTTCTCGATGGAAAAGGCCTGCAAGTACCGCTTGAGCGAGCGCCATTCCCGAAACTTTGTCTGCAATGAGAATTGGGGCCATCACAGGTGGAAGTCCTGATCGTTCATTGGTATCAACGAACCCCGTTGCCGCCTGGATGATGTCGTCATAGGCCGCGGCGTCAGCATTCTCAGAACTTGGGTCGTAACCAGCAGCGGCGACCCAGACCAGGTCTGGACGAAGTGGACGCAAGTCAGCCGGGGTGACCTTTGCCCGCTCGCGAGAACCTGGGCGGAGATTCGTGACAAAGACATCACTCTCGGCAACGAGCTTCTCAAAGATCGCCCGCCCCTCATCGCTACGAAGGTCAATTACGACGCTGCGTTTGTTGCGCATGAGGTTGAGCGTCACTCCAGACACATCTGGATGAGGACCCTTTCCCATGTGGCGGTTTGCGTCGCCCACAGAGGTTTCAACCACGGTGACATCAGCACCCATGTCAGCAAGAATTTGGGTACCAAACGGGCCCATGATGACTGCCGTGAGATCGAGGACTTTTACACCGGCAAGCGGTTGGTAGTGGCTCATCGAGTTCTTAGTCGAGCAGGTCAACGGGTAAGTCGACGAATCGGGCACGCAACCATTCACCGAGACTCTTCGCTTGTCCATCGGTTCGTGTGGAGGCCGCAACGCCTTCAGACAACAGCCCTCTCACCACGAAGTTCAACGAGCGAATGTTTGGAAATGCGTACCGGTCGACGTGAAGGTTCGCAGTCTCTGGCAGCAATTCCTTAAACCGTTCAACGGTGAGGAACTCATCCAACCACAGCCAGGCATCATCGCTGCGGGCAAACATGCCGAGGTTGGCATCTCCCCCCTTGTCACCCGAACGCGCACCGAACAATGTTCCCAAAGGAACGCTCCGGGTTTCCCCGGTCGGACTCGAACCTTTCGGACCTAGGGTCGCTTCAACATTCACCGGCGGGTGTTGCGGTGCAACCGACACAATCTGACGAGTCGAACCATTCATGTGCACATACGCAGGGACGAGATCAGCTGGGACGAGGGCCGGCCGGTACACACCGAACGGCGAACCGGCTGATGGACCACCTGAGAGTGAATAAAACCCAGGGATACTCGACAGGCCGGTTTCAACAAAGGCGTTCGAGAACGCTCGACCAACTTTTCGTTCATCGCGGTCTTTCACACTGATACGAAGTTGAGCGGTCGCCGCTTCATTGCTTGACGGATCAATGTGATCGGTGCGAACAAGTCTCACTTCACATTCTTCGAAATCATCCGCCGCGTATGGCGATGCCTCCCAAAATGCCTCAAGCGCCATCGCTGACTTTTCTTCGACATCAAGGCCAGTGAGGGCGAGCACCATGTCATTTCGATAACCGCCGAGTTCATTCATTGCGACCTTCAACGAGCCAGTTGGGGGTTCTCCCTTTACCCCAGAAATTCGCACACGGTCGTTGTCGACCTGTTCAAGTGAGATGGTGTCGAACCGTGAGGTCACGTCAGGGCCGAGATAATGCGAGCCGCCGATTTCATACAGCAGTTGGCTGGTCACCGTGCCAACCGACACGAGGCCACCAGTACCGTCATGCTTTCCAATGACACTGGAACCGTCAGCAAAGACATCAGCCCACGGGAATCCGATCCGCTCGCGTCCAGGCACCTCAGTGAAGAACGAATAGTTTCCTCCCGTCACCTGACCGGAACACTCGATCACATGGCCAGCGACAACTGCTCCTGCAAGCGCATCCCAGTCAGTTCGTGACCACCCGTGGTGATACGCCGCTGGACCACAAACCACCGCGGCATCAGTTACACGCCCGGTGACAACAATGTCGGCACCCTCGGTGAGCGCGTCGACAATCCCCCAGCATCCGAGGTACGCATTCGCTGAGACATAACGCGATACATCGCCGAGCCCGTTCGCAGGGTCGAATGCAACGAGATCTCCGCTTGATGCAAGATCAACAGCCCGATCCAACAGGTTGTCGCCATCGACGTAGGCAATCGTCGGGTTAAGCCCCAGCCGATCTGCGATCTCTTGCAACGCGTCCGCACAACCACCCGGGTCAAGACCTCCCGCATTCGATACGACTTTAATTCCTCGATCGAGACATGTGCCCATCACCTGTTCCATCTGGGTGACAAACGTCGAGGCATAGCCACGGCCAGGGTTCTTCGCGCGAATCCTCGAAAGGATGAGCATCGTAAGTTCCGCGAGCCAGTCGCCTGTGAGTACATCGATTGGACCACCTTCGACCATTTCCTTTGCGCCCGACAAACGGTCACCGAAAAACCCCGAACAGTTCGCAATACGAATTGAGTCACTCAC
>JAYNVD010000029.1:0-22585 GCA_038100275.1 Ilumatobacteraceae bacterium
TTGTTCAATCAGGACTTGCCATTGTTGATCTCGCAAGAGATGTGCTCGGCACGCTTGAGCGCCTGCGCGCCCCGGGAGCAGCCCGAATTCGATCTGATGCCCATGATCACCTTGATCGACTCGTCGGACCAGGAATGCTTGCACGGGTGGGAACGAGCCGTGTGAGCGATCTTCAACGGTGGGTGAAGGGAATCCGCTACCGACTTGACCATCTTGCGGGTCGGGTTGACCGTGATCTTGCCGGAATGAACGAGGTGCTGCCGGTCGAGCACCGATTGGCACAACGGTTGGCCGAGTATCCGAATGGCGCGGAGCCAGAAAACTTGCGCAAGATTGCATTCAGCATCGAAGAGTTACGTATTGCGATATTCGCTCAAGACTTGGGCGTAGCGCAACAGGTGAGTTCGGTTCGCCTTCTACGTGAACTTGGCTGAGATGCAACGATGGTGGGATGAACCTCACCACGATGTCCTACAGCGTTTCTGATGGTGTTGCCCATCTCCGTCTCACGCGCCCCGAGGGCGCAAATGCAATGAATCTCGACTTCTCGAAAGATATTCGCGAGGTAATGATCGCGATTGAGCATGACCCAACTGTCAAGTCGGTGTCGGTTACCGCCGATGGCAAAGTGTTCTGCGCAGGAGGTGACCTGAAGGAATTTGATTCATTTGGTGACGCGCTTCCTGCTGCAGCGTCTGGCCTTCTCGTCGATTACCACGCAGCGACGTATCGAATGAACCGTGTACCGAAGCCGTTCGTGGCTGGCGTTCGTGGCGCAGCCGGTGGTGCAGGTCTGTCGTTCATGTGCGCTTTCGATCTTGTTGTTGCTGGAGAATCAGCAAAGTTCACAATGGGGTACACGAAGGCTGGGATGACTCCTGACGGAACCTCGACGTACTTTCTTGCGCGCCACATCGGTTTGCGTCGGGCGATGGAACTCACATTGACCAATCGGGTGTTGAGCGCCCAAGAAGCTCTCGATTGGGGACTTGTCAACATGGTGGTACCTGATGACGATGTTGATGCGACCGCTTCATCAATCGCAGCTGGTTTTGCACGAGGACCTGCCCGATCTCTCGGGGTTGCAAAGCGCCTCATTTATGAGGGCTACGAGTCGTCGCTCGAAGAAGCTGGTGAGCGTGAAGCCCAAGAGATCGTGAAAGCAATGGCCACGATCGACGGACGCGAAGGCATCAATGCGTTTGCGTCTCGGCGCGAGCCTCAATATCGAGGCGATTAACTACCTTCACCCAGCAACAGGTAGCACCTGCTCGCAAACCAGAAGCGTGCAGTCGGTCGTCGAATTATTTCAGTGCGCCGGCTGAAATGCCTGCAATGATGCGCTTCTGCATGAGGAAGTAAAAGGCGACGATCGGAATGATCGACAGCAGCAGTCCGGCCATTGCGAGTCCGTAATCAGAGGTGTACTTGCCAAAGAAGACAAACGTTCGGAGAGGAAGGGTTCTCTGGTCGTTGTCAGTGAGGACAATCGACGGAAGAAGGAAGTCGTTCCAGATCCATAGCGCATTAATAATTGCCACTGTTGCGGTAACTGGCCCGAGCAGAGGAAATATGACTTTGCGGAACGTCACAAACGGAGAAGCTCCGTCGATCGCAGCGGCTTCGTCGAGGGACCTCGGGATGTTCGAGAGAAACCCGTGGTACAGAAATGTTGAGAGTGCAACGCCAAACCCGACGTAGAAAAACGCAATCGTGAATTGGTTTGTCGGGAAGTTGAGCCCGTTCTTGCCAAAGAGCCCAACAAATGGGATCATCAACGCTTGGAAGGGCACAACCATTGATGCGACGAGAATCAAGAACGTTGTTGAAGAAAACTTCGAAGGAGTTCTTGAGAGGTAGTAGGCGAGGAGTGATGAGGCAATGATGATTGCCGACACGCTCAGCACTGTCACGATTAACGAGTTGCTGATTGCTCGCCAGAACTCCATCTTGTCAATTGCGGCGGTGAAGTTACTCCACTGCGGCTCGGTTGGAAGCGCGAGTGGGTCGTTCGCAACCGTCCGTCGTTCTTTTATCGAGTTGAGAACGACTAAGAAAAAGGGAAATACGTAGAGAATCCCGATGATGACAGCAAAGACAAAGAGCGCTCTCTGGATTTTTCTGGCACGTTTCATGACTGGACCTCGAATCGCTTGGTGATCGCGACTTGGGTGAGTGCTGCAAGCGCAATGATGACAAACATGATCACCGCTTGCGCTTGGCCCGTGGCGAAGTTTCCGAATGCGAAGGCTTCTTTGTAGACGTGAAACGAAATGAATTCGGTTGACCGGTACGGGCCGCCACCGGTGAGCGAAAGGTTGAGGTCGTAGACCATGAATGAATTCCTCATGGTGAGGAAGAGTGAGATCGTAAACGCGGGTGCGATGAGTGGCAGTTTCACGAAGAGCATCTGTTTGAAGCCGGTTGCTCCATCAATCACTGAGGCTTCAAGCACCTCTTGGTCGATGCTCATGAGAGCAGTGACGTAAATGATCATCATGTATCCGGACAACTGCCAGATGGTGACGATGACGAGGGCCCAGAAGGCGGTTTTTGTTCCAAGTAGCCAGTTCGATTCGAAAATTGGTCCGGCGATCACGGGTAATGCTTTTGAAAAGAGAAATTGCCACACCAGGCCAAGGATGACCCCGCCAATGAGGTTTGGGATGAAAAACACTGTTCGCAGAACATGCACGCCACGAAGAGGAAGCGTGACGAGAAGCGCAAGGCCAAATGCCACCAAATTGACAAGGATCACCGACGCAAGCACGTAGGCCATGCTGATCCACAGCGAGTGCCAGAACGCGTCGTCTCTGAACGACTCGAAGTAATTGTCAAAGCCAACGAATTTCGTGCTGCCAAATCCATCCCAGTCGCGGAATGTGAAATAAATGCCTCGTGTGAAGGGGATCACCAGGACGAGGGAAAAGATGGCAAGCGGGACAAATGCAAACGTAAGGAACCGACCAACGACACCTCTCGTATTCGTTACCGCCATCACAACCTCCAAAAGTGAATCGGGGTTGCCCCGAGGCTAATCGCCTCAGGACAACCCCGAACAAGTTTTATTCGTTTTGAAGAACTACGAACTCTTCAAGAATTACTCGGTCCAGCAAGCCTCGAGTTCGCCAGCGAAGTCTGCACGCTCAGAAATACCGTCGTAGTACTTCTGTGCAGCTGCGCCGTAGCACTCCTGGAGACCTGATGGGTAAGCGCTGTTCACCCACTGGAGGGTCTTGCCAGCTGCGATGTACTCAGCGATCTCTGCCGCCATGTACGTTGCTGGGGTCACGGTGAAGCCGTCGTAGACAGGAATGAAGTTCATTCCGTCTTCCTCGATTGGGCCGGCCCAGTGAGCTTGGCCCTCTGGGGTCGTCAAGAGCCATGAAACGACAGCGATTGCCGCGTCACGCTGCTCAGGAGTTGACTGCTCTTCGTCGATCATCAAGTAGAACGGAACACCGACTGAGATTGAATCGTTGCCATAGGTGCCAGCGGTGTCGCTGATTGCGACTGGCATGACGCCGAATGAATCTGCAGCATTTGCCTCGATGAGGTTTGGCTCTGCCCAGTTACCCATGAACCAGAGTCCTGCGTCGCCTGCAGCGAGGTTCTCGATACCGACGTTGTAGTCGTCGTCAGAGATGGTTGCTGAGTCGATGGTGTTGGCCTTGAGCAAGTCGAAGGTGTCGAGCCATGAGACGAACACGTCGTCTGACATCAGGTCGTAGTTTCCTGCCTTGAGCTCGTCAAGGATGGCCATGCGACCGTCAACTGTGTCGGCTGAGTTGGCGTGGTAGATGTTGGTGAAGTGAGCACCGAGTGACCACCACAGACCTGAGAAGTGCATTGCGGAGGTTCCGTTTGCGTTGATTGCATCGAATGCTGCAGACAGATCGCTGCGGGTTGCAATTGATGCTGGGTCAACGCCAGCTGCATCAAGGACTGCCTTGTTGTAGAGAAGTCCGAATGCCTCAGCGGTAATTGGAATACCGGCCTGCTTGCCGTCGACGTTTGCAACGTCAAGGGTTCCTGGTGCTGCGAGGTCAGCGAGAGGCTGTCCGGTCCAGTCCATGACCTTGTCTGCCATGTCAGGAATCTCCTGGAGGGCGGTCATGATGGTTGGTGCGTCGCCTGACTCGTACATCGGTGTAACGGTCTGGAGGAACGCCTCACCCTGTGCGGTCTCAATGATCGTCACGTTGACGCAGTCGGTGTTGTTGGCGTTGTAATCGTCAATGGCCATCTTGAACTGATCTTGAATTTCGATCTTGATCGTTCCGAGCCAAGTGATTTCGGTTGGGGTTGTGCACTCTTCAGCAGTTGCTTCTGAGTCTGATTCAGTTGCTTCTGCCGCTGAATCGTCAGCGTTGTCAGAGTCAGACCCGCAACCCGCGAGAGTAAGAACCGTTGCAACCGCGATTCCGGCGGCGACGGTCTTTGAGGTGAGTTTCCTCATTTAGGGGTTTCCTTTCGTCGAAAGCTGAGAGAAATTTCAGCCCGTGAGAGGCTATCACTAGTCTCCGATAACACAACTTATTGACAAATTCAAAATCCATTCGATTCTCCACTGGCGATGGCCGAGTGTAGAAATAGGAGTGTCAATGCATTGCCGGTCTACGTGTGCATGTGCAGCGCGGTAGATGACTGAATTCAGTAGGTGGCAGAAATTGAATTCAGTAGATGTTAGAAATGAAGCCCTCAACCAGGGATTCAAGACCGATCGGTACGCAATTTTGACAATTGCAAGAGTGTTTGGTGCGAGACAGTCGATCGCTCACGCTGGCATGATCTACCTGCCAATATGACTACTGATCCAGATTTTTTCCCGCATCTTCACACCAGACCGTTGACAGGATGGGTAAACGACCCGAATGGAGTCGGATTCTGGGAAGGGCGCTGGCATGTGATGTACCAATGGAATCCCGAACGCCCAGTTCATGGCGATATCCGGTGGGGACATATGTCATCGGGAGACCTCCTTCATTGGAGAGATGAGGGGGCAGCGCTAGTTCCACGTCCCGGAGGTCTCGACGAAACTGGCTGTTGGAGCGGTGTGGCAGTGGCAGACGACACAGTTGTTGCGCTGGTCTACACAGCAGTCCCTCGCGATGTCAAACAAGCTGCAACCGCGGTTGCCCGCTTAGACAGAACAGGAAAATGGGAACAGCCGCTGAGGCCTGCTGCCCAACACCCCGATCACTCCGTTTGGAAGGAAGTTCGTGACCCATTCGTTGTCACGATCGAAGGAATGCGGTTCGGAATTCTTGGCGCTTCAAGAGTTTCAACCCCGTTGTTTCGTGTCGCTGAAGACAAAACGATGCGAGCGTGCGCTGGTGTGGTCCTCATATATGACGCATCCGATCTCGACAACTGGGAATTGCTCGGCGAGTTGGTGTCGGCCGAGACGCTACCGAGCACAATGCAACGGGCCGGTGCGATCTGGGAGTGTCCGCAACTCGTGAGATTTGGTGATCGATGGTTGCTGGTCATCTCCTGGGACGACGGCGCGGAATCTACGGCTTCAGTTCAGGAGCCTTCTCCGACACAAGGTGTCGCATGTTTCATCGGAGAGATCGGCCTTGAAGCAGGAGTTCCACGATTTACCGCCCTGCGGGAGGATGAATTCGATTCTGGGCCCGACTTTTATGCCCCGCAGTTAGTGGTCGACGGTGATCGCATTCTGGCGTGGGGATGGGCCTGGGAAGGACGAGGTTCAGGTGTAAATGCTCCTCCATCATTCTCGGAGGATGCGGTGTCGTGGGCTGGAACGTTGTCATTCCCGCGGGAGGTCATCGAAAACGACGATGGAGCAGTCGTCTGCGTGCCAGCGCGAGAACTGAGTCAACTCCGTGGCGAGAGTCTTCGTCCTGAGTTAGTGAATTCTCGGTGGCAGATTGAGACATCCGTCAATGCCTTTTCGGTCACGGGCGAGGTCGGAGTCCGTATTGATGTAGTGGGAGAGCAGTCAGGTGAAGTGAGGCATGTCTGCGCCTCATCAGATGCGGGTCCTGTGACTGTGTTGGTTGATGGTTCGATCGTCGAAGTGTTCGACAGAAACGGCTCATTGACGATGCGTGCCTACCGCCACCCGGATGAACGTTGGCGGGCAACGTCGACAGCCCAATTGTCGGGCTTTGAATTGCGTCTCCCAGAGTGAGTGAGATGCGTTATGTCGTTCAATGCTCAGTGCCGATTGGGAAGATTCGTTAGCGAGATCATCATCGTTCCTGAGTTACTCGGGTGTGGCAGCTGTCGCGGCACTGGTAGGAAATCACCTATGAGATTTCGTTGCCTCCTCAATCTCGGCGTCGCCGCACTCATCTGCGCATCATGCTCGGCAACGGTGGTCGATATGAGTGCTGGTGAAATTGAGCAAGCACAACCAAGTGAAACACCCGCGTCCTCGGTAGGGGTGGTGACCAGTTCGACAACGACCTCGGTGGCAGGTGATGAGGCAGCACCTGTCGCCATAACAAGCACGTCGACATCAACATCGACATCGACTACGACGGTGCCCCGTATTGATGGCTCAATCGGTGATCGATCGGAACTACCAAGTGATGTGTTGATGGAGTTTGGTCGCTCAATTCTTGACGTGCCGCTGACGGTTGCCCGTCACGGTGATCGAGACGGTGCTCGATTGTTGTTGGTGGGATCAATTCACGGTGATGAAGATGCGGGAATTGCCATTGTGAACGAACTGTTGGGCAGAGACGTGCCTGACGGAGTCGAACTCTGGCTTGTGCCCTCGATGAATCCTGATGGGAATTCGCTTCAGCAGCGGCATAACGCAAATGGGGTTGACCTCAACCGCAATTTTCCTCACCAGTGGGCACCTCTTGCTGAGCCTGGCAATTGGCAATACGCCGGCCCAAGCGCGGCCAGTGAGCCCGAGACCTCGGCGATGGTGGCACTCGGTGAACTCGTGAACCCGGACCTCGTGCTCTGGTACCACCAAGATCTCTTCAGAATCTCGCCAACCGGTGGTCGAAACGGTGAGATTCGCGCGTTGTACGCAGAAATATCTGGCCTTCCGTTGTTACAGGTCAGTGGTGGTACGTACACCGGGACTGCATCGATGTGGTCACGTACGGTCACTGCTGATGATGGCACGGGATTCACTGTCGAACTTGGAGCATCTCTGACTGATGAGCAACTTGAAGCACATGTCTCAGCGGTGCTTGCAGTCGCTGAACAGTTCTACGCGTCGTGAGGTTGATCGGCACGAGGCGGCCGATCGAACCAGTTGCCCGATGGGATTGGGCTGAGCTCTAGACCGGTGCCATAGGCGTAGGCCCAGCACCGCGTACCTGACTGAGTCGTAATCTCAACTCGTTTGTACAGGCCGTCAACCGTGTCCTCCTCGATATCGAGTTCACGAAGTGCCTCGTCGATCGTGTCGTGTCGAAGTGAATAGCGACGACCTTGGACGAGCGTGGTGGCCGTGACATCGAATACCGCCGCGGGGTAGTCGAGACCGGTGTCGTAGAGCAGCCCGGTGACGGTGTCAGGACTGCCGCCGTCAATGACGTAACGCTCGAGTAGTGGCCATCGCACATCGCCGGGCAGCAGCGTTCCGTAGACGAACAGTTGGTCAACCATCTGAGTTGATCAGTCTTCGTCGACGTGGCCGGGCACCATGATCGCCGAACCAATCAACGCTGCGGCCAGTGAAGCAACAACGACACCCAGGCGGGCATCTTCGGCAAGGATTGACTCGCCGAAGGCAAGTTCGGTCACGAAGAGCGACACCGTGAAACCAATTCCTCCAAGCGCACCGGCGCCAATGACGTAACGAGGTGTGACACCTTTGGGAAGGCGTCCGATTTTCAGAGCTACAGCGAGCAATGTGAATGCTGAGATCCCTACCGTCTTGCCGACGACCAATCCGAGAATGACGCCCCACGTCACAGCATTGGTCACCATGCCACCAAGCTCGGAAGCTTCGATTCTCACACCAGCGTTTGCCAAGGCGAAGATTGGAACAACAACGAACGCCGACCAAGGGTGAAGTCGATGTTCCAACCATTCAACGATTGAGACGCTCTCTCTTGCCTGGCGAGACAACCTGAACGCTGCGTCGTATCCGGGGTGTTCTGAGAGAGCGTGTTCGTCGACAAGTACTCGAGCGTTACGAGGACGAACAGGTGCAAGCAAGCCAAAGGCAACACCAGCCAAAGTTGGGTGAATGTGGGCCTCGTGCAGCGCGAACCAGCAGAGGCCGCCGATCGCAACATAGACACCAATAAACGGCACGCGGTTCTTGATGAGTGCTGTGAGAACAACGGAGCCAACCGCAATTGCAAGCCAGATGAACGACACGCCGTCTGAGTAGAACACTGCAATGACGACAATTGCGCCAATGTCGTCAACGATGGCGAGTGCGAGAAGGAAGATTTTTGCCCATGATGGTGCTCTCGTGCCGAGCAGGGTGACGATGCCGATCACGATTGCAATATCGGTCGCCATCGGGATGCCCCAGCCACTTGCGCCCTCGCCCCCAGCGTTGAGAAGTGCGAAGATCGCAGCAGGAACCACCATGCCTCCAAGAGCGCCAATGACCGGAAGCGCTGCCTGGCGGGGGTCGCGAAGTTCACCTTCTGTGATCTCTCGCTTAATTTCAAGACCAACAACGAAGAAGAACAAGACCATTGCGAGGTCGTTGATCCATTCGCGCAGGTTCAATTCGAGAAGGTGTCCGCCGACATCAATGCCGATGTGGGCATTCCACAGGTCGTGGTAAGACTCGTGCCACGGCGAATTCGCCCAGATAATTGCGATGATCGCCGCGAAGATGATGAGAATGCCGGCACTTGCTTCTTTGTGAAGGAAGTCGACGAGTGGTCGAATAATTCGAGGGGTGTGTGTACCGGTCTCGTTTGTGGGTGTGGTGGGGGATGCCATCACCTTGAATTATCGCAGTATCGGGAAGTGAAACCTCCGACTGATACCGTCATTTCTCATGACTTCTACTCCGTATGTTCGTGTCGTTGAGACCGGTGAGAGTCGCTACGCAAATCACGTCACGATGGGTTCACATTCCCTGATCAGCGACGAACCAGAGCGGCTCGGCGGCGACAATCTCGGACCGAACCCGTTCGATCTGCTTGGTGCTGCACTTGCCGCATGTACGTCCATGACGATTCGCATGTATGCGGAACGCAAGGGGTGGGATGTGCAGAATCTCACCGTGTCAGTTGACCATCAACGAGACCGCGGTCATGACACGTTCACCCGAATCATTTCGTTTGACGGCCCCCTTGGAGAAGAGGAGCGTGAGCGCCTCATTGACGTGTCGCACCGATGCCCTGTTCATCGGGTGATGGAGGGCTCGGCAACGATCGTCACCGAAACCGATTTGCCGACGAATTCATGACATCGCAGAGCGAATTAATTTCTGTCTTGTCGGGGCGCGACTCATGGCACACCCCTGCAGCAGCTGGCATCCCTGAAATTCGCATGAGCGATGGGCCAGCTGGGGTGAGGGGAACGTCGTGGACTGGGCCTCGCTCAGCGGTATTTCCTTGTGGAAGTGCGCTGGGTGCCACCTTTGACCCTTCGCTTATTGAAGAGGTCGGTATCGCCCTCGGAAAACAAGCCCGATCGAAGTCGGCACATGTGTTGCTCGCACCGACGGTGAATCTTCACCGGACACCGATCGGGGGCCGCAATTTTGAATGCATGAGTGAGGACCCGTTCCTTACTGGACTGCTCGCCAGTGCGTATGTGACCGGGGTCCAGTCACAGCGAGTTGCCTGTTGCATCAAACACTTTGTTGGGAACGACACCGAATATCAGCGTGGGACAATTTCAAGCGAAATCGACGAGCGAACCCTCCGCGAGGTCTATCTGCTCCCATTCGAGATGGCAGTCGAACACGGTGTCCGAGCGGTGATGACCGCGTACAACCGGCTGAATGGAACGTTCTGCGCAGATCACAGCTGGTTACTGCACGACGTTCTTCGTGATGGATGGGGTTTCCAAGGCGTAGTGATCTCGGATTGGTTCGGTCTTCATTCGACGGCCGAGGGGATGAACGCCGGTCTTGATATCGAAATGCCGGGCCCGACACGTCACCGGGGCGAACTCCTTGAGGCTGCCGTTTCGAACGGCGATGTGGATGAGGAAACGATTCGCACATCGGTTGAGCGAGTACGAGCGCTTGCGGAATGGGCTGGTGCAGAGTCGAGCGATGGTTTGGAAGGGACTGAAGATGATGCCGAAACACGTGATGTTCAGTACCGGGCAGCGGTTGGCTCGACGGTTCTGCTCACAAATCGCAACGACCAACTGCCATGGTCATCGAACGCGAGTGAGCAGATTGCGCTGATCGGACCATACGCGTCAATGGGTCGACCGCAAGGCGGGGGCAGCGCAAAGGTTCGACCGTCATGGGTTGCGTCGTTGCTTGAGTCGTTGAATGCTGGTGATCATCGAGTTGAGTGGTCTCAAGGGTGTTCAATCGAACGGTTCCATCCGGCTATCAGAGGCAGCTTTTCACTCGACGTCATCGGTGACAGCGGCCGCACTCTTTCGTCGACGACGACATCACTTGACGCGTTCTGGCAGGACGGCCCGGGCGATGACCTTTCGATGCGGTTTGGTGCAAGGGCGAAGGGAACCTTCACTCCTGATGAGTCGGGCCGATGGTCACTCGGGTGTCGTTCAGTCGGCGAGTGCCGAATTGTCGTAGATGGCAACGAGGTGCTCGCCATCGCATCCGGCGATACCGGCGGCAGCATGTTCGAATACGGCTCTCCTGAGCGGTCGGTGGAGATTGATCTTGAGGCAGGTCGCGAGGTCGAGATCTCCGTCGAGTACCCACTTGATGATCACCCGGGCATTCGCGGATATTCGGTTGGTCTTCGTCCCCCAGAACAAACTGATCTCGTGGCACAGGCCGTTGCTCTCGCTGCAACCTCTGATCGTGTGTTGCTTGTTGTTGGTACCGATGACGACTGGGAAACTGAAAGCGAAGATCGTACGACCATGCAGTTGCCCGGTCGTCAAGATGAATTGATCTCTGCAGTTGCTGCGGTCAACCCGAACACTGTGGTGGTGGTGAATGCGGGGTCGCCAGTCACGATGCCATGGCGAGATGAGGTCGGGGCGATTCTCTACATCTGGTTTCCGGGCGGGGCACTCGGTGACGCTCTGAGAGACGTGGTCTTCGGTGAGGTCGATCCCGGTGGCCGCCTCCCACTGTCGTTCCCGAAGGCGCTCGGTGATACGCCGGCCGCAGCGAACTACCCAGGCGTCGACGGGAAAATGCACTATGCCGAAGGCCGACAAATTGGTTATCGCTGGTATCGGTCAACCAACACCGAACCGCAATTCTGGTTTGGTCATGGCATGTCGTATACCGAGTTTGACGTTTCTGGAGCATCGGTGAACGGTGATATCAGCGAAGAAGTTGTCGTTAACGCGACGGTCAAAAATGTTGGTAGTCGGCGCGGTGTGCACGTCGTAGAAGTGTTCAGTTTCTATGAGGGTGATCACGAGGCGATGTCGGGAGATTTCCGGTTCGTGGGGTGCGCAAAGGTCGAACTTGACGTCGGTGAATCTTGTCCCGTCACGATCAGCCTTTCACCGAGGAGATTCTCGTCGTGGATTTCTGGCGCGTGGAACATTCCTGAAGGTGACTTCGTCATCCATCTTGGCCGTTCAGCGGGGGATCTCGCCGAAATCGGTCGAATTTCTGCCTGACTCGACCTGATCTTGCGTGAGAACCGCGTTTACCTCAGCAGCGAATAGCGCGATGGCAGCGTGAAGCGAAATCCATGCGGTGACGGCGAGTACTGAAGCGAAGGTGCCGTAGACACCTTGTGCGCCTGAGAGCAATCGAGCCACGATCGTGGTTCCAGCGAGTTGAAGCAGTGTGAATCCGATTCCTGCAGCAACGGCACCGACTCGCACCATCTGCCACGTTGCCTGAGCGGCAGTGAGGTATCTGAACATTGTCCCGATCATTGCGGTGTTCACGACGAGTGCACTCAGCGCAACGAGCACCTGTGAGACGAGACCAATCTCGGCGTAACTCGCAATGCTCGTGAGAATGACGGTAGCGATCTGTCCGGCAGCAATCGTGAGGAGGCCGACGATTCCATGAAGCCGGCGGATGACGAGGTTATGGCGGTCATCTAACGGGACTTCCCAAATATTGTCGAGCGCGTCTTGTAATGCGACGAATGCACGTGTTGCGCCCCACAGCGCACCGAGTGCGCCCAACACGATTGCGAGGGTGCTTCCCGAAAGTCCGCCAGTTTCGAGCAGCACTTCGCGACCAATGATCGGTATCTGAGCGATTGCGGTATCGACGATGTCAGCGCGCAGGGCTGGATCGTGATCGAGCACGAAACCGAGCACCGTGGTTGCAAGCAACAGGGCGGGAAAGAGCGTAAGGAATCCGTAGTACGCAATGAGGGCTGCGGCGTTTGATGAACGGTGTTGCTGGTACCCGTGAGCGCTCTCCACGATGAGATGCCCAAGGCGATGTTGGCGAAGCCGTCGCACGAACTTGAGGTCGGTCCAATGCACGCCCAACATCACAGTGACCAATCAACGGGAGGAAGGCCATTGCGGGCAAGAGCATCGTTCGCTTTCGAGAATGGGCGTGACCCAAAGAACCCATTACGCGCCGACAGCGGGGAAGGGTGCGCCGATTCGATGACAGTGTGACGGTCGGTGTCGATCATGGACTTCTTCTTCCTCGCGGCAGCTCCCCACAGAATGAACACGATTGTGGATGACTTCTCGTTGACCACCTGAATAATTCGATCAGTGAATCGCTCCCAGCCGTGGCCCTGGTGTGATGCAGCAGCGTGGGCCCGAACGGTCAACGTGGTGTTGAGCAATAAGACACCATTCGCTGCCCATTTTTCGAGCGACCCGTGGTTTGGGATCTCAACACCGATGTCATCGTGCAGTTCTTGATGGATATTTCGAAGTGATGGGGGAATAGCTACTCCGTGGCGTACTGAGAAACACAGGCCATGTGCCTGTTCGGGACCGTGGTAGGGGTCTTGGCCGAGTATGACCACGCGAGTGTTTTGGAACGATGTGAGGTGAAGAGCCGCAAAGACTTCATCGTGAGGCGGGAACACCTCGTGCTCGGAACGCTCTTTGTTAATGAACGCCATCAACTCCGACCAATATGCCTCGTCGAATTGATCGCGAAGTAATGGGTTCCAATCAGTCGTCATGTCTGGATCACATCGTACGACGACGACGTAGCATGCGTGAATGGGGGAAACTGGAAACCTCGAAGATCTCTTCACCGGTGTTGATCGCGTCAATCTTGTTCCTGGAGTGACTCCCCTTGAACGCGGACCACTTCTCGATTCTGGCGCGCAGTTGTGGGTGAAGCGTGACGACCTTACGGGCTTAGGCGTTGGTGGAAACAAAGTCCGAAAGTTGGAGTTCTTGTGTGGTGCGGCGGTAGCAGCAGGGGCACGTTCGCTCGTCACGGTTGGTGCGGCTCAGTCGAATCACTGTCGGATGACCGCTGCTGCAGGGGCGCTTCTTGGGTTGGAGGTTCATCTGGTGCTTTCTGGCGAGCGCCCGCAAGCACTCGAAGGTAATCAACTACTCGACGCACTGTTTGGCGCTCAGATGCATTTCACGGGCGAACCAGATCACCATTGGGGTGCGCTTGAAATTGTGCGTGAATCAGTGACCGATTCACTTGCGGCTGATGGCTTGCAGCCATATTCGATACCGATTGGTGGATCGACCGCCGTTGGTGCTCTGGGCTACATCGTGGGCTATCTCGAACTGTCTCAACAACTTGCCGAATTGGGAGTCAACGCGTCGGCGGTGGTTCACACATCGTCGAGCGGCGGCACGCATGCCGGTCTTGTTGCGGGCCAGGAGATCTGCCGAGCAGCAGGAATGCCGGCGCCGCCAGTGATTGCCATCGGTGTTGCGAAGGGCGTCGTAATTGGTTCACCTGATGTCACGGCTCTGGCGAATGAGGCACTCTCACTTCTGCCGAATTGTCCGAGAAGCATCGAGGTCGCCGTTGCGGATGTTGTGGTTGACGGTGACTGGCTGGGTGACGATTACGCAGTTCCAACGCCGGAGGCTGACGATGCAATTCGGTGGGCCGCCCGTCGAGGAGGTTGGGTACTCGACCGCGTGTATTCAGGTAAAGGCTTATCGGGTGTGCTTGGTCGGGCTGCGAATGGTGAATGGACCTCAGGTGACGACGTCGTTTTCATACACACAGGTGGCGTGCCAAGCGTGTTTGCAACCGACGGTGCTCCGTCGCTGTGATGCGCACCCCGCTAACGTCCGACACCGTGGACACTTCCCCTGACTCATCGGTGATCTGCGCCGTTGATATCGGCGGAACAAAGTTCGAAGCAGGTCTCGTGACACTGAAGGGTGAACTCATCGATCGCGCGCGCGTTGAGGTCGACCCAGATGTTGGACCGCAGTCTCATTTTGCGGCACTTGCCAGCGTGGTCACAGAGCAAATGGACCGGGCTTCCGCTCATCATGGAAAAATTGTGCGAGCAATTGGCATCGGTTGTGCAGGACCGATCGAGCGAAATTGCGAGACAGTGTCTCCAGTGAATATCGCATCGTGGAATGAATTCCCTCTGCGAAGATTTCTTGCCGATCTCACTCGTTTACCGGTCTACGGCGACCTCGATGCAAAGGCACTCGCTCTTGCTGAGGGTTGGCTCGGCGCTGCTCGCGGGGTGCGAAATTTCTGTGCAATGACAGTGTCGACGGGTATCGGTGGTGGAATTTTTGTCGACGGCGACCTCCTCGACGGTGACAGCGGAAACGCTGGCCATATTGGGCATCTCATCGTTGAACCAGGTGGTCGCCGGTGCGGGTGTGGGGCACGCGGCTGCCTTGAGGCTGAAGCGTCAGGGCTTGCGATTGAGGCGATTACCGGGCGGCCTCCTTCTGAGCCCACCTACGACATCATGCAGCGAACGGGGCGGTACGTGGGCCGGGGCGCCGCGATGATTTGCGATGCCCTTGATCTTGACCTCATTGTCGTTGGTGGAGCGGTTGCGCTTGGGTTTGGCGCGACGTTCTTTAATGAAGCTCAACTCGAACTCGATGACTGTGTGCATCGGCCTCGAGGGCAGATGCCGAGGATCACTTCTACTCGACTCGCGGATCGCGGGCCGCTCATCGGAGCTGGAGCGGTAGCGATTCGTTCGGCTCGTCGAGCAGCAATGCGTTAGGGAAACCCAGCTACCTGACGCTGAAAGTTGTCACTTCCAGATCACTTCATCAACAAATGTCTGTGTGAGCGGTCGCTGAAGGTCGAGAGCGTCGCCAATCTTTGGAGGTTCGATGTCGCTCGTGATGAACAACATCGTGGTGTGCATGTGAGGCGATTCGAACATGTCAATGCGCCGTTGTTTGAAGTGGAACGGACTCCGGCCGTCGGCGAGGGGTTGCACGCCATGCGCGGTGCCAGCACCCGTCATGATGAGGTGACCATCGCTCGTTGCCTGATGCTGTCGATAGCCAGCTGGCTGACCTGCGGAGATCGGGCGAACATCGAGCACGTCCGCGGTGAGATGGAGTGCATCCCGGTCGCCATGCCAGAGTTCGGTACCGACGCGCAGAACATACGAGTGAGTGGACGGAAGCCGACCGATGAGTGTTGGGTCGATGTGGCTAAGCCAGACCGGAGTTGAGGTCGGAACTTGTTCCACCAAGCTGGTGACTTGGGTGACTCGATCATCGTCGCTCGCAACGAGTGGCAAGTGAATCGCAACTCCCAGCACGTCAAGGTTGTGTTCAAGTACCTGCTTGAGAAGGTCTACTTGGCCTCCGTAACGATGCATTGATGACGCGAGTTTCACAATGACCCGTTGCCCTGAACCGGAAAGTGGCGCGAGGTGGGACTCGTTGCCGACTGTCAGTACAGCCTGTGGCTCTGGTCCTCGAAATGAGGGTGTGAGGACGACAGGCGTAACCGAGCCCGGAAGGCCTGTGAGTTCATGAATCGTTCCAACACAGAGAGTGTCTGATTCGCTGGCGGCGATGGCGGCCAAGTCGTGACGCCCGAACCCGTAGCCGTTTCCTTTGACAACAGGAATCGGCGTTGCGACGGTTCTGATGCGCTCAAGAGTGCGATGCACATGTGCCGACCAACGCTCACGGTCGACGGTAAGTGAAACCGTCATATACGAGATGTTAGGAGGCGTGACGGCGTTGTTGTTGGCGACCACCACGAATTCGTGGGATGAGCGGCCCGAAATGCCTTGTTGTGAGCGATCCAGACCAGATCCCGACGCCGTGTGCGACGTCATCGAGTGCTGCCATCGGCGTGCCTGCTGCGAGAAATGAGAGCAGCAGCAGGCGTCGAGCAGAGCGGAAGAAGGGTGAGGCGACCAAAAGAATTGGCCACCACACTCGACGAATAGCGCGAGTTCCAGCTTTTGCGGTGTGTTGCGTTCCGGTCAGCACGATCCTCGACGCATCATTGACCGTCAGGTCAGGAACTCGCTGTCGAAGTTGCTGGGTGGCAGCACTAATCACCACAACGCCACTTGCAATACCGAGTAGCTGGCGGCGGAAAAAGACGGGCGCAAGAACTGCCGTGATACTCCAAGGGGAAGAGACGAGTGGGGCAACGCGATCATTGCCGTGCCGTTCGGCGAGTGCGCCAGATGACCGGCCGTAACCCACCCGCTGTTCCCACCAACGTGACAACGAAGTTCGAGGTTCGTGATGCACGATGACCGACGGGTCGTACCGAATCGTTTTGCCATTCGCGTGAAGGCGCCAGATGAGGTCGACATCTTCGCCGGTACGTAACTCCTCATCAAAACCACCAATTGTTCTGATGTCAGCGGTTCGGCACACCAGGGCAGCTGACGGCACATAACTCACTCGGGTTCCAGGCGTCACGGTTGCAGGTAGGGCGCCAAGATCAAGTGCCCCCCTGGCAGATTCGTGGCGGCCGATGACGTCGCGAGTGCTCTTGGAACGGATACGCGGAGCGACTGCTGCGACGTTCGGGTCGTCGAAGTGCGGAAGGAGCGAGCGCAGCCAGCTTGCATCGGTCCCGACATCAACATCGGCGTCGACAAATGCAACGAATTCGGTGTCGACTACTTGAACGCCAGCGTTACGAGCGGCGCCTGGCCCACCATTGGTTTCGAGTCGTACCGTCGCGTCCTGAAGTGGTGGTTGCGATCCATCGTCAACAACAACAACCCGTAAGCCATCTTCGCTGGGGTGCTGATGCGCTCGGTGACCGAGCACTGGGGTGACGACGGTGACCCTGCCGTCGAGAGCAGGGCGTTGGTCGTCAAACGCCGGATGGATTTGGTTGAGATCAAGCATCCGACGCACGAGTGGGGTCATCTCGAGATCGTCCCCTGAAATGATGCGACCAATCGTTTCGTCACCCCGTCGAGAGAGCCGCAGAATGCTTGGTGGCGAGCCCCCGACAATGCGGCCGGGAATGATGTGTATGGTCTGGTCGAGCGAGAACTTCACGACTCGTCACGAACAATGATGCTCACGAGATCGGCTACCCATTTCGCGAGCCACTGTTCGCCCTCGGCGGTGGTCGCCGCTGTTGGGTCACCAAGAACGCCTGAAGGCGATAGTGCTTTCACTCCATGTTGTTCAAGATCGTTCATGCTCGGCGTCGGTCCAGCCGCAATTGATGAGAACGCAACCGCATCGGGAGCGAGTGACATCATGACTGAGGTCTCGATGCGGCCGGCGTGGAGATCGTCGTGTGAGCCAGTTGGCCACCAATCAATGACCGGCCTGCCTTCACTGCTGAGCGTGGCGCAAGCTGCCGTGACCGCCTTGAAATTTCCTCCGTGGCCGTTGACCAAGATGATGCGCCGAGCCCACCCAGCTGACCGGCAAAGCTCAACAATGCAGAGTTCAAGGGCTTCGTTCCCAATCGACAATGTGCCCGGAAACCCTTGGTGTTCGCCTGAGGCCGTCATTGAGACTGCAGGCGCAACGAGGCAGTTCTCGGTGAGCGCCGCACTTCGTGTTGAAATCTCGAGCGCAATCCGTGTGTCGGTGTCGAGAGGAAGATGCGGGCCGTGTTGCTCACATGAACCAATCGGAATGAGCAAGGTGATGTTGGTGTCGAGGTCAGGCCAACGCGCTGCACCAAGTTGGTGGTTGCGTGGGTCAGAACTCATTGCTCCATCATGGCTCATCTGAGGAGTACGCATAGAAGGCCAGAAATCTGTGAAACTGTCGGGGTGAGCGAGATCGATACGACCCAAGACACCGAAACCGATGTTGGTTGGCTTTCCGAAGAAGACATGGCGGTCACTCGTTCGCGAATGCCAATTGTGTATGTCGATGCTGTGCCGGTGCGCGTCGATACGAACGGAAATGTCACCGAGGTTGGCATGCTGCTGCGAGTCGCTCCAGATGGAAATATCTCGCGCACATTCATCTCAGGTCGCGTGCTGTATGGCGAGCGTGTGCGAGACGCGCTGCTTCGTCATTGCGAGAAGGATCTTGGCCCGTTGGCGCTTCCGCGACTCCCTGTGTCACCGGCCCCCTTCACTGTCGCTGAGTATTTTCCTGATCCGAATATCAGTGGCTTCTACGACCCGCGTCAGCACGCGGTAAGTCTTGCGTATGTGGTGCCGGTCGATGGTGAGTGTCAGCCAACTCAAAAGGCATTAGACCTGTCGTGGTTCTCGCCGAGTGAGGCTGCGTCCGACGGGGTGCGCCAACAGATGACAAGTGGCCATGATCGTCTCATTCGTCTCGCGCTCGCGCACGTCGCTCAACTTCCCTGACGCGCGAAATCCGCGTCGGAGGAATCCCGCGCATCTACTATTCCTTATGTGATCGAAACGTCCGCAATACGTCGTAGTGCAAGCGCGATGCGGACTGCGCTGGTTGGCCAGCAGACGATCTGTTTCTCTTCCCGCAAACTCTCAGGACCCGCTCCTGGTGTCGGCCGCGTGATCGAGAACATCGAACGCGACGGTCGCGAATTTGAATTCACCTGGGATGACGGTCTCGTGCTCCACACGAATCTTCGTCGATCGGGTTCATGGGATTTGTATCGCGTCGGCGCCAGGTGGCGCCGTAAGCAGGCGGATGCGACCGCACTCATCGAGTCTGAAGATTGGGTCGCTGTCTGTTTCGATGCAGCCGAGGTTGAGACGTATCGCAAAGAGCCGATTGACCGGCATCCGTCGCGGGGTCGTGTCGGGCCTGATCTTTCAGACCCAGATGTCGATAGAGAGTTGGTCGTCGAAGCCATTCTTCGTCACGCCAATCCGTCGACCCGCATTCGCGAAGCGTTGCTTGATGCGAGAGTCGTGCGTGGCCTCGGCAATGTCTATGCCGCGGAAGCGTTGTGGGCAACGAGGCTTAGCCCTTGGGCTCGGGTCGGCGATATTGCTCGTTCTGACCTCATCATGTTGGTCAACTATGCGTCTCGAATTCTCAATGAGCATTTGAATGCTCTTGGCGATGATGGGTTCGTCAATCTTGTGCCGTTTGAGGTGTACGGCCGCAACGGTCGAGGGTGTAATCGATGCGGAGATTCGATCGATATCACGAATGCGCCACCTGATAGCCGGCCCGTGTACTGGTGCCCGGGTTGTCAGACTCGACTTGATTGGCGTCTTCTCGACGACACGCCACCTCGTGGTGCGCAGCCCTCGTAACTGAGTTACTGGGCGTCGGGGACTCGACCGAGCACACGGTCGACAGAGATCACAATTGCGACTCGGTCGTCTCGTTCGGCTGGCTGTCGATACCGGCTGGCATATCGTTCCTCAGCAAGCCGAATGTCTGCTGGATCACGAGTGACCCTTGCCGTGCCTTCGAATGAAAGCCAACGAGGGCCATCGACTTGGCTGACTACTGCTCGGCAGTTTCGATCTGCATTCACCACTTTTTGTGACCCGTCAACAGCAATCACCATGACCGTTGCTGTCGGCATGTCGTAACTGAATCCAACTGGAACAACGTGGGGTGATCCGTCCTCACGCAAGGTGGTAAGTGTCGCTAGGCAATATTCGCGAAGAAAGTCTTGAGCAGACTTTGAGAGGTGATGCGGGTCAAGTGCCATGGGGTGTCCGTTATTACTGAGTTGAGATTGCCTCAAGCACGTCAAGTCGTGCGGCCCGTCGCGCTGGGAACCACGCGGCGACGACTCCGAGGAGCCCACCAACAATGACGTAGACGATGAGCTGTCCCCATGGAATACCGAGTTTGCTCACGAACGAATCTGGGATTGCGATAACCGCTGCCCATCCGAGTAACAGTCCCAGTATGACGCCGAGAAGTGCGCCAAATAGGCTAATAATTGCTGCTTCCCAGCGAACACTTGATTGAAGTTGACGACGTGTCATGCCGACTGCCCGAAGTAGGCCAATTTCGCGAGTGCGTTCAAGCACGGCGAGAACCATGGTGTTGACAATGCCGAAGAATGCGACGACGAGGCAGAGCACCAGGAGTGCTGTGATAACGACCTGAAGCTGGGCGATCTGGCCTTCAGCCTCTTCTTGGAATTCGGTGTTGTCTTGCACGCTCAACTGCGGGAATGCGAAGGTCGCTTCCTCAACAGCCGCCCGCCCGACTTCTGGGTCAACGCCTTCCGCATACGTGAGGCCAGCGAACGTAATCGCATCGGTGATGCGATGTTCACGCGTCAAGCCGCGATCAATGAGCCAATCGGCACCAGCGATTGCTGCGTCGTCAAAAATTCCTCGGACGCTGAGAGTCGTCATAAACCCGTCTTCGAACTCGACGTCGATCAGATCGCCGATCGCCAACTGTCGCTCTTGTGCGACAGAGTCGAGAACCGCAATACCGTCGCGACCAATTTCGGCAGAGCCTTCGAGAATTCCCATGTTGACGACGGAAGTCCCAGTTGATGAATCGAAGCCGCTCGCTGTGAGTACTTCATCGTCAATGCGTATTGCTGTTGGCGAGAAGCCAGCCACCTGATCGACTTCCGGTAACTCAGCGAGTTGGTCAACGAGCAGACCCGAGAATTCAAGGCCTTGATTCGATTCAAAGATCCACAGGTCAGCTGAGATTGATTCGTTGAGGACTTCTTCGAAACTGTCGAGGATTGACCGGGTGAGAACGGCGACACCTGAGATGAGGGCGAGTCCGATCATGAGTGCAGTGACGGTCGAACTCGTGCGCTGCGGGTTGCGACTTGCGTTGCCTCGAGCAATGCGGCCGGTGACGCCACGAAGTGCTGCGACCGGTGTGCCAATGAAGCCTGCAACGGCACCGGCGAACATGGCGGAGAGCATCGACACACCAATGAACGTGAGTGCACCTCCGATACCAATCATTGCAAGGGTCGCAGCAGTTCCGCCTGGATCACCGAACATGCCGATTGCCATAAGGATGAGACCAGGCAGCAGTACAGCGCTGCCGAGTGCGATGCGAATAGTGAGCGGACGGGAGGTCTTGCCTCCGGTGCGGAATGCCTCAAGTGGGGTGACACGAGAAGCCCTAAGAGCAGGAAGAATTGCTGATACGAGCGTCACACCCATTCCGACCACGATGACGACAATGATGGTGCGGGTTCGAATTTCGAGTGGGCCGTCCGGAAACTCTCCACCGGCTGATGAGAACAGTCGTTTCAATGCGGCAGCAACACCGAGACCCCCAACGAGCCCAAGGCCAGATGCGGCAACTCCAATCGACCCCGCCTCGATGAACACCATTTGCATGATTTGTTTTCCGCTTGCGCCAATCGACCGCATGAGCCCGAACATCCGAGTTCGTTGGCCGACGAGAGTGGCGAAGGTGTTGTTGATAATGAAGGTGCTGACGAAGAGAACGACCACTGCGAAACCAAGGAGCACATTTCCAAAAATGTTGATGAAGGTGCCGAAATCTTCTTTCTGTTCACCGATAACAACTTCACCTGTCACTGCCTCAAGGTCTTCCGGCAGTACTGCCGAAATTGCTGCGACAAGTTCGTCTGGGCTCACACCTTTGGCGGCCGACACGACGACAGAGTCAATTTGACCGGGAAGCCCAAGCACGCGTTGAGTCGTGGGAAGGTCGAACAGAATGAAGAACGCTCCGCCAGTGCCACCTTCACCGAAGTCGATAGTTCCGCTGAGCGTGAACACCTCTGGCTCTCCGGTTGGCAGGCTGATAGTGATCTCTTGGCCGACAACGAATCCGCCGCGCTCCGCTTGAATAGGATCAATGACCACTTGTTGGCCGACGGGAGGTTCACCTTCGATGATTCTGAACGACGACACCGGGCTCGGGCCCGCCCATGATCCGGTGAAGACCGGCGGACCGGTTGGTCGAACAACTTCGTCATTTGCATCGATGGTGTACGCGCGCTCAAATGAAAAGAGTCCACCTTCGGTGTAGTTGGCTTCTGGAAGTTGGGCAATGGCGCTGACGATGGAGTCGTCGAACCGTGGTGTCTCGCCATTCGTCGAGTTCATATCGTTGCTCGCGCCACGAACTTGGGCGTCAACTCCCGCGAACGCGTCTTCGGAAACCTGGTCGAAGATCGAACGAAGACTGTCGGCAAGTACGAACGACCCCGAGACGAATGCAACGCCGAGTACGACAGAAATGAGGGTGAGGATGAGGCGCCCGAGATTGG
>JAYNVD010000077.1:0-3680 GCA_038100275.1 Ilumatobacteraceae bacterium
GTGAACGGGAAGCTCGACTACAAGCGGCTCACCGCCTTGGCACTCGAGAGCGTGATCAGCGACTAATCGACCAAGAAGGACCAACTGTTCAACTACACGGCGGCGAACCGATTTCGTTGATCGCTCAACAAGGTGAAGTCTCCGTTGAGAAAACACCGATTTTTGTCCCCGCCGTTTTCCCGTCCGAGTTCCAACGTGGGTAACGTGCGGGCATGACTGAAGCACTTGGATTCGACGGCAAAGTAGCAATCATTACCGGAGCTGGTGGAGGCCTCGGCCGCCAACATGCCCTTCTTATGGCATCACGCGGTGCACTTGTCGTTGTGAACGATCTTGGCGGTTCAGTTGACGGCACCGGGTCTGATAAGGGTGCCGCTGACAAGGTTGTTGACGAGATCGTCGCTCTCGGCGGAGAGGCCGTATCCGATACGAATTCTGTCGCAACAGCCGAGGGCGGGGAAGCAATTGTGAAGACTGCGCTCGATGCCTATGGAACCGTTGACATCGTCATCAACAACGCGGGGATCCTGCGAGACAAGGCGTTCCATAACATGGACGAGTCATTGGTTGATCCAGTTCTTGACGTGCACCTCAAGGGCGCATTCAACGTGACGGGTCCCGCATTCCGAGTGATGCGCGAAAAGGGGTATGGGCGAATCATCTCGACCTCATCGGCCGCGGGAATCTTCGGCAACTTTGGTCAGGCCAACTACGGCGCAGCAAAGATGGGGCTCGTTGGATTCACCCGAGTTCTTGCTGTAGAGGGTGCCCGCTTCAACATTGCAGCAAACGCGATTGCTCCGATTGCGCTCACCCGTATGACCGAAGATCTCCTTGGTGAGCTAGGGCAGAAGTTGCAGCCGGACTATGTCGCTCCACTGGTCACCTTCTTGGCGCATGAGTCTTGTGATGCGACTGGCCGCGTCTTCTCTGTCGGTGGTGGACGTGTTGCGGAAGTCTTCATTGGTGAATGCCAAGGCTTCACAGACGCCGACCTGTCACCGGAGTCGGTCCGGGATAACTGGTCGACAATCTGCGATCGTGAGGGTTATGCCGTACCTGCGCAGATCGCTGAAGAGACGAAGATGTTCGTGGATGCTCTCCGGTGAGCAACCGAGTCACCATCCCAAGATCTGACGGGTCCTCGCTCGTACTGCACCATTTGGGTGGTTCAGGAAACGAGCCATTGTTGATCTCTCATGCAACTGGCTTTCATGGGCGGTGCTATCTCGAGATGGTTCAACACCTGTCAGACCGGTGGACGGTCTGGGCCCTCGACTATTCCGGGCACGGTGAAACGCCATCAGCGCAATCGTCGGTTGAGACGTGGGACTGTTTCGGAGAAGACGCGATTACCGCCGCCCGGCATCTTGCTCCCAACGGCGGGCTTCAGGTATTTGGGCACTCAATGGGCGGCGCTGCTGTACTCATGGCCCATCTCAGAGACGCTGCGGCGTTCTCGCAACTTGTTGCTTTCGAGCCAATCGCCCCTCCCCCAAATGACAACTTTGATGTCGCCAACCTTCCAATTGCCGTTGGCGCAGAGCGTCGACGACCAACTTTTGACAGCGCAGAGCTCGCGATTGAGAACTACGCCTCTAAGCCGCCGCTTGGCATTTTCACTCGCGAATCCGTCAGCAACTATGTGAACTTTGGTGTTCGACCCAACGACGACGGAACTGTGTCGCTGTCGTGCACTCCAACATTCGAGGCATCGGTCTTTCGAGCCGCCCATCGCAACGAACTCTGGGAGTCGCTACCCGAAATCGATCTTCGCGTGAACGTTGTTGCTGGAGTGGTAGAAGAGCATCAGCCCTCGAACTTCGCTGAAGGTGTAGCGAACCGATTACCTAATGGTTCGTATCACCTCAATCCAGATTGGAATCACTTTGGGCCATTCGTCGTTCCCGCCGAAGTTGCCCACACGATCGATCAATTATTTGATACTCCGCGTTCGTAAGACTTTTCTGGCAGGCTGTCATCTATGAGTGCTTACGCACCGCCTACGACGCTTTCGCCTTCACGCATCGATTCGTTTCTCTCGTGTCCACTTGCGTTTAGATTTTCGAGCCTCGACGGACTATTCGACCCACCGACTGAGGCGACCGTGCGGGGCACGATGGTTCATCAAGCCCTTGAGTACTTCTACGACAGTCCCAACACTGAGCGCAGCACAGACCAACTTCACTCAGCCGTCGACAAGATGCTCAGCGATTATGAACATGATGACGACATCATCTTTCTCGATCTCACCGGTGACAAGTACGTCAAACTCGGCAACGAGTGTCGCAAACTTGCCCTCAACGCCCTCGAGATGGAAGACCCACAACAGGTCAATCCGGTTGGTCTTGAACTTCGGATCGAAGCAACATTTGGAGACGTCACGTTGCGTGGCATTATCGATCGACTGGAGCGAGATGGTGAAGGCCGTCTCGTCATCACCGACTATAAGACGGGGCGAGCACCCGGACCTTCATTTGAAAAGAAGGCACTCGCTGGGGTGCACTTTTACGCGTTGTTATGCCAACGAGAGTTCGAAGAAGATGCTGCTGAATTGCGATTGATGTATGTGAAGTCATCTCAAACAATTACGTCCCGGCCATCGAGTAAGACCATTTCCTTCGCCGAACAACGCCTCACAGCTGTTCATCAAGCGATCTCACAGGCATGTGAAAGTGGACAGTTTGCAACTCGTAAAAGTGCACTCTGCAACTACTGCACATTTCAACAGTGGTGTCCAGAGTTTGACGGAGACCCAAACCTCGCACTGGTTGAAGCACCCCGACGGGCACAAAGTTCATGAAATCGATATGACCCTCTCATCTGTTTCACGGGCGGCTGACAGGCTCGATTCGCGAGTTGACTCGTGGTACCGCCCGGCACGCAACATTGCGCTCCTCAACTCAATCATGGTTGCGGCCAGCACGCTCGGCGACTGGAGTCTGATCTGGCATCTCACAGGTGCTGCTCGAGGACTCCTCACACGTGAATTTCGCGAGATCTTCCTTCTCTCGATTCTCCTGGGCATCGAAAGCCTCATCGTCAACCAAGGCATCAAACGACTGTTCCGTCGACAACGACCGACAGAGCACGGTGCTGAGGGTCTGAGCGTACGAAAGCCAAGAACTTCTTCGTTCCCGAGCGGACACGCCTCTGCCGCCGGCTTCGCAGTCGTGATGCTTTCCTCAATGACAGGCGGATGGTGGATGGTGATGTGGATCCTGATCGCTACGACAGTTGCGACGAGCAGGTTCCATGTCCGCATTCACCACGCAACAGACGTTGTTGCTGGCGCGCTCGTTGGTGTCGCACTGGCGACGGCGTTCCTGCCTCTTCTGTGATCTAACCGGCGATGAGCCGGCGAACATCGAGCAACACGTCGGTCACTTCGTTCGCCGATACGAGCTCACGCTGAAGTAAACGAACGAGAGCCTCGTCGATTACAGAAATTGCGGCAGCGGTGTCAACGGTCGAAGAGTCGCCAGAAACGACCTCCTGCTCGTCGAGAACCGCGGTGCTGTTTGCGCTGCTTTCAGTCATCGATATCACCGTATCGCTCTTACGGGCATCGTGCGCGCATGTTCTGCCATCTATTGTGGGTGCATGGACCTCAAAGATCGTCACGTTGTTGTTACCGGCGCCGCCGGAGGAATCGGTTCAGCGCTTGCTCGGCGCTTTCA
>JAYNVD010000030.1:0-6589 GCA_038100275.1 Ilumatobacteraceae bacterium
GCAACGCTCAGCACGAGACCCCCGCCCGAGTCTCGGGTGGAGTCTGATGCGGTAGCGGGTCGGCTATTCGCCAGCGATGATCGGCGCAACGGATGCGACGGTCTGACCGTCGTCGAGGTTCATGATGCGAACCCCTGTGGCATCTCGTCCCTGGGAAGAAATCTCTCGCACTTCCATTCGGATGGTGACGCCACCCGAAGAAACCGCAACGATCTCATCTTCAATTCCAACCATGAATGCTGCAGCAACGACACCCTTCTTGCCGGTGAGTTTGATGCCGCGAACACCTTGGCCGCCACGGCCCTGGGTGTTGAACTTGTCGAGTTGAGTGCGCTTACCAAAACCTGCCTCGGTCATGATGAGGATCGCCGTATCGTCACGGGCAACGTCACACGAGACAACAGCATCGTCGCTCGTCTTCAGTTTCATACCCCGAACACCAGCCGCAGAGCGACCCATCGCTCGAACATCGCCTTCGTTGAACCTGATCGTCATACCGGACTTCGCGACCATGAAGATGTCGTCGGTGCCATTCGTCTCAATGACTTTCACCAGTTCATCGTCATCGTGCAGGTTGATAGCAATGAGGCCATCGCGACGGCTCGAGTTATACGCGTCAAACGCTGTCTTCTTTACCGTTCCCTTGCGTGTGGCGAAGAACAAGAACCGCTCACCAGCGAAGTCACGGGTGTCGATGATCGCTTGGATGTACTCATCGGCTTGAAGTGGCAACAAATTGACGATCGGCATTCCCTTTGCCGTCCGCTCGCGCTCGGGAATATCAAGAGCGCGCAGTCGATAGACACGACCGCGGTTCGAGAAGAACAGCAAGTGAGCGTGAGCCGTAGTGAAGATGACATGGCGAATGATGTCGTCTTGTTTCAGTTTGCCGCCTGAAACGCCACGGCCGCCCCGACCCTGTGTCTTAAATGACGACGCGGGTACTGCCTTCACATACTGCGCTTCGGTCATAACGACAACGAGTTCTTTGTCTTCGACGAGATCTTCGATGCTCATCTCGCCTTCATCGAAGGTGACGGCACAAACTCGGTCGGTTGCAAAGTCATCCCGCACTGAGGCAAGTTCGTCTTTGATCACACCACGAAGCTTCTTGTCATCCGCGAGGATGGACTCAAGCTCTTTGATGTTCTCGCGAATGCTCTCAAGTTCTGCCTCAATGTCAATGCGACTCAATCGAGTCAACTGGCGGAGTTGCATATCGAGAATGTCGACGGCCTGTGCTTCGGAGAACTCGTACGGCTTTTCCATCAATGCTGCTTTTGCAGCCGGGGCATCTTCACTGCCACGAATCAACGCAATGATCTCGTCGATGACGTTGAGCGCCTTGATACGACCATCGAGGATGTGCTCACGCCGCTTCGCCTTTTCGAGGCGGAAATTCGAGCGGCGAGTGATGACTTCGATCTGATGTCGAACGTAACCATCGATCGCGTCGCGCAGGTTGAGTGTGCGCGGAACACCATCGACAAGCGCCACCATGTTGATTGAGAAACTTGTCTGAAGTTGCGTGAGTTTGAACAAGTTGTTCATCACCACATTTGCGTTTGCGTCACGCTTCAGCGTGATGACGAGAGAGGTCTCACCACCCGATGAACCGTCGTTGATATCGGCGATGCCATCGATATCTCCATTGTCGACAAGTTCGGTAATACGCGCCGCAATGGCAGAACAGCTCGTCTGATATGGAAGTTCTGTCACGACGATTTCCATGCGCCCTGACTTGCCTTCATCGATTGTCGCAGTTGCGCGCATCTTCACCGAACCGCGTCCAGTGCGATAGGCGTCAATGATGCCGGCGCGACCAAGTATCGAACCGCCGGTCGGGAAGTCTGGCCCCTTCACATACTCCATCAAGTCGTCAGAGGTTGCTTCAGGATTGTCGATGAGATGGACCGTTGCGTCGATGACTTCTCCAAGATTGTGTGGCGGAATGTTCGTTGCCATTCCGACAGCGATGCCTTGAGATCCATTCACCAACAGGTTCGGGAACCGTGCCGGCAACACCGATGGCTGTTCGGTGCTTCCGTCGTAGTTCGGGATCATGTCGACGGTGTCCTCGTCAATGTCCGCGAGTAACTGCATTGCGAGTGGGTGCAGACGACACTCGGTGTAGCGACTGGCTGCCGGACCAAAGTCAGGTGAGCCATAGTTGCCGTGGAAATCGATGAGTGGGTGTCGCACGGAGAATGGCTGTGCTAGTCGCACGAGAGCGTCGTAAATGGCGCTATCGCCGTGTGGGTGATAGCGAGCCATCGTGTCACCCGATACGCGAGCACACTTCACAAACGGGCGGTCAGGCCGGAAACCTTGTTGCTCCATATCCCAGATGATTCGGCGGTGCACTGGCTTTAGGCCGTCGCGAACATCGGGCAGAGCACGCGACATGATGACCGACATCGCGTACTCCAAAAATGAGTTCTCCATTTCATCTTGGAGCGCGATCGGCTGGACTGGATCGCGTTGTTCTTCTGGTTCGATTGGGGTTTGGTCGTCACTCATCAGAAATCAAGGTTCCTCACGTCGCGGGCGTTTGTGGTGATGAAGTTGCGACGACTCTCAACGTCGTCGCCCATGAGCACGCTCATGACCATGTCGGCCTCAGCTGCTTCTTCAACGGTGACCTGCAGCAATGTGCGGGTCTCAGGGTCGATAGTGGTCTCACGAAGCTCTTGCCAGTCCATTTCACCGAGACCTTTCAGACGCTGGAATTCTTTTCGGTGATTCGGGCGTTCGGCGAGGAATCGGTCTTTGGCGACGTCGTCCTTGAGGTAGACCTTCTCTTTTCCGACCTCTGTTGAGTACAGCGGTGGTTGGGCGATGTAGATATACCCGGCTTCGACGAGCTCTCGCATCTGACGGAAGAAAAATGTCAGCAACAACGTACGGATATGGCTGCCATCGACATCAGCGTCACAAAGCGCAATCACCTTGTGGTAGCGAGCCTTCTCGACATTGAAATCTTCGCCTACACCAGCGCCGATTGCGGTAATAAGTGCTTGAATCTCGTTGTTTTTCAACATTTTGTCGATGCGAGCACGTTCGACGTTGAGAATCTTTCCGCGGATTGGAAGGATTGCTTGAGTACGTGGATCGCGAGCATTGATCGCAGTACCACCAGCGGAGTCACCCTCAACGATAAAAATCTCTGATTCGTCTGGGCTGCGAGATGAACAATCACGAAGTTTGTCGGGCATACCCGCCCCTGACAGCGCCGTCTTGCGGCGGACGGTCTCTCGGGCTTTCTTTGCTGCAACGCGAGCTTGCTGTGCTGCAATTGCCTTCTTTACGATCTTGTTCGCCTCAGTCGGGTTCTCATCGAACCATTCAGCGAGGCGTTCGTTTGTCGCTTTCTGAACGAATGATCGCATCGGAACGTTGCCGAGTTTTGCCTTGGTCTGTCCCTCGAACTGTGGCTCACGCAACTTCACTGAGATGATCGCGGTGAGGCCCTCACGGATGTCTTCACCGGTGAGATTGTCGTCTTTTTCTTTCAGTAAGTTCTTGCCTCTGGCGTACTTGTTCATGACCGACGTCAACGCGGTTCGGAAACCCTCTACATGCATTCCACCTTCAATGGTCGAAATGCCGTTTGCGTATCCATGGATTCCCTCGTGGTATCCGGTATTCCACTGCAGTGCAATGTCGAGGTTTTGGCCCTCGCCATCGTCGTCCTCAAAATGGCACACCTTTGTGAACAGTGGGTCTTTCGACTGATTGAGATGCTTCACGAAGTCGATAATTCCTCCCTTGTATTGGAAGGTGACTTCTTGCTCGCGCTCAGGACGTTGATCAGTAAAGGAAATCTCGAGTCCACGGTTGAGAAACGCCATGATCTGAAGACGATCAAGCACTGTTCGCGCCACAAACTCGGTGCCTTCGGCGTGGAAGATTGCTGGATCTGGCCAGAACGTCACCGTCGTTCCGGTGGTTCGGCCGCGTTTTGGTGTCTCGCCTTTTGAGGAAAGTTTGTTTTTGGGAGTTCCGCCGTCGCGGTACTCCTGGGAATAGCGCTTGCCATCGCGGTCAATTTCAATCGTTAACCGCTCTGAGAGTGCGTTCACCACGCTGACACCGACGCCGTGCAGACCGCCTGAGACCTTGTAGCCCTCTCCACCGAACTTTCCTCCGGCGTGCAACACCGTGAGCACAACCTCTGCAGCGCTCTTACCTTTATGAGGCCCGGATGGGTACGGATCAACCGGCACACCTCGACCATTGTCACTGACCTCACAACCACCGTCGGCGAGCAATGTCACGCCAATCTTCGTGCAGTAGCCAGCCATCGCCTCGTCAACAGAGTTGTCGACAACTTCCCAGATGAGGTGATGTAGGCCGGCTAAACCAGTCGAGCCGATGTACATGCCTGGGCGTTTACGGACAGGATCAAGACCTTCAAGAACTTGAATGTCTTTCGCTCCGTATTCGCTCTTGGATTTTTCGGTGTCTTTGGACACGCAGTACCTCATTTGTTGTCGTCACAGACTGAAGAAAACGGTGTGTTTCTCCAGTGCGTGCAAACAGCCGAAAGACTTGTGAGCACTTAGAAATTCTACCAAACGGGTGTTCGCTGAACCGGTCAATCTGACCCCGGGCGACAACTGTCACCCCCAGTCAAAACGCCGGCCCTATTTCACGACGACAATTGGCTGGCTGGAGCGAGAAATTACGTCAGCGAGGCCTTCACTAGGCCGGCAATTCGACCCCCATCGGCACCGTCGCCTACACGATCTTTGACGGCTTTGATGACCTGGCCCATCGCTTTTGGTCCCTCAGCACCAGTTTCGCGGGCGACGGCAATCTCTTCATCGACAATCGCTTGCAGCGCAGCATCATCCATCGCTGCGGGGAGATACTTCTCGATGACGGCAAGTTCGCTTCGTTCAGAGGTGGCCTGCTCGGCTCGGCCAGCTTGCTCGTACAGTTCGGCCGCTTCGACACGCCGTTTTGCCTCCGACCGCAATACCGCCGTGATTTCAGCATCAGAGAGATCTGTGGCTTCATCACCCGCCACCGACGCAACCTGCACAGCCGACAAAATCATCCGGATTGTCGAGGTGGTCACCTGGTCGCGACTCTTCATCGCCACGTTGAGATCACCCCGAAGTTGCTCAAGAAGTTGAGAAGCCATGCCACATCATGCCGGAATCATCGCCGGCGTCGCGCCACTCTCACCTCAATTGTTGACACCTTGACGTCAACTACTTCAAGAAGTCGTCGAGAAATCTCGTCTGTTCTGAACTCAATTTCTGTCACCCACGCCGGTTCGTCGACATCAATTACCAACAACCCCTCTTCGAACCTCGACGGCCGAGCATGTCGAGCGACATATTCGCCAACAGCCTCTTCCCAGCGGCCAAAAATCCCGCCGACTTCGGCGCGACTTGGACCTCTCAACGATCGCACCACCGAGTCAAGTGATGCCGACAGCGAGATCACATCATCATCGTCAGTCATCATTCATCACCGTACCTTCGTGGATTCGAAGGACCCGGTCAGGAGCGGCGGCCACGGGAAGCGGGGATGCCGTCGTAATCACGACCTGTCCTGCAGGAAGTTCCCGCAACAATGCAGTTGCACGATCGTCGTCAAGTTCGGACAACACATCGTCGAGAATGAGGACCGGACTTGAACCAACATGATCTGTCACCAACCGGTGGGCACCGAGACGCAAACTCAATGCCAACGTTCGCTGCTCTCCTTGTGAGGCATGAGTTCGCGCGGGAAGATCCTTGAGGAAGAGATCAAGTTCATCGCGGTGTGGCCCAACTGTTGACACCCCGCGGCGTACGTCGTCAGAACGGGCCTCGGCGAGAGCTGCCGCCAGTCCCTGTTGCCGCCATTGAGGGTCGTATGTCAACACAACATTGTGAGACCCACCGGCCAACTGTGTGTACGCCTCATCCACGAGGGGTTGTAGGCGCTGCACAAGGACCGATCTTCCGTGACCTAAACGTTCACCAACATCTACAAATCGAGCATCCCACACATCGAGAGTGGTGGTCGCTTCCTCGTCGAGACGTCCTCCACACTGACGCAACAGTGTGTTGCGTTGCTTTAACACTCGATCAACCTCAAGGCGCAAGGCGTCATTTTTTGGCGCAAGAGACACCAGAGCATCATCGAGAAGCCGTCGTCGTTCACCTGGGCCACCTTTGACGAGGGTGAGATCATCTGGTGAAAAGACCGATGTTCGCACGGTTCCTAAAAGATCGCGGGTTCGCTGAAGGCGCTGACGGTTGACTTGGACGCGACCTCGGCCAGTACGCGCAATCTCAACTTCAATCAAGGACGTTCTGCCGTCGTCTTCAACAACAGTCGCTCGCACAATCGCATGATCTGCGCCAACTCGCACCAACGCATCGGAAGGTACTTGTCGAAACGAACTCAACCCAGAAAGGTAGGCAAGAGCTTCAGCAAGGTTGGTTTTACCCTGGCCGTTTTGGCCGATGACACAGGTGATGCCCGCCGTGAGATCGAACGTTGCGTGTTGGTAGTTCCTGAAATCGACGAGTTCAAGGCGCTCTACGAGCATGGCGCAGAACTACGGAACCCGAACTGGCATCAGAAG
>JAYNVD010000030.1:6689-21240 GCA_038100275.1 Ilumatobacteraceae bacterium
TCGGTCGCCACCATTCGAACTGCGTCATCTTCAGAGACAATGAGAACGCCCGTTAATTGCTGGCGGGCTTCATCAGTACTTGCTGCTCGCACGACCTGGCCGAGGGCAGCCGACATGGTCGATCCTGAGAGTACAAAAGGTTCACTTGATGGCGATCCAATTGAGGGGAAGTCGGCTACCGCCATTGGGCGCACCGCAAACTGGCTGCGCTGTGCTGAGATCGAGACATTTTCAGCCGTAAGTTCCATGTCAACACTTCCAGCAGGAAGTGCCTTGACAATGTCAGCAGTAAGCCGAGCTGGAATAACGGTCGACCCAGCGGCTTCCATTCCAACAGGCACTGAGACCCTGATCGTGAGTTCAAGATCAGTTCCGGTAATGGTCAACACATCGTCAGCAACATCTAGACGAACTCCAGACAGCACCGGCGATGTACCAGTTGAGTTCGTCGCACCACGACCAGCAGTCGCCAGCGCAGTTGCCAAGATTTCACGTTCACATCGAAATTTCACAGGACGGTCCTTTTCCCCATATAGGGCATATAAAGATTGTTAGTGATAGTAGGTGCTGTGGATTGGGGAAAACGGTGAATCACCCCAGCACAACGCACAGATTTGTCGTCACAACAAATTCCACCTGTATCCCCCGCGCGAGGCTCACACGCGTGTGATTCAGTGGATGTGTCCACGAGCGGTGGAAGATTTCCACCGATTGACCACATGATGTCCACGATTGAATCCACAGCCGTCATGACTTCAACCGCTGCAGCAAGTCAGTGACTTGTTCGTAGATTTGTTTGCGTTCACCCATCTGGCGCTGAATCTTTTCAACGGCATGAATGACAGTGGTGTGATCGCGGCCGCCGAAGAGTCGAGCAATGCTCGGGTAACTGAGGTCAGTCAGTTCGCGGAACACATACATCGATATTTGACGGGCAGTGACCAGTGGCCGTTGGCGACTCTTTCCACGCAATGCGTCAACCTCATAGCCAAGAATGTCAGCCATCTCAACCAACAACTCCATATCGGTGCGTGGCTTCGCGACCGAATCGGTCAACAGGTCAGACAGCTGCGACTTCGCGAGATCGGTGGTGATTGGGACGTCGTTGAGTGATGCATATGCCGTCACCCGGATGAGGGCACCTTCAAGCTCACGAATGTTCGACGTGATATTCGAGGCAATGAACTCAAGGGTGTCTGCAGGAACCTCAACTTTGTCCCGCTCGCTCTTGTTGCGAAGAATAGCAAGGCGCGTTTCAAGATCTGGTGGCTGAATATCAGTAATCAAGCCCCATTTAAAGCGTCCACGAAGCCGCTCTTCTAGGGTCGGAATAGCGTCCGGCATTCGATCGCTTGAGAGCACGATCTGTTTATTGGCCCCATGCAGGGCATTAAACGTGTGGAAGAACTCCTCCTGGAGACCTTCTCGCCCTTCAAGAAATTGGACGTCGTCAATCAGAAGTACGTCGACCTCGCGGTAGCGACGACGCAAGCCAGCCATTGAGTTCGAGCGAATTGCGTCAACAAACTCATTCATGAATGATTCAGTTGAAACGTATCGAACGACGTGATGTTGGTAATGCGATTCGACGTAATGCCCGATTGCATGGAGCAAGTGAGTTTTACCAAGACCAGCTGAGCCATAGACAAATAACGGGTTGTATGAACGAGCTGGAGTCTCAGCGACTCTCTGTGCGGCTGCTAGTGCAAACTGATTGGACGCACCCTTGACGAATGTTTCGAAGGCATATCGTGGATTAAGACCACCCGGTTCTTCACTTGAAGCCGTTCCAGATGCCCGGTGTTGCTGATCACCATTGTTGGTTGACTCAGAATCAGGAAGGTCGATCTCTGACACCTCAACTGCTGTCGTCGCTACTCGAACGTCGAAGAGGCAATCAGCACGCCCAATTTCAGACAGCGCGTCATCAATCATTCCGCGATAGCGCGACATAATTCGCTCTCCCGCAACATGATTAGAAACCTCGAGAATGATCGTGTTTTCGTCACCGACGTTGACAGCGTCATTGAATGTTGAGAACCACACTGACTCAGTGAGTTGGTCGCGGAGAATAGGGACGATGGTTTCCCACAGGTTGATGGCGGAGTCGTTTTCCATGTCAGGCGAGTTCTCTAGATTTTCCTCATGATTGCTACAAGTTCGTTAGTGCATTACAACCGTGTAAGTACCCACATGTTTATCCACATCTGTGGATAATGAAGTATTTGTTGCGAGAGTTGGGATTACGAGCTCCAAGCACAGACAGCAGACGCTATCACGTCAAGTTGGTTGTGGAAAACCTGACGGTTGTGTAAAAGTTCAGACGTGGTTGGCGCCGAGGTAAAGAAACCGTAGTCTTTGGGAGTCTGGTTCCATGTAGGTGGAACCGTCGTGTAGCCGAATGCCCGATCGTGTTGAAGATGCATCTCGATCAGATTGGGTTCATTGAGGAGTGACGAAGAAGTGAAGCGAACCTTTCAACCAAACCAACATCGTCGTGCGAAGAAGCATGGCTTCCGCGCTCGTATGAGCACCCGCGCCGGTCGCGCCGTGTTGAAGTCACGTCGTGCAAAGGGCCGCGCTCGCCTTTCCGCTTGATCCACAGAATCCGCACTGCGCACGAGTTTTCCAGACTCGATGCTGAAGGTATCCAAGTGCGGACCGATGTGTTGTGGTGCAAATTCCTTGCCGATCCAGTGATGTCGCCGCCCAGGGTGGCGTTCTCCATTGGTCGCGCCCATGGGCCAGCCGTGCAGCGAAATGTAGCCCGTCGGCGACTCAGGGAACTCCTTCGTCAACACTCACGGAACAACATGATTCCGCCAGGTGCGCTGATGGTTGGGATCATACGTTCGAAAAGCGATCAAATGTTCGCCATGAGCCCACAAATGCTGGCCGAACAGGTACAACAACTCGTCGAAGGGTTATCTCAACGATGAGATCAGCGGTGTGGCAAGCCCGCATGTTGCGGGTGATCGAGTGGTATCAGAGTGCCTTTCAATGGCGCCCATCGCCGTGTCGCTTCTCTCCAACGTGTTCGCATTACTCGCACGAAGCAATTTCCCTCCATGGCCCAAGCAGAGGGCTGTGGTTAACCGTCCGACGGTTGTTGAGGTGCCGCCCATTCGGGCCATCAGGATTTGATCCAGTTCCTGAAGTCAACTCTTCGAATACCGTCGACCATCAACCTTTGAGGACACCATGACATCCATCTCGTTGATCGCTGGAATTTTTGAAGTTCCAGCTGCTGTGCTGAATTGGCTGTACACGTTGACTGGCAGTTATATGGTCGCCGTGTCGCTGTCTGCCTTTGTGGTCATGGCGATCGTGACTCCACTCACGCTGAAGAGCACCAAGGGAATGCTGGAAATGCAACGCCTTGCCCCCGAGATGCGCCGGTTGCAGCAGCAATACAAGACAGATCGCCAAAAACTCAACGAAGAAATGATGAAGCTCTATCAGGAGCACAAAGTCAATCCAATGGCGTCATGTTTGCCGTTGCTGGCGCAAACACCTGTCTTCATTGTGATGTTTCGCATTCTTCACGATGCGACCTACACCCCAATTGGTGGGAACGAGGCGATTGCTCGTGCAGTTCTGACCTCTGTGGGTCGAGGACAAGAAACGATTGGTTTCCTTCCGAGGTATCTCTCGATTGAGTCAGAGATGTACCAGGGTCTTGTACGGCAAACCACGATGCCGTCTTGGGGGTTAGACCTCTCGAAATCCGCAGCACGAATGCTCGGAAGTAACTTCGGTCAAGGTTTGATCTATGCGGGCCTTGTCGTGGTTCTTGGTCTGTTGTACTTGTTCCAGCAACGAATGGTTGCGGCCCGTGCGTCAATCAGCCCAACGATGTCGGAATCCCAGCAGAAAATGATGCAGTACTTGCCAGTGGTTTTTGCGGTGTTCCAAATTTTCTTCCTACTTGCCTTGGTGGTCTATTACATCATCCAGTCAGTCATCCGGATCATCGTTCAGTTCTACATCACAAAACGGTTTTACGCCGGGGACGAATCTTTGGGACGACAGGCGCAGGCGGCAAGTGCAAAAGCACGCGAACTCTCTGAATCTGATGGGGGTGGCGGTGGATTCATCGCTCGTGCAAAACGCGAACTTGAAGATGCAACCGGCGCATCGGCTGAGAAGAAAGGTTCATCATCGAGCACTCGGCCTGCTGCAAAGGGTTCAAACTCTCGAACCAATGGTGGGTCGAAGGGGGCGAAAGGTCGCCCACAAGCCGCAAAGAATGCGAAAAAAGGGAATCTGCAGCGCCCTGGCGGACAACGTAAGCGCTGAGAACAGTACAGAGAGAAGGAATACCAATGGAATGGGTAACAACAACTGGTCGTAGTGTCGAAGAAGCGACCGAGGCAGCACTTGATCAACTTGGAGTCGCAGCTGACGAGGCTGATATTGAGGTTCTTGAAGAACCAAAAAGCGGGTTATTCGGACGCACTCGAGGCGAAGCAAAGGTTCGCGGTCGTGTTCGACCTGCCGAGGTTCGTCCAAAGCGTGACAATCGTCGCTCACGAGGGAACAAAAATGGTGGCCAGCAGCGCCGCGATCGTCAAAACTCAGACTCATCTGGTGGTGACAAACCGTCACAACCGCGAAAGAATGGCGGACAGCGCAACAATCGCAATGGAAAAGGTGAAAAACCAATGAATGACACACCACGTGATCCAGTTGATCCAGCTGCAGTTGGAGAAGCAGCTGAAACCTTCATGAGCGGTCTTGCTGAAGCCTTCGGTGTACAAGCCGATGTAGTTGTTCAGCGTGAAGACGCTGAAATCGAGGTCGCAATGAATGGTTCTGACCTTGGACTTCTTGTCGGGCCTGGTGGCCGTACCTTGACCGCTGTTCAAGACCTTGTTCGCGTGGCTGCTCAGCGTCGTCTTGGCGACCATGACACCCATCTTCGCCTTGATATTGCTGGATATCGTGAGCGCCGGAAGGCCTCACTTGAAGCATTTGCGAGGAAAATTGCGAATCAAGTCCGCGAGTCTGGAAAAGCCCTTGCAATTGAGCCGATGGCGTCTCCAGATCGCAAGGTGATTCATGATGTGCTTTCCACTGAAGAAGGCGTAACAACCGCCTCACAGGGCGAGGACCCCAACCGCAGAGTTATTGTTTCTCCAAGCTGAACGAGCGCCAAAATGGCGCTGCAACAAAATGACTTCAGATGATCACCTCCTCAGCGTTCTTCAACTCGCGAAAGATGGTGGCGTCATTGGCAACACGGATCTTGCGCTCGAGGTGGCACGCGCTCGGGTGTTTTCCCGAGTTCTTGGCACATTCAGCAACATCCAGCACCTACTTGACATTGGTTCAGGCGGAGGTCTTCCGGGTCTCGTCGTTGCAAATGATTTCCCTGAGCTGAATATCACCCTCATTGACCGCAGAGAGAAAAGAACTGATCTTCTTCGACGGCAAGCCCACCGTTTACGTCAAGGTGCTCCCGGGGCCTCGATCGACGTGATCTGCGCGGATGTTAATTCACTGCACAGGAATGCAATTTTTGACGTGATCACTTCACGCAGTTTTGGCTCGCCTGATGTCGTGCTTGAAACCGCCTTGCCACTCCTCGCACCCAACGGCCACCTCCTCGTATCTGAGCCCCCGAATACAAATGGCGACCGATGGCCAAGAGAAACCTTGCGGAGTTGTAATGCATCACTCCGTCTTCATAACGAGGACTCAACGTCGATCGCTGTCATTCAACGACTCTCGTAGTGTTTCCCGGGAAACCACAGGTTGTGGATATCACTGTTGAAATTTCAGGACTGAAACTGCGCGCCTCAAGTAAAGGTTGATACGCAATTTTGTTTCCCGGGAAACAAATCGACCAAAAACGGTTGCGGAACGGCTAGATAAACGGCAAAGTGGCACCGATGAGCGAAACCCCGGATCTCGCACCGAATCAGTCAGATGTCGGGCAACGAAAACTGCCTCGAGTTATTGCAGTGGCGAACCAAAAGGGTGGAGTTGGGAAGACAACAACGTCGATCAACACCGCTGCCTCACTAGCGCAGCTCGGCCTGAGAGTGCTGTTGGTTGATGTGGATCCTCAGGCGAATGCAACCAGTGGGCTTGGCATTGATGTTCGATCATTGGAGACCACTATTCTCGATGTATTGATTGATGACGTTCCTTTGACGGACTGTATCTGCCCGACCGAAATTGACGGATTACAGGTGGCACCGTCGAACCTTCGCCTCGCAGATGCAGAGATGACGATGTACTCGATGCTTGCTCGGGAAACACGCTTGAAGAACGCGATCGATGCCGTACTCACCGAGTTTGATTACATCATCGTCGACTGTCCTCCTTCACTTGGTCTACTTACACTCAATGCGCTGTGTGCTGCTCGTGAGGTCCTTATTCCGATTCAGTGTGAGTACTTTGCGCTTGAAGGAGTGGGCCAGTTGCTCGAAAACGTCCTGCGGATTAGACGCAGTGGGTTGAACCCGACACTCGAGGTGTCGTCAATTGTGTGCGTGATGTATGACGCTCGTACGAATTTGGCGGATGAGGTTGTTGACGAAATTCGCCAGCATTTTGGACCAACAGTTCTAAAAACGGTGGTTCCACGCAATATCAAACTGTCCGAGGCACCTAAATATGGGATGCCGATCATCACATACGATCCGATGTCGCGGGGTGCAATTGCCTATACCGACGTCGCTCAGGAGGTGCATAATGGCTCGCAACCAACGGCAGGGTAGGGGTCTCAGTTCACTCATTCCAGGCGGAATGGATGAAGTCTTTGGGCGAAATGATGATGCTCCGGCTTTGAGGGATGTACCTCTTCAGACAATCCGGCCAAATCCACACCAACCGCGACGATTCTTTGATGAAGATGGGTTGAAAGAACTCTCAGCTTCAATTTCACAAATTGGCGTTTTGCAACCAATTCTCGTGCGACCAGCCGACGGCGGATATGAACTGATTGCTGGTGAACGTCGCTGGCGAGCAGCCGGAATTGCAGGGCTAGAGGTGATTCCAGCGATTGTGCGTACCACCGACGATACGTCGTCGATGGAGCAGGCGCTCGTTGAGAACCTGCATCGCGCCGATCTAACTCCGTTAGAGGAAGCAGCGGCTTATCACCAACTGATTGACGATTTTGGATTCACTCACGAGCAGGTTGCGGAGCGTGTCGGAAAAAGTCGCTCAGCTATCTCGAACGCTCTTCGCTTGATGGGACTACCTAGCGACATCCAACAGTTCGTAAATGATGGTCGACTTTCAGCCCGTCACGCCAGGACGTTACTTTCAGTTGATGACCGTGATGCGCAACTTGAGTTTGCGAACGCAGCTGTTGAACACGAACTCACTGTTCGTGAACTTGAGACGCTCATCGCGCCAGAGAAAACACCAGAACCACCGGTTCGCACACCTGAGCCAACCGATGGAGCGGGGCTTATCGAAGGAACACGATTACGTGAAGCGGGCGTGATTGAGGTGGAGGACGCCCTCGCACGTATGTTGCAGACTCGGGTTCGAGTATCACTTGGTGCGACGAAAGGGAGGATTACCGTCGATTTCGCGGACCTTGACGACCTTCAGCGAATCCACAACATCCTGTTTCGCTCGTAACCCTCAAGTGTGAGTTGAAAGATTACACCTCAACATAAAGTGAAGGTTAGAGTTTCCACAGAATCTTGAATATGCTGTGGATATTCACTAAAATGCATGGTAATATGCTATAAAAATCAATAACTTTCCATAATATCGTATACTATTCGTCTGTGGCGCGGACCCAATTTTCAACGGCAAGCACCACACCACGAACGATGGTTGGTGTGTGCGCAATGATGTTCGCTGTCGGGCCAAGTTGCCACAACACAGCCGGCATCCGTGTTTCCCGGAGGATCGGAAGACGGGCACCACGAACTTCGATATCAGAGCGTCGAAACGGATGTCGGACTCCGTCCGCGAGCTGCTCACTTAATGAATGACCCGCAGCTGACTCAAACCCAGGAACCGCGTAGTACTGAATACGCGAGGTGTGATCGTGAGTGGCCTCGAATCCGATGTAGAGATCCGCTCGGTAACGGTTCGCGAGGGATGCGTGCGTTGAAGCGTCAGGGTCGCCCACCAGCGTTGCCGAGGCCGAATGTTGGCGGAGCGCCGTGGTGATCTGCCGGGCGAGGGCACCAAGGCCACCAAATTCACCAATGACGATTCGAAGATGGCCCAACGATCGTCGGCCAGACGTCACAGCAGCAACTTGGCGGACCATCACGACGCCTGGACCACTTCCAGTGTGGCGAGTAAGCACATCAAGCGCAGACACAGTGTCGGATCCGCAGATTCCGTCGTCAGGAAGCCCTGAATTTCGTTGGAAATCTTGCAATGCAGCAGCGGTATCAGGACCAAAAATGCCGTCAACACGACCACAGTCGAAACCCAATCGCGCCAGAATTCGTTGTAATTCGGCGACGTCTTCACCCCGAAGATTCGGAGCGGTGATCATGAGTAATCGGTCACCAAGTGTCCAACCAGCCTCAATTACTGCGGTCCAGGTCAACTCGTCGCAGACCCCAGTCGCTGGAATTCCCTGAGACGACTGGAATGACGTCAAGGCATCCCGTGTCGATTCGCCAAACCAACCAATTTCAGTTGGCCGAATTGAATAGTCCGACTGGATAAGTCGACGCTGAAGGTCTCGTACGGCTTCGCCGCGATCACCTTCTGTTAGTGGGAGTTGCCCAGAAATGTTCCGAACTCCTCGAGGAGAGCTGACTTGCTCTTCGCCCCGACAATCCGGTGAACGGCTTCGCCGCCATTGAACACGATCATCGTTGGGATACTCATCACTTGATAGCGCATTGCGATATCAGGATTCTCGTCAACATTGAGCTTCGCGATGGTCATCTGCCCAGCGTTCTCAGAAGCGATTTCATCGAGGATCGGCGCCACCATCTTGCATGGCCCACACCACTCGGCCCAGAAGTCAACAACGACAGGAACATTTGATGCCCCGACGGTTTCGTCGAAGGTGCTGGTGGTCAGATTGATTGAAGCCATGTCAGCCTTTCCTTTGAAAATGGATGCTCTTTACAGTTCAGGAGAGCGTGAAACGAGACTACCGCGACCAGCAGGGTCTTGTTTGTCACAAGTGGCTAATGCTGTGCTTCGAGCCAACGTTCAGTATCAATCGCAGCCATACATCCAGAACCGGCAGCAGTAATTGCTTGACGGTAAGTGTGGTCTTGAACATCACCGCAGGCAAATACGCCGTCGATGTTGGTGTAGGAAGAATCAGGCTGGGTTTGTAGATAACCCGAATCGTCCATGTCGAGAACCCCAGCGAACAGGTCTGTGTTGGGGCGATGACCGATCGCAATAAAGACACCAGTTACTGGCAGCGTTGAAACCGATCCATCAACGGTGTTCGTCACTTCGATGCCGTCAACCTTGTCGTCACCGTTGATTTTCGTCACGGTGTGGTTCCACAGAACCTCAATCTTCGGGTTCGCAAATGCCCGCTCTTGCATGATTTTCGAGGCCCTGAATTCATCGCGTCGGTGAATCAGTGTGACCTTTGAGGCAAATTTCGTGAGGAATGATGCTTCTTCAATCGCCGAGTCGCCGCCACCAACAACTGCAATGTGATGGTCACGGAAGAAGAACCCATCACAGGTCGCACAAGTGGAAAGGCCATGCCCAATTAGGCGTTGTTCTTCCTCCAGCCCAAGCATCAATGACCGTGCACCAGTCGACACAATGACCGCATCCGCGTGGTATTCGTCATCGCGAACCCAGACTTTGAATGGACGAGCCGAGAAATCAACCTTGGTGACTTTCTCCGTGAGGAACTTCGCACCAAAACGTTCCGCTTGACCGCGGAAGTTTGACATCAACTCTGGACCCATGATTCCTTCAGGGAAGCCAGGAAAGTTTTCGACCTCGGTCGTCAACATCAACTGACCACCAGGCTGATCGCTCGTCGATGACGGTTCACCCTCGATGACAAGCGGTTCAAGGCTCGCACGCGCGGTATAAATAGCCGCCGTCAAACCTGCTGGGCCTGAGCCGATGATGATGACGCGTTCGTGTTTGGCTTCCATTTTTCTCCAATTCGACGATCTCTAAGATCAGGTGTCTGACGAGCGACGACGGCGCATGAGCAGGCCACCTGCCGTCAACATCAAGAGGCCGCAGCCGAGATAACTCACATAGACCGATCGGCTATGACCGACCCCGGTATTTCCAGTGATGAGACTTACGCCCGATTGCACCGCTCGGGTCACCATGATGAGTGCAATGACAACGAGCGCAATGCCAAGGATGAGACTGATCACTCCGAACACAATGCCTCGAACGACCTTGACGACATTGTTCGTTACTCGTTCGCGAACTACCCCAACGACGTTCTCAACACGATCAGCGGTTTCTGCTGCCCAGTCGTCATTAGTGAACGGATTACCGATCATCCACAGGACTGTAGTGAAGTCTCAGTGCATTCTTCACCCTGCGCCGAGAATTTAAGCAATTTTGCACCCATTGATTGGAGTGTCTGCCCACCGCCCAACGGTCCCTCGTTGTTCACTCTGCGAAAATTTCAACATTTGCGAGCACATCGCAGGTGGTGAGGTTCACTGCAAGGTAAGAGTCGGTGGCCGAGTCACGAATGATGGAAATGAGTTCGCCATCGACGACAACTTCGGCGAGAAGTTCAACAAGTTCGCCATCACCAATAGTGCACACATTGTTGATCGGAAGCGACGACCGTCGTTCTGTAACGAACTCTGTCATTAGCGCTGGCAGGTCGTCGACACTTACCGCAGGAAGATCTGCGACGTCAACAGCAAGATCTGCAGTGGCCGCTTCCTCAACTGCCATTTCTTCGTCAGATGCCATCGACTCCTCTGCGACGATCGATTCCTTGGCGGCTTCGGGCATGGCCCCTGCAGCCGAATCACTTGCCTCATCGGCGGAGTCTTCCTCGTAGGCGAGTGAGAAGTCACCCTCTGACCGTTCGACGGTTGCCTGTTTCACTGACAGCTCCATTGAGTCATCGCCACCGGTTTGCAGTTGCAGAACGACGCCTGCGCCAACAGCCACAACGGCTACTGCGGCAGCGACTTGCATCCACGAAGACATTCGGTTGCGCCGACGTGACGACAAGTCCGTCACGACAGTCGATGGCGATTCGTCATCAAGTTGATCTATGACGGCGTGCACAACTTGATGTCGAGCGCGATCCGTCACCTCGACTTCGTCGAGTAAGGCGGCTCGCAGGCGCGCAACGACAACCTCGTCAAGAGCGCCATCATCTGGCGTCAACTGATTGACGTCGTCATCACTCATTGGTTGTCTCCACTGGTTAGACGGCCATCACCTGTATCGCGGTTCCCACCAAGTAATTCAGCGAGCATTGCTCGACCGCGTGAAATTCGTGACTTCACTGTTCCGACCGCAACTCCGCTGATGTCTGCGATTTCGCCGTAGTCGAGTTCAAGCACATCGCGCATCACCACAGCCCGGGCGAACTCAACAGGAAGAGCGTCAAGGGCATTTCGGATATCTGCGCGGACATCTCTCCACTCGATTGCTGTCGTGATGTCGACGCCATCGGTCCTCTCATCCTCAGATCCATCTTCGCGAGTAAGGCTGGTGGTTGAAGGACGTCGGCGCTGCTTACGAAGTTCATCAAGGCATGTTGTGGTAGCTACTCGGTGGCACCACGTGCTGAATGCAGCGTTTCCATGGAAGCCCGCAAGTCCCCTCGAAATGCGAATGAGTGCCTCTTGTGCCTGATCTTCGGCCGCAGGTCGGCTTCCCATCATGCGGAAGCAGACCGCAAACACCCGTTGGTACTGCGCCGTGAGGAGCGTCTCAAGCGCACCCCGATCACCGGACTGTGCCCGCTGAACTAATGCAGATTCGTTCAGGAGTTCATTAGCCATTGCAGTTCACCGATTCGACCCCGGTATGGGTTCGCCGAAGAACAGGCATCATCAGGTCCGAGCTCTTTCAACCAGATTGCGAGGTGGGTCGATGCTTCGTTGACCGAGACCGCGACAGCCCCTGGTTCGACCCCGTAACTCATTGAGCCAACTTGCACCCATGATTCGAGTGACAGTGGCGGCTCGACTGCATCGGTTCGATACACCTCAATTTGGAACGGTGCATTCAATGTCTCGAATTCGAGCCGGCCATTCGACAATTCCGGCAGGGTGACAATTAGCCCAACTCCGGGTTTGGCACCGAGGTATTGATCGTTGTAACACTCGGTCGACCATGCGGTGTCACGACTTCCATCGGCGATTGCGAGAGGAGCTTGGGCATCGTTTTCTGATCCGTTGTCACCGAATGGATCCCATGCAGCTACTTCAAGTGATGTTGAACTGACCTGCACTTGTGTTTCTGGCGAGAGCGAGTCTTCGATGTCGTCGAGCACGATTGGATCATCACTGTTACGTTCAATCGCAGGCGCTGCCGTCACATCAGGCAACGGCGACACATTTGATGACGTCTCGGCATCACGGTTGGTCACCACGAGGGCTGCGATTAAGAAGACAACCACTGCGGTAGCGAGGGCGATCGGAATCCACGGTCGACGAACAACGCGCGGTGTCGCAAGCGACGGATCATCGAAGAGCTGCGTCGGCGCAACGGGAGCAGCCTCTGGAACTGCTTGCGTGAGGGTGGTGGTCACTCGAGGCAGGCGACCCGATTCGCCGGGTCGAACAGGCTGCGTACGAGGGGTCGGCGGTTCGATCGGCGTTCCGTCAATCTGCGGCGGGGTTGTGTCAACATTCATCAACTCTTGACGAAGTTCCCCACCAGTTGCAGGGCGATGAGCTGGGTTTCTCGCAAGGGTTCGATGGATGAGATTCACCAAACTGATCGGAAGAGTCGGACGAAGGTGTGCCAAGTCAGTCGGGTCTCGTTGCAGACGAGCGAGCGCGGTATCAGCATCGGATTGACCGAGGAACGGAACGCGCCCGGCAAGACATTCGTACAACACCAACGCGAGCGAGTAGAGATCGGCACGTCCGTCAAGTTTGTGGCCGCGCACCTGCTCAGGTGAGAGGTACTTCGCAGTTCCCATCATCACGTTGTCGCTCGTGAGGTCGTCCTCTGCGCCGTCAAGACCTTTGGCAATTCCGAAGTCGGTGAGCAGAACCCGTCCATCTTCGGTGACGAGAATGTTGCCTGGCTTCACATCGCGGTGAACAAATCCGGCTGCGTGAGCGGCATCCAATCCGGCTGCTACAGATGCCCCGATGTGGATCGTCAGTTCAGGACCGAGACGTTTCTGGCTGTCAAGCACCTGTCGAAGGCTGCGTCCTTCAACCAACTGCATGACCACGGCCTGACGACCGTCATGTTCGAAGACATCGTGAACTGAGACGATGTTGGGGTGGTTGAGGCGAGCAACTGCGATTGCCTCTCGCCGAAAACGTTCTGCGACAACTTCATCAGTTGCGAGATTCGACTTGAGCCATTTGACCGCGACTCGTCGATCAAGTTGTTCATCGACTGCAACCCAAACCTCTGCCATTCCACCTTGGCCGATGCGACGGTCAAGGCGATAACGACCGGCCAAAATCTGGACGTCATCTAGTTGGCTTGGTGAGCCGTGGGAGTCATCGAAGGAGGTCATGGACGACACGAACGCTAGTGCCAGCGGGCCTCACGATCGGGGAAATCCAGTTGAGTCGAGAAAACTTTGTTGCCGTGTCGAACGATTTGATTACACGTCAGAGAGCAGACCTTGTTGAGTGCGTCGACGTTGTTGACGGAGGTGGCTTATCCACCATGAAAGAAGCACCAAGATGAGACCGAAGCCGACGAGTCGACCAAATCCCGACAGGGTCATTGCTTTCGCCGTGATCGTCACCCCGTCGACCACGGGAGTTTTCGTAGGAGAGAGCACCTCAACCTCAACTTCGAATGAGCCGTTTGCTCGAGCTTCAACTGGAATTTGCAGCGAGTTTGTACCAGGTAGGAGAACCGCTTTGACAGGTTCGGCAGGGACAATGAGGCGGGGTGCATTCAGTTGAACAAGTACCGACAGTGGTTCGGTTCCATTGTTTTCAATAACGAGTGGCAAGGGTGTGTCGCGGCCTGTGAGATTTACCGTACCGCTCATCGGAACTGAGACTCGTTGCCGAACTTGGACGGTTTCAGATGTGATGAGGTCGATCATTTTGACAACAAATTGACCATCGCCTCGCCCATCGAAGAGATCGCTGAGCAGGTTCTCCCATCGTCTGACGAGTTCGTTCTCGGCGGTCAACATCGAACCGGTGTCATTAACGAGGCCTTGAAGTGACTCTGCAGTGAGTTGTCGTTGAGTTAGATCGACTGCGGGTGGATGGGGTTCAACAATCGCTCGGTTGTGCGGCGTATCAAATGGAAATTCTGAAACCGGCATGAATGCAATGGTCGGATCATCGATCAGAAGCTGCTCGATGGAGTTCACGATTTCTGGGTTAGGAATAGAAAAGCCTGGAGCTGCAAGCACAACTGACCTTGCGACGTCAGGCTGTGCTCGCCGAGTTTGCATGATCTGCGCAGCGGTCATCAC
>JAYNVD010000078.1:0-3423 GCA_038100275.1 Ilumatobacteraceae bacterium
CCTGGGTTGAAGTACCCAAAGGCAGAGTGCACGACTGCCGGCTCGACATCTCCGAGTACGCCGCCGCGGCCGATGACATAAAAGTAGAAACCGCCAAGACCAAACTCTTTGCCGCGGCTGGTGGTTTCTGGCGTGAAATAGAAGGCTGCGCCGATGTCGCCGGTCTTCTGTGCAATGGCTGAAATTGTGTCTTGTGCGCTCATAGGTCTAGATGTTCACACGCTCTCATTGCCATCAACGAACCGGCGAACCTCGGGAGCCCGACCCGTGTTGCCATATGCAATCCCGGACATTGTTTTCATGTTCTTAAATTCGTGATCGATGAGGCGCGGGGCGGCTGCAAGCAGACCGCCATCAGCGACGACACATTGTCCGGTCACAAAGCGTGATTCATCAGTCGACAGCCAATACATGACGTCAGCAATCGCAGTTGCGTCGCCGCGATCTGGCCACGGTTGGATCTCCGCCCGCCACGAATCGGTGCGTTCCGGCTTTCCTCGAGTGAGGAGTTCGGTGTAAATCGCTCCCGGGCACACTGCGTTGACACGAATTCGATGTTCAGCGAGTTCAGCGGCTGTTGTCATGGTCAACGAGATCACACCCGACTTCGTTGCCGAGTAGGCCTGCGGGCCTCCACCGCCTGACATACCGGCAACGCTGGCTGTGTTCACGATGGTGCCACCGTTTCCAAGACTGATCATCACTCGAGCAGCATGTTTGGTGCCAAGAAAGACTGAGCGCATGTTGATCGCAAATGTTGCATCCCACTCTTCGACCTCTTGTTCGGTGATCGGCCCAAAGGCTCCACCAATTCCGGCGTTGTTCACCATTGAGTCGACACGGCCGTACCGGTTCATTGCGAGTTCAACGAGCGCCGCAACGTCTGTTTCTTCGGCGACGTCTACTGGAAGAAATGCAAGCCGGTCCCCGGCATCGATTTCTGACAACAACGTTGCGCCCCGTTCTTCGTTGAGGTCACCCACGACGACCGACCACCCCTCATGAAGGAACCGTTCTGCCGCTGCTCGACCAATGCCCCCGCCACCACCGGTGATGATTGCAACCTGATGAGTGCTGTTCGATGCGTTCATGCGTCCAGTTTGTCTTTCGGTGATCGAAAGACTGTTACTGGCCGGCTGTCTTTGGCGGCAGCTGCCTTGGCGTCACGTTCTGCGCTACACGGTCACCACCGTGGAGGGGCTACGAAGGTATTTCGATGACTGCGAAGGTCCCGGCTGCGCTCACGACCTCACGGCCCTCGGCGTCGGTAACCACTGCGTCGACGTGAACTACCCGTCGGCCCGCACGCCGCACAGTTGCGGTGGCGGTGACTTGACCTAGTCCGCAGGGCCGGAGGAATCGGGTGTGAATATCGACTGTGGTGCACCAGAACCCTTCAGGGACCACGGTCATCACGGCAGCCCCCATTGCCGTATCCAACATGGTGAATGGAATCCCACCGTGCAGCATTCCATGAGGATTGAGATGACGTTCGTCTGCATCCAATGTTGCGGTTGCTGAGCCATCAGCTTTCTCGATAGTGAAGCCGAGCATCTCTTGCAACGGGAACGTGAACATCTCGTCCATCGCTGAGACCGTAGTGAACCGCGTCTTGTCGGTGTGAGCCAGAGAAGAGATCGCCGACTCGGGTTCAACGCCTGCGGTTCATAACAATCAGAATATGGAATTCGGGATTTGTGTTGCTTCACGACCATCAGACATCGGCTATGTCCAACTCGCTGAGAAACTTGGCTACACACATATGTGGGCCGCTGACAGCCAGATGATTTGGTCAGATGTCTATGCCTTTATGGCTCTTGCTGCGACCGCGACGACCACGATGAAGTTAGGTACCGGAGTTGCTGTCGCTCCGACGCGTCCCGCGCCGATCACCGCTGCGGCTCATGCAACGATCAATGAAATCGCCCCAGGTCGAGTGTTCTGCGGAATTGGCACCGGCAATACGGCAATGCGAATAATGGGCCACCCACCAATGCGCATTGCAGAGTTCGATCGATACCTCAGCGATCTTCGAAATTTCCTCGATGGCAACGAGGTTGAGTTCGAGTTCAGAGGGCGAACCGCACCAACACGGCACCTCATGCCTGACAGTGGTTTTGTTCGCTTCGAGCCGCGAATACCGATGTGGGTATCGGCGTTCGGCCCGAGAGCGATGCGTCTTGCAGCCCTTCATGGTGACGGGCTGGTCACATCGGTTCCACCTCAGCCGGCAGCCGTTCAATATGCCCGTCAACGCCTCGAGCAGGCGGCAGATGAGGTGGGTCGCCACATCGATCGCGAGACGTTCCCCGTCACAACTTTGACAACGGTGTTAGTTCTTGAAGACGGCGAGTCGCTCGATAGCGAGCGGGTACGGCGCCAGACCGGAGCGTTTGCAATCTCAAGCCTTCATTACTCATATGAACAGGTTCAGCAATTTGGCCGCCGTCCCCCTGACTATTTGTCGGACATTTGGGGCGACTATGTGGCTGAACTCGAAAAGACCCCTCCCGAGCGCCGTCACCTACGAACTCACCTCGGCCACAACTGCTGGGTCGTACCTGAAGAGGAACGCTTCGTGACTCCTGAACTCATTGGCAGAACGTGTCTTGTCGGAACCGCCAGCGAACTGAGAACGAAAATTGCCGAACTTGAAGACTCCGGACTTGACCAGATCATTCTTCTTCCACCGCTTGATGAGAAAGAAGCCGTCATCACCGATGTTGCTCAAGCCCTGGCACTGACGTAGAGGTATCTCTCACTTCGGCTCGTAACCTCGTGCCGTGCTCGTTAGACGCTGGTTCTTCTTGATGGCAGGGCTTGCGTTCTTCGGGTTCAGTCTTGGGCTCGTCGTTCGGGCTGATCTTGGTCTCGCCCCATGGGATGTCTTCCACCAGGGTGTCTCGCAGCAGATCGGCTGGTCACTCGGCACCGTCATCGTCGCCACAAGTTTTGCTGTGGTGTTGCTATGGATTCCAATTCGTGAGCGACCGGGAATCGGAACGCTCGCGAACGCCGTGCTCGTTGGGATCTGGGTTGACCTCTCACTTTGGTTACTGCCAGAGGAACTCACTTCGATCGTGCTTCGACTGGTCGTTCTCGCCGTCGGCATCGTAGTGAACGGTGTTGCGACCGGCTTTTACATTGGCGCCCGCTTTGGTTCTGGCCCACGCGATGGCTTGATGACTGGTCTGGCTGCTCGCGGGTACTCGGTCCGAGTCGTGCGCACGATCATCGAAGCGATCGTGCTTGTAAGCGGCATCATCCTCGGTGGCTCAATCGGTATCGGAACCGTGCTGTTCGCGGTTGCGATCGGACCGATTGCCCATCAGGCCATTCCGTTCTTCACGAAGTTCACGGCGCCACCAGGCGCAGCAGTTGCTACGCCGACAACCGCGTAAATGCCCCTGCGAGGTATTCCGC
>JAYNVD010000079.1:0-3405 GCA_038100275.1 Ilumatobacteraceae bacterium
GGTGGCCCGCTGTATGTAGCAAGTAAGCACGCTGTCGTCGGGTTGGTGAAACAGCTCGCATATGAACTTGCGCCCGACGTCCGGGTAAATGGAGTCGCGCCAGGTGGAATGCCAACCGATCTGCGAGGTCCAAAAGCGCTCGGCCAGTCTGACCGTTCGTTCTCATCGTTGCCGGTTGATGAATTGGTCGCCGACTTCTCGCCTCTCGAGCGTGCGATTGCCGCCGAGGATTATGCGGGCCATTACGTGTTGCTCGCCTCAAAGACCGACGCGCTCACCGTGACCGGCTCAATTCACAACTGTGACGGTGGAATTGGAGTTCGTGGCGGGCGAGCCGAACGGGAACGTCGATGACCTCAGGCTCGACAGCGATCGGGGTGGGGATTGGCCTTTCGCCAGATCTCGTGCGCCTCGAGCGTGCTGCGATGTTGTCGCTTGTCGAGCAGATCAATGCAAGCGAGATTGATCACATCGTGGTAACTGACCATGTGTCGTTTCGAGGCGGAAGTGGCCAAGATGGCCTTGCTGCCCTTGCCTATCTCGCTGGGCTTGGCATTGAGAGAGATCTCCATACCGGTGTGTTGATCTTGCCGCTTCGGCATCCCACAATCGTTGCTCGCCAGTTGCTTGATATCGCAGATGTCCACTCTCATCGAATTGTGTGCGCAGTAGGTCTGGGCGGCGATGACCCCAACGAGTACTCGATGGTTGGAATGTCATCGACAGAGCGGGGGAGCCGCATGTCCGACTCGGTACCAGCCCTGGTGTCGTTGCTCGGACCACAAAGCGCTATCACAGTCGACGGGCATTATTCGATCGATGGCCCCGGTCTTGCCCGTGGTGGGGGCGCGCCAGTTGACATCATCATCGGTGGACGCGCTCCACAGTCGCATGAACGTGCAGCAATCGCAAACGGTTGGCTTGCAACGTTCTGTACTCCGGCACGTTTTGGGGAGGCGGCCGAGCGGGTTCGCGCGCTGTCGCCGACGGCGACCCTTGGGCATCAGTCATGGATCGGTCTTGGAGACAACGGTCAGGACATCGCCGATGCACAGTTACGCAAGTTCTACGGCCTCGATCCTGAGCCGTTCCGACGCTATGTGCCGACCGGTAGCTCTCAAGAGATCGCTGACCAGCTGATTCCGTATGTCGAGGCTGGTGCTCAATACCTGAACCTGTTCCCAGCGGGTGATGACCCGAAGTCCGCAGTAGAGGGCGTTGCTGAAATTGCGCGTCACATTCATGAATGGAGTTCCCAACAATGACGAAGCCCGCACGTTCACTTCCGCACTTTGCTGAGCCAGATATTGAACGTATTGAACGCGATGGCGATGTGCTGCTGCGTTCGCGGGTCGCCATTAGCGACTACGCCGTCTCTGTTTCAGAGTGGTTGCAGCGCTGGGCACGTGAGCGACCTGACACGACGTTTCTCGCCGAGCGCCCTGGGGGTGACCCGACCCAACCATGGCGGACGATTTCCTATTCCGATATGTGGCAGCGGGCACAGTCGCTCGGTCAAGCCCTTCTCGATCTCGGGCTTAGCCAGGAAAAGCCTCTCGCATTGCTCTCGGGTGCCTCAATTGATCACGCCTCGTTAGTGATGGCAGGGCACCTCGTTGGTGTGCCAATCGTCCCCGTCTCAGAGGCCTACTCGTTGCTCGCAACGACAACTGATCGCCTTGAATACATCGTTGGCCACACTGGCGCAGGAGCCGTGTTTGCATCGTCAGGGGAGATGTTCGGTCGTGCTCTCGATCTGTTCTCAGACCGAGCCCTCATCACCGGCGATGGCTCCCGTGGAACGAGCCTTGCCGACATGCTGTCGACCACGCCGTCCGATGCGGTTGATGTTGCGGCAGCGTCTGTTTCAGGTGACAGCATCGCCAAGGTTTTATTCACCTCAGGGTCGACCGGAATGCCGAAGGGTGTCATCACGACACACAAGATGCTCTGTGCGAATCAAGAGTCGATTTTTGCGGGCTGGCCATTTCTTGATCACGAACCTCCTGTGATCTGTGATTGGCTTCCCTGGAGCCACACATTTGGTGCGAACCACAACCTCAACATCGTGCTTCGCCATGGTGGAACGATGTACATCGATGGCGGGCGCCCGACTCCTGACAGGTTGCATATCACTGTCGCAAACCTCGTCGATGTGCAGCCAACGATGGCGTTCAATGTGCCGGCCGGGTGGGCCAGGTTGGTTGAGGCGCTCGAAGGTGCACCTGAACATGCCGCAGCGATCTTCGAAAACCTACGCGTTGCGTTCTACGCAGGTTCTGCACTGTCGAATGACATCTGGGATCGCCTGACGGCTCTGATCGACGAGCACGCTCCTGCCCAGGTATCGATGGCTGCTGGATGGGGTATGACCGAAACCGGCCCGGCGGCCGTTGCGGTGCACATGGACCTTGACGGGCCCGGGATTGTTGGCACACCGCTTGCAGGGGTGACCGTAAAATTGGTACCCGCTGGGTCAAAAACCGAGCTACGGGTTTCTGGGCCAAGCATCACCCCAGGATTCTTGAACGACGATGAGCGAACACGGCTCGCGTTCGACGATGAGGGTTATCTCATCACCGGCGATGCAGTGAAACTCGCCGATGATGCCAACCCCAACAAGGGCATCGTGTTTGATGGCCGTATTGCTGAAGACTTCAAGTTGGCAACCGGCACGTGGGTGTCAGCTGGAACGCTCCGCACGCAAGTTGTTGCGGCGTGCTCGCCCCATGTGCTCGACGCAGTGGTCACCGGGCACGACGAAGATTGGATCGGCCTCATCATCTGGTTGACGCCGGGCCAGAGTGATTCGCCAGAAGTTCGGGCAGCCATATCATCGGCGCTGGTCGCGCATAACAGCGGCGGGGGAGGATCATCAACCCGTATCGCTCGTGTTGCGATCGAATCTGCGATGCCGTCGATCGACGCGGGGGAGATGACCGACAAGGGGTATATCAACCAGCGAGCGGTACTAGACAACCGGTCAGCGACTGTTGAGGCCCTGCACGCGACAACGGCCCCAGACCACATCATTATGATCTGAGGCCGTAGCGTTGGGGAGTGCTATCAGGCGCTAAGAGCAGCCTCGATTGCGTCGATGACAATCTGGTCATCAACAGTCGTGTTCGGGGAGAAGCGGTCCACAACGGTGCCGTCTTTACCAATCAGGAACTTTTCGAAGTTCCAGAGCACCTCGGGTGGATCAGTCGTCTCAATGTCGAATCCGTGCAACCGCTCACGGTGCGCTTCGTGGTTGCCGCTGGCGTCGGGACGCTGAGAGATCATCTCTGAGTAGAGGGCATGACGACCCTCACCGCTAACGACGATCTTCGAGAACATTGGGAAGGTGACATCGAAGCTGGTCTTGCAGAAGTCGGCAATCTCTTCATTGGTGCCTGGCTCTTG
>JAYNVD010000080.1:0-3318 GCA_038100275.1 Ilumatobacteraceae bacterium
CCGAAGTAGATCATTGAGTGCATGAGGCCGGCAGCAGAGTCGCGAAGAAGTGTGCGCATGTACACACCGGCACGGAAGTCTGCAGCGCGCCGCTTGGCGTTCTTCGCTGTGGTGCGACGCTTAGCGACGGCGCCACGTTCCCAGTTCTTCATGCGATCTGCGAAGCGGAACGCTCCCCAAACCACCATCACGGGGATGAGGGTGTAGAACGCGATCTGAATCGGCCCTGGAATGTTGCCGAATACGGTGCGGTGAACTTCATTTTCGTTGTGCCAGTGCGTGATCTGTGGCAGCACTCCTGAAAGAAGAATGAAGGCACCCATTCCGATGCCAAGCCCAAGCGAAAGTTGGTGAGGCTTTAGCCGTTTGTCGCTGCTGGTCGTTGATTCCGTCTGCGTAGCCATGCGATTCCTACGCTAGTTCGTTTTGCGCGCAGAACTACAGGTCGTTCGGCCAACCCGGACCGATTTGTCAGTGGGTGCCGGCCTGGTGGGCGACACCTTCAATGGCGGCAGCGATCACTGCTGGATCACCGAGGTAGTCAGCAGATGCAACGTTGAGGCCATTTTCGAAGGTGTAGCGGCGGGGCACGCCGGTCGGAATATTGATGTCTGCGATTTCTTCTGCAGAAACGTCTTCGAGGTGCATGAGCAGAGCGCGAAGACTGTTGCCATGGGCGGTGACGAGCACATTCTGGCCGGCAAGCAGTTGTGGCGCGATCCGGTCGTACCAGTATGGCAAGACTCGAGCGACGACATCGCGAAGGCATTCGGTGCCGGGAAGCACATCTGCAGGAAGATGCTGATAGCGCTGGTCGTTCACTGGGTGTTCGGGGCTCGATGTGTCGACAGCTGGTGGCGGCGTGTCGAAGCTGCGTCGCCAAATATGAGTTTGCTCAGCACCGTGCTGTTCGGTGGTCGCAATCTTGTCGAGACCTTGGAGTGCGCCATAGTGGCGTTCGTTGAGACGCCAATGGCGTTCGACGGGCAACCACACCTGTCCCATCGCTTCGAGCGCAAGATGTTGAGTAACCACGGCGCGGGTAAGCAGCGACGTGTGGCTGGTGTCGAAGACGAGTCCTTCTTCACGCATGGTCTGACCGGCCGATGCAGCCTCAGCTAGGCCCTGTTCGGTGAGTGGAACGTCGTGCCATCCCGTGAAGAGATTGAGGCGGTTCCATTCGCTTTGGCCGTGGCGGAGGATGACAAGTGTTCCGGTCATGTCCGTCATCGTACGGGTTATCGGCGCAACTCGATGTCGTACAGTTTGTTCATGTCGTTGCGTTGGAAGTTGTTGCCGATTGCCGTCTTTGCTGCCGTTGTCTTCGTATTGATTTCGAACGGAACGCTCGGTGTGCCAAAAGATGTGGTCGATTTCGATGCGAAGACGATCGTGCTCTCGCCCACAGATGACGGATCGATGCGGGTCACCGAATATGTCGATATCAACTTCGGTCGCAACCAGATGCGTGGCTATCTCCGATATGTCCGCACTGACCTTGGTATTCCGATTGATATCTCTGCTCAGTCAGACACGATGTCGTCGCAACTGTCGACAGATTTTGATGGCAGCTATTACGAGATGCGTGTTGGAGATCCTGATGTGACATCGAATGGCCAGCATCGGTTTGTCCTGTCGTATGAATTGCCGCTTGCGTTTGTCGATGAATGGATGCTGAATTACTCGTTAATTGACCCTGATGAAGACCCGGTCACCGATCGCTTTCACGTGATTCTTGATGGATTCCGTCTTGCTGATCCGTTGTGTTCTGTTGGTGGTTGGGGTGAAATTGGCGGATGTGAGCTCGTTGATACTCCGTACGGCCAGGAAGTTATTCTCGAGCCGCTTGAGGCAAACGCTGGGTTGAACATTTCAGGTTTTGCATTACTGACCGATCAGCGCATGGGCGACATATCGATTCCATTGCCGGAGCCTGACGAACCGCCATCGAGCGGGGTGTTGCCGTTTCTGGCCGTTCTCGTGATCATCTCAACCGCAGGCCTCGCGGTTTTACGGAATATCCGTCGCGGAATGAACACCATTGGCGCAGCCGATGCTGCTGGGGCGGCGATACCGGTGGCGGGAGGTCCGACAAGCCGGGTAACCGACTCGGCCTTGTACGAGATGGCGACCGTCGAGTTTGCAGCGCCGAAGGGCATTCGTCCCTGGGAGGGCAACGTCATTCTCAATGAGCATCTTGGTACTGACCTTCAGTCGACATGGATGTCGTCGCTCATTGGCGCAGGGGCGGTCAGCATTGAGAAGAACAAGCAGGCCGTTGACATCGAGTTGCTGGTGAGTCGTGATGAGTTGAGCGACTTGGATCGCAAACTGATCGACCTTCTCATGCCTGACGGCGCAACCACTCGTCGGGTGTATAAGAAGTACACCGAAACATTCGCAACGACCTGGAAAGAGATTCGTGAGGCGCTCGTCGAAGAAATCAACGGCAAAGAGTGGTGGCACAGTCCCCTACGTGCCTGGAACAAACGGACCTCGGTGTTTGGTGCGTGGATGTGGGTGGCATCTTCCATTGGGGCATTACTCCTTCTCGATACAGCGGAAATGAGCGATGAGAATGGGAACTTGGTGAACTGGGTGGATGCCATCACCGACAGCGCAATCGGCATCATCTCAATCGTCGGAGTCACCGGGTTCTGGCTTGGAGCAATATTGACGAAGGGACGCATCCCCTCGAGAACAGCGATCGGCTCGGCGTTGTACTTGCAGACCGAATCTTTCCGTAGGTTCCTTGCGCAAAGTGAGGGTCGTCACGTCGAGGAGGCCCATCGAATGGGTGTACTTCGTGAATATTCGGCGTGGGCGGTGGTGCTCGGCGAAGCAACCGCGTGGCGAAAAGCAGCTGAGTCGCTGGACAACCTCGCGATCGCCGACGAGCTTGCTTACTCGCAAGACTCACTTGCATACCTTGCGATTTTGACAGCTGCATCAACTCCACCTTCATCGAGTGGTTCAAGCGGAGGTGGCGGCGGTGGTGGTGCTGGCGGTGGTGGTGGTGGCGGCGGCTCCGGAGGCTGGTAACCGCGGCTCGATGTGCGATCCTTCAGTTATGGAATTTGGTGTCGTCATCCCCCACAACGAAATTGGAACTGACCCCGGCGCAATTAAGGCGTTTGCTCAAGGGGCTGAAGAACTCGGTGCTGGCCACCTCATGATTTATGACCACGTGTTGGGTGCAAAGCGTGATCGGCCCGGGGGGTTCAAGGGTCCGTACGACTCCGACACGGCCTTCCATGAGCCGTTTGTGCTGTACGGATACCTTGCCGCATGCACAGAAAATGTTGAGTTGGTCACCTC
>JAYNVD010000031.1:0-4525 GCA_038100275.1 Ilumatobacteraceae bacterium
GCGGAATGTTGTTCACCATAGGTTGGCTCGGAGTGATGCTCCTGCTCGTTGCCACCGGCTTCGAAACCGATCTTGCACTCATTGGGCGCCTCGGAAAGGCAGCCGTTCTCGTCAGTCTGGGTTCGCTGGTGTTGCCGTTTGCCGTCGGTGGGGCAGTGGGCGCAGTCATCCCGGACAAGTTTTTGGTCTCGGGCGAAGACCGTGTGCTGTTTAGTTTGTTCCTCGCCACAGGACTCGCAATCTCGTCGCTGCCGGTGATCGCTGTCATTTTGTCGGAGCTCAAATTGCTTCGCCGAAACTTTGGTCAACTCACGATCGCAGCGGGCATGGCGAATGGTGTCAACTGGCCGTTTTGTGCTCAGCGAGTTCCTCCAAACCCTCCTCGGACTGTTTGTCTTCCTTGCGATTGCAGCCGCTCTTGGCCAGCGAATCGTCGACGCAGTTCTTCGTTCCCTTCGTCGGCGCGATGTTGGCATCGGTGGTTGGGTGACGATGTGTATTGCGATGGCGGTCGGCCTTGGAGCGGTAACGCAAGCGCTCGGCGTCGAGGCGGTGCTCGGTGCATTTATCGGAGGGCTGCTCCTTGGCCGCAGTAGGTATACCCACCACCGTGTTGAGGAACAGATTGAGACGTTGACGTCGTCGCTGCTCGCTCCAATTTTTTTCGCAACAGCGGGGCTCCGAATCGATTTGTCGTTACTCGCAGACGGCTCAGTCATCGTCTGGTCATTCATCTTGTTTGCTGCGGCAACGGCATCAAAATTCATTGGCTCCTGGGTGGGCGCGAGATCGGCCGGGCTTTCGAACCGGGAGGGGTTCACGCTTGGAATGGCTCTCAACGCTCGTGGCGCATTGGGGATCATCATCGCTGCGGTTGGGCTTGACCTCGGCGTCTTCAATTCGGCGTCATACGTGGTCGTCGTGGTGATGGCGATCGCAACGTCAGTGGTTGCACCTCCTGCCCTTCGATGGCTCGTCGCGGGATGGTCTGGAACCGAAGAAGAGCAGGCTCGCCTCAAGCGCGAAGAACAACTCGCCGGAAATCTCGTCGTTCGACCGGGTCACTTGTTGTGGCCGATGAAGAGTGATACTCGTTGCCGAGCCGTTGCAGCGTTCATCGGGAATACCTTCCCTGCTGAGTCAACGGTGACACTGCTCAACTTGTCCGCAGGTGAAGATGCGGCGAATGCAAACCCGTGTATCGATCTACTTGGTGATCGTCGCGTCGAAGTGGTGGCAGATTCTGCTGAACCTGAAGAAGCACTCGAGCGTCAACTCAAACTGGGGTTCGATCTGATCGTTGACAGTGTTTCACCTGATGTCGAGTGGCCTCAGGCAGGCCCTGTGACCTCTGCCGTGCTGCACCAACAGGAATTACCCGTGCTTCTTGTGCGTTCGGGACGGGATGAGATTGATTCGGAGTCGATCGTGATGCCATTCCGAAGAATTCTTCTACCCGTATCTGCGACACGGCCATCGCGAGCGGCTACTGAGTTGGCCATTTCGTTTGCCGCTTCAACAGGTGCGGTGGTGAAGTTGCTGCATGTGAATCCGACCGAGGCCCCGAACACCGTTCAACGATTTATTCGCTCGACCTTCAGAACCCATGAGCGGGCTATCGGTTCATATGCAGACCCTGTTGGTGTGCAGTTACTCGATGAAACGGAACTCATGGCGAGCGAAGCTGGGGTTCGTTGCGATCGAATCTTTTCGAACCATCATTCGCGAGTTGAAGCCATCCTTGAAGCGGCGGATCAACATTTCTGCGACCTCGTTCTGCTGGGCGCGGAATCTCAAGAGGTCGGAGGAGTTGCGTTCCTCGGCCATACCGCCCGGGCGGTGATGCAACGTTCTGAGATTGGTGTAGCCGTCATCGCGCTTCGGCAGAGTTCTCACTGACGACCATGGCAACTATCGCTCTCGTGATCGCAATGCGCGCCGAAGCAGCGCCGTTGATTGAGGAATTGGGAGCCATTCCGCAGCCAGTTGGGTCATCGGTACCGACCCAAGCGTTCATTGCTACGTTCGGCGATGACACCCTCGTTATTGGAGTGAACGGAGTTGACCCTGTTCACGGAGTCGATCTTGTCGGTACCGAACCGGCGGTGTTGACCACCATGCAGGTCATTGAACGATGGAAGCCTGACGTTGTCATCTCAGCCGGTACTGCGGGTGGGTGGAGTAGGTCGGCTGCAGAGATTGGTGATGTGTATGTCGCGTGGCCCCATGTTGTTCGTCATGACCGTCGAATCGGGATTGAACGGTTTCACGAGTACGGAATTGGGAGTCATCCGGTGTGGAATCGGAGTGAAGAACTCGCACTTGCGCTTGGAGCACGCACAGGAATTGTTACGACGGGTAACTCGCTTGACGAGAGTGAGACTGATCGTGAATGGATCCTCTCGTTGAGTGGAGAGGTGAAAGAAATGGAAGCAGCCGCCGTTGCGTGGGTGTGTGCGCTGAGCGGAACGCCATTTGTCGCAATCAAGACAATCACTGACCTTGTCGATCATCCAACGCCCACCGCTGATCAATTTCTCGCCAACTTGAATACGGCGTCAACACGGCTGTCTGAAATTCTTCCCAAGGCAATTCGTTGGTGCGCCGAGAGTGTGAACTCTGAGGGGTATTAAGGTCGACTACATGATCGAAACCGCTCCATTCGGCAACACCGGCCATATGTCATCAAGAGTCATCTTCGGTGGCGCTGCGCTCGGGGCGATGTCAGAAGAACGGGCCGCTGCCACGCTCGATTTGGCTATTGCCGCCGGTGTGAATCATCTCGACACGGCCCACTCGTATGGCCACGCAGAGGTCGTAATGAATCCCTGGCTTGCCGAGCATCGAGACGAGGTATTTCTCGCAACAAAGACCCGAGAGCGAAGTGGCCTTGCTGCTCGAGCTGGGCTTGAAGATTCGCTTCGTCGCCTAGGCGTTGGTCAGGTCGATCTGATCCAGTTACACAATCTGGTTGAAGAGGACGAGTGGCGGGAGGCATTCTCACCGGGTGGTGCGGTGGAAGCGTTGGCAGCAGCACGAGATGAGGGCCTTGTCCGCTTTATTGGTGTTACTGGCCATGGGTTGCGCATTCCGTCGATGCATTTGAGAAGCCTTGATGAGTTCGCGTTTGACTCGGTGTTGTTCCCGCTGAACTACTCCTTGATGCAGAGTGATGCGTTTGCGGCCGATGTCGATGAACTGGTCTCGCGCTGCGTTGAGCTCGGAATCGCTATTCAGACCATCAAGTCGGTGGCAAAATCACGATGGGAAGAGGGCTACGAAGGGCCTCGATTCTCTTGGTACGAGCCACTTCGCGATGCTGATGCAATCGAGCGCGCCGTTCGATTTGTGCTGGGTCGAGAGCACGTCTTCTTGAATTCAACAAGTGATGCAGGAGTGCTGCCAATGGTGCTTGACGCAGCTGCTCGGGCGAGGGTTGGAGATGTTCCGACAGATGCCGAGATGCAAAGCGATGGTGAGCAATTTGGAATTTCGCCACTATTCGATGGCGCAGATCTCGAGCGGATTTGATCAAACCTTAAACGTCACAACGAGTGGGGCATGATCACTCCATCGTTCGCCATAGCTCGGCGCTCGATCGACTGTTGATGACGATGCGAGGGCAGCAAGTTCAGGTGAGGCGATTTGGTAATCGATGCGCCATCCAACGTCTTTGTCAAAGGCTTGCCCTCGGAAACTCCACCATGTGTAGGGGCCTTCAACCGGACCCGCGAGTTGTCGAGCGAGATCAACCCAGCCGAGATCGTTGAACCAACTGTCGAACCAGGCGCGCTCGGTTTCCAAGAAGCCAGCCTTGTTGCGGTTGCCCTTCCAGTTTTTGATATCAAGCTCGGTGTGACCGACATTGAAGTCACCTGTCAGCAACACATGCGCTCCAGTGGAGCGAATCTTCTCCATTCGTTTTGTCATTGCGGCAAAGAATGACAGTTTTTCTTCCATGCGGCCCTCGTCGTCGGCATCGCCGGTGTGAACGTATGCCGAGATCACAACGAGTGGTTTGTTAAGAGCCGGTACATCGAGTGCAGCCTCTACCCAGCGCCCGGTGTTGTTGAAGCGATGAGCGGGTTTGCCGATGTCAATTCGCGAATCCGACATTGGTATCGAACTGATAACCGCAACACCGGCTCGGCCTTTGGCGGAGCTTTCTGCATGGGCTCGCTGCCATTTTCCGCCCCACAGTCGGTCGACATGTTCATTGAAAATGTCATCTGTAGCACGAACTTCTTGGAGCGTGACAACGTCGGGCTTGCGGTTTGCAATCCAGGTTGCAATGCCGTTGCGGTCGGCGGCGCGAATTCCATTGACGTTGACGCTGGCAATGGTGAGTGAGCGACTGCGAGCCATCTCACGATTGAACCAGATCAGCGAGTGATCTGACGAGTGCTCAGGACATCAACGTTTGTTGTTCGAGGCGTTGCCGTTGCTGTTGCCGCTGTTGCCGGGAGTGTCGGTGTCGTCGTTAGAGCTGTTTGATGACGTGCCGGATGAGTTGCCGTTCCCGTTG
>JAYNVD010000031.1:4625-12561 GCA_038100275.1 Ilumatobacteraceae bacterium
GTTGCCGTTGCTGTTTCCGCTGTTGCCGGGAGTGTCGGTGTCGCCGTTAGAACTGCTTGACGAGTTCCCGTTGCCGTCGCTGTTGCCTGGGCTGGCATCGTCATCGTCATCGTCTGAGTCAGTATTCTCATCGTCACATTTTGGATTTCTCGCTGCGGCGGGGCCGTCACACGACGGCACAACGACGATGATGTCGTCGTCGACTTCTTCGAAACAGTTGGGGTTATTTGCTGCGGCTGGGGTGTCGCATGCAGGGATGGTGTTGTTGTTGCCGTTGCCGTTGCCGTTGCCGTTGTTGTTGGACGAGTTGCCATTGCTGTTGCTGTCGTCGTCTTCGTCGTCGATTTGGCAGTTGGGGTTATTTGCTGCGGCTGGGGTGTCGCATGCGGGAGACACAGGAACCACGGCGATCGTGTCATCGTCGAGACGTTCAAAACAGTTCGGGTTACTTTCGGCGGCGGGTGTCGAGCAAGCAATGACCTCCCCCGCAAATGTTTCTGTTGAGTCGTCTGGCACTGTTGTTGTCGTAGAGGTCTCAACGGTCGTTGCTGGGATCGCCTCTTCTGCTTCCTCTGCCACCTCACTCGACCCCTCGGGAGAAGAGGTCGTCGTTTCATCCTCTATTGAGGGTGCTGAATCGGAAACCGGAGCTGGCGTTTCAGGGGCAGGAGATGGATCGGGCCGTGGAACACTGATGTTGACGATGTCGAGCACGTCAGCGACAACGTCCTGAACGGGTGCAGGGAGATTTCCAGTTGCTGCAAGACCGACGCTCGCGCCTGCCGCTGCAGCTCCCGCCCACCCAAGAATTCCGACCGCTCCAATGACCGCACCGAACTGTCGACGGAGTCGTGTCGAACGGCGGGTTGGGGTGATCGAGCTTGCAACCGCAAGGGACTGCAAACGTGCAACGAAATTTGCATCGACTTGTGATGGATCTGTTGGGTAACCAACAGGTTGGCTCGACAATGCAAGATTCTTGAGCCGCTCCTGTATGCGCCGATGAGAAGTTCGAATCGTCATCATGACGACACCTCCTGATCAGCATCAACGCGAAAATCATCGATGAGGAGATCCTTCAAGCGAGCGAATGCCCGTGAGAGCCCGACTCTGGTGGCGACCTCAGATTTGCCGATTGCGTCCGCCGTCTCTTTTGTGGAGAGACCCATCACGTAGCGAAGCTCGAGCATCCGTCGTTGCTCTTCGGGCAGCCGACCTAAGGCATTCAACAAATCTGGATCAGTAAACGTGTCCTCGTTGGGCTCATCGGCTTCTAACAGGTTGAGAGTGTTCTCAATCGAAACTTCGCTGCGGCGTGTTGTTCGACGGAGGTCATCAACGATTCGTGCGTGTGCGATCGAGAAAATGAATGAGCGCATCTGTGACTCGTTGCCTTCGAAGTCTGCGATCCTCCGTGCAATTGTCTCAAGTGTCGCGCTCATTACCTCTTCGGGTTCTCGGGCTCCCATTCGAGTTGCGTAGCCAACAAGCTTCCCTGAAAATTCAGCGACAAGCCATGACCATGCCCTGCTGTCGCCCGCTTTCAATCCGCGGAGCGAGAAGCCATATTTCGCTCCGCGCTTCATGGGGTTCCCCGAATTGCGAGCATGGCGATCGTGCCGACGACGAGAAACGGTCCGTACGGGATCGTCGACCGTTTGGAAAAGCGTCGGAAGACCAAGCCAATGCAGGCCGTCATCCCACCGACCAACGCTGTAATGGTCCAGGCATAAAGGGTGAGTACCACGGTTGTCGACACCGTTGAACCCGCTCCGAGTGCCACCCCAAGTGGCAGGCAAAAGTACACGTCGCCCCGCCCGAGTGAGCCTTGTGACACCATTACCAAGAGTTGGGAGACCGTCATCATCACGATTCCCCCACAGGCCATGGCGACGAGTTGACTTCCCGAGCGGGTGAGAACGCCCCCGATGAGCAACATCAAACATGTGGCCGTCACGCTGATGAACAATGGCAGTCGTTTCGTCGTCAGATCGATAACCAGTTGTACGGCCATCGCTGCGCTGCCGATACCCAGAACGATTGTCGTTGCGACTGGTGGGGACTGCGAGGTGAGAGAAACCACGCATAGACATAGCGCTAGCACAAAGAGTGCGCCAAGATCGTGGCGCCAATCCGCTCGATGTCTGGCTGATTCGTTGATCACCGACCGTTGCGTAGGTCGGAAGAGAACCAGGCACACGAGTCCTGACCCGATGAGATATGCGATACCCAAGTATCTCAGGGTTAAGGAGAAATTGCCCGTGAAATTCCACTAGAGCACCTCCATGAGCCGCACGATCGCCGGCCCCACAACCACGATCATTAGGAGGGGCAGTATGCAGAACACGGTTGGAAAGATCATTTTCATCGAGACTGCAGCAGCCCGTGTCTCGGCGGCTTGACGTCGATGTCGGCGTGTCGTCTCGGCTTGTTTGCGTAACACTGCGGCAAGCGGAGTGCCCAACGTTTGATTTTGTTCGATTGCTGCTGCGAATGAACGAATAATTGAAGTTGGGTTGCGGTGGATTAGTTCAGCAATTGCTTCTCGGCGGGTTCGACCCGCGTGAAGGAGTTGTGACATGTGAGCAAACTCAGCACTTAGCGGAGTGGAGTGCCGTTGCGCGTAGTAGTTGATGACGGATTCGAATGTGAGGCCAGCTTCAACACCCATCACGATTTCTCCGAGTGCGCTCGTGAGTTCACGGTCAACCGATGTGCAACGCGAAGTTTCGTTACGTCTAGCTGCGATGAGCGGCATTTGCCAGGCACCAGCGATCGCTACTCCGCCGGCCAGGATTGATGTCGCCGATGGGTTCGTGATCATGAGCAACGTCGTGATCACAGCGGTGATCGATGCGTAGATGAGTTGTGAACGCAGGAGCTGCGCGATCTGATCAGTCGAGCCTTTGACAGGCCCTAGAGCGTCTACCCGCGAAGCGATCGGTCGTGAGAGTTTCGACGTTGAAAGCGCTGAGGCGAGTTTTTGCTGTGCCGATACAAGTGCAGGACGTGCAACGGCAGTGACAATAAATGCTGCACTTCCAAATGCAGATGCTGCGGCGATGCTGGCTGCAGTCGATGACATCATGCTGTCTCCGGTCGTGCAAGGTGGCGTAGCCACAAGACACCGAGCGATCCGAGCACGACACCACCAACGCTCATGATTCGCCCTGTGGACGTAGCGATGAGTGGGGTTGCATAGCCGGGGCTGAGGAGCGAGGTGATGGCAAGAGCGCCGATGGGCATTGCAAGCAGAACGTTTGCGCTAAGTCGAGCGTCAGCGGTCAATGTGAGGAGGTCGCGACGTAGGCGGTCTTCCTCCTCGATTGACTCAAGTACGGCGATGAGGATGTCGGTCAGCGAACCCCCGTGTTGAGCATGCAGAGCGAGTGCAGAAGCGATGATGTCAAGGTGCTGGTTGCGCTCTTCCGCTGCGATTGAGTTGAGTGATTCGTCAATTGGAATTCCAACGTTGTTGTCGCTGACCACCCTGCGGAATATTCCATCGAGTGGAGCAGATGCATGTTCGATGGACGCCTCGATCGCGGAACTCACCGTTCGCCCGACACTCAACTGATCGACGATCCGCTGCAGCGCCGGTGCAAGAGCATCATCAAGCGCACGCTGGCGCTTTCGTGCTGATCGGTTGTTGATGAAACGAGCAACAAAGGCCGGAATAACACCGAATACGACACCAATCGGGCCGATCACGAGTGTTGCGAGTATCGAGATGACGAGCCCAAAGAGAAGCTTGCGTTGTGCCGACCGGCTCAGCGTTGGCCGAGGACGTGCGTGATCAACGAGATCTGGACGAAGGCCGAGTTGAGCCCGTGCATGAGCACTGATGTGTGATGCGGCACGGATTTCAAGAACCCATGAAATGATCCACGCGGCTGCAGCGCCGAAGGCCACGGTGGCAACAGAAGTCATGAGTTCACCCGGCGTGAGTCAGTCACTGACCATTGAACGAGTTGTGAGGTCACGCCAGTGCTCATCAGAGACGGTGCCGCTGTTCGGTCATGGCCTGGTCCAGCCGGCCGGTGGAACAGTTCGGCTGTCGAAACTACATCGCCTTCAAGTCCGACGACCTCGGTGATGGAGGAGACAAAGCGAGATCCATCGGCGCCTCGAGTCAACTGAACGATGAGGTCCACGGCCGAAGCAACTTGCTCTCGAATTGCTCGGAGCGGAAGATCGACCCCGCCGAGGAGCACCATTGTTTCGAGGCGACGAATTGCATCTCTTGGGTTGTTTGCGTGCAACGTCGAGAGCGATCCGTCGTGTCCGGTGTTCATCGCTTGGAGCATGTCGAGTGCCTCAGCTCCACGAACCTCGCCGACGACGATTCTGTCTGGGCGCATACGAAGAGAGTTGCGAACAAGATCGCGAATTGTGACCGCCCCTGCACCCTCGGTATTTGCTGGTCGTGATTCCAGGCGAATGATGTTTGGCATGTCGAGTTGCAGTTCGACCGCATCTTCCACCGTGACCACACGTTCGCTCCGTGCAATGTGTGACGAGAGCACGTTGAGCATCGTGGTTTTACCAGTGCCAGTACCACCACTGACAATGATGTTTCGCCGTTGTGACACGGCCTGAGAAAGGAACTCGGCTGCCTCGCTCGACAGAGCACCGCGTTCAACGAGGTCGCTGCTCGTGAGATGTTGCGCGGTGAATTTTCGAATAGTGATGGACGGTCCATCAACTGCAAGTGGTGGGAGCACAACGTTTAAACGTGAGCCATCGGGCAGGCGGGCATCAACCATGGGTGAAGATTGATCAACGCGGCGACCTGATGATCTCACCATGCGATCGATGACCGCCCTCAAGTGCTCCTCGCTATCAAAACTCCGAGTCGTACGTTCGAGTCGGCCTCTCCGCTCGACGAAAATCTGCTGGTGGCCATTGACCATGATTTCGGAGATTTCGGAGCGATCGAGAAGTTCTTGCAAAGGTCCGTAGCCGAGCAACTCATCGAGCACGGCGTCACGTGTATCCATGAGTTGTTGCCGGTCGGTGATTGCGTGCTTTGCAAGAATGTCATCGACCTCGCGTTCTGCGAGCCGGCGCAGTTGTTCGCCTGCGAGTTGTTGATCTCGGGTTGCTACCTGGAGTGACGCCCGAACCGTGTCAACGACAGCGGAGAGTTCATCCCGCTGAAGCGGGCAGTGGCTGTGGTCATCAACAAATTCAGAGATGGACTCATCTGATTGCTCCCGCTGAGGAGCATCTGTGAGCAATGGAGTAGTCCTCGTATCAAACCTCGCTGCCAAACTCATGACGACTTGCCTTGCTTGAGTACGAGGAACCTTCTGCGGGGGCCTGGGCTGATGCCGAGGAGGTCATCTGCGAAGTCGTTGAAGGCCTGTGCGATCGCTGACTTAGGGCTTGATTCGGTCACCGGGCTGCCACTGTTCATGCCTGCCGCAAGGCTTGGGTGGTCGGGCACAAGCAAGGAGGCAGAGAGCCCAAGTACTTCCTCAACATCATTCACGTTCAATCCGACCTGAGCATTTGAGCGATTAACAACAAGGTGAACCCGGTCGAGCGGCATGTCGAGTTCGTTCATCGTCGCAAGGAGTTTGCGGCCTGCCTGAATAGATGGGACATCAGTACCGCACACCAGCACAATGTGACGGGCTCGGTCGAGGGCGCCGAGTGAATAATCAGATATACCACCTGCGGTGTCGAGGACAACGGGTTGCCCTTGATCAGCGAGGAGGTCGACGACAGCAAAGGCATCAAGTGGATTCAGGCGATCTGCTGCGACTGGATCATGCGGGGCGCAGAGAACGTCGAGCCCACTCGGGTGGGCAGAAAGTAGGCCAGAAATATCGTCTCGGTCTTCGAGTACCGCTTGCACTAGGTCGTCGAGACGATGAATCGGTTTCATGCGAAGGGCATATTCGACATCTCCGAAGTGCACGTCGAGGTCGACGATGACCGTCGGTTCGCGGCGAGCAAGTGACACCGCAAGGTTTGCTGAGACCGTGGTTTTCCCGTTGCCACCTTTTGGAGAAACGACGGCGATGATGTTGCGAGAGTTCATGCGCCGACCATCCAGATCTCGTTCTGCGAAGCGGCCGAAATGACTTGTGTGATTGACTCATTGGGTACGGCAAGCGTCACGATTGATTCGGCTCTTGGATCAAGTTCTTCGATAGACGGGGCACTGATGATCACTGCGTCTGCAACGATGAGCTCGATTGTTTCTCCCGATCGGTAAATGTCGACAGCATCACCAGTTGCCCCGTACGGACCTGCCCAACGTTGGGCATCGACACGAACGGAGATTGAAGTGAAATCGCCGCCAAGTGCATCTACCACATCGAGTGCGATTGAAGATTCGAGCAGTTGCTCACCGGTGACTGTGTCACTAGCGAGCACACCAGCAGGTACTGATTCAAGGTCGCTGAGTGCCCCATCGGGGCGCACCGAGTTGGGCAGCATGCGGATCTCGAGCGAATCACCGATCAAAGCCGTGTCAGTGCCTGCTGCGATCGGTTCGATAACGACCACTGTCGGGAAGAGGTCCTCGTTGACTACGCCGGTGTCGTCGGAGGTGCCGACGAGTGCATAGGTGCCGACCATGACAAGAATTCCAGCTCCAAGGGGAGCGGCAATATTGCGACCAGGCATGGAACGCCTTGAGTTGAGAGGTGAACGGCTCATGAGCAGCTTCCTGTCCCTTCGAGTGAGCAGATTTGAAATGATTGGCTGCCGTAATTGGCAGCAGCCCCTCCAGCGAGGCCTTCTCCAAGTGTTTGAGAGGTGAAACGAACATCGAGGTGCCGTTGAGATGCAGCGCCAGTCATGACAGCATCGAGAATTTCAACACCGACGAATCCATCAAGGTCGTATTCGGATCCTGCTCCGCTTGAGCGAGCATCACTGAACACTGGAATTGTGATGGTGGAGCCAATTAATACATCGATGTCGATACTTGGTGTCGGAATTCCGGGGTCTCCATTGAACGTGACCGGAAGAACAATCTCGGATTGATAGCCATTCACGATGCGGTCCTGCAGTTCGGAGTTTGAATTCGATCCTCCATCAAAATCGATCATTGACCAGTTACCAGGAACATCACCACCACACGTCGTTCCGTCAGATTCGACGAAAATTGTGTAGGTGGCTGTCGATGTCATTCCCGATGAAATCCACCCCTGTAGTGCCGGGTGCTCTGCACAGATCGCAATCGGGCGCAGGCCGACAGCAGAACGTGCCGGACCGACTTTGACTGAAGCCGTCGACGTAATCGACGCATCGGACCGACCGAGTAATTGTGAGAAGGCAAGCGTGGCTGAAGCTTCGGCCCCCACCGTGACGACATCATGAGGCACTGCCCCTGATGTCGTGCAGGTGGTGGTGAGCGAAGCGAGAGAACCAACGTTTGCGCTAATCACTGCGTCGTATCCGGAACACGCTGATGCGCCTTGCGCCAGCTTTGCAGCGCCGGCAATTGCCGCAGCTTCGACTCCGGTCTGGAGTTCTTGGCGCTTGGCATGCACCATGCCGACATCAGCCACAACGGCAGTCATTGCCAACATCGGAAGCACTGCAACTGCGAACAGGACAGAGATTGAGCCTCTGTCGGAGTTCTTAAGTTGTGAGGCTTTGTCGATCATTGGTGGTTCCGTTAGCCGGCTACACATTCGTAGGAAGCTGATGCTGAAAGGGTGACGATGCGATCGCCAAGGAGTGGAATCGAAACGGTTCTATTCGCGCTGATCTCGATGTTGTTGCGATCTCCGGGGCACGACACGGCGGTGTTGCAGGAAATGTCACCAACAACTGCTGACGAGTCTGCGAGCCTGTCGATTGCAGTCGAGCAACCTGAGTTCGGCATTACTGCCTCGGCGCGAGCGCCATCACGAGCTGCAGCTTGAAGGCTCAGTTGTCCTGCTGCTGCGGTTCCTGCGGTGATGACCGCAAA
>JAYNVD010000031.1:12661-19311 GCA_038100275.1 Ilumatobacteraceae bacterium
CCCTGGTCGTCAGCTGCTGATTCGCGAATCTGTGAGACGCGGACGAGTGATGAAATCACTAATTTCTTCATGTTTTTCTCCCTTTATTCACCGCCGACTTATTGGCGGACATCACTGCAATCGTCCGGACCACCGAACTTGTTACAGAAAGAAAGAAAAAATTTGAAAAATGTTGAAAGGTGCTATTTCGCCTGGCTGATGCCATTGATATCGATAAGCACGTCAGCCTTCCCGTAGACGTACACGCAAACCGTCCCTTGAGCAGATACTGGGGCAACCATCGAGTTGGCGACGGTTTGTCCGGTCACGAAGTTCAAGGTCGATGTATCTGGGCGGGCGCCGCACGGATAGACCGTCAAGAAGCCACCAACCTCAGGTGCAACTGTTCCAACTGCGGTGACATTGAGAGTGACGACGGTGTCGAGTCCCGAAAGTGATTGCGTTCCTATTGTGATCGGAACTACGAGATCAGTTACGTCGTTTGTGAGGGTTCCAATTGCGCTTGTTGATCGAGTGTCAAGAACTCGGCTTGGCTGCATTGGTGAAAAGGCTGAGTCTTCAGTGAACACTCCATTGATGTCAACGATGACATCAGCTTCTCCATAGATGTAGACGCAGAGTCTTCCTTCGTCAGAAAGTGGGCTGATGAACGAGTTGGCGACCGTTTGTCCGGTCACGAAGTTCAAGGTTGAGGCATCTGGCGGAGCGCTGCCGCAGGCATATACGGTTGCGAAACCACCTACCGATGGAGCAACGGTCGAGGTGACCGTGAGAGTTGCCGAGATTGCGGCGATGTCAGCCGAGGCCACACCACCTAATGTTCCAACGGGAATCTCGATTGAGCGATAAGCGATCGGGTCACTCGTCGAAACTCCTGCTCCATTGCGGGTATCAGCCTGACGGACTGGAACAAATGAGGTGTAACCGCGACCCGCTGCGATCACTCCCGTGACATCCACGATGACGTGAGCCTCGCCAAACACATACACGCAGACCTCTCCGTCAGCACCAACTGCGCTGAGGACGCCAGTTGCAACCGTCGCACCGCTGACAAAGTTGAGACTTGATGTGTCGGGCACCGATGCGCCACACGGGAAGACTGTGGCGAATCCACCATATGGTCCTGCAGACGTCTCGGTGAGTGTGAGATTGAGTGCAACCGCTTCGATCTCGTCTGTCACAAGCCCAATCGCATCGGTGACATCAACTTGAAGCACCCGATCTTCACCTACCTTGGCCGAGGCGCGATTAGTGAGTGAGGTTCGACGAGTGTCTGCCACTCGAGTTGGCGTGACTTGTGTGATCGTTGCATCGTTTGGGGCTGTGCTGGCTGGCTGCTCTTGCACATTGTTCAAAGAAGGTGTCGCAATCACAGTGTTCGATGCGCTGCTTGCAACCCCTACCGCGTTGACCGCCACGACCGAGAACGAATACTCAATGTCGTTCGTGAGGTTGGGGATGACGCAGGAATGTTCGGCGCCGGATGCGATGAATTCAGTCGTGCAAAGCCCTTCGGGTGAACCCGTCACCGTGAATGAGGTGACAGCTACGACTGAGGGGTCACCAGGCATCCATCGAACAGTGACTGATGAGTCGCCTGCTTCGGCTGAAACTGAATTCGGTGTTGATGGGGTATCGCTCGCCGGTAGTGACTCCCCAGCGACCATGAGGAGCCGGTTAGGTGAGTCAGTGCCGACACTCGACAGCACTTCTGGTGTGGCATCGTCAACGAGAAGTTGGATGACGTCTGAAGAACTTGCCGCAGGCCACGCTGTGAGCGAAATCGCTGCTGCTCCTGCAGCATGTGGGCTCGCCATCGAGGTTCCACTCATCGTCTGTCGAGCGGTAGTTGAACTCAGTCCGGCTCCAACAATTGAGGATCCGGGGGCGAAGAGGTCGACACAGGGCCCGAAGTTTGAGAACCAGGCTTTGGAATCCGCCTCGGTTGTCGCTCCCACGGTCAGGGCGGATGGTTCTCTCGCAGGTGACACATCGCACGCATTCTGAGCCTCATTTCCTGCTGCGACTGCGACGACAAATCCTTCTGCTGAGAGTTGGGCGACGGCGTTATCAAGTGTTGGCGATGCGCCACCACCCAGGCTGAGATTGACGACTCCACGGCGTGCGCCGAGATCAATCGAACGAATCCAAGAAAGCCCCGCAAGCACTCCCGATGTTGAGCCAGCGCCATCACAATCAAGCACTCGTACGGGGACAACGAGGGCATCACTCGCAACTCCTAACGTTTCTCCTGCCGCTGTGGAAGCAACATGGGTGCCGTGTCCGTGACAGTCAGTTGTTCCGTTGCCATCGTTGACTGCATCAAAGCCGTTGGTGAGTCGGCTACCGAACTCGGTGTGGTCAGAGATGCCCGTATCGACGATGAAGATCGTTGCACCGTTACCACGGTTTGTCGTGCTGAAACGATCGTCGAGGGGAAGATTTGCCTGATCGATACGGTCTTGCCCCCAGCTGTTCGGGATGCTGGTTTGGGCACCATTCGATGACCCAACGATGACCGTTTGCGAGGGGTTCGTCGGCGTGCTTGATCCAAGAGCATTCGAGCTCGACACCGAGAACGTGTACTGAGCACCAGTGACAAGTCCAGTGATTTCGCACTGAGTGTTGGTGGTTACGCAACTTGCCCCACCGGGGTGCGCAGTTGCAGTTGAAGAGAGGACTGGCATCGTGCTGTCAGGGGCTGTCCACCACACATTGACGCTGTTCACCCCAGTTGCAACCGCTTTTACTTCGCTTGGTGGTTGTGGTGGACCTGCAGCAGTGAATTCCCAGTTCAACGTGATCGCGCCGGTGTTGCCGTTGTAACCATCGACCGCGATTCGGTAGGTCGTCGACGATGTCGGAGAGAGTGTGACAGCCGACGTCAGTGTCCCTGCTGCGTCATCGTTCTCTGCAACTTGTCGCAAGTCTGTGAGCGTGCTGCCTTCGTAAACGGCGAGCGTGGTATCGAAGCTCGACCCAGCGGTATCAATTTCGAGCCGGCCAGGACCCGGCACAGCGACCTCGAACCACATTGAGTGGTAAGGGCCGTAAACATGTGCAGGTTCCGCGTATTCAGCAGTGGCATACCTGTTCGAGGAAATTGCTGTTCCGTTTGCTGGTGCTTGAAGTTCGACTGGAGTTGCAAAGGAGTCATTTGCATTCGCAGGGACAAAGAACATCGAGCGTGGTGTGCTCCGTCCAATTGCGTTGATTGCAACAACGGTGAATGTGTACCTTGTCCAAGGACGTAACCCGGTGAGCACACAGGACGTGTCGTCTGCGGTTGCCGAACAGGAAGCATCATCAGGTGATGTAGTTATCTCGTACGCAATGATCGGGCTTCCGCCATCGGTTGCCGGACCAGACCACTCGACAATCACATCGCTGCCTTCATCGGAGGCACTCAAGGATGATGGGCGTCCGGGAACGGTGAGTACCGGGGTCGGGGTGAATGAAAACTCAGTCGTAACAGATCCGGTTTCGTCATTTCGGGACGCGTGCCGGATGAAGTACGTCGTGCGTTCGTTCACTTCAAAGGTTGCGCTCTCACTACCTATGTCAGAAATCGAGGATGAGCCGCTCAAAGGAACGAGCGATGCGAGATCCGCGCCGGTGTAGACCTCGAGGGTGCTTGCGATCGTTGTGCCCGCTCGGCTGAGGGTCAGCAAGCCGTCGGCATTTGGTGTATGCCGGTACCAGATGCTTCGCTCACCTTCGCCTGGTTCTGCAGTTTCGATTGTCGCGTCTGTGATGTCGACAGTGTCTGATTCGGAATCTCCGGAGAATGCAAATGCTGCGCAGAAGTCATCATTTGGAACTGCTCGAGTGGTGCAACTCGCAGCAAGATCCCAGTTGATCGTCAGATCGCCTCGCGCCGACCCCCAACTGTGCACTCGCATGTAGTAGGTCGTGTCAGCCTTCACGGTGAAGGTCACTTGGGATTGCAACGAGTAATTACCGTCAAATCGATAGTCATCATTGATGGCGAGACGAGTGAGCGAAGTAAGTGATGTGCCCCGGTACGCGGTGAGCACTGTGTCAAATGCCGACCCCTGAGTGTTGACAGTTAATGCGCCATCTGACGTCGGAGTATGGGTGAACCAGAGTGTTGCTCCGCCATAACCGACACCGAGTGATGGTTCGTCGTCTTCAATCGTGGCAAAACGATTGTTTGCGGTGATTGAACCAGCAAGCCCAATGAGCTCGGTGGCGCCGGAGAAGAAGTCATTTGACGAATCGATTTCGACCGAGTTGCTGGGGATTGATCGAGGAGATGTTCCGGCAGCATTCGACGCTTCAACAACAAATGTCCAGTTGCCAGGGGCGAGCCCGACAACAGAACACTCGAGTGCGCCTCCGGACCAGTCGCAGCCATCTGATTCAGCGGCATCGGAATTGATCGCAATGACCGTGTAACCGGTTACACCGGCAGACTCGGCGTTTTCTGAAGCGTCCCATGCCACGGTTGCTACTCCCTCGGAAGAGGTCGCGACCGGGTTCAATGGGGCGGTCGGGACAACTTCGGCTGAACCGAGATGTAGAAGCTGGTTTGGTGATCCGGTACCTGGGTCAGAGATTTTGCCCACGACATGCGACGTTTCGAGTGCATCGCTGACATCAGACGACGATGCGGTGAGGTCGCGACTCCAAAGAAGAGCGGCCGCTCCTGCGACATGAGGGCTTGCCATCGACGTGCCTGAGATCGTTCTACTTGTTGTGTACGGCGACACATCACTTGGCCATGCTGATTCGATTCTGAGACCAGGAGCGAAGATGTCGACACATGACCCATAGTTCGAGAATGAAGCACGCTCGTCAAGTGCGGTGCTTGCCGCAACGGTGAAGGCCGTTGATACCCGTGCTGGTGATGAGTAACAGGCGTTTTGGTTTGAGTTGCCTGCTGCAACTGCAACGACGATTCCATCGTTGACCATTGCGCGAACCGCAGTGTCAAGGGCGGTAGATGCGCCGCCACCGAGACTCAGGTTTGCGACCGCCGGGACGCCAGATTGATGGTGTGCAACCACCCAATCGATTGCTTCAACGATGATTGATGTCGACGTGCTTCCGCTACATCCGAATACTCGAACCGGAATGATGTCGGCGTTCTTCGCGACGCCGTACATTGTGCCGGCGATTGTTCCTGCGACATGTGTTCCGTGTCCGTTGCAGTCATCGGTATTGCTGTCGTAGGTGATCCAAGGAAGCCAATCCCATCCGGCGTTGTAGTAGCGCCGACCATTCTTAAGGCGGTCGCCAAACTCGTCATGATCACTTACCCCGGTGTCGATGACGTAGGCGGTGACTCCTGTTCCGTCGGCGTCGTAGGTGTATGACTGGTCGAGAGGAAGTGCTGTTTGATCGAGACGATCGAGACCCCAGAGCCCACTAGAGAGATCTGGTTGGGTAGCAAGCGCGTCAACGATGTCAGTCGTATCAAGAGTGACAATTGCGTCGTTTTCGACCGACAGCACGCCGGGCAGTTCTTTGACCAGTTTTGCTTCGGAGTCGCTGAGCTCAACGGCGTAACCATGGAACACGTTCTCGTAGGTGGCGATAACTGAATCGCCCAGAGCGGAGACGATGGATGCGCGTGTTGTTGTATTCGCCGATCGGTCAATGGTGATGATGTAACGACCCGGTATCGGGCCAGCAACGGGAGCGGCGTCCTCCTCGTTGGTTGGTTCGGATTCGATGTCAACCGAGAGCACCGAATCAGGTTCGATCGTGTCGATTACAAGGCTGTGTTGCAGAGCGTCAACTTGATCTTCAGATACCCATGCGACAACCGTGTTGAAGTCAGAAATGGTGTCGACGATGGAAGCCCCTGCGTTTACGAGTGAATCTCTCAGCGCTTCAATCGTCGTGAGTGATGGGTCAATCGAAATGAGGTAGCGAGTGAGCGGCTCGCCCCCTGAGAACGTGGGGATCGAGAGCGTGACCGCTGGTTGGGGTTCGGCGTTGTCCAGAGCACTTGTCATGCCCATCGGAATCACAAGCGATGCAGCTGCGGCTACGGCGAGCGAAGTCAAGGCGCGAAAAATGAGCGGTGCTCTGTCTTCGCCCGAATATCGGCGGTATGTGGGGGACGTTGTCACTTGCTCTCCTCGAATATCAACGTACGCATTTACGTGATCGTTGGCAATGCGGGAATTGTTACATGTCGTCCAATCCTGATGCCGTGGATTTTTTATGTCATCAAGACTCGCCTCTGACACGGGCATGGCGGCGCTGGTCTGCTGAGATGAGGCGTAGTCCAACGGTGCTTCGAAAGAGGGGAAGATGTCAGAAGAGCCCGGCGATCTCAGCAACCTCCGTCGTTGGGGTGTTGTTGGGGCCGCATTCCTGTCGTGTTTCACCTGTTTCGGTGTCGCATATTCATTCGGTGCCTTTTTTGATTCGATGTCTGAGGAATTCGGCTCAGGTAAGGGAATGACGGCCCTGATGTTCTCGCTAACGACATGTTTTTACTTTTTGGGCGGAGTAGTGACAGGTCGACTTGCCGACCGATTTGGGCCACGTCGCATTGTGATGGTCGGCGCCATCAGCATGGGAATTGGTCTGTTTCTCACTTCGCTTGTACAGGCGATATGGGTTGGATTCATTACCTATGGCGTTGGTGTTGGCACTGCAACGGCATGCGGGTA
>JAYNVD010000032.1:0-18823 GCA_038100275.1 Ilumatobacteraceae bacterium
GCCAATCGCCACCTTTGTTTCTGTCTCGCTCATCTCGCACCTCCCGATTGCGCTTCTCACATCATGTTGACATGCAGCAACCGCTCAACAAGTTGTCGGACAATCTTCAGGAAATGATTTCGCTGATCACCGAATCGATCACGCCCGCAGCAAGTGCACGCATCTCATCGTCGGTGCGATCCTGAATCGGGTGCTCCACGAAGATTCGAGCAACATCGGGAAATCCCAGCGCAGCGGACTGAGCATCTGCCCCTGTCACAAACTCACTCGATGCGACGAACACTCCAGGCACGCCGCGACTTTCAAGATCGACGATGTCGTGCACACTGCACGACGTACAACTGCCTCAATCAGCAAGTGCTTCGATCACGAGGGTGCATTGAGTAGCGATCTCGTGCCGAAGGTCAACGGGAGCCGGTTTCGAAAAAGTGGGCTTCTTATAGCGCCGCACCGTTGCACCTCGATCGATGAGCTGTCGCTCAATTTCGTCTAAGAAGACGTCTCCGCGAGGTTTTGAAATATCGAGCAGACCAATGGTTTGCCCGTCCAATGAGTCTGGCCGAGCGAGGCGAGTCCGCGTCGCAGGAGCACTCTCAGATGTCGGGTCGAGGACCAAATTCTCGCTCACGTTCTTACCTTAGACCATTTCGTCCAACATCACGGACGAACCTCAACTGTGACTGGATCGCTTCCCATTTCACCATTCACCCAACCACCAATCATTGAGGAGAATAATCCCGCTCCGCCGCCTGCATGCGCAAGGAGAATTCCTCCGGGTCGAAATTTCGGTAACGCGGGCGCATCAGCAAACCCTTCAGGTACGCCCTCGGCGATTCCACCAACGCCTCGCACCAGATCGGCGCCCGGTCGTGTCGTTGCGGCATACAACGCAGCGAGCACTTCTTCATCACTCCATTTCGCTTCATGGAAGATCCGAGAATGATCTGGACTGATAACGAGGACAACGTCAAAACCAATTACCAGCTTGCGATTGTGCAGGCCCATCAATGCATCCGCAAGCGTGGCGATGAGTTGCTCAGGTGTGCGAGCAAGTTGGTCGACCACACACTTCGGCCCTTCGCCCGCAAAGACTGTGATCGCATCAACCCCCGCCGGAATACCGCGTTGTACGGACAGCGGCCGAAATGGCGATCCGGCTTCATCTTCAGCAAAGCAGAATGAGATCTTTCCCGGATTTCCATGAGTTGCGCGATCAACCTCCCCCGGACGCCCACCGCCGACATTGCGAATGACAAGTTGAACAGCGCGCCCGATTGTGAGGTTCGCCCGGTTCCCCTGACCGAACACATTGATGCCCGAATTCATCCCAATTGCTTTGGTGCCAGGACCATTGCAGACCAGTACCGGCCCAACCGGCATCGTCGTGGCGAGAAGTCCGTGCATGTTGAACGTGTCGTTGCAAACAGCCTCAATCGCTGCGATCACCCACGGAAGGTACTCCGGGCGACAACCTGCCATTACTGCATTGACCGCGATCTTTTCGACGGTGAGTTCGACGAGGTCAGGGGGTGCGATTGCAACAACTTCATCAGGAGACCGAGTTGTTCCCTCAAGCATGCGCAACACCCGCTCGCGAGTCGGAGGCACAACCGGGAGCCCATCGGTCCAACCGCGCTCGAACATTGCCTCGAAGGGATCCTCTGCTTGAGCGAATTCAACCTGCCGTGCGGCGAGGCCGTCGCCTCCGAATCGCGCCCGCAAGGTGTCAATAAGGTTCGGATCGACACTCATCGACCCGCAACCGGGGCGCATGATCGGTAAGTCTGACCCCAACGAGTCGACTCGAGTGATCTCTTGCCATGCCTCCTGCGACCAACCGACGGTCCTCTCCACCTCAACTCCTGACGAAACTTTGATCAGAGTGGGAACAGTTTCGATGTCGTGGTGCCATGAGAATGCCAATTCACCGTCGTGTTCACGATCGACAGATGCGGGGAAGTCCGGGTCGTCCTGAGTGATCACTCGAATCGGCGTCGAAGATGCGATGTCTGCGATGACCTGCTCGACCATCTGACAGGTTTCGCAGTCGCGTTTCACAACAACTGTTAGACCATCAGAAAGTGCCGTCGACGAAAGTGCTCGTGCTGGGGTTGCCATCTCCACACGGTACTCTGCGAAGCGGAGGTGTCCGAGCGCCTGGTGGGCTCCGCCGTCTTCAACACGGTTGGGACGGATGAACTTCGTCCGGCGGGTTCGATTCCCGTCCACCTCCGCTCAGGCAGTTATCTCGCGCCCAGGCACCCGCCGGTCGCCAACGCGGCGAGTGATTCTCATCTGGTCAAGGCAATTCGCAAGAGGCAGTGCATGTTTTCTTGTCACACCTAGAGCGTCTCGCAATTCGGCGACGGTGAATCCGTTCGCATCAGCCTCCCAGAGCACGTTAAGAATTGGTTGAAGATCACGGAGGACATCGGTGTGGAAGTACACGTCGTCATGACCTATGAGAACACCGAGGCGCACGAGCCGAGAAACGGCGGCCCGATCGGCGCTATCGATCGGGCTAGTTGCAATACCTTCGGCAAGTAGCCGGTCAATTATTGGCGATTCCATTACCGGGTCCACTTCGCCGACACGCGCCTGTCCGTGCTCAACGATGACCTCCTCCATACCGTGAAGTAGGTCCCTCTCAATCTCATCGCACTCAGCGGTATCGATCGGCCCTGTTGCGAGCCGCTCTCGCAATGAACTCATCGTCGACTCAACGACCGTGGTTGCTGCAACCCATCTGCCAACTACTGGTTCAAGATGTTGACCGGTGAGCCGTCGAGCCTCGTCAACGCCAACCCAACCGTGGTGAATGAGTTGCTGATCAACAGATCCATCCGGTGTTGAACGCGATGGGGGCGCAATCGGCGCAACATCATGAACAATTGCTGCTCCAACGACGGTCCCAGTCCCCTGGCCGCGTAACAGCATGCGATCACCGGGGATGAGTGGCATCGCATTGGAAAATCTCATTCGAAACCACCCGTAGACAAGGCCATGCGACCCACCAACAGGTCGAAGAGTGACGTCACGACGCGCAGAACCAAGATGAGCGCTGAACCCTTTGCCGTTGCCAATACTCGCCCCGTCAACGAGTTCAACGCTCACATCAGCAACCTCAGTTTGGGCCCAGCCACCATGGTCGATCAGAACGTCGCCTCGTCGAATCTCGTTTGCCGAGAGTCCAGAAAGGTTGATCGCCGTTCGGCTGACAGCCTCAACGGTTGTAATTTCTGCGCCATGACGCTGGACTGCACGCACCTGAACACGTCTGTTGCTCCCGACGAGCACAAGTTCAGCGCCAACCTCGATCCTGCCGGATGACAACGTCCCTGTCACGACAGTTCCTGCTCCTGTAATCGAGAATGCCCTATCGACGAATAATCGTGCCGGCTGTTCTGAATGTTCCTGCTCAAGTACCTCAACGCGGCGAACTGTGTCGGCAAGCACCTCGATGAGTTCGGACACTCCTTCGCCTGAGATCGCCGAGGTGGGTATCGGAGTCGACCACATCAGTGACGAACTCGCAAGCAGTTCGGTCACCTCACCCGTCACTGCACTTATTCGATCGGAGTCAACGAGATCAACACGGGTGAGAGCAACAACACCGGCAGTTGGCCTCGTCGATTCGATGACTGCGAGATGTTCACGGGTCTGTTCACGACACCCTTCCACTGCGTCGACAACAAGGAGTGCGATCGAAGCTTGCGACATTCCAGCCACCATCGTCTTGAGATAATCGACGTGTCCGGGAACATCGACAATGTCAAGAATCGTTCCATCTGGAGCCGCGACATGGCCGAAGCCAAGATCAAGTGTGAGTCCTCGTCGTCGTTCTTCCGCATATCGGTCTGGCTCAATTCCGGTCATCGCTCGAACGAGCGCTGACTTGCCGTGATCGACGTGACCAGCAGTAGCGATTACCGCCATTTCACTGCCTCAAATGGATGAGCGCGTCAATGATGTTTCCGTCATCTGATTCGTCAACTGATCGAAGGTCAATCCATGTCGAGCCTTCAAAAACACGAGCGATAACTGGAAATGGTCGTGCGTTACGAAGCTTGGCGGCCACATCACCCGGGATAACCACAGCCCGAGACGGAAGTGTTGCTGCCGGAGCCGCACCCGCCCCCACGACTGCCGAAGATGATCGCATTTCGCCATACCGGGCTTCGGCGACGATTTGCTCTGCCCGGGTTTCGAGGTTGGCAACGGGTGTACTAACCATCGACCAGAACGGCACAGTTTCAGTCACGGTCCGCTCGAGGTACGACAGCAATACCTGCTGTAGCGGAACCAACGCGTGATGACCGGGTCGCAGCGCCCGCATGAGCGGGTGCTTTGCGCACCGTTCAATGAGATCTCGCCGACCCGCAATAATTCCGCATTGCGGTCCGCCGAGCAACTTGTCACCGCTGAACATCACAATGTCAGCGCCGTCATCAATGCTTTGCTTCACTGACGGCTCATCACTCACCCACGACGGCAACGGCCGCATATCGGCAGGCAACCAGGGCGCCTGAGAATCGAGCAGCCCAGATCCAAGATCGACTGCGAGAACTGGTGAGAGCGCAGCCAACTCGCGTATCGATGCGGATTCAACAAATCCCTCAACCGAGAAGTTTGACGGATGCACTTTCAACAACATGGCGATGTCGTTCTCAGCGACGTCACATGCTTCTTCGTAGTCACTGCGTCTCGTGCGGTTTGTTGTCCCCACGTCAATGAGTTGGGCACCCGAACGCCTCATCACATCAGGGACTCGAAACCCCCCGCCAATTTCAACACTTTCGCCGCGTGCAACTGCGACGCCTCGACCCTCCGCCAGCGCGGACAACACGAGAAGTACAGCTGCGGCATTGTTGTTGACAACCAGTGCATCTTCAGCGCCGGTCAGCATCTTCAGTAGAGCGGCGATTGCTGTGTGGCGAGAACCCCTGCTGCCATCGGAGAGATCAAACTCGACTGCGGTTGCCCGTGGCCCAGGGCTAGTGGGATACGGCGCTCGCCCCAAGTTGGTGTGCAGAAGCACACCGGTTGCATTAATCACCTCTCCGATGAGCGAAGCACTCAATTCTCTGGCGATACGAGCAGCCAACTCCGCGGCATCGTCTGGTTGTCGAGAAATAGCACGTCTCGCGCAATGGACAAGCACAGCGTGAGGTAAGTCAACCTCATTCGCAAGAGAACGCGCAAGCGCATCGACCGAGGGCGGTCGCTGAGTGTTCTCGCGTTCAGTCACTAGTAGATGCCAATGCGATCAAACTCGCCGTCAGGTGAGAACAAAGCCGTCGTAGTTGTTTGCAACCGACTTCTCAAGTTTTTTGCGATATCGCGGCGCCCCACCGTTATAAATCACGTGACGCTTCACATCTCGGCCATCAACATTCGAGTTGTAGCCGGTGAACCATCCGCGGGCATTACGCAATAGGACCATTCCGTAGAGATTTTCGACTTCCTGGACCCAATCATCTTGTGCCTCTCGGGTGCACTCGACGGTCCGAAGGTCGTTATCGCGCATGTGGGAAATGAGATCCGCTGCCCAATCGACTGAGGTTTCGATCGCGCGCGGGAAGTTCGTCGACACCGAAGCGCCCTGTGGGCCGGCAAGCATGACGAGATTCGGAAAACCTTCCACTTGAACTCCAAGGTAGGTGCGTGGTCCTTTCTCCCACTCGTCACGTAAGCGGCGACCATCCTTGCCAATGAACTCAATACGGTCGAAGGCGCCCGTGATCGCATCGAACCCTGTTGCATAAATGATGAGATCGAACTCATACGTATCGGCAGAGGTCTTGATTCCTTCAGCAACAATTCGATCGATCGGTTCTTCAGAAATATCGACAAGGGTGACGTTGTCTCGGTTGTACGCCTCGAAATAGTTGGTCTCCATTGGCACGCGCTGAACCCCAAAGCCGTGGTCTTTCGGGATGAGCTTCTCAGCAACAACCGGGTCGTTGACGCGCTCGCGAATTTTGTTTGCGATGAACGCCGACAATTCTGCGTTTGCATCCTCTTCCATGAGTACTTCTCGGAAGTTTGCCAACCAAATTCCGAAACCTGGCTGCTCGTACAACCATTCCCATAATTCAAGTCGTTCACTCACATCGGTATCATGAAACGAACGATCATCTGGTCCGTGAATAAATCCTCCTGGTGTTTCGGCGCAACGAGCGAAGATCTCGTCATAGCGGCTACGAATCTCAGCCATTTCGTCATCGCTAATCGGCCCGTTCCTCAGCGGGGCGCACCAGTTAGGGCGGCGTTGGAAGACGTGAAGCGACTTCACATTCTCTGCGATTGCGGGGATGATCTGAACACCCGTGGCTCCAGTGCCGACGACTGCCACCCGAAGTTCTGACATATCGATCGGGTCTTTGGGCCAGTGATAGGTGTGGAAGGACTGTCCCGTGAAGTCTTGCTGTCCTTCGTAGCGCGGGAGGGTAGGCGCCGAGAGCAACCCAATTGCGGGAAGAAGGAGGTCGCAGGTCATGGCGTCGCCGCTACCCAACGACAGATGCCAGCGTCGTGTCTCGTCGTTCCATTCAGCCTTTTGGAGTTGCTGGTTAAAGCGCATGCCATTGCGAAGGCCAAATTTTTCAACGACATGTTGGAGGTAGCGAAGATTTTCAGGTTGGGGCGAGAACCGTTCCTTCCAGTGCCACTCCTCGAGAAGTTCTTCTGAGAAGGAGTACCCGTACGTGTAACTCTCAGAATCGAAGCGGCACCCCGGATAGCGATTCCAGAACCAGGTTCCACCCGCGTCTTCACCCGCCTCAAGGACAACAACGTCAACGCCAATCTCGCGCAGACGATGCAACGCATAGATACCTGCAACACCCGCACCGATCACAATTACTTCGTGGTGTTCAATGGCATCTGAGCCCGGCTTTTCGTCACTCACTATGTCCTCCTGTTCCTTACCGAGAACGCTAGACGGCGCATCACCTCTGGCTTCAAACGGAAGGAGCCGAGACTGTGATGTAGTGGGCACTTTGCTACGTTCGCACTACCAAGATGAATTGGGGGATTCATGGGGTCAGCAGTCTTAAAACGCGATCGTCCATTTGGTGATTACGGCGAACGAACGAAGTAACCGCCACCGCAACGAGTTGACCGAGAAAGAAAGGAACACTGTTATGACAACGCCACCTCTCACCCTGAGCCACACCATCGGCCCGGCCGAACCAGCCGTTCTCGATCTCACTATCGGCGATGTTCTTCGACGCGCCGCTGCTGAACGACCAGCCCAGCCGGCACTTATTGCATCAAACACGGGCGCAACATGGACGTTTGCTGAACTCTTATCTGATGCAGAGGCAGTTGCCCGGAACCTCGTCGAACGATTCGAACCACGCAGTCGAATTGCAATCTGGGCTCAGAACCTTCCCGAATGGGTCATCGCCGAATACGCGATTGCTCTCGCCGGCATGGTGATCGTCACGGTGAATCCGAACCTGCTTGAGGACGAGGCGGCCTACGTGTTCAATCAGTCGAAATCGGCTGGGGTCATCGCCTCCAGTAGTTACCGCGGTCGAAATCTCGTCAGCATTGCTGAGCAATTGATGGAACGTTGCCCATCTGTGCGCGAAGTCACTTCTCTTGGCGAACTCACCGCTGTCGCAGATTCCGCTCGTTCATCGACGACGACACTTCCAGAACCAGATCCCGGCGATCTCGTCATGATCCAATACACGTCAGGAACGACCGGGTTTCCGAAGGGGGCAAGCCTGCACCATCGGGGCATCGTCACGAACGCATTACACAGCACCCTTCGAAATGGCAGCCAACCGGGCGATGTGATGCTTGGTGCTATGCCACTGTTCCACACGGGAGGGTCGGTCCTCGCCGTGCTGGCATCAGGCACACGAATGTTGACCATCGTGACCGTTGAAGAATTTGAACCGGGTCACGTGCTTGACACCTTCGAGAAGTACGGGGTGACACTCGGCGGTGGCGTTCCAACCATGCTCATCGCGATGATGGAACACCCAACATTTAAAGACCGTGACCTCTCCGCGTTGAAGACGATTACCTCGGGTGGCTCAACAGTGCCAGCGGCACTCGTCGAACGGTTTGAACGCGAGGTTGGCGCAAAGCTCACCATCGTGTTCGGACAGACAGAGATGTCGCCGGTTGCAACGATGACCCGGCCAGACGACGGCGTTGACGACAAAGCGAACAGCCTCGGCACAGCGCTCCCCCACGTTGAAATCAAGATCGTGGACGCTGACGGGAACACGGTGCCAGTCGGTGAACCTGGCGAATTCTGCACCCGCGGCTACCTCAACATGTTGGGGTACAACGACAATCCTGAAGCAACCGCTGAAACCATCGATGCTGACGGCTGGTTGCACTCGGGTGATATTTGTTCGATGGATGAGCGCGGTTACTGCTACATCGTTGGCCGCATCAAGGACATGATCATTCGTGGAGGTGAGAACATCTACCCGAAGGAAATTGAAGAGGTGCTCTATCGTCACCCCGCCGTTGGCGATGTGGCGATAATCGGATTACCGGATGACAAATGGGGTGAAACCGTTGGGGCAGTTGTCCGGCCAAGTCCTGGTTCAGCGCCGACGGTCGCTGAACTCCGATCATGGGTCAGAGAGCATCTCGCACCTCACAAAACACCAGCAAGTTGGTTCACCGCAGAGGAATTGCCGCTCACCGGCTCAGGAAAGATTCAGAAGTTCCGCCTCGTTGAAATGTGGGGCGAGGGAGCACTCACTGCGATGGAGTGACCGGCCGACAAGGTCGGTAACGTGCGCGCGTGAACCGCGCGGCAATTGTCCTTTGCGATGACCTCGGTCGTCGTATTTCATCGCAATATGCGACGTACGAGACGCTGTACGCAGATTTTCTTAGACTCGGATCAAGCAACGATCTTGACATCGAGATATTTCGGGCTCACGAGGGCAACCTTCCGGGAGATGTCTCGTCGTTTGACGCCATCATCATCGGCGGGAGCCGCGCTGGCGTATATGAACCGCACGAGTGGATCCCCCCACTCCTGTCGATGATTCGCAGGTCAATCGACCACCAGGTTGCAACGTGGGGCATTTGCTTTGGGCATCAAGCAATTGCTGCGGCACTCGGCGCCGAAGTAGCGAAATCATCCCGGGGCTGGAATCTTGCCGCCCAAGAGTATGAGTTCTGCAACAGCACCACGCCCCTAGCTACAGACCCTCTGCGGTTAATCGCATTTCATCAGGATCAGGTGCAGTCCATTCCCGCGGGAACGTCGTGTTATCTCACATCATCTGGGTGTGAAATCGCCGGGCTGACCGGTGACAACCTCATGACGATGCAACCTCACCCCGAGTTCACTCCACAAGTGACCAGAGCGATTCTCGAAGCAAGTAGAGGCTCAGTGATTGCCGATTCTGACATTGATGACGCGCTTACTCGGCTCGATGGGGCGTTTTCTTCAACCACTGCGTCCGAACTCTTCTGGTCGTCGGTTCACGCTGCGTTGTAAACACTCTGCTCGCTATGTTCAGTTGAGTTCTGCAAGGAACTCTGCAATCCTGCTCGACCAGTCAGCGAGTTCTTCGGCAGTTGACGCAATCACAAGGTCTGATGTGTTGATGAGTTCGCGCAGTTCTTCGGCGGTGGATAACGGGTGACCGGGGTCTCCCGACCAGGCAAGAATGAGCGTGGGAACTGAAATCCCCGCAACAAGGTCACGCGCAGGAAAGTCTGCCGTCGCTGCCCCGCGCAGAACGTGCGCCATCTGCTGGTGGTCTGCTGACCGAGTGTTCCGTTCGATCCGTTCGTGCCACTCAGCGCCAAATGGCCCAGGCGGGTCGAGGCGACGGCTCGCTGCAACCACTTCGTCGATCTCGCCGTTGGCAATCCGTTGTGCACGTTCGAGGTACAACTCTCGCTGTGCATCGCGTGTCTCCCACGCGGTAGGCGGGATCACGAGCACGAGTGCTCGTACTCGTGAGGGGGCAGCAACTGCAGCGTGTAACGCTGTGCCCGCCCCCATCGATGCACCCCCTGCGACATACCGGTCAACGGTGAGGTAATCGGCGAGTGCGAGTTGATCTTGGGCAAGTCGTTCCCATGAGTAGTCCTCGAGTTCTGCTGTGAGTGTCGAGGACCCGTGGCCTCTTGCGTCATACCGAATGACATCTACGACAGAAGAGAACAATTGCCAATCGAATGGAAGCAGCTCTGGTTCAAGTTGCATTGAGGAGGTCAGGCCATGCCCCCATACGAAGGGATGCCCAGCACCATGTCGTTCGACCGCAAGGGTGAGGTCACCCAGAGTAACCAACTGGCGCATCTCAGGAATTCAGCGTCACGCCAATACGGGGTAGAACCTCGTTTGCCATCATTTCAAGTTGCTCATCCATGGCTTCACGAGTGAGACCTGGCATGTCGAAGAACAATACAAAGTGCTCAACACCAACCTCGTCGCGATAGCGACCCATTGTGTCAGCTACTTGCTCAACAGAGCCGATCGCCATGATCTGCTGGTCCATTGAGTCTTCGAGGCTCGGCTTGTGGTCAAACGGCGTCTCTGAGCCATCAGGCATGGCATAGCTCCGGAAACGACCGTATGGCGAGAGGAATTTGATCCATTCATCATGGGCGTTTCGGGCACCGTCCATTGCGGCTTCGGTCGTATGAGCAACGTGCGCGTTGAGAGCGAGGCACCGCGCTTCTCCGCGCTCGATCTCCCAGCCTGACTCAGCGGCGCGCTGACCATAGAGGTCCCACCAATCTTTTGTCTGCTGGGGGCCACGCGCCGGCATGACGGCAAGGTGTCGAACTCGAGCCGTGTAATCGAGCGTTGCTGGGGAGGTCACCGCCTGCCAGATATCGATGGGAGCGATTGGCTTCGGAATGAGCGTGAGGTCTTGAACGGTTGATCCGCGGTCTGGGATACCAGGAGGGGGCAGTACGAAATGCTTTCCGGTGAACGAGAATCGCTCGTTGTACCACGCCTCTTTGATGATCTCCATCGATTCTTCGAAGATTTCACGATTAACGCGATCAAGCTCAGCAGACATTTCGTTGTCACCCGATGCGACAACCCCACCAAGCGACTGGGCCTCGCGCGGAACGGTGCCGCGACCAACACCGAACTGCATCCGATTGTTCGTGAGAATCTGCATCATTGCCGCATCCTCAGCGAGGCGAAGGGGATGCCACTGAGGAACAACATTGAACATTTGGCCGAGACGAAGACGCTCGGTTTCCTTCGCTAAGTGCAACCCGAAGAGGATCAGGTTTGGAGTTACCTCGTACCCCTCATATTGGAAGTGGTGCTCGGTGAGCCACATGGTGTCGTAGCCGAGTCGATCCATCGTTTTTGACCAGGCCGTCAGGTTGTCGTAGCACGCGATGAAGTCTGGGTTGTCATAACGACGGTCTACGGGTGCTGGGCCCCCGTAACCGGCATCTGGCATTGGTACTCCACCGTAGAAATTCGCATCAATCCGCACATCTGCAGTCTGACATGCGCGCCCTCAACGCGCGCGAACCGGCACGGAAATAGTGACCAGTTTCACGCCGCCAAGCGATGTGACTCCTAGTGCTGTGCTGTCAGGCGGTGTTGCTTAGCGACCAGACCACGAAGGAGGACGCTTCTCCGCAAATGCGCGCGGTCCTTCCTTGGCGTCATCAGATGCAAACACCTCAGCCATCACTGGCCGTTGATGGTCCCAGAACTCCGCTTCTGTACGTCCTTGAACTGCCTGGATCATTTGTTTCGATGCTGCGACCGAAAGCGGAGCGTTCTTTGCAATACGCTCGGCGAGTTCAAGCGCCGCCTCAACTGCTCCGCCCTTTGGAGTTACACGGGAGACCAGCCCATACTCGGCCGCCTTCTCGGCAGTGATCGGATCCGCCGTCAATGCCATCTCCATCGCAACTGCATAAGGAACCCGACTCGGCAAACGCAATAGTGCTCCACCAGCCGCAAGCAGCCCAACACCAACCTCGGGAATGCCGAGCTTCACGCCTTCCGCAGCAACGATGAGGTCACAGGTAAGCGCCGTTTCAAGCCCGCCGGCGAGGGCGAAGCCTTCAACCGCTGCAATGAGCGGCTTCTTCGAGCCGTTCTCCAAGAAATCGTTAAAACCAACGGGAGGTCCATCGGTGAGAAATGCCTTCAGGTCCATACCCGCACAGAACCCGCGGCCAGCGCCGGTGAGCACACCAGCGGTGAGGTCTGGATTCTCGTCAAGTTCTGCAATCGCGGCGACAAGGCCCTGGGCAAGGGCGGTGTTCACGGCATTCATCTGGTCGGGCCGGTTCAGCGTGATGAGAAGAACTCGACCACGGACTTCAGTTAGGACTGCTTCTTCGCTCATTCCGACATCGTTACACAGCGACCCTGATTTGGCCGTGCTCGCCACTTGTTATGAGGCTGGCCGGGCAAGACCCTCGACGATCTCGGTGTTAGCGAGAGCTACCAACACTTGAGGAGAGCCAACAATCTTCAATGCCCGACTCCCTCCACCAAGAACGACCTGTTCACGTTCCATCACAGCAGCATCGACCCACAGTGGAAGATTGTCTGGCAATCCAAACGGGGTTACGCCACCCATCACCATCCCAGTGACTTCCGCTGTCAACTCTGGTGGAGCGAACGAGACCTTTCTCGCACCCAAACGTTTGCGGACAGTGCCATTGACATCAAGTCGGTGGGTTGCGAGTACGACACATGCCGCGAACACCGGCGACTCCCCCTTTGAAGCGACCACGATGGTGTTGGCTGAATCCTCGAGTGAAAAGCCGTAGTGGTCACAAAATGCTGCGGTGTCGGCAAGATTGGGGTCACAGGGCATCGCCTCGAAGGGAATCCCAGTTCCGGCAACAACGTCCAGCACTCGCTGCTCAATCTCGACCATCAGCCCATTGTCTCAACTGTTGACCTTTGGCAACGAGTTTCGTACCGTTCAGATATGAGTCGCCACCACGGACATGACCACGGCCATATCGAGCCACCCCAACTGATCAACATCGATGATGGGGTGTTTGCCTATGTGCAGCCTGACGGATCTTGGTGGATCAACAACTGCGGAATTCTTGCTCACGCAGGCGACACCGTCATTGTGGACACCTGTTCGACAGAACGACGTACCAACATGTTCCTTGAAACGGTCGAACGTCTCGACTCAGGTCCGATTCGAGCGGTGGTGAATACGCATCATCACGGCGATCACACCCACGGGAATTGGCTGACCAAACCGGCTGCCATCATTGGCCATCGCCGATGCCGAGAGGCGATTCTCGAGGCTGGACTGCCTCATTTTGAGGGAGTGTTCGAGCCCGTCGATTGGGGCAACATCCAGATTGAGCCGCCGATGGTCACCTTTGACGACCGCATCGACGTGCACTGTGGAGACATTCGCGCCGAACTGCATTACATCGGAACACCTGCACACACGACAAACGACATCGTGATCTGGTTGCCCGACCGAAAGGTGCTCTACACCGGCGACCTGGTGTTCAACGGCGGAACACCGTTCATGGTGATGGGTTCAGTGACCGGCTCGCTCGCAGCTCTCGATCGGCTCAGCGAGTTTGATGCCGACGTCGTCGTCCCGGGGCACGGACCCGTGTGCGACCTCACGGTGATCGATCGACTTCGGTCGTACGACAACTTCATTCTTGATCTCGCCCAACGCGCAATTTCAGATGAAGTAAGTGCCCTTGAAGCCGCAATGGAAACTGACCTTGGCGAGTTTGGTGAACTCACCGACTCTGAACGAATCGTCGGCAATCTTCATCGAGCGATGTTTGAGTTACACGGTGCCGAACCGGGTAGCGCAATCAACCTTGTCGCAGCGATCGGCGACATGGTGGCCTATAACGGAGGTAAACCGCTGAGTTGCCTCGCATAGATTCTGCGAAACCAACCCTCGCCAAATTTTGTCCAAGTCGCGCTCGTTAGTTCGGCAAGACAACCGATCCAGTGGGGCCGGACAACTCAACGAACAGACCGGGCGCATCGGCACGTTCGACCTTCATCGATTCACCAAGTGCTGCGAGGAGCGAATTAACACGTTCAGGGTCAGGGTGCACACCATGAATCTCGGCAACAGTGAGGCCTGGTGCTGCAGTTTCAGAGGGGTGCCTCGAATCACCCCAATCAATGAAGAACGGCAATATCCCACCTTCGGTCTCACCGGTCGGAAGGCTGAGGTGCCAATCCAGCGTCATGTCGGGAGCGACCCGCCGCATCGGAACAGGATTGGTGTACCCAAGGCCGACAGCCGCTCCTGCTGAGACAACACTCTCCAGGTTGTGTTGACGGGCGCACCAGGTGATGACTCGATGGCCAGAGAGATTGTCGATACCAAATGAGCGCGGCTCACCAGGGTCACCCTGTTCAGGGTCGGGACCGATGATCTCTAAATACGTGTTACCAAACGAGCACAGACGATTTCGTGTGCCCTTGTTGACATGTGGTCCACCCTCTGTTGCGACGACGCCAGTGTGATCGGCAAGCCATTCTGAGGTCGATGCGATATCGGTAGTTGCAAACACGATGTGGTCAAGCATCTCTTGAGAATAGACACCGAGCGTTACGAGTGCCGACGCCTGAGGAAATCCACCTCGTTCTCATGTGACAGTCTTGTGGGATGGCAGACATCCTGAACGCTCATGCCCAGAACTTCGGCGACCGACTGGCCGTCATTGATGACAGGCCCGATGGCGCCCTGCACCAAATCACTTACGCTGAACTTGATCGCTACACCAACCAGCTTGGGCACCTTCTGCTCAGCCATGGAGTACAACCAGGCGACCGCGTTGTGTGGTGCGGCCAAAACTCAATCGGAGTTGTGTCGCTTATGTCGGCCGCGCGAAAGGTGGGAGCGACGGCTGTTCCGTTGAACTACCGACTTTCTGACGACGAAGCGGCGTATGTCATCGACCACTGCGATGCCGAGATCGTCTATGTAGATGCGGATTTTGCCCCGATGCTGGAGCGGGTGCGCGAAAGCATCCCAAAGATCAGGGAAGTTCTCGTATTCGATGGTGAACCTCCAACAGCTGATTCGTGGTTTGTCTCGGTAGACGCAGAAGTGGCTTCTATGCCTGAGACATCCCCGCCAGAGCCTCCAGCAGAGACCGCCGACGGTGCAACAATGATTTACACCTCGGGCACAACCGGGAAGCCGAAGGGTGCCTTTCGCCGGAGGGCGACCGAGCCAACGCAAATGCTCGCCATGTTGGAGCACATCGGATACCGCGCCGACGATGTCTATCTCACCACCGGACCCCTCTACCACTCTGGGCCTGGCGGGTTCATGGGTATTGCAATCAACATGGGACAAACAATCGTCGTCCAGCGCAAGTTCAATGCCGAGGACTGGCTTCGCCTTGTCGACAAGTACCGCTGCTCATCAACGTTTTCAGCACCGACACCAATCAGGATGATCTGCAATCTTGATGCAGGTGTCATTGCTAAATACGACGTGTCGTCGATGCGGGTCATGATTGCAAATGCGGCACCGTGGAGTTTTGCTCTAAAGCAGCAATACCTCAGCCATTTCCCAGCACACTCACTCTTCGAGGTATACGGCTCCACCGAGCTTGGGGTGAACACGATTCTGCGACCCGAGGACCAACTACGAAAGCCGGGGTCGTGCGGCAAACCGTCGCCAATGGTCGAAATCAGGCTGTACGACGACGATGGCAACATTGTCGATGGGATAGGCCCAACACACACGGGAGAACTATTCGTGCGTTCGCCGTCCGTGTTTAGCGACTACTACAAGCAGAACGACAAGTTCATGGAAGATCACCGTGACGGGTACCAAACCGTCGGCGACATTGCATACATCGACGATGAGGGCTTTATCTACATCTGCGACCGCAAGAAGGACATGATCATCTCCGGCGGCATGAACATTTACCCGGCTGAAATTGAGGCAGCACTCGAGCAACACCCCGGCGTCTTAGAGGCAGCCGTATTCGGTATTCCGAGTGAGGACTGGGGAGAAATCGTTCACGCAGTCGTCGTACGAAACGGGAATACCGAGGTCAACGAGCAATTGCTTGACGAGCACGCCCGAGTGCATCTTGCGAGTTACAAGATCCCTCGAAGCATCTCGTGGTCAGATGAGCTTCCAAAGACTGGATCGGGGAAGATTCTGAAGCGTGAACTTCGCCAGCCGTACTGGGATCAGTTCAACTCCGCTATCTAGCTTCTACTTCCGAGAGCGGCCAGACCCGTGACATCACACTGGTTCGTCGATCACCGTGTTGACGAGCGTGCCGACTCCGGTTACGTCAACTGAAACCTCGCGACCTGGCTCGAGCCACAATGGTGGCTCCTTGACGTAACCAACGCCACCCGGGGTGCCTGTTGCGATGATGTCTCCGGGCTCAAGAGTGGTGAATGTTGAGCAATAGGACACGATTGCTTCCAAGTCGTGAATGAGCAGACTTGTCGATGCCTGCTGGACGACCTCGCCATCAACTCTCGTAGTCAACATGAGCGCATACGGGTCAGAGATCTCGTCAGCGGTCACCATCCATGGCCCACATGCTCCCGAACGGTCGAAAGATTTACCTGGAACAAACTGTGAGGTGTGCCGCTGGAAATCTCGCATCGTGCCATCCATGAAACACGCATAGCCAGCGATTGCGTCAAGAGCATTCTCTCGCGTTGCGTACCTCGTGGGCTGACCAATGATGATGGCGAGTTCACCTTCGTAGTCGTAACTCGTGCTTGCACGAGAACGCTCAAGGTGTTCTCCATGTCCAACGAGCGAGCTGGGGAACCTCGTAAAGATCACCGGGTGCGGAGGTGCCTCTGAGACACGGTCGGACTCTGCGATGTGGTCTGCGTAGTTCGTTCCGACGCAGAGGATTCGGCGCGCAAGCGGCACCGGCGGCAACAACGTCACGGCAGAAAGGTCGATCTTGGTTGCGGTGGCCGCCATTGACTCAACTCGGCTGCGTCCACTTGCGGTGTGCACTTCCGCAACGAGTGCTTGCGGCGATGCCAATGACTCGCTGAGGTCTGCGATGGTGTTGCCCTCGACCACACCGAAGATGGTGATCCCGTCGTGTAGCGCTGATGCAATCTTCATTTCATATTCCTCTGCTCAAACTTCTGCATCAGTATGTCGTAGACCGACACCTTGTAGACGAAGTGGTGATGAAGGCAACTACATTCAGATCCGAGAGATTGGATGCAAAATGATTGACACCACCGTGATGGGCAGTTACCCGCAGCCGAAATGGCTTGTCGACCACGACCGACTTTTGGGCGATGGCGTGCCACGCGTTCGTAATTCAGAATTGTGGTCGGTTGCCGAATCTGAACTCGATGAAGCGATCGAGGCAGCAACGTTGTTGGCAATTGCTGATCAAGAGCGAGCAGGTGTCGACATCATCACCGATGGTGAAGTCGGCCGTGAGTCGTATTTCAATCATTTTGCGAACTCTCTTGGCGGAGTCTCAAAAGACGAGATCGGCGTCGGCGTGAATCGACGCGGAGGCATAGCCGAAGTACCCCTCGTCACTGGCGAGATTCACCGAGAGGCGCCAATTGAACTTGCATCAGCAAAGTTCATTCGCGAACAGACAACACGACGAGTGAAAGTCACTGTGCCAGGCCCATTCACGCTGAGCCAACTCGCCGACAACAAGTACTACTCAGACCAGAAGGCCCTCGCGATTGCATATGCGGAGGCGGTCAACGAAGAACTCCGTGATCTTGAAACAGCAGGGATTGACGTGCTTCAACTGGATGAGCCGTACTTACAAGCAAACCCTGAAGCAGCCGCTGATATTGCCCTTGAGGCGCTGGCCGTTGCAACAAGCGGGATCACGGCAACAACCTGCCTTCACACCTGCTACGGCTACGCCGCGTATGTCGCGAACAAATCGACTGGCTATCCGTTTCTTGATCCGTTGAAAGACGCACCCGTTGATTGGGTTGCGATCGAATCAGCCCAGCCCAACTTGCCTGGCTCAACTGTCGCTCGACTCGCTCCACGCAAGGTAGTTCTCGGCGTCATCGATCTTGGCCGTGAGACGGTTGAGACCCCAGATGAAGTTGCGGCGCGAATTCGAAGCGCTCTTGAACATATCGAGCCCGAGAATTTGGCTGTTTCACCTGACTGTGGAATGAAATACCTCCCACGATCGATCGCTCAAGCGAAACTTGCGGCAATGGTCGCGGGTGCGGAAATCGTTCGGTCGGAACTTCGCTAAAGCCCTCACGAGGTAATTGTTCGTGCCCGGGCGCCCAACGCGCTCAGGATTGGATGGCGTTGCCGGCGGCCGACCATGCGACGATGCCACCGTCGAGTTCGTACACCTTCGTAAATCCGAGATCAATCATCGCGCTCGTCGCTGTCGCCGAACGATTACCCGAGCGGCAATACACGAAGTACGTGGCTGAGCGATCAAGCGTTGAGATCGCATCAGTGAATCCCGGGCTCGAGATATCAATGAGTGTCGCTCCGGCGATGTAACCGGCTTCAAATTCTTCTTGAGTCCGGACGTCAATAATCGTTGGGGAGTTCTCAGCGATAAACAAAACCGATGCTGCTGCATCGAGCAGTTGCACTGTCGCCGCGGTTGATGCGCTTCCTGATTGTTGCGCAGGGGTGGAAGTGTCTGACCCGCTGCACCCGGTCATCACGAACGCAAGGACAGTGCCTGCGAGAACCTTGAACACCAATTTCACCGTTAGGACGCTACCGCTCGGGTTCAGCCCTGCCAGGTGGACGCCCGAGAACGTTTGAAGGCGCTCGGGAATCCCGAGCGCCTTCTACAGAGCGGACGACGGGATTCGAACCCGCGACCCTCACCTTGGCAAGGTGATGCTCTA
>JAYNVD010000033.1:0-18371 GCA_038100275.1 Ilumatobacteraceae bacterium
GACCTGAACGCCCTACTCATCGGGCCGCAGGTGAACGACATCGGCTGCGTAAAAGCGATTTGTGAACGCACATTCATCGATGACCTCGAGAGCGCCATCGACATCAATCCCGGTTGCCCGTCCGAGCACCTGCTCGCCGTTTGGAAGCTCGATCCGTACTCGGCGCCCAATGGTGTCAACCGTCGAGCGATAGCGATCGTGCAGCATGTCATTCGATTGTTTGAGAAGTTCATCGAGCGCGTCGAGCACGAGTCGAAGGACGTCTGTAACGTCGTGAGTTGTTCCTGATTCTTGAAGAATTGACGTTGCGCCATCAGGAGCCCAGTCGATATTGCATCCAGTACCGATGATGACGGAACCATCTTGAGTCATCGCCGACAGCATTCCGGCGAGTTTCAGACTCTCCACTTGCCCGCCGTCTCCGCGGGCGACATTCACTATCACGTCGTTTGGCCATTTCAAGGTTGCACCCGTAACACCGAGCGCTCGCGCAGTTTCAACAATTGCCAGTGCTATTGCATGCTGCAGACGTTGCGGATGAGTTATCGGTGGCGCGAAAAGAATCGAGAACAAAAGATTTGAACCTGCTGGAGCATCCCAACGACGATCAAGTCGTCCGCGTCCCGCCGTCTGCAGATCAGCGATGAGCACGGTCCTGTCAGCGACCGCTCCGGCCGAACAACGCCGTACAAGCTCATCATTCGTGCTGTCAATTGTCGTCAGGCGCGCGGCATTCCATCCCTCTATGTGAAGAGGAACTTCGTTCGGAGGATGGTTGTCGCGTGTCACCTCGCCTACATTGTCACTCGTGCTCAAAAAGATTCTCATCGCCAACCGAGGCGAAATTGCTGTCCGTGTCATTCGCGCTGCTCGTGAAATGGGTATCCAGACGGTAGCGGTCTACTCAGAACTCGATCGAAACGCACTACACGTGCGTCTCGCCGACGAGGCATACGCCCTCGGCGGCCAAACTGCAGCCGAGAGTTACCTCAACACTGAGGCCATTCTCAATGCGATCACCGAGAGCGGTGCCGACGCCGTACACCCGGGTTACGGGTTCTTCTCTGAGAACGCAGACTTCGCCCGTGCAATCACTGCGATGGGTGTTGCATGGATCGGCCCACCCCCAGAGGCAATCGACGAAATGGGTGACAAAGTGTCGTCCCGTATCGCTGCACAGCGCGGCGGAGCACCGATTGTCCCGGGCACCACCGAGTTCGCACAAGGCCCAGACGAAATCCGCGCGTTTGGTAATGAATTTGGTTGGCCGGTCTGCATCAAGGCGGCATACGGCGGCGGCGGTCGCGGCATGAAGGTCGTTGAGTCAGCCGATGAGGTTGACGACGCAATGGCAAGTGCACAGCGTGAGGCCAAGGCATTCTTTGGCCGCGACGAGGTGTACGTCGAGCGCTACCTCACCTGGCCTCGCCATGTCGAAGTGCAACTGGTTGGCGACACGCAGGGCAATGTGGTGTGGGTGTCGACCCGAGACTGCTCGGCGCAGCGACGTCACCAGAAACTTGTTGAAGAAGCTCCAGCTCCAGGTTTGCCCGATGGCGTTGAAGAAGCCATGGGTGAGGCTGCCGTCAAGGCCGCGAAAGCGGTTGGCTACAGCAATGCCGGCACCGTCGAGTTCATCTATCAGGACGGGGAATTCTTCTTCCTCGAAATGAACACACGCCTTCAAGTTGAACACCCGGTCACCGAAGTCATTACCGGCATCGACCTCGTCGAATGGCAGATTCGTGTTGCCGCAGGTGAAGCACTTCCGATGACGCAGGAAGAAGTTCTCGCCCGGCGTGACGGCGCAGCGATCGAAATCCGTATCAATGCCGAGGACCCGGCCGGCGGCAAGTTCTTGCCATCACCTGGACCGATTGAGTCGCTTAAGACGCCGAGTGGATTCGGCGTTCGCTTCGACACCGGATATGAGTCGGGCGACGAGATCAGCCAGTATTACGACAACTTGGTCGGCAAGCTCATCGTGTGGGGTAAGGATCGCCCAACCGCGATTTCTCGAACGATCACCGCACTCGAGGAGATGGAAGTCAAGGGTGTCGCTACGACAATTCCTGCTGACCTCGCCATCCTTCGTCATCAAGATTTCGCCGACGTCACGCACTCAACGAAGTGGGTTGAGCAAACACTTGATCTCAGCGACGTGTCGGCATCAGCGGCTGCCCCTTCCGAGGACGACGCGGAGCCTCTCGTCGAACGCAAGACCACCGTTGAGGTGAACGGAAAGCGTTTCGACGTGAAGATGTGGGTTCCTGAGACCGTTGGCGTGGCCGCAGCACCGGGTGCGAAGAAGCCCCGCCGTTCTGCTGGTGGAGGCGCAGGTGGAGGTGGCGGTAACGGCACCATCACTGTCCCAATGCAGGGCACCATCGTGAAGATCGAAGTTGAAGTTGGTCAAGAGGTCGAAGCGGGTCAAACGCTTCTCGTCCTCGAGGCGATGAAAATGGAGAACCAGATCAACAGCGATGTGAGTGGAACCGTGGCTGAGATCAAGGTCTCGGCTGGTGACACCGTTGGTGGTGGCGACACAGTCGTCGTCATCACTCCAGCCTGAGGTTTGTGGCTGGACGCATCGCAAGGCGCTCCCAGCACTTCCGATACATGCGTTGCCGCGACTTGCCGTCGCAAAGCCACGCATCACTCTCGTGAAGACGCCTGTTCGCCGGTGGCGGTTATTCGGCTGCTTGCGACAACGCCTCTGCTAGCGCTGGATGCACGAGCAGGCTTTCGACAATGTCGGTCACGGTGAGGTTCGCAGTGACCGCAAGCGCAATCACGCTGATGAGTTCGGCTGCATGTTGACCAACGATTGATCCACCGAGAACAACGCCGGTGGCTGGGTCGGAGACGATCTTCACGAATCCGCGAGGGTCGTTGTTGATGAGCGCCTTCGGGGTCGTGGCAAACGGAACCTTTGTCACTCTGATCTTCCGACCAAGCGCAAACGCCTCTGCCTCCGCGAGACCAACATCGGCGATTTCAGGTTCGGTGAAGATCGCTGACGCTGCTTTGTCGTAATCAAGATGCCGGTGCTCAACGGTGTGGAGACCCATTGCGTGCTCAGCAACCTTGCGGCCCTGTACCGACGCGACCGATGAGAGAGGCAACTTCCCACTCACGTCGCCGGCGGCATAGATGTGTGGCTGATTCGTTACACAGTGATGGTTAATCGGGATATAGCCGCCTGCGTCTGCTTCAACTCCTGCGGCTTCAAGGTTGAGCATCTCGGTATTTGGCACTGATCCGATGGCAAGAACTGCGTGCGTCGACTCGACAACTCGACCGTCGTCACACTTGACCACAACTTTTTCTGGGTCGGACGGGTCACGTTCAATTGATGTCGCTCGTGCGCCTTTCAGTAGTCGCACTCCCCTGCTCAAAAAGTCGTCCTCAAGAACGGCTGCCGCTTCTGGGTCTTTGCCGGGAAGCACATGCTGGCGACTGACCACCAACGTCACTTCGGCGCCAAATGAAGCAAACATGTGAACGAATTCGACACCGGTGACACCAGAACCAATGACTGTCACTTTTTTCGGGAATACCTTCGGTGGATAGCAATCTCGGGTCGTGAGAATTCGCTCGTGGTCGGGCTCACACCACTCTGGGATTCGAGGGCGGGTACCCGTTGCGATAAGAGCAGAGTCAAATTCGAGTTGCTGCAACCCGTCGACGGTTTCAACTTCGACACTGTACGGACCTGTAAATCGAGCGGTACCGCGAATGATGTTCACACCTTGACTCTGAAGGAGTTGCGTTGTGTCATCTTGCATGTGGTCTCGGATACTGCTGATTCGATGGACGAGTGCATCTTCGTCAACTGTCGTCGAGGCGTCGGCAAGACCCATTCCTCCGATTCGCTGCCCGAATGAAATTGCTCCGCCCGTTGCAATCATCGTCTTCGACGGAATGCAGTCGAGTAGATGCGCAGCGCCACCAACGATCTCGCGCTCAACCATTGTCACTTTGGCTCCAAGGCGCGCCGCATAGGTTGCCGCCTGGTTCCCTGCTGGACCGCCGCCGATGATGACAAATCGATGAGCCACAACATCAGGCTATCGGCGGCCTGATTTCAGCCGACTGCGCCCATTGATGAACCATTTTCTGGCCCTCTTGGTCGGCGGCCTCCCAAGCACGAACAACGGTGGGCGGTACGATGTTTTCTCGATGAGTGGCGGAAATGAACAACATCCCCCTGCAGACGACACCGCCGCGGGACTTGACGACCAGCAAACAGGAAGTGGCCTCCAAGCTGAGCGCGTACGACGCTCTGCGCAGGTTGATGAGATTCGCGCATCAGGCGCCGAGCCGTATCCCTACAGGTTTGACCGAACAGACTCTCTTGCTGAGGTGCGTTCCCGTCATATAGATCTCGAAGCGGGTTCAGAGACTGATGACCGCGTTTCGGTTGCAGGACGCATCATGCTCGCCCGAGACTCGGGCAAACTCATCTTCTTGACGATCCGCGATCGATCGGACGAAATCCAACTCTTTGTGTCAAAAGCTGTCATTGGTGACGAAGGGTTCGATGCGGTCAAGTCACTTGACCTTGGCGACTGGGTCGGCGTGACCGGTGAGGTCATGACAACTCGCAAAGGAGAACTGTCGGTTCGGGTGGCTGAGTGCCAGCTGCTGTCGAAAGCGATTCGGCCGCTTCCTGACAAATGGCATGGTCTGACCGATGTCGACACACGTTTCCGTCAGCGGTATGCCGATCTCATCGTGAACGATGAGGCCCGTCGCCACTTTGAGATTCGTCACGCAATGATCTCCAGTTTCCGAAAGACACTGTCTGATGAAGGGTTCATTGAGGTGGAGACTCCGGTGTTACATGTTGAGGCCGGCGGTGCACATGCTCGACCATTTGTGACCCATCACAACACGCTTGACATGCAGCTCTACCTGCGCATCGCACTCGAACTTCACCTCAAGCGTCTCATCGTTGGCGGGATGGAGCGGGTGTTTGAAATCGGAAGAATTTTCAGGAACGAGGGAATCTCAACTCGCCACAATCCCGAGTTCACCATGATGGAGCTGTACCAGGCATTTGCTGACTGGACCGATGTCATGAACATCACTGAGCTGCTCATCACCAACGCTGCCCGAGATGCAGTTGGCACAACGATGCTGACGATCCGCGGGTCAGAGATTGACCTCGCTGACCCCTGGCCACGGGTCCGGATGATCGATGCTGCGAGCGAGGCTGTCGGCACTGAACTTCACCCGTCAATGCCACGTGACGTGCTCGCTGACATTGCATCGAAGAACGATGTGAAAGTTGCCCCGCAATGGCTTCCCGGCAAGATCATCGAAGAAATCTTCGAAGCACACTGCGAGTCGAGCATCGTTCGGCCGACGTTCATCACAGGCCACCCGGTTGATATTTCGCCACTGGCAAGAGTTCACAGAGACGACTCGCACCTCACTGAGCGATTTGAGTTGTTCGTCGACGGCCGCGAACTTGCGAATGGTTACTCCGAGCTCAACGACCCTGTTGAACAGCGGGCACGATTTGAAGACGAGCAAGCGGCGAAAGAAGCTGGCGACGCTGAGCGGGGCACGGTCGATGAGGATTATTTGCGTGCTCTTGAATACGGAATGCCCCCTACCGGCGGGCTCGGTATCGGAATGGACCGTGTTGCGATGTTGATCGCCGGTGTTGACTCGATCCGTGAAGTTGTTTTGTTCCCGACTCTCCGACCTGAGGTGATGACACATGAATCCTGACGACGAAAGCGCACCAACATCGGTTCGCATGGCGTGGGGTGCCGGATGGGTGACCACCGATGACAAGGGCATCGATCTTGATGGAGCATTTGGGTGGTATGGCTGGGGTGAAGGGGGCGACGACGGGCTTGCTGGCCTGCGCGAAACTCGCGATGAACTCCGCAACGTCACCATACGCCCAATTCGAATCACGATCGATGTGGATGAAGCCCCCGCTTCTGTCGCAGACGGCTACCTTCGTCTTCACCTTCTCTCGAGCCGACTGGCAGCACCGCGTTCGATCAATCTCGATGGAGTGTTCGGAGCGTTGACCAACGTCGCATGGACAAGTTTGGGGCCAGTCGCACTTCACGAACTCGATGCAACCCGCAACCGGGCACGAGCCGCAGGGCAACATCTCACAGTTAATGGCGTCGACAAGTTCCCACGAATGACCGACTATGTCGTTCCGTCGGGAGTTCGCATTGCTGACGCTTCCCGCGTACGGTTGGGCGCTCACCTCGCAGAGGGCACGACCGTCATGCATGAGGGCTTCTGCAATTTCAACGCTGGAACCCTTGGAGCGTCAATGGTCGAGGGCCGAATCTCAGCAGGGGTCATCGTGGGCGATGGCAGCGACATTGGCGGCGGTGCATCAATTATGGGCACTCTGTCTGGTGGTGGAACAGCGCAGATCACTGTCGGCGAACGGTGTCTCCTCGGCGCAAATTCGGGTATCGGTATCAGCCTTGGTAATGACTGCGTTGTTGAGGCAGGGCTGTATGTCACTGCAAGCACCCCTGTGCTCACCCCTGATGGCGACGTCGTCAAAGCAGTTCAGCTGTCGGGACGTTCAGGTTTGATGTTCATTCGTGACGGCCAAACAGGTCAGGTTGTTGTTCGACAGCGCACAGGCTCTTGGGGTGCGCTCAACGAAGCGCTGCATAGCAACGACTAACACGCTCTCGTGACGAACCAAGCACATTCACTTCGCATTCGAGGTTGGTTGTTGGCTGCAACGGGCATGCTGTTTGTCTCGACCGATTCGCTCTTTGTTCGCCTCGGTGAGGGGTCGGGGGCAACGATGGCGTTCCTCATGGCGTGCGGTTCATCGTTGTCACTCGGTCTTGCGGCAATCCTTCGCCCCGGCGGACCAGCCGCATTTCGGCATTCACTCGTTACCACTCCACGAGCAATTCTGCTTGCCGCCGTATTCGGCGCTGCAACACAGTTTTCATTCATCGTTGCGGTCACTAGAACCTCGGTCTCCAACGTTGTTGTTATCGTGGGCGCTTCGCCTATCGCCGCAGCGATTGTGGCGTTTCTGTTGTTGCGTGAGCGCCCGGAACGTCGAGTGCTATGGGCGATCATCGTCACTGCCATTGGAATTGGAGCGACGATGTCAGGGTCACTCGGATCGCCATCAATCAGTGGGGATGTCGTTGCTGTCGTTGCGATTTGTTCGTTCGGACTGTCAATTGTTGTGTGGCGCAAACATCCTGATCTTGATCGACCGTCCGCGCTTGCGTTGGGGTCGCTTCTCATGGCTCTACTGACTCTTCCCATTGTTGAGTGGTCATCGATCGACCTTCGAATGCTGCTTGCGGGTGGCGCCATGGGCCTCGTTGCGAACCCGTTGGGCCGAATGTTGTACACCGCAGCACCGCGCTACGTCCCGACTGCCGAGGTTGCCTTATTCGCCCCCGTCGAGACAGTGGCAGCGACAATTTGGGCGTGGTGGGCATTTTCTGAGGTGCCAGCAACTCGCACCGTCATCGGTGGTGTCATCGTTCTTGCCGCAATCGGGCTTGCGACGTGGCCGAGCGCGGCTGCCTCCGCTACCAGCAGTTAACAATTGCGTTGCGGCTTAGTTCGCAGGCATGACACGCCCGACGAAGTCAATGACTGCTGCGTTGAAAATGTCATTTCGGTCGCCGGCGACCATGTGGCCTGCATCGGCAACGTCCGCGATCTCAGCGTGTGGAACAAGTTCTTTGAGTTCGCTCACGCTCTCATCGCTCACGATGTCGCTCATCCGACCACGCACGAGCATGGTTGGGATGTCAATGAGACGTGCCGCGTCATTGAGTTCGGTGCGCACGATGGAACTACTCTGCTCCTCCGCTTCATTTCGTTCGCTGACAAATCTCGGATCCCAGTGCCAGTACCACCGCCCGTCACCGCGTTGGCGAAGGTTCTTTCTCAACCCTGACGAATCTTTCGGCCGTGGCCGATGCGGGTTATAGAGCGCCACCGCATCGGCCGCTTCATCGAGGCTGTCGAACCCGCGCATCCCAGCGCGCATGAATTCTTGAATTTTGACTCGACCGGCGGTTTCGATTCGAGGGGCCACGTCGACGAGCACAAGACAGCTTGCGAGCGGAGTGCTTGCAGAGCGCGCATTCGTCGCAAGCGCAAGCATTGAGGCAAGTCCTCCGAGCGACGCCCCAACCAACGCGGGTGGCTGCGCACAGGTTCTTGCTACTGCGATGAGGTCATCGGCGTACCGCTGCAGCGCGTAGTCACCGTCAGGCGACCAATCACTGTCGCTATGACCTCGAAGGTCGATAGACACAGATCGATAACCAGCATTAGCGAAGGCTGCTCCAGCACCACCCCAGGCATGCCGGGTTTGCCCCCCACCGTGCATCAGCATGACGGTTGGTGCATCGTCGGCGCCGAAAATATCTGCCGCCAACGTGAGCCCACTTCCCGCAACTCTGATGGTTTCTCGCGGGGTGGTATCGATGGCGGGTGTCGTTGTCATGTCCCCATCGTGGCAGGTAGCGTTCGCCGTCATGCCAGCGGCCGAATCTCTTCTTTCGTTCGCTGCTGCTTCGTTCGTGCTGCTCATCATTCCGGGGCCTGCGGTGCTGTACATCGTTAATCGGTCAATGTCAGATGGTCGCTCAGTTGCACTTGCTTCGGTTGCTGGGTTAGAGATTGGAAACTTGACGCATGCAGTGGCCGCTACCGCTGGGCTGTCTGCAGTCATCGCCGCTTCTGCAACCGCATTCGGTGTCATTAAATGGGCTGGGGCGATCTACCTCGTCGTTGTAGGCCTTACCACGTTGATTCGCCGACCTGATCAAGTCGTGCTCACAGTTGCTCATCTTCCAAAACGGCGCGCATTCACCCAGGGTGTCATCGTCAACGTGCTGAACCCAAAGGTCGCATTGTTCTTTCTGTCGTATCTTCCGCAGTTTGTCGACCAGAACAGAGGGCCCGCGTGGTCGCAGGCTCTGACGCTAGGGATTCTCTTCGTCATCATCGGTTCCATCACTGATTCAGCTTGGGCGATTACAACGAGTGGTCTACGAGATGTACTGCTTCGTGGCGGGTCGCTGGCATTCGTTCAGCGCTGGGTTTCAGGGTCAGTATTCGTCGCACTCGGCGTGCTTGCCGCTCGAGCGCATCGAGCGGGCTGAGGATCAATCAGATTCTTGAACGGGTGTAGACATCGGTCGCCGTTCAACGGTGAGAACGAGTAGCCCGATGAACACGACTACGCCTGCAAGCGAACCGCTTGTCGAGAGCCGCTCGCCCAGCACCAAAAACGCTGCTCCGGCGGCAGTCAACGGCTCAACAAGAGTGATCGAAACCGCCGTTGAAACCGGCAGGGATCGAAGGCCCCAGCCATACAGCACGTACGCAACACCAGCGGTGAGCACACCAAGGTGAAGCAACATGACTGCTCCTGAAGCCGACCACATCCAGTTCGCTGGCGTGTCAGACATCAGCGTCGCGATCATGAATGGCGAAAGCATGATCGCCGCAACGCCGAATTGTGCAGCGAGCGCCATGGTGGATGACATCTTCAACTCAATGAGTGAACTCGTAGTTTGCGCATACATCGCATAGCCGAGACCTGCGGCGAGCGCGAACAGCACTCCCCGAATCGATAGACCTGTGTCGATCTGGCCGCTGCTGTTCGTGGCAACAAGCACCGCCACTCCGATCAGCATGATGGTAGTGCCGGCATACCAACGCCGCTGAAGCGGTTGTCGCCGAATCACACGGTCGATGGCTCCAGCAAACATTGGCCCGCTTCCGAGCGCAATGACGGTGCCAATAGCAACTCCGCATTCTTCGACTCCTGCGAAAAACGCAGGCTGATAGATCGCTGCGCCAACACCTCCAATTGCGATGAACATCGCAGCCTTTGGGCCGATTCCGACACTTCGCTCACGGGTCACCAGTGCACACAGCAACAATGTCAGGGCTCCGAGCGCAATCCTGATCGTTCCAACCAGCCATACCGATGTCGCATCGGGACCGAGCGAGCGAGCCGTGCCGGTGGTGCCGAACAACACAGCAGCAGCGATTACTGCAAGGACGGCTCGGCGTGGCATGGCGACATTGTGACATCGACGAAGCTCCACCACACCCTTCGATGGCAGACTAAGAACATGACGGTCGAGATGGGGTCTTCTGAAGCGTTCTCAACAGTGCGTGACATTGTGCTGGCGCGCCGCACCAACATGCTGGTCGACCGAGAGCGGGAGGTGCCCGAGTCAATTATTCGGGATTTGTGCGAGTTGGCACTGTGGGCACCTAACCACAAGCGGACATATCCGTGGCGCTTCGCATCGTTCTCGGGAGATGGCCGAGTTCGTTTGGGAGAAGCGTGTGCTCAAGATCTCATCAGTGGCGGGTCAGACGATGAGATTAAGGTCAACAAAGTTCGATCGAAATACACGCGAGTACCGGCGGTGTTGGTGATCGGTTCGGCTGCGGATGAGCACCCAACGTTTCACGAGGAGAACCGTGACGCCGTTTCCGCCGGTATTCAAAATGCGCTTCTCGGCGCCACCGCACTCGGACTTGCATCGTTTTGGTCAACTGCACCAGTGATCGACGGCGAACGCACGCTGTCGCTCTGTGGTTTCGAGCCAGGGACGCGATTGATCGGGATGATCTACCTCGGATGGCCGTCAGGCGAGGCGCTACCGGGAATGCGGCCTGACCTTGAGGTAAACATCATTTCTTCCTGAGGCGGTCGCCGAACTAGTCCCAAAGGGACGTTAGGCATGCACGCGATGCTCAGTCGATGAGCTCGATTGATTCCTCGGCGATTTCGCCGTCAACGATTCGGTAGCTGCGCATCTCCGGAGACTCACGCTTCAACGAGACGATGATGTAATGCCAACTTGGGTCAGGTGCTTGGCCGACATCGGTTGGGCTTGGGTATGGCTCTGAATGGGTATGGCTATGCACTACGCCGATGACTTCGTGGTCGTTGTCGTCAACTTCACGTTCGATTCGAAGATGGTCTTTCGGGTCGATGGTGTACACCCGCGCTGATTCGGCCATGTTGTTGCAACGGTGGAACTCGGTTGCGGAGTCTGAGTTAGTCCCGATTGTTGGCCCAGAGATGAGACCACAGGCCTCGAGCGGGTATGCCCTCACCGCTGCATGCACGATCGCATCAAAGACTTCTCGACGAACCTGAATCACCTCATTGACGCTAGTGCCTTCACACCGCAACCAACGTGTGGATCGCGAGTACTTGGTGCCGACCGCTCGCCGAGTGGACGTCAGCGCGCACCGACCTTGACGATGATGCATCCCATCCCATCATTTCTGCCAGTAGAGGCTCGATGATGCCCCAGGTTCCGTCTGCCCCCGACCACAGGATTCGACCGTCTTTGAGTGATCCGCGTGCAGAAATCGTGACTGTCCGTCGCTGCGCCGGCGTCAACGAACCGCGTCTCGCAATCGCTTCGAGCAGGCGGAGTTCAGCATCGAGGTCGGCGCCACCATCGACGGCGATTGCGCTTGTTCCGCTCGACGAGCAACGTGTTGTGAGGTCATCGGCGCCCGAACTCAGTCGGGACCAACGGGCGAATGATGGATGACGATGGACGGAAGCCATCGGGTCGGTGGTGTGATTGGATGAGAATTTGTTCATGGCGATGACCCTAAGGAAGGGGTGTAACAGCATCGGCTACACATGGCGAGCGACATGGTGTCTCACCACGCGGTCTGCCTGGCTCGGTAACCTTGTTTCACCATGGCACCGCCCGGAACCAAGATCATCGCGAGCAACCGGCGCGCCCGCCACGACTACGCCATTTCAGACTCAATCGAAGCTGGCGTGTCGCTACTCGGAAGCGAAGTAAAAAGCCTTCGTGAAGCCCAAGTTCAGCTTGCTGATGGCTATGCCCGATTTCGGAACGGCGAATTGTGGCTCGAAGGTGTCGCGATCGCTCCGTACGGATTTGCGGTTGGGTTTGGTGCCCACGAGCAAGATCGACCCCGCAAGTTGCTCTTACATCGTGCCGAATTGAAGCGACTTAGCGATCAGGTTGACCGTGAGCGGGTGTCAATCATTCCGCTTGCGATGTACTTCAAGAACGGCCGAGTGAAGGTCGAACTCGGCATTGGTAAGGGAAGAACTAAGGCCGATAAGCGTCAGTCGATTGCCGCGAAGGATGCTCAGCGCGATATCGAGCGCGAGATCGGTCGGCGCAACAAATACAACAGGTAGTCACTCAGTCAACGCGGGCTCAGCGAGGTTGACGCCACATCCCCCACTGATGTGGGCCCTGCGACCTGTCATTCTCGTCATCGGTCACGAGATCCCATTCGGTTCTCACCTCGAATCCGTGGCGACGGTAGTACGCCACATTTTCTTCGGTCTCGGTTTCGAGGTAGCACCCGAGGCCCTCAGCATCGGCAATCGCAAAGACTTCACCCATCAACGCGGCGCCATAACCAGTGCGTTGCCAATCGGGGTGAGTTGCGAGCATGTTGAGATACCAATGCGGCTCTGGAGGAGTATTCGCATCTGAGTAGGTGCCGTAGGCGATGAATCGAGAAATACGCCATGCAGGATCATCTCGAGGTTCGTCCTCTACGTCGGCTTCAGGCCGGCCTGGCGGGGTCCATTTTGCGAACGCAATTCCATCGGCGGAGCACCATGTGCTGTTGAGCGCCACTCCCCTGCCAATGACCCGCCGAAACACTCCTTGGCCGTTCGCCAGATAGTCATCATCGTCAGGAAAGAACCAGCGCATGACCGGGTCAGCATGAAATGCCCGCCAGCCGGTGACAGCGAGTTGGTTGATATCGGCCGGGGAAGCCTGTCGAATGCCGTCCATGGCAGTCAGTCTCGCAGGCTCTCGTGCGCTGCGCGGTGTCCGGTTGTTGCACCGATGATGTAGGTTGACCGGCAACATAACTACCCAGGTACTTGTACCTAGTAGGTGCGTTCATACGGGGCTGACCGGTTTCGACGTCAGTATCGCTTGGGCGAATCTGCGACCCGAGTTGCTCAGACTCGAAAAACGGGGCAACCACAAGAATTGCCGATGAGCAGTTCGCTCTTGCCGCCTGATTCAGGTGAGTAAAGAGTCATCGTGACCAGAAATGGCGCACGGGGCCGGTCCGCCGCAGCCCGGCAACAGAAGCGGAGGATGACGACGAGAAAGACCGTTGACGGCGAGAAAGACCGCTGCCTCTCAGGAAAGACTGAGCGCTGATCGCAAGATCAATCGACCCGCCGATGAGCCGGCGTCAGGCTCTCAGACGGGAATGGTCGTAGCGGGTCCGTTCACGGGCTGATGGACGGGGGTTCGATTCCCCCCAGCTCCACTTTGGGGGACTTGTAGAAATACAAGTTTTCTCTATTAGGAATCAGATCGTGCCTCGACGACTGATGAATCATTCCTCATCTAAGCCTTTGCGGATTCTGGAAAAGCCCGAGGCGAATGCTTTCAACTCAGACAGAGTGAGTTGATCAATCATGTGTCTCCTGACACTCTCTACGTGACCGGGAGCGACTTCTTCGATGAGCCTCCTGCCTCTTGAGGTGAGAGCAGCGAGATTGACCCGCCGATCTTCTTCCGAAGGGCGGCGCTCAACCCAACCCCGGGAAACTAAACCATCAATACGTCTCGTCAACCCACTTGGCGTTAACTGCAGAGCGTCAGCGAGATCGCACATTTTCATCGAGCCCTCCACCGACCCCGATAGATGCACGAAGACTTGGTAATCACCAAGATCAATTCCATGCGGTGTCAAATCATTTTCGATCGCACGAATCAGGTCAGCGAAGGTCTCGACAAACCCGAGCCAAGCCGCCATTTCAACTTCACTTAGCCAAATTGGGCTTACGTTTCTCGTCACGCCGTAATCCTACGCAAGAAGAAATATTGATCGCACAACTTTTTTGTTGTGATCGCAACTATTGTGTTGCTAATATTGCGAGCGCAACTATTTGAAGGCAAAGCCGCCTTGGAAAGGAACATGAAATGCAGTACACCCCCACTCACACAACCGGCATACTTCCCGCCGGAAAATGGAGCATCGATCCGACCCACAGCCGCATCGGATTTTCAGCTCGCCACATGATGGTCTCTAAGGTTTCGGGTGAATTCAGGGAATTTGATGCCGAAATCCACATCGAAGAGGATCATCTTCAGTCGCAGCTGACAGCCGAGGTCCAGATGAACTCGATCGATACCGGCAACTCAGACCGCGACAATCACCTCCGCACTAATGACTTTTTTGATATCGAGAACCATCCAACGATGACTCTGGTCTCGCTCTCCTTTCAACCAACTGAGGGGAAATTCTCAATGAGTGCTGATCTGACGATTAAGGGCATTACAAAAGCGGTTGAGTTTGAAATCACCTTCGAGGGAGCAGGCCAAGACCCTTGGGGAGGAACCAGGGCTGGATTCAGCGCAGTGACCACAATTAACCGACGGGACTGGGGCATCGAATGGAACGCTCCACTCGAAACTGGCGGAGTCCTTGTCGGGGAGAAGATAGTGATCGACCTTGATATCCAACTCGTGTATGACGGTTCGAGTCAGTAACCGAAGTTTTTAGAGATTCCCGGGTTCCTGTTCTCCGAAGAACCCGGGAATCTCCAATCATCAAATCTTTCTTTACGAAGCGCAACTCATTCGCATAGCAATGAGCACCTTCGACTCAGGAAATCTGCGGACCCCGCATCTTGCCTGAAAAATCTGATCGCCATTTGAAAGCGGCGCTGAAACCTCGATATTCAGTTAATTCACTATGCGTGTTGAGAAGCACACGAAGTGCCTGACTCCCGTGTGATTAAATTCGAAGCTACGTGTGATCACACAGCACTCAAAAGGGTAGATCTCCGCACAAAGACAGGCTCAAGCCATTCCTACAGAACCCCCACCCAGGGGGACTTGTAGAAATACAGGTTTTCTCAAGTAGAAATCGTAGGGCTCTGCGGCATGCTACGACCTGTCGATCACGTAGGACCGAGGCCTATGGGGTGACCGAGCCCACACCTCATTTCAGGTCTCAGGTCGGCTTATGGTCGTATCCGGTGTCACTCTTGCTTGTTTCCCGATGTGATTCTCATCAAGTTTTCTGCCGTGATTGTTAGGAAAAGATCTCCTCCAGCCGAATGTCTTCGCTCGGCATCACCGACTGAGCATCAACCACGCGACCTGAGTACCACGCCTCAGTTGATTCTGAAATCGGGAACTCAGACAGGGTGTCATAAAAATCTTCAACCGTCATCTCAAACGTTTCTACAAACGCGTCTTTCCAGTCAGGAGTTACGAATTTGGCATCCAGGAAATCGACGAGTACCAATCGAAGGGCCTCAACTTCGGAGATTCCCATACGTGCCTGCACTTCCTTAGCCAAAGCAAGTGTCATGAAGGTTGAAAATTGGTAATTACGGTCGGCCTCGGTGTACTCGTACTGTTCAAGTGGGCTTGGATCGTCAACCCAATTTGCCGTGATCGGAAAAAGAGCATCTTCAAATGCGCTCTCCCCATAGCGATCCTGTGAGTAAAGATTTTCGACTGCTTGGGCTCCACCCTCCGTCAACCAGATCGGCTCGGGTTGGTTGCCAGAACGTGAAATCTGGTGAACGTGAAAATATTCGTGGACAATAACCTGGTAGCGATGAATGTGGAGATTCTCGGGACGGAAGCCTTCCTCCCCCATCTCAAGAGCCATCCACATGTCCGATCCGTCACCACAAATACAGGTACCAGAGACGCCCTCTTTGTCCGGAAAGGGGTTACTTACGGAATCCAGCCAGGCATACACGTTCATCATTCTCGGGACTTCGGAGATATCGAGAATGTTTTTAGAGATCGGAGCCATGCACGCCATGTCTCTCATGATCTTCATGAATTCAGCAGTCCATTCCTCAGGAAGACTCTCGTGCAGATTGACCGCAAAACTGAAAGTGCCCTCCACCCCATCTCCAGAATGAATTTCAGTGCAGCCAGCCTCAACCTTTGAACTCAGACTGCTCTCGATAGTGACGTCGGCCAACATTTCTGGAGCAGAGGAGTTAGGACTTCCCTCAGAGACACCACAGGCCGTCAATGCGAGTAGGCAACCCGAAACGCACACAACCGAGCGAAACATGTTCTTACCGTAACTGACGACTGGCTTTCGGTTCAGCCCTAGCCCCACTTAACTCACAACAAGGCGGTCGTTGTGCGGTAGTCGACATCTCGTTTACCGCCCGCGGTAAGGAACCTTCCGTTCGCGATTCTCGACCCGATAACAACCCGGTCAAGAAGAGTGTCGCTCGCAACATTGACGACCACTACATCGTCACGACCATCGGCGGTGAAGTCGTTGATGACAAGCTTGCCAGACTCTGGGAATATCACTGGCTACATCGAGTCGACCGATCGCCGATCAGTGAAGGCTCAGCACGGCCTCAATATTCGAGACGCACTCGTCCAAGAGTGGTTTAACAGTCGCCCGGTGCTCGAGGCCGAAGGCATCGCTGGAGCCGGTCGATTTAGTTTGGGCGATGGGCGCCATGGCGATGGCACCTTGAAGTAACTGCCGCAACGTCTCCGCGCATCGCATCATCCAACGAAGAACCCTTTAGGGCGACATACTCTGTGTCGGTGCGCAACGCTCTGTTTGTCAACCCAGCCGACCTTCCGATCGAGACGAGAGCAATTGATGGCAACACCGTCGTGAACTGGTGGACGCTGCTCGGCAACGGCACCGATGTTGGAACGGTGATGGGTATCGCAGAAATCCCTGTCAATGCACATCGGCCAACCCGTGGTCACCTACACCCCCAAGCGGAGACCTACGTCATTCTCTCTGGCGTGGCAGAGATGCACGTGAACGACGAACCACCACGATTGATGTACCCCAACGAAATCGTCCATATTCCAGGCGGGGTCGAACACATTGCACTCAATGGGAGCTCAACTGAACCCCTTCGGCTGCTCTATGTGTTCTCAGGGATCAACTCATTCGAAGAGGTCGAATATGAGTTTCCTCCTGGTGCGTGACCACGGCCAGCGAGTTGGAGGAACGATCAACACGATCCAGAGAGAACCGCTGATACCTAGCACTCACCCGTGACGGCCCTCTTCTCGACGACGAGGTAAAACGGCATACGATCTCTCTTCGTGACTGGTGGAGGAGGTTTGGGATGAGTGCGTTGGTTTCAGAGTTTGTCCAGCGGTTTGACGCGTTCTACCGCGAACACTTCGGGCAAACAGTGCGAGTGGAAGGGCGCTCAATCGATGCCGCTCGCGCCTACCGACGAGCGCTCAGCGATGCTGGGCTTGCAGGACTTGATGTCCCTCACGAACTCGGCGGCATCGGTCTCGACTCAGCGACTGCAACCTCAATTCAGTTGGCGCTCGCAGACCGTATTCCTCCAGAGGAGAGCATCTTTGGCATCGGACTCAACATGGCAGTGCCCACCATCATCGAATTTGGATCGCACGAACTCCAACAACGAGTCGTACCACCCTCGCTTCGTGGCGATGTCATCTGGTGCCAGTTGTATTCCGAACCCGGTGCAGGTTCCGACCTCGCAGGACTCACCACAAAAGCCGAACGAGACGGTGACGAGTGGGTGATCACCGGGCAGAAAGTCTGGACGTCCGGAGCGCAACACGCCGACCTCGGAATCATGATCGCCAGAACTGCACCCGATCTGCCAAAACACAGTGGCATCACAATGTTTGTGGTCGACATGCACCAGCCCGGCGTGACAGTCCGGCCACTCGTGCAGATGACCGGCGTCGCAGAATTCAACGAGGTCTTTCTCGATGAAGCCCGCGTTCCCGCAGACAACATGGTCGGTGAATTGAACGGAGGGTGGTCGCTTGCTGTACGGCTACTCGCCCACGAGCGCAACTCTCTCGGCCGGTCATTCACCCCGGCCACCGGCCGCTCGAAGGCTGGCCGGCAGCCACTGCGTCACAGCCAACTCTGCGAGCGTGCTGAACAACTAGGCCGCACAGATGATGTAGTTATTCGCGACCAACTCGCCCAGGTCTACATCGGCGAAAAACTCATCGAATGGAACGGAGAACGGCAACTTCACCCGTCAATCGGAAAATTGTGGCGGACACGCCAAGGCCGCCTTGCCGCACAGGTTGCTCACCTCATTGGAGGCCCATTTGCGACCGCATGGGAAGACGACGACATCGATGCTGACTATTGGGCGTACCACATACTGAATTGCCGAGGCATGTCGCTGGGCGGCGGCACCGATGAGATTCAGCGCAACACGCTCGGCGAACGAGCCCTCGGACTTCCCCGAGAACCTTCGATCGATCGAGAAGTGCCATTTCGTGACCTGCCCCGCAATTAGTGCGCGGCGCTGACTGCGGAAACCCGCTCACGGCACGAGCACGCGCGCTCTAGGG
>JAYNVD010000081.1:0-3004 GCA_038100275.1 Ilumatobacteraceae bacterium
AATGCAACGCCGAGTACGACAGAAATGAGGGTGAGGATGAGGCGCCCGAGATTGGCTCGAGCACCTCTGAGAGCAAGTTTGATCATCGGATTCAGCTACCGATCGATTTCATGGTGTCGAGAATGCGATCGGCAGTTGGTTCTGCCATGTCGTGAACAATCTCACCGTCATTGAGGAACAGCACACGGTCGGCGGTTGCAGCAGCGTTTGCATCGTGAGTAACCATGACAATTGTTTGGCCGAATTCGTCAACTGCTCGTCGCATGAATGCGAGCACTTCGCTTCCAGAATTCGAATCGAGGTTGCCGGTTGGCTCGTCAGCAAAGATGATCGTCGGCCGGCTGGCAAGTGCACGCGCAACGGCTACTCGCTGTTGTTGGCCACCTGAAAGTTCGTTGGGTCGATGGGAGAGTCGGTCTCGAAGTCCGACGGTGTCGATGACCGTGTCGATCCATTCGCGATCACCGTTTCGCCCGCCGAGCGAGAGCGGAAGGTTGATGTTCTCTTCTGCCGTAAGTGTCGGGACGAGGTTGAACGACTGGAAGATGAAGCCAACTTCGGATCGGCGTAGTTCGGTGAGTTTCTTGTCCTTCAAATCTGCGAGACGTGTCTCGCCAATGAATGCATCACCCGAGGTGAGGCGGTCGAGCCCCGCAATGCAGTGCATGAGGGTGGATTTTCCAGAACCGCTTGGCCCCATGATGGCGGTGAATTGAGCGCCAGCGAATTCGACATTGATGTCGTGCAGGGCGGTGACGGCGGCGTCTCCACTGCCATATGTCTTGGTGCCGTCCACGATGCGGGCGGCAGCAGTCAAAGTTCCGGAAGCATTCATGTCGTGAAGTCTGCCGTTGATATGGGTGGGATGCCACTGGAGTGCAAATTGGGAACTCTTGGCGATCGGTAAGGTGAACATATGAGCATCGAAGTTCCGGTGAGCGATCTTCCTCGCACGGTCGAGAATTGCGGGTGGTGCTTTGTGGTGACGAGTGGCCAGTCGGGTGCGCATGTCCTCTCACTGTCGCCAACATGGTCTGATGCGGGAGAGGCGGTTTTCGCCTCCGGGAGTGGGCGCCTCAACGCGAATGTTGCATCTTCAGGTGAATTGACAATGGTGTATCCGCCATTTGTCGATGGGGACCTCGCGGGATATTCGCTCATCATCGACAGTTCGGCCGCGATAGATGAAAGCGATGGCCTGTTGTATTGCACGCCGTTGCGGGCCGTGTGGCATCGTCCGGCGCCGCCAGCTCAAGGTTGAGCGCAGTGAGTTGGTTGACTGAACGCCAGCGCGACGGTGGCATTGACGAGGTTCGCGTCGATGGGGCAGCTGGATCGCTGTGGTTATGTGGAAAGCATCGCATCGGTCCTGACCCCGGGGGAGTGATTGCCTCAGTTGATGCTTCGTTGGTGGTATGCCTGACCGAGGCTCATGAACTTGAAGACCGATACCCAACCTATGTCGACTGGCTGCGGAACGATCCTCGGGCTCGTTGGTTCCCTATCCCTGATCTGAGTGTCCCCGATAGTGATGAATGGACTGCGTTTATTTCTGGGCTGCTACAGGAGTTGAGAAGTGGGTCGAACATCGTTGTTCATTGCGCCGCGGGAATTGGGCGCGCTGGCACTACTGCATGTTCGGTGCTACTGGCAGCGGGTATGTCTCTCGATGCTGCTGAGCGTCGAGTTGCTGAATCTCGTATGGGCGCGGGACCGCAATCGCGTGATCAAGCAGTGTTTATTCGCGAATGGGCGGAGTCATCGCCAATCGTGCCTCGGCTCGATTAGTAGCCGTTGGGTGACCGAGTTATCTAGTCGACCGAGATGTCTAGAGATTGTCGACCATGATCTCGGCGATGGTGATCGCGAGTGACTCGATATCTGGTGTGATCGGAATGAGGTTTGCCGACACAGCAACGGTCAAATCAAGTTCGGGTACGTATGCGGCATGCGATCTGAAACCTGGAACTCCGCCGCCATGCGAATAGGTCTCGTAACCGTTGAACTCGCCGACAGAGATCCCGAGTCCGTAGTTGGAGTACTCAGACGGTGTGACGAATTCAGCCAGCACCTCATCGCTGAGGGCGCCAGTGAACTCACTTCTGAATACCCGGGCAAGATCCTCGGCTTGCGCTTCGACGCCGCCGCCGGTCCATCCGGCAGAGCGAAGGACCTCTTGCGGAATTGCACTGATGTTGTAGAACGCTCCGACGGTGGCCTCAGCGGTGTAGGCAGCAAATCCTGGGACAAAGTCGAGCGCGGTCTTCAGTTCGCCTCGAACGTAACCCGAGACGGTTTCTTCTGGCGGTGATTCTTGAGGTGCGAGGTAGACCTCGGTGGCACCTGCGGGGTCGAAAAGGCGGGTGCGCAATTCGACGTGCGCTGGGTTGCCGGTCACCGCTTCGATCACTAAGCCAGCAACGATGTGCCCCACTGTGTTGTAGGCGTATTGCGTTCCTGGTTCGTACTGTGGTCCACGTTCGACCGCCCAAGCAATGATTTCTTCGGGTTCGAATGGTGTCTCGAGCCGGGTGCTTGCGATCCCATAAAAGCCGAGGTCGAATGCGAACTCTGCGAACCCGTCGGTGTGCTGCAGGATCTGCCGAATAGTGACGACATCGCCATAGTCGACCCCATCGAGTTCATAACCGGCAGCCCAACCTGATCCGAGATATGTCGATACCGGAGCGTCGAGGTCGACGAGCCCTTCTTCGACGAGTTGCAGCACGACAACGGATGTCATTGTTTTGGTGATTGAGCCCCAACGGAAGTAGTCCGAGGTGCTGACAACGTCCTCCCCTCGAGCCTCACGAAGTCCTCGCGCAATGTTGATGGCTTCAACATCACCGTTTGGTGTTGGCCGGAGCACCGAGATGGTGACGCCGGGCGTTAATGAAGACTTGAGGAATTCATCGATTGCGGCATTGATGCGACCTTCGATGTCATCGGCCGCGATGGTTGTCGTGGTGGCTACTTCGCTCGTGGTTGTCGTGTCGCCCACAAC
>JAYNVD010000034.1:0-15683 GCA_038100275.1 Ilumatobacteraceae bacterium
TCGAGATCTTCAAGTCCGATGTCGCGGCCGATGCTGTCGAGACCTGCAGGCTTCAGATCGGAAGCGATCCGTTGCCACACCTCGCGGCGTCGCTCGAGTGGGGTCTGGACCGAATCGATTCCGTACAACGTGACGCCGCGAAGAATGAACGGGAGCACGGTGGTTGGAAGGCCATTGCCTCCGGTGAGTCCGCTTGCGGCGACCGCCCCGCCGTAATTCGTCTGGGCGAGAACATTTGCGAGTGGAACACCTCCGACACAGTCGATGGCACCCGCCCATTGCATTCCTTGCAACGGCTTGCCGGCTTCGGCGAGCACCGATCGGTCAATGATCTCGCTCGCGCCGAGGTCGGTGAGGAACGATGACTCATCTGGCTTTCCGGTTGAGGCAACGACGTCGTAGCCAAGTTGCGCCATCATGCTGACCGCAGTCGAGCCGACACCACCGGTAGCACCTGTGACGAGAATCTTTCCATCCGAGGGTGAAAGCCCATGGTCGAGAAGCGCGATGACCGAGAGTGCCGCGGTGTATCCCGCGGTGCCGAGCACCATTGCTTCGCGGGTTGAAAGACCTGATGGCAGCGGAACAATCCATTCGGATGGAACGGTTGCGAACTGAGCGAACCCACCGTGCCGGTTCACACCGAGGTCGTAGCCGTGAACGATGATCTCGGTTCCGGCAGCAATGTCTCCTGCATCTTCGAGCAAAACGCCTGCGAGGTCAACTCCAGGGACCATTGGGCTGAATCGAGCGACTTTGCCTGTTGGTGTTGAAGCGAGGCCATCTTTGTAATTGACACTTGACCAGTGAACTTCGACGAGAGCGCCATCCCCGGCGAGGTCGTCGGTTGACATCTCGACGACGCCGCGATCGACGGAGTCACCTGATGTATCGGCACGAAAAGCACGGAATGTTGTCATAGGTCTGACCGTAGTGGCGCAGGGTTGTGTTCGGTGAACGCAGGCGAGGTGTTACACGAGGCGATGTGCGGCGGGTGCGTTGCGGGTCAGCGCTTGGTTATTGCGTTGTCGATGATGACCATCGGGTGGTCGATCGCAACTCCAGCAGCTGCAAGGTGCATCGAACAGCCAGGGTTTGCACTCGCAACAAGGTCAGGATTGCTTCGGTCGATCGACGCAACTTTTCGATCACGTACCTGCTGTGACATCTCAGGCTGCAAGACCGAGTACGCCCCACCTGCACCGCAACACAGGCCATCGTCGTCAAGTTCAGTGACATTGCGTACGAACTTTTTCAGCAATGTTCGAGTCGGGAGGTGTGCTCGTTGTACATGTCGTAAGTGGCACGGATCTTGAACTGCCACCGTGACGTTGAGTGGGGTGACGTCTGGAAGACGGTCAATGTATTCGGCGAGGAACTCCTGTGCGTCGAACACCTGGTGTGAGGAATGTTGTTTCAGATGCGCACCGCATCCAGCGGAATTCACGATGATCGGAATGGTCGGGTCGAGCGCAGAGTCGACGCGTTGGGTGAGCCGCTCGCCGTGTGTAGCGAGTCCGGCATGGGTATGTAACGCCCCGCAGCAACCTGCTGAGTCACCGGTCGGCGTCACTCCAAAGCCGGCGGCTTCAAGTACACGTTGCGTCGCGAAGTGCACCTCTCGTTGCCAAGCATCCATGACACACCCGGTGAAGAGGTAGACGTCGGCCCCTGAGGCGCGATGCGGTGGTTGCCGAAGAGGAAGTCGCTTGGGCAGGCCGAGTCGTGCCGGGACGAGTCGAAGGCGCTGGGCTACTGCGAGCAATGTTGAGCCGAGGCGTAACAAACGAGGTTTGGTCAGAGGCCATAGAGCGATGGCGCGCTTGCGTGACCCGCGGTGCTCGGTGAGAGCAGTACGTGTTGCCTCGATGAAGTGGCCATATGGCACCACCGATGGACACGCTGGTTCGCAGCCGAGACATTGAATGCAGGTGTCGAATGCTTCAGTAACTTCTTTGGTGAGGGGCGCATCGTGCAACTGGACTTGTCGCATGAGAGCGATTCGCCCCCGTGGCGAGAACGTTTCATCTCCGGTGACGCGATAGGTCGGACACGACGAGAGGCACAGCCCGCATTGCACGCAGGTGCCGAGTCGATCGGTGTCGATTCCAAGATCCATCAGAACACACTTCTCCCGGGGTTCAGTCGGCCGGTTGGGTCAAAATTGGATTTCAGCCGCGTCGAGATGTCGATGACGCTCTGCGATAACGGTCGAGGTGGTTGAGGTTCGTGTCGCCACACAGTGCCAACAGCGATTGACGCAACAAAGTCGCCAGAGCATTGTTTGAGGTCATCTGGTCGGAGTGACCAGCGATGTTGAGGTAGGTCAAATCCATCATCAACTTCGGCCCACGACCCGATGGCTGACAGCGCCTGCTGCGAGGACGCGACATCAGGCTCGTGCCCTTCAAGCAGCACCCGTGTGGATGAGCCATCCCACAGCACAGCTGAAGGTCGAAGCACTTGTGACGTCACTTTGAACGGGTCGGCATCATGGCTCTCGAGCCATTGGGACTTCGGTGGTATCGGATTCGTTCGAAGAATGACCTCGCCAAGAAGTCCAAGTGTTCCGAGTGACCCGACGATGAGTCGTGGCAGGTCGAATCCGGAGACGTTCTTCACCGTGGGTCCGCCGCCTCGCACAATCTTTCCTTCGGCGCTTACGTACGTCACTTGCAGAACTGACGTGGTGAGCCAGCCCCGGCCGAGTACCTCGACGTGATGTTCACCAACGGCGATAGATCCACCAACGGTTCCACCTCGTTCTGGGAGGGCACAGCGCTGGCCAGCCTCCGCGAGCACCTTCGTGAGCTCGGACGTACTTGTTCCGGCCTTCACGGTCACCGTCATTTCGGCAGGGTCGTATGACACAACGCCCGACGGTGCGCGAACTTCACGGGTATCAGGATGCAGGGCGCCACCGACATGCCACCGAGTCTTTCCGCCAACGACGGTGACGGGGCCTTCGCTGCCGACAAGTTCCGCGAACTCGTTCATCCCCACACACCTTCAGGAGTTGCCCGTAAAGATTGGATATCTGCACACGAGTGCCCGACGGGGATCACCTTGCCCGGATTTGATCGACAGGCAGGGTCGAACGCATGTCGGAGACGCTCTTGATGGTCAAGGTCGTCGTCAGAGAACATCTGATGCATATACGGCTGTTTTTCAACGCCGATTCCATGCTCTCCAGAAAGAACCCCTCCCGCAGCGAGCGATGCCTCAACGATCTTTGCGCCTGCTGCGTGAACACGGTCGTAAATGCCTGGCTCTTGACCGTTGAAGAGCAGCAGTGGATGCAAGTTGCCGTCGCCGGCGTGAAAGACGTTTACCACCGCGAGGTCGTACTCATCGGCGATTCGATACACCTCTTCGAGGGTGTCAGCCAACTTTGATCGAGGTACGACGGTGTCGTGGAGGTAGTAGTTCGGAGCGATTTGAGCCACTGCACCGAACGCTGTCTTGCGGCCCTTCCACAGCAGCATGCGTTCTTCATCAGATTCGGCCTGTCGCACATCGGTTGCACCGTGTTCGCGACCGATGTCGGAAATGCGTTGAGCATCGATCTCAACACCGTCGGGTAGCCCATCGACTTCAGCAAGCAACACAGCGCCTGCGTCTCGTGGGTAGCCAACGTTGACGTAGTTCTCGACCGCAATGGTGATGCGCTGGTCCATCACTTCCATCGCTGCGGGAACGATTCCAGCGGCGATGACTGCGCTCACTGTTGCGGCTGCATCTCGTGGAGTGTCGAATGACAGCAGCAGCGTTCTGACCGCCGGTGGGTTCGGCGTGATTCGAACAGCAACTTTCGTGGTGATGCCGAGCATGCCCTCGCCGCCAACGAATACCCCTCGCAGGTCGTACCCCGAGGGTTCAGCATCGAGACCGCCGAGGGTGACGATCTCGCCATCGGCGAGCACAACCTCAATGGCGAGAATGTGCGCGTTGGTGACGCCGTATGCCAAGCAATGCGGGCCGCCGGAGTTGTTGCCAACATTGCCGCCAATCGTGCAGACCTGCTGGCTCGACGGGTCTGGTGCAAAGTGATAGCCGAGCGGGGTGAGATGTTTCGTGAGGTCGAGGTTGACGACGCCGGGCTCGACCCATGCGATGCGAGACTCGGTATCGACTTCGACGATGCGGTTCATTCGTGAGAGCGAAATGACGACAGGTGCGCCAAGTGGTATTGCACCACCAGCGAGACCAGTCCCTGCTCCACGGGGGACAACAGCTCGACCGTGCGCCAGTGCGATGCGCACGACTTGCTGCACCTCTTCGGTCGTCTCGCACAGGCAGGTCGGACCAGCACTTCCACCTTCGAAGACGGAGGCATCTCGTCGGAGCAATGCGCGCTCGGCGCTGTCGGCCCGGACGCGGTCTCCAAGCACGCGTTGCAGGTCAGCAAGGAGTGTGTCGTCGGCTGTCGTCACGGATGCCCAAATCCCGCTGCAGTGATGCCTGCGAATGCAGCTGCTTCGTCATTGTCAGACGTATCGCCTGATACCCCAACCGCTCCGACGACAACACCGTTGTCGGTGATGAGCACGCCACCAGCAACTGGAACGAGTGGCCCTTTGAGAGAGCCGGCGACTCCGCTGATGAAATGCGGTCGTTCAATCGCCATCTCCCCGAGTCGCTTCGAGTTCACACCCATCTGGAGCGCACCGTTCGCTTTTCCGAGCGCAATGTCAAAACGTCCGGGAGGGGATCCGTCTGAGCGTTCGTAGGCAACTGGAGCACCTGCCGAGTCGATGACGAGCACGACGAGAGGATTCATGTTGTTATCGACGCCGTGCTGCAATGCCGTTGAGACGATCTGCTGAGCAGCTGCAAGCGAAATTGATGGCTGATAAGTGGTCATGATGTTGCCTTTACCTCTAGTCGACGGGCGTGAAGGATTGGCTCGGTGTATCCGGAAGGTTGCTCAGTTCCCGACAGTACGAGGTCGAGCGCAGCCTTGAGCGCTGTCGATTCTGATGTGAGAGGTGTGTACGCCTCGTCATCTGCATTTTGTTGGTCGACCACCGCAGCCATCTTGGTGAAGGTCTCGCGAATTTGTGTCTCACCGACGATGCCATGGGCAAGCCAGTTGGCCATGTGCTGCGATGAGATACGACAGGTTGCGCGGTCTTCCATGAGCCCGATGTCATTGATGTCGGGCACCTTCGAACAGCCGACGCCTTGGTCGACCCACCGAACGACATAACCGAGGATGCCTTGAGCGTTGTTGTCGAGTTCAGCCTGAATGTCGGCGTCGGTCCACCCAGGGTTGTCTTCAACAGGGATCAACAGCAATTCATCGAGGCGCGAATGACCGCGGGATGGATCGCCGGTGATCATGCGTTGCTGCTCGGCAACATCGACCCGGTGGTAGTGAACGGCATGAAGAGTTGCAGCGGTGGGAGACGGAACCCAGGCGCATGATGCACCAGCGGTGGGGTGGTTCACCTTGGTTTCGAGCATGTCGGCCATGAGGTCGGGCGCTGCCCACATTCCTTTCCCAATTTGCGCGCGTCCGATGAGACCACACGCAAGACCAACGTCGACGTTGTTGTCTTCATACGCCGAGATCCATGCTTCGGATTTCATATCGGCCTTTCGAACCATCGGTCCGGCAAGCATCGATGTGTGGATCTCGTCCCCCGTTCGGTCGAGGAATCCGGTGTTGATGAATGCAACCCGTGATGCGGCGGCTCGGATGCACTCGGCGAGGTTGAGGGTTGTGCGCCGCTCCTCGTCCATGATTCCGATTTTCACGGTGTTCGGTGCAAGGCCAAGAAGCTCTTCGACACGACCGAATATGCGACAGGCGAAGTCGACCTCTACCGGTCCGTGCATTTTGGGCTTGACGATATAGATCGATGCTGGGGGAGGGCCTTGAGTAGGGATTGCAGCAGCGATAGTGAAGAGCGCGTCGAGAATGCCCTCAGGTATGTCGTTGCCGTCAGCGTCCTGAACTGCCGGTGTCGTCATGAGATGGCCGACATTGCGCACCAGCATGAGTGAGGTACCCGCCAGTGTTGTCTCTCCGGTGGGCGTCGACAAGGTTAGATCATCTGCCATTCGACGAGTGAATGTTGTCCCGCCTTTGCTGACCGCTTCGGTGAGCGTCGACCGCTGCAGTCCAAGCCAGTTCCGATACGCGAGCGCTTTGTCATCTGCATCAACGCATGCAACAGAGTCTTCGCAATCCATGATGACGGTGATTGCAGATTCAAGCAGCACGTCCGCGATACCTGCGCTGTCGGTTGCTCCAACGGGGTGTTGGCGGTCGATCACGATCTTGACGTGAAGGCGGTGGTGCTCGACGACAATCGCGGATGGAGTGTCAGGCTCTCCGATCCATCCAACAACCGGTGTGGTCGCAGCAACTTCCTGCCCATCGCTACAGGTCACGAGCAGTGTTGTTCCTGACACGCGGTAGTTGAGAGAGCCACGGTGACTACCTGTTTTGAGTGGTACGCAGTCATCGAGTAGCCCTCGGGCGTAGTCGATGACTCGTGCTCCGCGTTGCTCGTTGTACGGGCCAGTTGGTGGAAGGTCGCCGAGAACGTCGGTGCCGTAGAGAGCGTCGTAGAGCGATCCCCAGCGCGCATTTACAGCGTTAATGGCATAGCGAGCGTTGGTGACAGGCACAACAAGTTGTGGGCCGGCAATGGTGGCAATTTCTGGGTCAACGCCGTCAGTCGTGACATTGAATGAGTCACCTTGGGGAACGAGGTATCCGATCGATTCAAGGAATGCTCGATATGCGTCAGGGTCACCTTTTCCGTGCTCGCGATGCCAGGTGTCGATGAGGCTCTGCAAGCGTTGGCGCTCATCTAATAATTCTCTGTTCTCGCTGGAGAACTCATTGACGAGAGTGTTGAGAGCACTCCAAAAGTCACCAGCAGAGATGTTGAGGTCGGGAAGGAGTTCTTGCTCGGCGAACGAGACGAGAGCACCACCAATCGAAAGTTGTGAGCGTGACGTCATCGTCATGAACTCTTGCTGAATCCGTCGAGGCGGCCGCCGGCGTCGCCCATCGGGTACATCGTGGCGTACTCGAATGAGAGTCCTTCGCTGATGCCAGTCTGCTGTTGGTTGAGGTACAGGTCTTTGTATGCGGCGATCGATTCGGGGCTGTTTTCTGCGATGGTGGTGGCGAGCTCAGTGACGGTCGTATCGAGATCGTTGAGTGGAACACAATGTGAGGCAATCCCGAACTCATACGCTTCCTGGCCGGTGAACGTGCGCGCCGTGTACGAAAGTTCGCGTGCGCGCACTGGGCCGACCGCCCGCATGAGTCGTGCACTCATTCCCCAGGTTGGGCGAAGGCCCCATTTGGCGTGTGTATCGCCGAGTTTTGCTTCTTCGGCGACGACCATGAGGTCGCAGGCGAGAGCGAGTTCGAGTGCACCGGTGAAGCAGAAGCCGTTGACCCGAGCGATCGTTACTTTTGGCATTTGTGACAGGGCGTCGCAGGCTCGTCGCGCCGGGTTGTTCAGGGCACCCGAGACATCGCCATCAGTTGGTGGCTCCTCGGCAAGCGCCTTCAGATCGACGCCAGCAGAGAATGCTCGGCCCTCGCCGGTGAGCACAACGACTCGAATTTCGGGGTCAGCTGCGGCGTCATCGAGCGCGTCAGCGAGTTCGCTGAGCAATGCCGGCGTGAGAGCGTTTAGTGCTTCTTGCCGATCGAGGGTGACTGTTGCGATTGCGTTCGAGCGCGTGACGTTGATGCCCATGACATAAGGGTGTCATGCGCGTGTAAAACGACTGAAGTCAGGATCGGCTGAACCAGCGACGCTTTGCGCGGGATGGCTCAAGGTGGCCCTGACAGCGCTCATCGGCGCTGAGGTGGCCGAGTACTTGTTCGACGTGCATTCCGCAGCCGGCCCAAGAGGCTTTTCCACATTGTTTGCAGGTCACTTGACGACACATGGCGCGCACGTTATCAAATGTCCGGACATTTTACTCTGAGGTACTAGAAGTACTAGTTGACGTCCCACCAAATTGCCGCAAGCGCACGTGGTTTGGGTTGACGATGTTCAAGAAACTCTCGAACTTCCGGGTCACGATCCTCGGTGAGACACAGACGTATTCGCATGTGCTCAACATCGAGATCGGTCACATCACGCACTGGTTCAACGGTTTCAAACTTCTCGAGGTGAGCTTCAACTCCAGTCGACCGAACAACTGCTACAGCATCATCAGAAGTTGGTGCTGTCGGCCGGTCGAGGTCCCAGAACTGTTTCCATGCATCGCTGAGGTGGCTTAACGGGTGACGGGTCGGCAGTTCCAATACAACCCGTCGCCGGGCATGGCTCGTGAGGGCCTCAATGAATGGAACCAGGTCGGCCACGTTGTAGACGACGTGATGACAAATCGCAACATCACATACCGGGGTGATGTCGGCGACCGCCGGCCAGTTGCCGAGCACCGTCTCTACTTCAAGATTGCGCTCTCGTGCTTGGTCGGTGACGACGTCGAGCATCCCTTGTTGATGGTCAACACCGACGATCGTTGTCGCAGGTGGAGTGAGACCGAAGACGCCACGCCCACCGCCGCATCCGACATCGAGGACCGATGGTGAATCGAGCCCCTCGAGCGCTTCGAGCGCATGACGTCGAGACGGTGTTTCGACGAAGAGGTTTCCTTCAGGAGTGAAGCTACTCACCGGGTGAATCCACGGTGACTGCGGAGCGGCGCTCAAGATGTGATCAGGGATTCCCCACGATGCGAGGTCGTCCGCCCACTTCTTTGCAGCAGAACTGTTCATGCTGAAACGTTAACGCTCAGAGCTAGCAGAGAATCCAGAGCGTGTAAGGCGCAAGATGATTGAAACCACTGAGATGCTGGCCGCGAGCGATTGGTGAAGTTGCTCAGAAGAGGATGCTGGCGCGAGACGATCACGACGAAGAGCTTGAACGTTATGAGAGTCGATGTTTGACCGACTGTTCATGGCTGAGCAACCAACGCTTGGCGTCGAGACCTCCGGCGAATCCGCCAAGGCCCCCAGATGCAGCGATTACGCGGTGACATGGAATGACGATGGAAATCGGATTACGGCCATTTGCTGAGGCGACCGCCCGAACTGCACTCGGACGCCCGATTGTTTCGGACTGTTCTGAGTAACTCACGGTGGACCCGTATTCGATCTGTGTGAGCGATTTCCAGACGATGCCCTGGAATGCAGTTCCGATCGGCTCAAGCGGAAGGTCGAAGCCTTGCCGCACTCCATCGAAATATTCGGAGAGTTGCGAAATGGTCTGGTCAATGACGTTTGAGCGCTCAAAGGTCACGAACTGGCGATCAATCGCTGCACGTTTCCATTCTTTTTCGTCGTCCCCCCAAAGAACTCCCCGAAGCGATTGTTCACTGGCAACGACGACAAGGTCGCCAATAGGGCTTTTCATCGTTGTGGCAAATAAGAGCGAGTGGGTGCTCACATCGTCAGTCTCGCACACCATTGACATGATGCGGCTCGGCCAAATCTGAGGGTGGCAATGGTCACAACATCCGTTGGAATGGAATCAGCCTCGTGTGGCGTTAGAACTATGTGGCCGCATTCGTGGCAAACCCCCCAAGAAAGTTGCTGTAACGACATGTATTCCTCACTTGCCCGCTGGGCGTTCCGCCGTGGCCGGCTTGTCATCGCCGCTTGGATTATCTTGTTATTTGGTATCAACGCAATGGCTGGAGTAATCGGCGCGGCGTTTTCTGGCGAGTTTTCAACCCCTGAGTCTGAAAGTACGAGGGGCTTTGCTGTGCTGAACGAGTACTTCCCGGGCTCGGGCAGCGCCTTTGGTGGCAACATCGTGTTCCAGTCAGACCGGGGTGTTGATGACCCTGAAGTCGTTGCCGAGATGTCCGCACTCTTCGCTGAAGTTGACGCCATTGAGGGTCTTGGAGTGGTGAGCCCCTACTCGCAAATGGGAGCAAGTCAGATCTCTGCCGATGGGCTGATCGCGTTTGCTCAAGTCAACGTTGCCAACAACATTGACCAGGTGACTGCCGCCGAAATTGGCGCAGATATCAGGGAGATGGTTCCTGCCCTCGACGGGGTGACGGTCGAAGTCGGTGGCGCTGTGTTCTCGGAGTTTGCTCCTCCCGAATCAGAAATGATCGGTCTTGCGTTTGCAATCGTCATTTTGATCGTTGCGTTTGGTTCTGTGATGGCGATGGGTCTGCCAATTGCGGTTGCTCTCGCAGGAGTTGGCACCGGCGGCTTTGGTGTTGTGTCGTTGATGTCGCACGGGTTGTCCATTCCCGAGTTCGCTCCACTGATCGGCATCATGATTGGACTTGGTGTTGGCATCGACTACGCGCTGTTCATGGTGACTCGCTACCGCGAACTCACCCGGGCGGGCTACTCGCCCGAAGATGCGACTGCAGGCTCGCTGAACACTGCAGGCCGTGCGGTTGTGTTTGCCGGCATCACCGTTGTGCTGTCGCTTCTCGGAATGATCACGGTCGGCCTTGAGTTTGTTGCAGGTCTTGGCATCGCCGCTGCGGCAACGGTTGCGGTGACGTTGATCGCATCAATCACATTGGTGCCAGCACTGCTCGGCGTGTTCCATTCAAAGGTTGAGGTGACTCGCTGGCGCGGGCTTATTTCGGCTGGATGCATCGCCATAGCACTGCTCGGTGTTGGGCTCGGAATCCCGGCGTTGTCCGCAATTGGGGGTGTGTTCGCCATCGTGACGCTGCTCGGCAGCATTGCCATTCGGCCGCTCCGCAAGGAAGTTCCCTCTCGACGCGAACGCCCGCTTCGCGAAACCGCCTCGTATCGGTGGAGCCGACAGATTCAGCGCAAACCATGGCTGTATGCAGCTCTGGGTGGTGGAGTGCTCGCGCTGCTGGCATTGCCGGTGCTCTCACTTCGCCTCGGATTTTCTGATGAAGGCAACTTCTCTGAAGAGACCCCAGCTCGTCGGGCTTACGATCTGATTGCCGACGGCTTCGGCCCCGGATTCAACGGACCGCTTCTTGTCGCACTTGAGACGAGTGAACCTGGCGATGTTGCTTACGTGCAGGGTCTCGTAACTTCTCTCGCATCTGACGCTGGCATTGATCGAGTTGCCCCGCCGTTCCCGAGTGATATCGCGAATCCAGCTGAAGCAGAGGCGTGGATCATCCAAGTCATCCCTACGTCGTCACCTCAGGATGAAGCAACTGCGGCGACGGTTGAGCGTCTGCGTGCTGAGGTGCTTCCATCAGCATTGTCGGGCTCGGGTATCACCGCAAGTGTGACGGGCGCTGCCGCGGCGAACATTGACTTCACTGCGTACATGGCGAGCAGAATTTTTGTGTTCTTCGGTGCAGTGCTCGGTGTGTCGTTCTTGTTGTTGATGATGGTGTTCCGCTCGGTGCTCGTGCCGCTGAAGGCAGTGCTGATGAACGTGCTGTCGATTGCATCGGCATACGGCGTTGCAGTGGCAATCTTCCAGTGGGGTTGGCTCTCATCGGTGTTCGGTGTTGAGCCTGCACCGATTGAGCCGTTCGTTCCGCTCATGTTGTTCGCAATTGTCTTTGGTCTGTCAATGGACTACGAGGTGTTCTTGCTGTCTCGAGTCAAAGAGGAATACGACCGCACGGGAGACCCCACCAACTCTGTGGCCGATGGACTTGCGGCCACCGCGCGAGTGATTTCAGCGGCAGCTGCGATCATGGTTGTGGTCTTCGGAGCGTTCCTTCTTGAGGATGATCGCATCGTGAAACTCTTCGGTGTCGGACTTGCGGTTGCTGTGTTGCTCGATGCAACACTTGTCCGAATGTTGCTGGTGCCTGCGACGATGGCGTTGCTTGGTCGAGGTAACTGGTGGATTCCTCAGTGGCTTGATCGTGTGCTTCCGAACCTCAACGTTGAGGGTGAATCGCATGCGGAATCGACGGTTCTTGCGCAAGTTGAAGAATCATCAGAGTCAGAGTCTGATCGCGAACCGCTCAACGTCTGAGGTCTTCGGCTGACTGGCGAACCTGCCAATCTCGATCGTTGAGGGCGGTATCGATTGCCGCTTCAACTTCAGACCCTGAGAACGGAGCGAGTGCGAGAACTGCTCGCCGTCGCACCGCTGGCTTATCGCTGCAGGCTGTGAGGATTGCGGGAATGCCACGTTCATCTCCGATGGCACCTAGTGCAGCGGCGCCAGCCTCGCGGACGAGAGCATCATCGTGGTCGGTAGTGAGAGAGATGATGGTCTTAAGAATGTTGTCATCGACGTCTTCTCGTTCGCCGTATGCCCAGATCGCCATCTCAATGACGACTGGTTCGTGATCGGCGAGAAGCGGGGCGAGGTCAACCATCGGATAGCCCGCGCTGAGCTCGGCTGCCCGTCGCCGAACGAGGAGAGCCGTGTCGGTAACTGCGTTAGCAAGGTCGTCGCCCGTAAGTGCTCCCATACGGTGGAGCGCGCCTAGAGCAAGTTCGCGAACGAGTGAGTCGTCGTGTTGCAACATCGGTCGTACAGACGATTCATCGCCTTGGTGACCGAGTGCGACAACCTTCCGTCGAAGTGAGAGCAGTTCGTCTGATGTCATCTCAGCCCAGAAGATCTGTGAGTCGTATGACGCTTGCGACGGCTGCGAATGAAACGAGAATGGCGAGTACGGCTCCGACGACAACCGCGATTGCGCCTGCGAGCCCAAGAGAAATCAACCGGTGAGCAATTCCTGGCCGCCGGTACATCGTGAGAGGTTGTTGCTCAACAGGAACTCCGCTGGACGAGCGATTCGGACGTGGCGTCACGACTCGACGTGGCGAATTGGTCGATGCTCTGGCAGTCTTTCTCCAGCCGGCAAATAACAAAGCGAGCAGCGCGAACACGGCGATGAGGACGGCACGGCTCGTCAGTAGGTCGACAGTAAACGAAGAATCCATGGAAAGTTCTGACGAAAACTTACTCCCTCCACCAGATGTGAACTTGTCGTCGCCGATGATCAGGCCAGTCGGTGACCAGGTGATGTTTCCCTCTCGGCGGCATCGCTGGTGGGCATTCCCGCTCGCTGCTCTCTCGGTGCTCTCGGTGGTGGTGATCGCAGCAACTGCGTTGATTCCGTCGTCATTCGTTGCCCGTGAAATGAATGAGCGCCTGAATGAGTTGCAGCCAGCGCCATACGCGCGGGTGCCGGGTTCCGCGCAGCCGATCGGTGATCGGCTCGTGGTGGGTGAACGTGAGGGAAGTGACGAGTTTGCGCCTGAGGTGTTTCCAGCAGAGGGCGACTTCATGCTCGTCACCATCACCGAGCCTCCACAGTCGGTGCTGTCGTGGTGGGTTGGGCGAGATGAACTTGCGGTGCAAATGATGACCGAAGAAGACAAGTTCGGTTTTCAAACAGCAGAACAGCGTCGTGTGTTCTCGCTTGAGCAGATGCGCACCTCCGAGGAGGTCGCCCAGTTTGTTGCATTGAGTTGGCTGGGATTCGACGCAACGATCGTCCCTGGTGATGTGTTGATTTCTGAGATTGCCTGCCTCGAGTTTTCAGATTCGGGCTCGTGTGTTCGTTGGCCACCATCCGACGAGTTTCTCGACCCCGGTGATCGCCTGCTCGTTGCCGACGGTGTCGAGTTGGGCAGCGTCGGTGATCTCTTGGAGGTCTTAGATGGGAAACAGCCCGGTGATGTCATCTCGCTGACTGTTGAGCGTCGAGGTGAAGGCGAGTTTGATGTTGAGGTCGAACTGACGTCTGCAACCGATGATCCAGAGCGAACAATTGTCGGGTTCTTACCCTTCGATACCCGTCGGGTCGAGTTGCCCTTTGATATCGCAATTGACACCGGTTCAATCGGGGGGCCTTCAGCGGGGCTTGCCTTCACATTGACATTGATCGACGGGCTCTCTGAAGGAGAACTCACGGGGGGTCGCAAGGTTGCCGTTACGGGAACCATCGATCTCGACGGGTCGGTTGGCCCGATCGGCGGATTAACTCAAAAGGCATCGGCGGTTGCGCAAGCCGGCGTTGAGTTATTCCTCGTGCCCGCACAACAAGGTGAAGAACAGATCGCTGCGGCAAGGGCAGCTGCGCCTGGCCTCGAGATTGTCTCGGTTTCGACCTTAGATGAGGCGATCGACGCCCTTGTTGCCTTCGGTGGTGACCGACCGCTGCGTTCGGCTGAATAATTTGTTTCGAGTGACAGCGTTGAGTCTGTTCGGCTGTCTACTCTCGGGGAATGGACGCGTCTACCCCCAACCCATCGTCCCCTGACTCAATTTCAAAGGCCACTTTCCCGACATCGCGAAAGGGTTTTGAGCAAGAGAAGGTGAAAGCATTTCTTGTTGCGGTCGCAGCTGAGATGCAGACCTTGACTGATGAGAACTCCCGCCTAACGAAGGAGCTCTCCGAGGCACAACAGCGTGCCGTCAATCTTGCCGAAATGGAAGATGAGGTATTGCTTGAGATTCTCGGAGAAGAGAAAGCCCGGACCCTCGTTTCGGCGCGTGAGGAAACACGAGTTGAGCGCGCAGAGATGCGTGCCCGACTGCGTGAAATTGTTGAAGAGGCAGATCGTCACGTTGAGCAGGCAAATATGAAAATTGCTCGCCTCCGTGAATCCGCTCGTTTATGGGCGGAAGAAACCGAGTTGCATCAGCGTCGACTTGCCGAGCAATTTGATCGGGCTCGAGCGTTGGCCGCAGATGTTGTTGCCGTCCTTGATCCACAATCGTTAGCCGCAGACGTCGCGTCGATTGACGCGATGTCGACAACTGCCTCTGATGCAGTGAGTGACGTGCTTGGTGAGGGCTCGGCGATGAAGGGTGATCTTGGTGGGGCTTTCTCCGAGGCAGATGATGTATCCGATGACGGCCCATCTGCTGATGTCGTTCCGTTGTTTCCGGGCCGGCAGGTTGTGGCCGAATCGGATCTCGATGATCTAATGATCTCAATTCCTCGTCGAGATGAAGTGATTGGTGACGAACTGGCCAGCCTCACTCGGGCGGTAAAAAAAGCATTCGATGATGAGCTTGACACAGTGCTCGCTGCACTCGATGGAGACGATGAGAAGAAGCGCCGTATGCCACTGCCGGGGCCAGCTGCGTATCGCAAGCGCCACGCAAAGTTGATGGCGTCCGCGTTCACTGCTGCTTCGGAGGCCGGTGCCGCAAGTGTCTGTGCTGATCTTGTCGATGGTGAAAGTGCCTGCGCCGCCGCCGACAGGATCGTTGATGAGCAACTGCTGTCAGTTGTGAGAGGTCAGGTTGTTCAAGCCGTAAAGGAACATGGCGATGATCAACATGCGAAGGTGAAGTCAGTTCGAGCGATCTATCGCACGTTGAGGGGTGAACAAACCGAGTCAGTGTTGTTCGAGGCAATGGCAGTTGCGTATGCAGCAGCGCAGCGTTCGTCGGCAGCGCCGGGGACAAAGATGAGATGGGTGGCGGCTGATGGTGATCGACCGTGCGCCGAATGCGAAGACAACACGCTCGCTGGTGCCATCACGCTCGGGTCGGAGTTCCCGACCGGGGTGGAGATTCCACCTGGACATCTTGGATGTCGATGCGAACTCGTTCTCGTTGACGACTAGTCTCGGAGGGAATGCGACCAGAGTCGGAAATCCCCCGCCGGCCAGCCCAACGAGCGTTCAACGGACGAACAGCGCTCATCATTGTTGGAGCCCTGGCTTTCTTCATTCTCATTTTTGGGCGCGGAATCGCCTCATTCTGGATTGACCTGTTGTGGCATCGCGCCCTCGGACGAAG
>JAYNVD010000034.1:15783-17965 GCA_038100275.1 Ilumatobacteraceae bacterium
AACGAAACTCGCGGCGTTGTGCAAGGTGCGACATACGCGGTGGTGAATGCAGAACTACCAGCGTTGACCTTGCTCACATTGGTTGCGTTGTTCACAGCCCTGCTCTTCTTGATCACGATTCGTACCGATCGCTGGCGGTTCCCGCTGATCGCTTCGGTGCTCTGGCTCGTGGTGTCGATTGGTGGCGGGTCGGTGTACCCATCGGTGATTCAGTCGTTGGTCGTTCGACCAAACCAGGCTGAGCGCGAACTTCCGTACATCGCCCGAAATGTTGATGCGACTCGAGCAGCGATGGCACTTGACGAGGTGGTGACCGAGCCAATCCAGTTCAACGCACTTTCGGCGGCAGATATCGAGTCTGACCCTGAGCCGTTCGAAAATATCCGACTGTTGAGCCCAGGTTTGATGTTGTCTCGTTTCGCGATCGACCGCGGTGAGGTAGCTGGCTTGCAGGTCGATGACCTCGACGTCGATCGTTATGAACTCAACGGTGAGCGTGAGCAGGTGTTGGTGGCGGCGCGTGAACTTGACCTTGACGGCATTCCGAACCAGTCGTGGCAGGGTCGTCACCTTGTGTCAACCCGTGGTTGCGGTTTGGTGATGGCTCCGGTCAGCCAGGTGACGTCATCGTTGCGCCCCGACTACATCACGGTCGATCTCGATCGCCCTGAGTTGTACTTCTCGCCGTCGATGACTGACTATGCAGTTGCGAATACCGCCGTGGCTGAGAGTGGTTGTGGTGATAGCGGTGACTATTCGGGAACTTCGGGTATCGCAATGTCGAGCATTGTCCGGCGTGCGGTCACGGCCTTGTCGTTCCTTGATTACAACCTTTTGGCGTCTGGTGCGGTCAACTCGGATTCGCAGTTGCTGCTGATTCGCGATGTTCGTGACCGTGTCGAAAAACTGGCTCCGTTTCTCGACTATGACGGTGACCCGTATCCGGTGGTTGTCGATGGCGGCGTGCAGTGGGTGATCGATGCCTACACCTCGACCAGTCAATATCCGTATGCACAGAGCATTGGCAATGTGCAGCTCACTCGCTCAACAGGTCTATCTCGTGACTCGAACTATGTGCGCAACTCGGTGAAGGCAACCGTCGATGCGTACTCCGGTGACGTGAAGTTCTATGTGCTCGATGGTGATGATCCGATCATTGCTGCTTGGCAGGGGGCATTCGCTGAGATGTTTACGCCGGTTGAAGAGATGCCGAACGAGTTGCGTGAGCATCTGCGGTACCCAGAAGATCTCTTCCGCGTACAGACCGAGTTGTATTCGAAGTATCAGATTTCTGCCGAAGACTTCTTCCAGCGCACTGGTGCATGGTCTGTGTCACAGGCACCATCGGTGCAGCCACGAGCATTTTTTGATGGAGTTGGCGCGGTTGATGCTGCGGGTAGCGGCGAGTTCGCAACAGAGCTCAACACCGAACGCTTCGTGCCGTATTACACGTTGTTGAGAAACCCTTCAACGGGCGAGAACGAGTTCGTCATTTTGCGACCGTACGTTCCGTTCTCAACTGACGACGGCCGTACCGAACTGCAGGCGTACATCACCGCGTCAAGCGACCCCGATTCGTATGGTCGACTCACGACCTATCTCATTGACCAGGATCCTCTGCCCGCAGGCCCATATCGCGTTGCGACCCAAGCTGAGTCTGAGCAGTTGATCAGCCGTGAGATCACGCTGCAAGACAATGAGGAGTCGGGCACCGACGTGCTCTTCGGCGACATGCAGATCGTCCCGGTCGCTGATGGTCTCGTCTACGTTCGACCGTTCTACGTAGCGATCGACGGCATTACCGAATACCGATTTGTCATCGTGTCAAATGAGAACCGGGCAACCTTTGCGTCAACAATGTCGGAAGCGCTTGCTGACTTGTTCCCAGGCCTCGATCTTGAATTACCAGAACGTTCCGATGCTGCTGTTGTTGCCGATGACGCGGACGACGATTCGTCAACAAGCGATTCGACTGACGAGCCAAGTGAAGACTCATCTGACACGCCGGCGTTGACTGTTCCTGATTCGCCTGATGAGCGTGCAACGACTGCAGAGTTGCTGCTGCAAGCAGAGTCACTTTTTGCCGAGGCAGATTGGTTTCTTAGTGTTTGTTATGTTGGTGGGTATAAAGAAAAAAAAGAAAGTTGAGATGGTTTAGTGCAGGCTGCACAAGAAAAAAAAT
>JAYNVD010000082.1:0-2986 GCA_038100275.1 Ilumatobacteraceae bacterium
CGCACTCAACTGCAGCTGCGGGCGATGCTGCGAGTCAGGTCGCTGCGGGTTTCATGCCCTCGATCACGATCGGCATTGACGGGTTTCCCGTGCTCGCACACCAAGTACGGAGCCATTCCGGGGAATCGATCACGGCAAGTGAACTTCAGTTAGTTGCGTGTGATGATGCTGCATGCGTCGGCGAGAACGAACATGTGGTGGTCTTACGGTCTGGTGCTGGGAGAAATGTTGGCTGGAATCCGAAGGTCGTATTGGCACCCGCTGGTACTCCACTTGTCGCTCATCTTGATGGTTCGACGTTGCTCATCACCGAATGTCGGAATACCTCATGCTTTGCGCTCAGCACAACGACCGTCGCCTCCGACGGCGTCCCAACCGCAGGCAGTATCGACCTTCAACTTGGTACGACCGGCCAACCGATCGTTTCCTACACCTCTACATCAGATGATCTTCATCTCGCCATATGCCATCCGAGCGGATGCACGACATCAGCAGTAACAACTGCAATCGATACCGATGACATCGATGGCATCGCACCGCGATTCGTTGTCGACGGCATCGGCCGACCGGTCGTCGTCTCAACGAACCTCTTTGGCGACCTCACTATCGACGTACCGTGGTGGGTCACCCCCGGGTGAGCACAACCACAGACATAGTTAGGCCGCAAGAAGCGAACCGAGTCGACCACCCATCAGGTCATCAAAGTTGTCGTGATAGAAACGCTGGCGAACCTCATCAGAGCAATTCTCAAGCGACCGCTCAAAGCGTTCAATCGGTCGGCGCCCACCTTCAACATGTGGATAATCAGACGAGAACAGCACCACCTCTGAACCAGCCTGTTCAACAATCCAGCCGACATCTTCGGTCGGATACGGCGTGAACTTCATCTGGCGACGCACATACTCGCTGGGGCGCATGGAGAGTTTCTGTAGGCGCTCTTCGTGACGGGCGAAGGCATCAATTGCTGACTCCATCTGGCGCATCCACGACGGCACCCAGATGGCTCCCTGCTCGACTACGCCAACACGAAGTTCGGGGAATCGTTCGAAGACCCCATCAAAGATCATCGTTGCCAGTGTCTGCGCCGGCTGCACCGGAATCGCCATGTAGTCCACCGACCGGAAGTTCTCCTCCCCGCCGTGGAAATCGGGTGGCACCGGCAGGCCGTTGTTGAAATAGTTCGGGTCGAGTAATTGGCCTGTTCCACCAACATGGAACACCACCGGCACACCAGCATCAGCTGCCATCGACCACACCGGGTCGAGCCCGACATGGCTCGGTGAGTGCCCAGGGGGACATGCCGAGGCGATGAGCAACGCGCCCGCTCCCATTTCAATTGCCTCTTCAGCAAGCCCTGGAGCGCGGTCAATATCAGCGAGCGGCACATACAGCGTCGACAGCAGTCGACGGTCAACTGAGCAAAACTCGGCAAGACCCCGGTTGTGTGCGCGGGCGGTGCCGATCGCAAACTCCATGTCACCCGAATGCTCCCATTCACACAGCCGACTGTTGTAGAAGGTGTTGAAGACGAGTTGGCTCGCAAAGCCCAGCATGTCAAGCGCTCGAGGGCGATCTTCGGCGATGAACGACCCGGTCGCTGCATAGTTCTTGCGCAGCATGATCTCTGCTTCTTCAGCTGCGATGTACTCAGCGGTCTGGTGACGCTCGGCAAGACGCTCAAATCCGGTTTCGAGATCTTCTTGTGCGTCGAACTCAACTGCGGATTGCTGTAACTCATTGCCACCGGGATACGTCAGAGCGTCGATGCGATCGCGAATCGACGGGTCAGCGTGATCTCTCAGCCAGGTTGGGGTCTCCATGATGTGAGCGTCGGCATCATGAACGATAAGTCCAGTCGAGTTATAGGCCATGTTCACATTCTTGTCGCTCACAGAACCACCACACGACGCGGAGGTCGCCCGGGGCGACGAACCTATGTGATGATGCAACTACTCAGCCGAGAACCAAGAGGAACCCGCATATGTCGACATCATCAGAATCGTTTACGTATCAGTCAGGCGAACGCCTGCCGGTAGAGGTACTCGTCTTTCGCGTTGCTCCTGAGCACGTTGATGAATTCATTGCAGTCGATCACGACGTGTGGACACTCGGCGAAGCCCTGCTGCCAGGCTTCGACCACATTCCATTTCGCTCAAAAGAAGTGTGGCTAGACGACGCGAAGCCAGGTGAAATCACCCTCACATTTGTGTGGGAGTCGCTCGACGACTGGCTCCGCGTTGGTGAGCCTTCAATACAAGCGGCACTACAAGCTGAATTCGATCGCCGGTTTCCTCATCACGTTGAACTCATTGCAGCACCTCATGAAGACAGCGACCATGGGATTCATCGGGTCAGCCGATTTGAGCGAATCGACTAGCCAAGCCGCAGATTAGACAAGCGGAAGCTCGAGTCCATCCGCTAATTCTCCACCGCACAACACTCGAATCGCGGATGCGGTGTAGCGGTCATACGCTCGACGAAGCAACTCGTCATCCTTGCCAACAAGCCACTGTGAATTTGCACCAATCACAAACGCAAAGATGTTGTACGCAAGGGCATCAAAGTCAATATCGACTGCGCGACCGTTCGCAGAAAGCCCCTCGCGTATCTCCGCCGCAATGTGGTCGCGTATTGCGAGGTCGAAGAGAAACTTCTCATGCATCACGGTCGTTGGGCGGCGATTTTCCCAAAACATCTGGAATTGCAGCTCCATTGCGAGCGGATGCGAAATGACAATTTCGGCGTATTCCGGAAGTTTGGCAACCACATCAAGTCCTGACATCTCCATGACCCACGCGTTGAAGTGAGGGACCGGGCCCTCGCGTTCAAGGAGCGCTTCTAACACGCCCGATTTCGAACCGAAGTGGTGCAAGATTCCGGCATGGGTAATGCCGACTTTCTCAGAAATCATCGGCAGACTCGTCATTGCGAATCCGTGTTCGGCAAATAACTCAAGCGCGGCATCGAGAATCAACTCTCGACGAGC
>JAYNVD010000083.1:0-2842 GCA_038100275.1 Ilumatobacteraceae bacterium
ACATCAACCGGCGAGGCGAGCTACAGCAACATCAATGAGCTTGAACTTCTGCACTTTTCCGGTTGGAGTTGTCGGCAGATCGCTCGCATCGGCGAACAAAATATGTCGGGGAACTTTGAATCGAGCCAAATTCGAACGGCACAGTTCAAGCAACGATTCTTCAGAGACCTCGCCACCCGGTTCGAGCACGATAAAGACGCAGCCAACTTCTCCCCAGCGTTCATCGGGAACTCCAATTGCGTAGGCCTGACTTACACCGTCTTGGTTGCTCAAGAGGTCTTCGATCTCTTTTGGCATCACCAGCTCGCCACCGCTCTTGTACAGCTCCTTGCTCCGTCCAGTGAGTTGCAGGTATCCATCAGATCGGACCTTGCCAAGATCACCTGAGTGCAAGTAGCCGTCGTACACGGCCTGCGAGGTTTCTTCAGGCTTATTCCAGTAACCGAGAAGGTGGGTCGGACCATCAGAGATGAGTTCACCTTCCTCTTCCTCAGCCAAGATCGTGCCGTCCATCGGGTCAGCAGTGCGGTACTCGCATAACAGCCCGTTCGGTAGGCCGGCGACCCCTGCATCTTTGATACACCCGACCGTCGTTGCCTGCAGCTCGAGCGGGTCTTCTGGCCGCGTCAACGTCATTGCTCCGCCGCATTCAGTCATGCCATAGCCGGTCGTTATCTCAGTAATACCAAGTTCACTTTGCACCTTTTCCCAGAGCCAAACTGGAGCAGGTGCTGCGCCGGATAGCACTGCGGTCACCGACGAGAGGTCTCGTGTGGTTCGGTCGGGGTGCTCAAGCAGCGCAACCGTCATGGTCGGCACTGCGAGGATGTCGTCAGCACGATGTCGTTCAATCGTTTCCAGATAATCGGCTGGCGAGAATGCCGTTCGCGGAATGATTGCACCACCGACGAACATTGCGGCAAGCAGTCCCTCGACATAGCCGAACATGTGATAGCAGGGCAGCGAAAACAGGATTCTCCGTCCCGGCTGGAATGCGCGGTGTCGAGCCGAGGCATACGCGCATCTCAACACCGCGTCATGGGTGACGACTACGCCCTTAGGCGTGCCGGTTGTACCCGAGGTGTAGAGAATGTCACCAGCATCGGTTGGCGACACCGATGTTGCGTCGGCGAGACCAAGGCAGGACCGTCCACGGTCGGCAAGATCTGCGACTGTCTCGACTCCCGGACGAGGCGGAGAATCGGTGGGAAGCACGACCACTCCACGTAGATGCGGAAGCGCCTCTCCCCCGGCTTGCGTTTCCCACCCTGGCGCAATGTCATCAAGCATCGCCTGCTGATCAAGCCCCATGAAACTTGTCATGGTGATGAGAAAATTGCACTCCGATTGGGCGAGCACATAGGCCAATTCGTCGGTCTTGTAGAGGTAGTTGAACGGAATTGCGACAGCACCTGCTCGCGCAACGGCAAACTTCAACGGAATGAATTCCGGATAGTTCGCCATCACGATGCCGACGCGGTCACCTGCGTTCACACCTCGATCGGCGAGTCCATCGGCGAGCAGCGACGCCCACTCATCAATCTCTTTGTACGACCATGTCTGCGCGTCAGTAATGACGAGGTCGGAGTCTGCAAATTCTGCTGCGCACCGGGCGAGAAAGTCCGACAACGTTTCTGGATTCCATACCGGATACCTGCCGGACAGGATCTCCCTGCGTTCGTTCAGTTCAAGTGACATGGCGACATTCCTTTCATCATTGACCTCATTCGAATCTTGGCGTCCTTCGCTCGATGACTGCGGAAAGGCCCTCCCGGGCATCGGGAGTACCGCCAAGCGACGACACGGTCGCGGCCTCGATATCGAGTGACGCGTCAATTGCTGACCCGACTCCGTCCCATAAGAGATGTTTTGCAGCTGCATTCGCCTGGAATGCACCTGCAGCAATCACAGACGCGAGTTCATACACACGAGCACTGAGCGCATCGTCAGCCACGACCTCGTTGATAATGCCCAGTTCGCATGCCTCTTCCGCAGAAAGAATGCGGTTAGTGAGCACTAATTCCATTGCCGCTCGCATGCCAACGAGTTGCGGGAGTAACGCCGTTGTTCCAAAATCTGGAACCATCGCCACACGAGTTGCACCAGTCATGAATTTTGCGCTCTCGGTTGCTACGACAAGGTCGGCTGCGCAGACAAGACCGAAACCACCACCGCCGGCCGCAAAGCCGTGCACAGCAGCGATCACCGGTGCGTCCAATTGGCGTAGACGCTGCGAGCATTTCTGCAACCAATCAGTTGCTTCGCGAAGGTATGCAGGAAGCGCCTCACCCTGTTCGGCAAATGTCTTAACATCGCCACCGGCACAGAAATTCTTGCCCTCACCAGAAATGACAAGCACACGGATTTGTGGGGTCCGGCCCACCGTCATGAGAGCTTCGTGAAAGTCCTTGAGGAACTCGATGTTCATTCCGTTTGATGCTTCGGGGCGATTCAGCCGGAGGCGACCGACACCGGCATCGTCGACATCGAGTAGGACAAGTCGATCGGCGATGAGTGAAGTCATTCGGCACATCTCATTTCAGATAAGGAATGCGAGGGTCGGTAGATCAAATTGTCGATCGACAAGATCAACGCATTTGTAAGACATTTGCAGGCCGCCTGACGCCTCTCGTAACCGATACGTAACTCGGCCTGTCCATAGGTGACGACCTCGTGAAGTTGCCTCAACAAGTGTGAATACTGCGGTGACCTCAAACTCGCCGGCGCTCTCACTCTGAATTTCGATATTCGAAATCGTTCGAGCAAGCCGAGATGGCGGAGATTGCGAATATCGTCGCCCGGTTTCAAGTTGGGCAATTCGTGTCCGGATGCGACTCCGGTT
>JAYNVD010000083.1:2852-2979 GCA_038100275.1 Ilumatobacteraceae bacterium
GCAGTGTCCGGGTTGTCAATATCGGCTGCTGGAACCCAATAATGACCATCGTCTGCCCACAGCGCTTCCCACGCCGAATACTGATGTTGATCGGCAAGGCGGGCTTCCCGGTAGATAAACGCCTCGA
>JAYNVD010000035.1:0-17676 GCA_038100275.1 Ilumatobacteraceae bacterium
GGCGCAGCAGTTGCTACGCCGACAACCGCGTAAATGCCCCTGCGAGGTATTCCGCAACCTCGCAGCCACATAGATGCCCAGGCGAGCTACATGCGCCGTGCTCGAACAGGCTGACAACGTCTGCTCCTCGGTGCCCTGCAACGCGCCGATCAGCACGATCGGTGGGCACCGGGTACCACTTGCCGGCGAAGACTGTGCCGAGCACGCGAATCGCTGCCATGTCGAGGTTGTCGACCTCGTAGGGGTCATCAGCGAGCACGGTGAAGTTCGCCTGCTTACCAACAGTGATCGAACCAAGGTCGTCCTCACGGCGCCATGAGAAGGCGCTTTCAATCGTGATTGCCCTCAGAGCATCGTGAACCGAGATGCGTTGGTTAGGGGCAGCAACCCGGCCCGACGCGGTAATGCGGTTCACGCCCCACGAGGCCATTGCCAATGGGTCACTCGCACAAATCGGTAGATCAGAGTGGTACGAGAACGGGATGTCTCGTTGCAAGACCGATGCCGCGCGAACCATGTTGTCGGCTCGCTCTGGGCCGAGGCCCCATGCCCCATATCGATCAGCAAAGCCAACTGGGTAATACGGGTTCGCCGAGACGATCGACCCGGTCGCAGCGATCCGGTCGATGAGTGCTTCAGTCGAGTTTGCGAAGTGCACGATCACCGTGCGGTGATCGTCGCGGGGATGGCGGCGTTGCGCGTCTTCGATGATTTCGACCAATACTTCGAGCCCGAGATCACCGTTGACATGGATGTGGATCTGCCAGTCATCATCCCAGTAGGTGTCGAATGCCTTCCGGAGATCTTCAGGTTCCATCATCCATTCACCATGATGATGAGGGTCAGGATCGCCGTTTTTATCGAGATACGGCTCGGCCATCTGCATGAGTTGGCTGACAATCGCTCCGTCACAGAACAGCTTTACATGACGATCAAGCATCGCAACTTTGCCAGTAGTACCAGCCTCAGCGATACGAGTCTTCGATTCGTTGAGCGCTGCATCGCCCTCGACATGTCGTACCGGCTGGGTTCTTCCTTCCACCATGAACGTTGAGTAGAAGGGAACATCATCAGCCCCGAGAATTTCTTGGTACATGTCCCACGGTTCGATAGCCCAGTAGATACCAGGCTCATTAATTGCAGTAACGCCGTTCATGTGGAGGTACTCGATGAGTTGGTGGAGCCCCACTCTCATTCGCTCTTCAGTGAGAAACACCGGCATGAGATAACGGCCAAGGGCAAGCATCCATCCGTTCTCCCAATAGTGACCGCGCTCAACATCGAGCTGTTCGCTTGCGAGCCCCCAACCCGACATGAGTTCAGGGGTAATCCCGAGCGCCTCTGTTGCAGCCGAATTGATGTACCACTCATGCACCGACCGCTGCCAGATTGCACATGGCCGATCGCCGACAAGCGCATCGAGGCGCTGGCGACTGAGTTCGCCATGCCACAGCGAGTGGTAACCCCAAGAGAACAGCCAGTCACCATCGTCGAGTCGGTCATGTGCTGCCACTAGTCGCTCATCGAATTCTTCCGGAGTCGATGCAGCCGGATGAACACGCTCTGGGAGCACCCAATCCTCTGGTGCGATGATCTCGGTGGTCAGCGTGCTGGCGGCAAGAAACGGATGAAGGTGTTGATCGATGAATCCTGTGATCACCGTGTGCTCAGCGAAGGTCTCGTCAATCGTGTGGTTCGGACCAACGGCGTCGACTACTTCGTCGATCTCCCCGACCGCAACGATCACACCATCATTAACTGCAACTGCAGATGCACGGGGCAGAGCATCGTCCATCGTGATAAACGAACGGGCGAGGAAGATGGTCGGTGTCGAGCCCATGACCCGACGTTAGGTCATGTCGCAGCAGCCTCAAGACGCTGACGAGGTTGCCACACCGAAATCGCTCCACTCACCGCCGCGAACACGGCCATTGTCACCCATCCCGCCCGGAAACTTCCGAGCCCTTCAGAGGTGAGTTGAACTGCAACGAGCACTGCAACTCCGAGCGCAGCACCGATTTGTCGGCACGTGCTGTTCAACGCACCCGCAAGCGCAAGTTGCTCAGGTGGTGCATGTTGTACTGCTGACGCGGCAATTGCTGGTGATGCGCACCCAATTCCAATACCCAGCAAGAACATCAGCGGTAACCAGATCGACCACGGTGCTCGTGTTGAATCAACAAGAAACAGGAACCCAAGCTGACAGCAGAGGAAACATACCGAACCGAAGATCAACAAGTTGCGGAGACCAAGCCGAGACATATTTCGGCCGACAATAAACGACGTCGAAGCGACCGTGATTGGTGACAACACTGAGAGCAGCCCGGCAGCCACAATTCCGTACTTCCATTCGGTACGAAGGAACAACACGTTGTTCAAAATGTTTCCCGAAAATGCCCCACCCCAGATCACCATTGCAATATTGGCGAGGTTCATCGAACGATTGCGAAACATCACTCGGGGCAGCAACGGAAACTCACGTGTGCGAGTCCGATGCACAACGAAGCCAGCAAACACGACTGCAACGAGCAACGCACCCCACACCTTGATGTCAGTTACCGCAACGACTTCGGTCTCGGCGATACCCCACACCGTTGCACCGACTGCGACAGTCAGCAGCAGCGCAGCAACCACGTCTGGTACCGGACCGCGATCAACCGGAGGCGGTGCGTGCACCCGGCGCACCAGGACGAGCACGCCGAGACAGATGGGGATGTTCACCCAGAATGCGGCTCGCCAGTCGAATGCGCCAATCAGCACCGCTCCAAATGTGGGACCAGTCGCCACGCCCAGAGCGGCCATTGCGGTATTCCACGCGACCATCTGGCTTCTTCGCTCAGGAGGGAATGCGGCAATCATCATTCCAAGTGCGGACGGAGTCAGCATTGCTGCGCCCATGCCTTGGGCGGCTCGACCAATAATGAGGACTGCGACGCTCGGCGCAAACGCACAGACAACCGACCCCAGTAGAAACACCGACACCCCTGCGGAGAACACTTGCTTGCGACCGATGCGATCAGCGGTGCGGCCTGACACGATGAGCAGCGAGCCGTAGAAGATGCTGTATGCGGTCACCGTCCACGAGATCGTTGCCCGTGAGACGCCTGGGAAGGCCCGTTCAATTTCGATGAACGCAACGTTGACAACTGAAAAGTCGAGCGTGCCGATGAATGTTGCGGTGCCACATAGCCAAAACGTCAACCACGGGTTGGCGGAACGTTTGGGCTCTTGAGTCACGTTCGCAACGTAATCACCGGCGAGTCGTTACTCGCTGTCAGAGGTTCATCACGCACCAACAACGAATGACAGTGCAGCAGCGCCGGTACACACAGCAACGACGAACCCAAGGAAGTGGAGGCGCATGTTCGTTCGTAGCAGGATGACGACAGCGAGGGCGTAGACGCCCGCAAACATCCGCAGGTCATTACGGTCGGTCCAAATTCCGATCGGAACGTCAACGGTGAGCAATATCACAACAAGCCCAAAAAAAGCTGACGTCAGCGTGCGCGGCTGGCCTGATCGGAAACACGCAAGCACAGCAGCAAGCACGACAGCAAACAAGGCGCACACCTCGAGCGCATGCACGATGTTGAGAGTTGCATCGCCGAGATAACCGGCAGAAAACACCACGGGTAACTGCTCAATGAGCGCTGCCCCAGGAATTCTGATGCTTCCAGCGTTGCCACCAACTTCGAGCAAACTTCGATCCCAGAGAAATGCGATGACGATCTGCCATGACACAAAGCACACGAACGGTAAAACCCAGACAGCATCAATCGAACCGATAGACCGACGACGGCGCAAGATGCTCACAATTTCGACAAGCCCAATGACGAGCACAGCCGCAACGATCGTTTCTCTCGACAACACCGCCAGCGAGAGGCATAGCCCGGCCAAAAGATGTCGCCGATTCATTCCAAGGACCACGCCCGCAACGAGCGCAGTCGTCGCAACCACCTCTGCGAGGTCGCGAGCGATTGAGAATGCGAAACCAAAATACATTGGTAGGAGTAGTCCCCACATCGCATCCCGACCTGCGGCACGAGCGATGCGCCCTCCCAGAACACCGAGTCCAGCGATTGCGACAAGATTGACAATGACGAGAGCCCAACTCGCCGGCACACCAGCCAACCCAACAATCCATGCAAGCAATGGGTAGCCAATGCGCGCTGCTCTCCAAGAGGAATCAAGAACTGTTCCCGCAACGCGATCACCTGGATCGAACGGACTCACGGCAAGTCGATGAAAGAACTGTCCGTCGTACCCGGCTCCATCAAGTAACGGCAATCCCGCAGAAGCGTCCGTGAATTCGGTGCCGGCGAGCACGAAATAGCCGATGTCGCCGTCGGCAAGTCGAATTAGTCGGACAACAACGAATGCGAGCCACGCACCTAACGCAATTGCTCCAACCAACGCCGGTGAATTCGGCAACCGATTCGTGTTGCTCATCACGGCAGACGGTACTGCAATGACGGTCTTCCTTCGTGCTACCCCTTGTGAGTATCGGCAACGAGCTCGGTGAGATGTGACGGGCCTAAGCCACAACAGCCGCCGACCGCAACGCAGCCAAGTTCACGCCAGCGCCTTCCGTACTCGCTGAAGGTTTGAGGAGCCATGACGTCAGCAAAGTTCCATTTTGGCATCTCGAAATGGCCGCTATCTGGGTACACAGCGATCGGGCCCTGCCAGTGGGGACGTAGGTCCTCGATGGTTGGCTCAACGAGATCAGCCCGTGAGTGCATGATGCTCACGACATCAATGCGAGCATCAATGAGATCGAACATCTCAGAGACGGGCCGTTCGGCGTGCTGATCAAAGAGGATTGGACCGCCCTGAGATCCCTCTCGAACGCTGAGACCAAACCAAATCGGCAGGCCAGTTGAGCATGCAGCAGCGGCCGCAATCGCCGCACGCTTGGGGTGGTACATCATTTCGAGCAAAATCATGTCGACGCCGGCTGCATTGAGCGCATTGGCGTGTTGCATGCAGTCGTCCTCAAATGCTTCAGGCACGTCCCCAAGAGATGGGTCAACCGCATCAGTTCCGGCGAGTACCGGAATCATGTGCGACATCGACCCTGCGACGGCAGCGATGCCCTCTCGGTCGCTTGCAACGATCGCGGCTCGTGCAACGGCTACCGCCTGCGCGACGAGGGAACCATGTTCGTCCTCAAGACCAGCGGCGCGCAGCATGCTCGGCCCGCTTGCAAACGTGTTCGCCGTAACGATGTCGCAACCGAGGTCGAGATAGTCGAGATGAATGTCAAACAGCACGTCACTGTGCTCGGCGACTGATGGCCCGCACCAGGCATTCGGGTCCATCGGTACACCACGCCGTTCCAGCTCGGTTCCCGTTGCACCGTCAAGGAAAATGAACTTGCTTCGGGACAGTTTTTCGGCGATAACCCCGTATGCCACGCCCCGACCTTACGGCATCTCACAATAGGGTCGCCGATTACTTCGGCGGCAGCGACGACGCGAATCGCAGACCGGCATCGACCCAGTTTGTCAGCCCTTCGCCGATGAGCCCCTCTGGCATCACGTACACAAATCCCCTCATCGAACGGCCCGTGAAATCCATCTCGGCTACGTGAGGCTCACGAAGCGCATCTTCCCACTGGTCTCGCCCAACTCGCACCATCAATCGCTCACCGACAATTCCGACCGCCATGTTGCCCGAGCACATGAATGCGACTCCTCCAAACATCGCTCGCTCTGTTATTGCCATGTCCCCTTCGAGCAGTGAGCGAACACGTTCGTGGAGGTCAACATCAACAGCCATTGATCATCGCAATCTTTTGGGATCGACACCGACGATGGGGCTGTCGATCATGAGGTGAGCGCAGACATCTGAGACATGTACGAACCCATGTCGAAGTAGTCGCGCCAAAGGGTGATCAGTCCATCGTTCACCTCGAAGAAACCTGCAACCGGCAACTCAAGCCACCCATCACCGATCTGAAATCGATCGAGGCGTTCGTTGATCACGGTGCTGTTCACTTCGTATTCGGTCAGCACTCTCCATTCGATCTGTGCTGCCGGCTTGAGAAATCCTTCGAGCACCTGACGAACCGCTTCACGTCCCACGACCGGATCGATCGGCATATTTTCGTACGACACGTCATCGGCGAGAAGAGCAACTGCTGCGTCAATGTCCTTTGACTCGATGCAACTCATAAATGTGTTCACAGTCTCAAGCGGCCCCATACGCACGACGATATTTCATGTCGGCGCAACGTCGTGCACGACATCGGCTCCGCCTCTAGTTTTGCGATGTGCAACGAACCCCTCCCGCGCCCCTCAGCGGCCTTCACCTCATGTCGACCTGGTTCATGGTCGGGTTAATTTGGACGATTCACACGGTCCATTACCCACTGTTTGCCAACGTCGGGGCCGAGACGTATATCGAGTTTCAGGCCTCCCACGTGGACCGCATTGGCAAACTGCTGCTTCTGCCATGGGGTGTCGAGGGTGCGACCGCCTTGTTGTTACTCATCTGGGCATGGCGAGAGCGTGATCAGGCTCTGCTTCCACCACTGGTCATCGGTGGGCTAGGGATGGGTGTTGTTCTCATCGTGAGCGGCTTTTTCTCTGCCCCTGCGCACGCAGACCTCGCAAATGGATTCATTCCTGAGGTGCACGATCGCTTGATGAAAGCAGATCTTGTGCGAACCTTGGCATGGACGTTGCGGGGAATTACCGCTGCGTGGGTGTCTGCTGTGATTTGGAAGCGACGGTCGGCGTGATCCTTGAGAATTGGGGTTCGAGTCCGGAGGAAATTCAACTCGAACTACCAGGTGATGAACTCATTTCTCGGCCGGCGTTTAGCGCAACGAGGTCAATCTCGATCGATGCGCCAACAACTGAAGTGTTCCCTTGGATTGCTCAACTTGGTCTCGGCCGGGCCGGCTGGTATAGCTACGACATCATCGACAATTTCGGGCGCAAGAGCGCAACTGAACTGCACCCCGAGTGGGCTGTCTCGTCGGTCGGTGACACCGTTCCTGGCGGCCCGATCAGTTTCGTCGTCACCCACATTGATGCACCACATCATCTTGTTATGTCGCTTCGAAGCCGCAGAGATTCGACTCGATTCAAATTCACCCTTGCGTACGTTCTTCATGACACGCCTGACGGCACACGGTTGGTCTCACGAGTGAGATCGGCGCTTCAACTTCCCCTTGGCGCCCCGTTGCTGAAATCAACTCTCGGTCCAGGCGATGGCATCATGTTGCGTCGACAGCTGTTGGGATTGAAGGAGCGAGCGGAGTCACATCGCCAGTAATTGCCCTTCCCGGTCGGATCTCTAGGGTTCGACTATGGAGATAGCGGGAAACACAGTGTTCATCACCGGCGGAGCATCTGGGCTCGGAGCTGCCACTGCGCGACACCTTTCATCAATTGGTGCTCGTGTTGGAGTGCTCGATCGTGATGGCCAAAAAGGCGCCGAAGTTGCGAACGAGATCGGTGGAGTATTCGCGGAGTGTGATGTGTCGTCTGCAGAGTCGTTAGAGACGGCGTTTGCGCATCTTGTTGAGCAACTTGGCGCTCCTCGAATTGCAGTGGCCTGTGCTGGTGTAGGAGCAGGAAAGAAGGTCATCGGTCGTAACGGCCCCCATCCGCTTGACGAGTTCGAACGCATTGTCAACATCAACCTCATCGGGGTGTTCAATATCGTCCGCCTCGCTGCGTGGGCAATGCATGATCTCGAGCCGGTTGGACCCGACGGCGAACGTGGCGTCATTGTGACGACCGCGTCAATTGCAGCAACTGACGGCGTCGACGGAGGGGTGTCCTATTCGGCCTCAAAAGGTGGCGTGCTCGGCATGACGTTGCCACTCGCCCGCGACCTTGCCCCTTGGGGTATTCGTGCAGTGTCGATTTCACCGGGTTCGTTCGATACTCCGCTTGTTGAAGGGATGCCTGGCGAGTACGCAGAGCAGATGGCGGCGACAACGCCGTTCCCTCCGCGATTTGGCAACGGCCACGAGTACGCACAACTCTGCGCTCACATCATTTCGAACACGATGCTCAACGGGTCTGACATGCGGATTGATGGTGGAATGCGTATGGCTCCTTCACGCTTGAGGTAGTCACGATGAGCGACATCAACCTCCTCGACCCTCAAGCGATCGACGATCCTCACGGCTATTTCCGAGAATTCCGTGACGGTGGACCAATTCAGTGGAGTGATCGACACCGAGCGTGGATTGTCATGGGTCATCCTGAGCTAAATGCGGCATTTCGCGACTCCCGATTGTCAACCGAGCGCATGTCAGGTTTCAGAGAACGCCTGAGCGGTCCTCGGGCGGAGGCATTGTCGATGGCGATCGACCTTCTCGACGGATGGATGCTCTTCCACGAACCCCCAGAACACACCCGGCTGCGCGGGCCTCTTGCGCGGTCATTTACGCCTCGCTCTGTGAACGCACTCGAAGATCGAGTTCAACAGATCGTTGACGACCTACTCGACAATATGGCGGGCAGGTCTGGCGGTGACCTTGTCGAGATACTCACACACCCCCTTCCCGCGGCGGTGATCGCCGAGTTGTTCGGGGTTCCAATTGATGAGCGCGACTGGCTCGCAGATTGGTCAGAAAAGTTTGGGGTCGTGGTCTTCGGGGCTGTCGGTCGAGACGACTACGACGAGGTCGCCCGTGAAGCTGGGGCTGAACTCGAAGGGCGCCTACAACCACTCTTCGATCGCTATCGATCTGAACCCGACGACAATCTGCTGTCACTACTGCTCGCTGAAGAAAACGAAGTTGACGGCCTCACTCAAATAGAACTTCTTGGAGCATGCTCGCTGTTGCTCTTCGCTGGACATGACACGACGGCTTCGCTGCTCGGATCGGCGACGGTTGCGCTGTGTCGTGACCCTGATGCACGTACTGCGTTCACTTCTCTTGGGGGAGATGACCTTGACACTGCTGTTGAAGAGTTGCTTCGATTCGAGGCTCCGGCGAAAGCAATGATGCGGACGGTTGTCGAAGACCATGACCATGCGGGCGTCGAAATGCGAGAAGGTCAATCGGTGTTCTTCAATATTCTTGCTGCCAACCGAGACGACCGTGTGTTTGATGCGCCTGACGACATCGTCCTTGATCGAAATCCAAACCCCCATCTCACATTTGGGTTTGGTCACCACTTTTGTCTTGGCGCAGCCCTTGCACGGTTAGAGGCAAAGGCGACGTTGTCGTCTCTGTTTCAGCGGTTCCCGAACCTACAACTTGATGGTGATCCAACCTGGCGTCCGACGATCAGCGATCGATCACCAAAGTCGATCCCGCTCACCTGGTGACCACAGTCACCCACTCGCAGTAATTGCCATTCGCACGGTTTCTCGATTTGGCTGTTACCGTCACGTGCGCTGATCGGGACTTCCGGTTGGTGGGTTCGCAAAACGGGATGTAGTTCCTCCGGTCATCGTGAGCCATCCCTCCCCCATATGAACTGACTCAGCCTTGCGCTGACGACTTACAACCGCGCCCACCACTTTGGAGCATCCCCATGACCTTGATCGATTCTGACCCGCGTGCCCTCACCTTTGAGAGCCTCGGTATACCTGATTTCATTTGCCGTGCGCTTTCCGCCCGAGGCATTGAAGAGCCATTTGCAATTCAACGTGTGGCTATTGAAGACATTCTTCAAGGCAACGACGTGTGCGGTGCTGCGCCGACTGGGTCGGGCAAAACCCTTGCATTTGGAATTCCACTCGTTGCGATGACCTCGAAGGGAACATCACGTCGACCAAAGGCACTCGTGTTGTCGCCGACTCGTGAACTTGCCGACCAGATCGCCACCGAAATGGAAACGCTCTCCCGCCGTACCTCCATCACCACTGTGTATGGCGGTGTGGCCTACGGCAAGCAGGTGAACTCACTGAAGCAGGGCACCGACATTCTCGTTGCATGCCCGGGCCGTCTTGAAGACCTCATGGAGTCAGGTTCAGTCATCCTCGATGACATCGAACGAGTCGTGATCGACGAAGCCGATCGTATGGCTGACATGGGCTTCTTGCCTGCAGTTCGTCGCATCCTTGATGCCGCGACCTCTCGCACTCAAACGATCTTGTTCTCCGCGACTCTTGATGGTGATGTTGCTCATCTTGTGAAGCACTATCAGAACGATCCTGTGCGTCACGAGGTTATTCCTGAGCACAACCGCATCTCGATTGCCGATCATCGCTTCTGGACGGTTGCTCGTGACGAGCGCGTCAGCCTCCTCGCAGAGACTGTGGCCGCCGCGTGGCCGACGATTGTGTTCTGCCGCACTCGCCATGGTGCAGATCGTCTCACGAAGCAACTTGAGCGTGACGGCATCAAAGCAGTTTCGATCCATGGTGGAAAGAGCCAGCCCCAGCGCACACGTGCACTCGCAGAGTTCACTGAGCATCGCGCCCATGCCCTCATCGCAACCGATGTGGCAGCTCGCGGTATTCACGTCGATGATGTGACCTCAGTAGTTCACTTCGACCCACCCGAAGATCACAAGGCATACATCCACCGTTCAGGACGCACGGCCCGCGCCGGCCAGGGCGGTGTCGTCGTTTCTCTCATTGAGCCAAATGGTCGTCGTGCCGCTCGTCGCATGCAGCGCGAAGTTGGCATCGAGGTAGAGATCGTCGATCCGGATGTTGCATCGATCACCTCATTCGGCGACCCAACGGCAACACTTGCGCCTGCACGGGTTGAACGCGAGCGGTCACAACCATCGAAGTCTCGCCAGCGCAACCAGTCAAAGAAGTCTGGTGGCTATTCATCGGGTAAGCGTCGCGACTCATCGCGAGGCGATGCACCTTCATCCAAGCGTGACTCTCGTAAGCCGCATCGCGGTCAGGGCCCTCGTCAAGATGAGCAGCGCTCAGAATCGCGCCGGAGTGACTCGAACGACAGGCCTCGTCGAAATGACGGTCGCCGAAATGAGTCTCGCCGAAGCGAAGGTGGAGAGTTTGCACGCAGTGAACGCAACGGACGCCGTCAAGATGGTGCTGGTCGTCAAGACGGATCTGGTCGCAACCGCAATAACGCGAATGCTGGCAAGCGCCGTAACTCGGCTGGTGGCCACCGCAAGGGACAGTCTGCGGGCGCTCGCAGCTCGGCACGTCGCGGGTAACGCCACCCTCTTGCCTTTCGCCTGTCGATTCGCTAACCGCAAACTAAACATTTTTCACTAAGGTCAGGGTGTTCACTCTGTAGGGGGCACTGTGACTGATCATTTCCGGCACTTCATCAACGGCGAATTCGTCGATTCGGTTGACGGAAGCACCTTTGAATCGATCAACCCTGCGACCGAAGTTGCCAGCGCAACCGTTGCTCGCGGCCTAGCCGCCGACGTTGAGCGAGCGGTCGCTGCTGCGAAGGCAGCGTTTGACGGCGGCGAGTGGTCACGAGCAAAGCCATCGCATCGACGCAAGGTGCTCTTCAAGGTTGCCGACCTCATTGAGCAGCGCTCTGATGAGATCACTGCGCTCCAAACTCGCGAGATGGGTTCGCCAGTTGGGCACCCGCATGATGGCCCTCACCCGGTCATTGAACGCTCAGCCTGGAACTTCCGGTTTTTCGCCGAAGAGCAAGAACTTGCTGAAGAGCGAGCGTTCAATCGTGACGACAATTTGATGACGTACACGATGACCGATGCCGCCGGCGTCTACGGCCTCATCACGCCGTGGAACGGTCCGTTTATGTTGAGCACGTGGAAGATGGCTCCGTGTCTTGCGTACGGAAACTCTGCCGTGCACAAACCGTCCGAACTCTCATCGCTGTCGATTTCAGTGCTGTGCGAGATCTTCAACGAGGCGGGTCTTCCTGAGGGCGTCTACAACACGGTGCTTGGATTCGGTTCCGAGGCAGGGATTCCACTCGTTGAACATCGAGATGTTGTCGGCGTGTCGTTTACTGGTTCGCCGGGAACTGCGATGGATATCGCCAGTCGTTGCGCCAAGCAGTTGAAGCGCACATCGTTCGAGCTTGGCGGCAAGTCGGCGACGATGGTCTTCGCAGACGCAGATCTCAAGCGAGCAGTACCGACTGCGGCGGCAGGAATCTTCCGTAATTCGGGGCAGGTGTGTGTCGCCGGGTCACGAATCCTTGTGCAGCAGGACATCTTCGATGAGTTCATCGAGAAGTTCACTGCAGAAGCGGCGAAGTACACGGTTGGCGACCCGCTCGACCCGTCAACTCGTCTCGGACCGCTCGTTTCGAAAGGCCAGTACGAGCGGGTGACGAGCTATCTCGATCTTGCCCAGCAAGAGGGCCGGGTGTTGTTTGGTGGTGGCCGACCTGCAGGACTCGACACCGGTTTCTTTGTCGAGCCAACGGCTGTTGTCGATGTCGACAACAGCGACCGCATTTGTAGAGAAGAAATTTTTGGCCCCGTTGCGGTGATCTTGCCGTTCACCGATGCCGACCATGCACTGTCAATTGCGAATGATTCAGAGTACGGACTTGCTGGCTACGTGTGGACAGGCTCACAGCACACCGCCCACTACGTTGCTCAACGGTTCTCAACCGGCATGATCTGGATTAACGCTGGTTTCGACCGTGATCTTCGTCAACCCTTCGGTGGCATGCGTATGAGCGGTGTTGGCCGTGAGGGCGCTCATCGCAGTCGAGAATTCTTTACCGACGAACGCTTCGTGTCGTTCCCGATCACCCCGCGTTAGGAGACGCCATGGAACCATCAGATATCCCGAACGTGCTCACCGATGAGTTGCGTGAAACGTTGGAATCGCTGTCGGTTGCAACGATCACCCATCAATTGCAAGGGCGCAGAATCCGCAGCACGTTTCTCAGTGGCCTGAAGCCGCTACTCCCAAATCAACGAATGGTGGGGCGCGCCCGAACACTCCGTTATGTCGCATTGCGTGAAGATCGGCTTCCTGAGTTGTCTGCTGGCCAGAACGCTCAACGACGAATCACCGAGGCAGTGACCGATGGCGACGTGATTGTCATTGAGGCACGTGACGTTCCCGATGCGGGAACTGTTGGCGACATTTATGCAATGCGGGCGTATCACCTTGGCGCCGTCGGCATTATCACCGATGGCGCATTGCGAGATACCGGTGCGATTGCTGAACTCGGGAAGCCGGTGTACCACCGTGCTTCACATGGTGCGACCTGGGGTCGCCAGCACATGCCATTTAGTCACGATGAGCCGATCACCTGTGCCGGAGTATTTATCGAGCCAGGCGACATCATCGTTGGCGATGAAGAGGGCGCCGTCGTCATCCCTCATGCACTTGTCGCCGAGGTAGCTGCGGACGCAAAGGCTCAGGAGCATCGAGAAGCGTTTGCGATCGAACGAGTTCGCGCAGGCGAGTCACCGCAAGGTTTATTCCCGCTGTCAGATGAACGGCGGCCTGAGTACGAAGAGTGGAGTCGCCAGCAAGGTGCGTCGTCGTGAGTGACCGCCGGTCGATCGACATTGCCGGTCTGTCGCATCTCACCGAGATTCCTGTTGCGTCACGGGTCGGGCCGCTGCTTGCGAGCAGCGTGATCGCGCCATTCAACCCTGGTACCCGTGAGGTGCCCGAGGCGGTCGCTGACCAGGTCTCCAACATTTTTCGACATGTCGGCAAAATGCTCGAGGCTGCTGGTGGAAGTTTTGACGATGTCGCAAAAATGGATTTCTGGGTGCCATCACCCGAACTACGCGACTCAGTTGAGGCCGAGTGGGTGACCTATTTCCCGGATGCGCGTTCTCGTCCGGCCCGCCACACCCACGTGGCGCCTGGAAAGAACGTCACTGCGTCGTTTATTGCCTGGATCGGAGACAACTGATGTTGCCCGAGTCAACCATTAAGCAACTCGCTGAGGAACTCGTCATTGCTGAAGAAACTGGCGAGTGGATCGAGCCAATCTCTGATCGCTTCGAAGAGTCAGACGTTGAAGACGCATATCGGGTTGGGCTTGTTGTCGCCGAAATGAAGAAAGCGCGTGGCCGAAAGGTACGCGGACACAAAATCGGGCTCACTTCGAAAGCGATGCGTGACCTCGTGTCCGCGACCGAACCCGATTACGGCTTCCTTTATGACAACTGGTTTATTCCAGAGGGCGCAACGCTTGATCGAACAAAGATGAATCGTCCGATGGTTGAAGTTGAACTCGCCTTCGTGATGAAGTCACGACTTACTGGCGATGATGTCCACGCATCCGACGTCATTCGTGCCACCGATTTCATTCTTCCATCGATCGAAATTGTCGATTCACGCTATGTGCGTCGTGGAAGCCGAATGCTCATCGATTCGATCTCAGACTCTGCAAGCTGTGGAGCGATCATGCTCGGTGGCAACTCAGCATCACTTCATGACATTGATCCTCGACGCATCGGGGCATCTCTGCACATCAACGGCGAGGTTGTCGAAAGCGGCATCTCAGCAGCGGTCATGGGCAACCCCGTCAATGCTGTTGCCTGGCTTGCCCGCAAACTCAACGAGTTCGGTGTTGCCCTTGAAGAGGGAGATGTCGTGCTGTCAGGTTCATTTATTCGAGCAATTCCCATTTCAGCCGGCGATGACGTCGTTGCACTCTTCGATCAACTAGGAGAGGTCATGCTGCACGTCGACTCCGGAGAGTCGGCGTAACATCAGAACAAGGGCTGTGCCGCACCGCACGCCCCAAAGGAGCACTCATGTCATCACAAGCATCACGACCCGGTATCTCTCACCTCGTATTGAATGTGCGAGACATCGAATCATCTGAGCGTTTCTACACCGAGATGCTCGGCTTTGAGCGTTGCGGAAAGCTTGCCGACCGCCCTGGCCGCGACCCAGTCGACATGAGATTCTTCCGTGGCCCACAAGACCACCACCACGACCTCGCGCTGGTGCAGGTGAAGGGCGAGGCCGCCAAGGCTCCAGTTCCTGAGTGGACAATGTTCACCGACATTCCCGGTATTGGCCATATTGCACTCGCATACGGCACCCGTGAAGAATGGCTCTCACAGATCGAGCACCTCAAAGGCAAGGGTGTTGAGTTCAAGATCCGCGGCAACCACGGCATGACTCACAGCGCATATGTCGTTGACCCAGATGGAAACGGCATTGAGGTGCTGTATGACCTTCCGTCAGAGGTGTGGGAAGGCGACGTTGACGCTGCACTGAGTTTCTTTGAGACGCTCCCAACTGAAGGCGACGAAGCGCTCAATGATGATGTTGACTACAAGGTGTTTGGCGCCAACGCCTAGTACCGCTACGAGAGCTGCAGTTTCACCATTTCGGTGAGAAGATCTGCGTCAACATCCCAATCGTTTGGTACCTGAACCGTTTTTTTATTGCGTTTCAGACCGACAAGTCGATCCTCGAGTGCATCGAGTACATCCGAGTCGAACGGCGCCACGAGCAGATGATTCTTTGCTGCGCTGATGCCGAAGAAGTAGCGCTTGCCGTCTCTAAACATCGGCTGATTCCACGCGATTACCAATTCGAGGTGCGGGTATGCGGCGGAAATGATGTCGAGTATTGATTGCGCTGTTGAGCGTTGAGGTTCCGGAAGGGCCTTCACGTAGTCGGCTGGGGTGTCAACTCGGCGAGATGAGGTTGACCCCTTCATGTACATGATGAGGGCGTTCGCTTGCGCCCGGGTCAACCCTTGTTCATCACGAAGGGTTTCCATCTGTTCTTCGTATTTGCGGCCAACCTGGGACTCCATGAATTGGAACCAGTGCGCCATCGGCTTGCCAGTGCGCTTCTCAATCCCCGGGAATTGCGCTTCGCGCCGGGGGTCTCGTTCAGCCATCAGAACTCCAGTTGTCGTCGAAGTGCTGAAAGTCTCAGTACACAACAGCGGCTGCAGCGTTGCCGCGACGCTCGAGCAAACGATCAGCAACACGTGCGCTCTTGTCGAGTCGAACCATCAGCGCTTCACGGGCTTTATTGCCCACGTCGCTGAGCCCCGACATCTTGTCAACCGCCCATTGATGCAGGACGACTGGCACCAAGATCTGCTTGTGGTGAACGGCAAGGTCGTAGATGCCAGCTGATGCAATGCGACGAGCGTGAGCGGCAAAGTCGCGAATACCGAATCCTGGCATCTCGAACCCAGACACCTGTCTAAGGACCGCTGCCATCATCTGGTCTGGAGCCACTTTGAACGCTGCAGTCGCAAGGTCGCGATAGAAGAGATGGTGAAGGTTTTCGTCAGCAGCAACACGCGACATCACTTCGTGTCCGGCCGGGTCTCCGATCATTGCGCCAGTCGTACGGTGCGCGATACGGGTCGCAAGTTCTTGTAGCGAGAGGTACACGAGAGCGTCACACACCGATGACGGCTCTGGGATTTTGCCCGAGGTGACTTGCGCCATGCGGTCACGCTCGAGAGCTACAGGATCAACCGCACGCGTCGTCATCAGGTAGCCATAGATCGCCATTGAGTGACGGCCTTCTTCAGCAGTCCACCGACGGACCCATTCACCCCAGGCGCCATCTTTTCCGAGAGTGCCTTCAACAGTTCTGAAATAGTACGGAAGGTTGTCTTCTGTCAGCAGGTTGACGATGAGCGATGATCGGACAGCGTCGTCAATCTGTGCACCACCCAAATCAGCATCATCTTGTTTCCAGTCAGACGAGGTGTGTTCACGACCACGCTCGTATGGCACATACTCGTGGGGGAACCATTCTTTTGCCCGTTCAAGGTGACGCTCTAGGAGTCGCTCGACATCAGAGTCGAGTTCTCGTAACAAGGTCGCTTCAGCAGTCACATCTGCACCTTAGGCGGTCGGAGGTGGTTAACAACCATCACCTCGTGATGACTTGTGGCACTAATGAACTCATTTGACCTCTTCATCCTCATCATTACGACGCTTCGCCACAATGAAGAACCACGATCCCGTCCCAACAACGATGTTGACAATCAACTTCCACCAGAGTCGCCGCCAGTTGAGGAGATCAGTGCAGCCGCTCAGCACCACCAACGGGGCGAACTCGCCAGCCGTCGATCGTGGTGTCGGGGCGACACAGCGCAACCACGCAACCGCCGAAGCCGCCACCGGTCATTCGGGCGCCGTACACGGTCGGATCGGCGCTCATCTCGGCCACCACAGCGTCCATATGCGGTGTCGACGTCGAGTAGTCCTGACTGAGGCTCCGGTGACCGTCGATCATGATCTCGCCCGCTGCTGCGTAATCAGCACTCTTAAGGGCATCTGTAAATGCGACCACGCGGGCGTTCTCGGTGATGACATGGCGAGCCCGGCGACGGACAACCTCGTCGTCAATCCGGTCAAGCGCATCAAGGGACGCCGACCGCAACGGCCCGATCACCGCCTCCGCGGCCGCGCACTCTGCGACTCGCTCAGCGTACGCCGAGCCCTCGAGCGTCCGATGGGCCACGAACCTCACCACGATGACGACGTCGTCCGGTACGGGCACGTGGGAGATCGACAGCTCATGACAATCGATCAGCGTTGCGTGACCTTCGCGGGCGGCGGCGATGCAGATCTGGTCCATAATTCCGGTTGGCACGCCGGTGGCGGCGTGCTCGGCTCGGCGGCCAAGCTCGGCAAGTTCCACCGCACTCCCCTCGAAGCCGAGCGCAAGCGCGAGTGCGAGTTCCAAAGCGGCACTCGACGAGAGGCCGGCGCCGACGGGAATTGTCGTGCGCACCCTGCCGTCGAAGCCGGTCGTTGCACCAAGCTCAGCAGCAACGGCTGCAACATGCCTTCCCCACCCCGGTTCGGT
>JAYNVD010000036.1:0-17288 GCA_038100275.1 Ilumatobacteraceae bacterium
GCTCACGGTCTCATCACCGGCATGCTCTTCTTCGTCGCCGGTTCGGTGAAGCACCGCTACCACACCCTTGAGATCTCACGGCTTTCGGGCATGCTCATTCAGATGCCGCGCCTGGGCTGGATCCTTGGTTTTGCAGCGATGGCATCACTTGGTCTCCCGGGCCTTGCCGGGTTCTGGGGCGAGTTCCCCGCCATCTTGTCGGCATACAACCCGAACTTCGGGCTGAGCGAGGCGCTGTTCCGCACGCTTATGGTGATCGCTGCGATCGGAACAGTCTTCGCCGCGGCCTATCTGTTGTGGCTCTATCAACGCACCGCGTTTGGTCGTCCAAACCCAGAGTTCGAGCAGCACGCCCACCCGGTAGGTGCTGGTGTGAATGATGAGCATCATGACGTCGATCTCCACGATGTCACCAAGATTGAGTGGATCGCCTGGACGCCATTCCTCATTGCAATCGTCGTGTTCGGTGTGTATCCGCAGTTGATGTTCGGCGTCATGGACCCAGCTGTTTCGTTGCTTATTGAGCGTGTAGGAGCGGGCATCCCGTGATCAGTTCATTGCTCGCTCAAGCTTGGACGGCGCCGACGATTGATTGGCATGCGATCGCACCTGAGTTGGTGTTGATTGCTGGCATCAATCTTGTGCTGCTGATCGATCTATGGCTTGACGAGGCCAAGAAGTGGGCGATGGCAACCCTGACGGGATTCGTCATGCTCGGCGCAGTCATCCCGGTGGTGACACTTGCCGTTCTTGGTGGTGACGTCCGCGATGCGATTTTCGATGGTCGCTATGTCGTTGACGAGTACGCCCTCATTCTGAAGGCATTGTTCTTGCTCGTCGGATACGTCGTAGTTCTACTCAGCCAGAACGAACTTGAAGAGGGTGGCTACTACCAAGGTGAGTTCTATGTGCTCATGCTGGTGAGCGTGCTTGGCATGGTCATGATGGCTTCAAGCCGTGACCTTCTGAGCGTGTTTGTTGCACTCGAATTGCTCTCAATTCCGGCCTACATGATGGCAGCGTGGCGTAAGCGTGACGTGAAGAGCAACGAGGCTGGCGTGAAGTACTACCTGCTTGGTGTCTTTGCCTCAGGTGTGCTGCTGTATGGAATGAGTTTCTTGTATGGCACGACCGGGTCGACAAAGCTCACTGAGATCGGTGCAGCGCTCTCTGGTGACCTCACTGCGATGCAGGTTCTTGCGGTGGTCTTTGTTGTCGCCGGGTTTGCCTTCAAGATCTCGGCGGTCCCGTTCCACACTTGGGCTCCAGACACCTATGAAGGTGCTCCGACCCCGGTGACAGCGTTCCTCTCAGTCGCTTCAAAATCGGCGGGCTTCGTTGCTCTTCTGACGGTGCTGTACCTCGGCCTCTATGGCGCCGACGAGGTGCACGGCCCGTTCATTTGGGTGATGGCTGCACTCACGATGACCGTTGGCAATATGGTCGCTCTTCGTCAAACGAATATTGTTCGCATGCTCGCCTATTCATCGGTGAGCCAGGGTGGTTTCATTCTTATGCCGCTCGCCGTGATGGGTACTGGTGCCGCGGAGTCTGCTCTGCGAGCGGTCGTGATCTATCTGCTCATCTACGCATTCTCGAACCTCGGTGCCTTTGCCGTGATTATTGCGGTCGCGCGCAAGACTCGTTCTGGTGAAATCTCGTCATTCGGCGGACTCATCTCGTACGCTCCTGGCCTCGGAGTGCTGATGACAATCTTCTTGGCGTCGCTTGCTGGTATTCCTCCGCTCGGTATCTGGATCGCGAAACTTCAAGCATTTAAAGCGCTGATCGATGCGGGCTCAACCTCGGCGTATGTGTTGGCGATCATCGCAGCGGTGAACACCGTGATCGCAGCGGGCTACTACATGCGAGTACTTCGCCAGATTTGGATGTCGCCAGCACCTGATGGTGACACATCGCCAATCACGCCACCTTCATCGATCTGGCTGGCGCTCGGCATCACTGCTGGTGGAACCGTGGTTCTCGGTATCTTGCCAGGCCTTGTCCTGCGTTTCGCCGATCTTCCCGACTTGACCGGTGCCCTCGGGCTCTGAGCAGTCACCGGTCGGGTTCGACCGGTTCATGGCCGACGCTCTCTATGGAAGTAACGGCTTTTACACCTCGGGTGGGTCTGCTGGCCGGCGCGGTGACTTCATTACGTCACCTGAGATAGGGCCGCTGTTTGGAGCGGTCATCGGCCGCTTTCTTGATGCAGAGTGGAACGCTTCGGGCCAACCTGCCGAATTCAATGTCTACGAGGTCGGTGCCGGGCCTGGCACACTTGCCCGTTCGGTGACGACGGCTGATCTTGAGTGCGCTGATGCGCTTCGTTATCACGCGATCGAAATTTCAGATGAGCAACGGGCATTGCATCCATCTGGCATCACCTCACTAAAGGAATTGCCGAACGGTGAACTCACCGGCGTGGTGTTCGCGAACGAACTTCTCGACAATCTGCCATTTCGCCTCGCCGTATTTGATGGCGGATGGCGGGAAGCATTCGTCGTTTCGTCGAGTTCAGGAGCGCAGGAAGTATTGAGCTCGCCGTTCGACCCCTGCCCACCGGTGTTGCCGGCAAGCGCAGTTCATGGTGCGCGTGCGCCGCTTGTTGATGCAGCCAGTGCGTGGGTGCAAGGCGTGCTGAGTCGCATCAACGGGGTGCTGGTGACAGTGGATTACTTCACCCCGACAACGTTCGGCCTCGCTGAACGACCATGGCGGGAATGGCTTCGCACGTATCGTGCGCACGAGCGAGGCGGCCACTATCTGATGACCCCTGGTGCTCAAGACATCACCACCGAAGTGCCGATTGATCAGCTTCCAGAGCCATCGGTTGTCCGTTCACAAGCACAATGGCTCGAGTTACACGGGCTGTCTGAACTGGTGGAAGAGGGACGTCGGGTGTGGGAAGAACGTGCCGCTCGGCCCGATGTACAGGCGCTCAAAATGCGCTCACGAATCTCTGAGGCCGAGGCGCTTCGAGACCCTGATGGGCTCGGAGGGTTCCTCGTTCTCGAGTGGCGTTGAGCGCATTTCAACATTTCAGACAATGTCTGGGAACCAGATCAAAGCTATTGACGTCTAATTGTTGTCCGATAGGGTCACTGTGTTGGCCCCATAAAAGGATTTATTAAGGTGCTGAAATGAATAAGAATTTGACCAAAACGTTCGGATTGCTTTGCGTCACAGCGGTGCTACTTGGAACAGCGTGTTCAGGCGGCGACTCAGCTGACGGAGTGCCTTCCCTAGCAGAATTCGACCTCAATGGCGACGGTCAGATCGATGATGAATTCATTGACCCCGATGGTGACGGCGAGCCAAACGTTCCCGAGGGTCGGTTGGCCGAATATCTTGCGCTCGCGAACTCAACTGACGTTGACGAGGTTGATACTGAAAGCTCAGGTGGAGTGAAGAATGCGCTCGGTGCTGGCCTCACCCCGAATAAAACGGTGTACTGCGACCCTAACCAGTGGAGTAACACCAAGGGTAAAGATTGGCTAAACCTAATTAAAGGTAGGACCTTCACCGTTACTCAAGGTGACAAGTTCGTCATTAGCGTAAAACCAACTGGTGGCACCTATGCGGGAATATGCACCAGTGCGATGAACTTTGTTGGCTATAAAGTCCTCACCTGTAAATGCGAGTTTGGTGACGCCGCAGGAATTACTTCAGAGATTCAGAACAACGAAGTGACTGCTACCCGGAGCTGGTACACCGGCACTGCCGAACTGTTCACCGAGTATTACGTCGTTTTTGATTTTGGTGGTGTTGCTGTCGGCAAGTACGGGATGAAAATGGGTGGCGGCGCAGTTGTTGCGCAGAACTTTTCGTGGGGATCAACAAACTGGAAGGGTGGCAAGTCATACGGGGGGACTATTGAGTTTTTCTTCGATGTGCAACCTGGGCCAGACCATCTAGGTGTTGATCAAGAACCAGGAATGGCGAACGTCGGGCAACCACTGCTGATGGATTCGCCGGTTGTCAGTTTGCGTGATCAGGTCGATGCCATCTTCGTGAAAGACGGCCAAACCATTTCCGTTGCCATGGATTCAGCAAGCGGCGACGGCAAGGGTTCAGTTGGCGGTCTGACATCTGGTGATACCGTTGGTGGCGTCGCCACTTTCGAAGGGCTTATCGTCAATGGAACCGTAGGTGAAACCTACACACTCATCTTTCGTTCGGGTGCACTCACCGAGACATCGGTGGACATCACGATTGCGACTCCCGGTCCACCAACAAAACTGGCGGTGGCCAGCTCAACGGCGGTTGTTGCACCTGGCCTGGCCCTGAATGCGACGCCGGTCGTGAACGCGACCGACGATGGCTACAACCTTCGCGATGACTGGGTGGGTGACATCTCAGTCGCCATCTCGGGAGGTGACGGTGCCGGTTCGCTCTCAGGAACGACCACTGTGACCTCTTCACTTGGAGTGTCTGAATTCACTGACCTCGTCATCGACGGAACCCTTGGTGAGACCTACACGTTGACGTACACGGCCGATGGGCTTGAGGACGCAATTGAGGAGATCACCTTTGACGCAATCGATCTTGAGGTGGCGGCGAGCGTCGCATCATTTGAAGTCGGTACGACCAGCGCAGCGTCATTCTCAACAATCGGCACATTGTTGCCAGGAGATGTCGCCGAATCCGTGACCTACACCTATGAAGGAACAGGGGCAACGGTTTACGGCCCCGACTCAGTAGCACCAACCGAGATCGGTACGTATTCGATTGTGCCGAGCGACCTGACATTCTCGTCCGGGTCGAGTGCGCCGTACGCAATTACGTACACGCCGGCCGAGTTCGAGATCACACCCGCAGTGGTGTTTGTGACATCTGATGATCTTGCAGTGCGTGTTGGAGATTCCTACGCTGTCACGAACTCACTCTCGCGGCAGTTGCTCGCAGGTGATGCGATTGACTCGGTGGCAGTGGTGTTTGCCGGCGAAGGCGACACGGTGTACGCCCAGTCAGCAGACGCGCCGGTCAATGTAGGCACGTACAGCATCACTCCCGTTTCGGTGACGTTGTCGAGCGGAGATGCAGCCAATTACGACTTCCGTTTCGCATCAGGTGCGCTCTCGATTGGAACTGTTCCGTTGGAAGTGATCGCGGACAGCGTGTCGGTACGAGCTGGCGAAAGTGTTGAGTTGTCGTACAGCCTCAACCCAGAACTCCTTGAGGGCGACACCGCTGAGTCAGTTGTTCTCACCTATGAAGGAACAGGTGATACTGAGTACGAAGCCTCGACAGAAGTCCCATCGGCTGCCGGCACCTACTCGGTGACCCCAAGCGAACTGTCGTTGAGTGCAGGATCGGTAGACGATTATGAGATCACCTACTCAGCTGGAACATTGGCCATTGGTGTGATCGATATCGCGATTGTTGGTCAGTCGGCGACGATCGAGGTGGGCGATGAATCTTCCCTCTCGTTCGATCTTGAAGGAACTCTGATTGACGGTGACGTCATAGACGGCGTAACGCTGACATATGCAGGAACAGGTGACACCGAATACGGGCCGTCAACCACCGCTCCAACCACTGTTGGCACCTATTCAGTCACACCGTCAGCGCTTGTGTTTGAAACCGGGTCGCTCGACGACTACGCCGTGACGTACACGGCCGGCGAGTTCGTCATCTCTGCCACACAACTTACTGTGACCGCCGCTGAACTATCAGGAAATGAAGGCGGCACAATCACTCCTACGTTCTCGGTGTCAGGCTTGAGAGCGGGTGATGGCGCCGCATCAGTGACGTTTACCTACGAAGGAGTGGATGGCACGGATTACGAAGCATCAACATCGATTCCAACTGCTGCAGGTACCTACTCGGTTACCCCAAGCGCCCTCGTAATGTCGACTGGCGACGTCGCAACCTACTCGGTGGCCTACGAGGCGAGTACGTTGACGATCGCTGAAGCAGACGAAGAGGCTCCTGAGGTCGCAGCAGACGCTGATGCTCCCGAAGCCCCTGAAGCCCCTGCGGCAATTGTGGTTCGTGCGGGTGCTGCTCGCTACGTGAATGATGCCGCCGAGGTAGAAGTTCCACTTTCAGTTGATGGGGCGAAGGCAAGTGCAACTCACGAAGGACTCTCGGTTGACGTAGTTGCAGACGGCGATAGCGACGGCGACGATCTCATTGAGTTCTCCTCGTCGGTTCAGGTCTCAGGCTCAGGCTTTGAGCCGGGCGCCACTGTGGACATCTGGATGTACTCAACACCGACCTTCCTCGGGTCAGCGATAGTCGCCGAAGATGGCAGCTTTGCGGCGACCCTAAATGTTCCATCGACGATTGAAGCAGGTGGCCACTCGGTGAGAGTCCAAGTCGGTGATGAAGCGCTGCTCGTTCCACTTGAGAAGGCGGCTTACGCGCTACCTGCAACAGGAACACACACTCAGGCGTGGTTGCTCATGGCATCCGTGTTACTCGGGCTGGGTTTGATCTTGGTGTCGAGAAGCCGCTTGCTCTAAGTGTTCGGTGCCAATATCAAAACCCCCAATCTAGTTATTGAACGGAGAACAATGCGAAAACTATTTGTAGTAACTGTGACCTCGCTGCTCGTCGCTTCCTGCTCGCAGGGCGCGGTAACACCGGAGTCCGAGTCGGTGCCTTCGACAGCCGTTTCCGACAGTCAAGATCCTTCGAGTAACGACGACGGCAGTGAAACGGTGGCCCCAGTAAAGAATGCAACGATTTTCACAGCGGTTGGAGACTGGACTGAAAGCAAGCTCTCTTGGTGGAACGCCTCGTACCCAATTCAGGTTGAAGGTGATTTGCCGGAGGGTGCCACGGTTGCAGTCAAGGTCCAGAACGGGTACCCGGATGCAACCAATCAATGCCTGTACGAGGGGGAGTCGCTCAGCGGATCATCATCGGTGACCAAAGAATTCTCGTCGCTTGATTACCTCGGAGAGATTTCGATTGATCCCTCAATCTGGTCTCCTGCAACTGGTTCCCAACGTTATGGCGCAGTGAATTGCATGATCACCGTCACGGTGGCAGGCCAGGAGTTGCCTCGTGAAGATATACAATTTTCAAATCCGCCCAGCAACCAGTTGTTCTACGAGGCCACGATTGAGTCACCGACTGCTGGAACAACGCTGGATAGAGGCGATGGTTACGTCCCTATCTTGCTCCAGACTAATACGCACGAGGGCATTCAATACGCAGTCCGGCTCACGTCAGATCAACGTGGGTATCAGCTATCCAGCGAATGTGAACTCGAGAACTCTGGGTACGTTTCCGCTAACGGTGATGGAGTGATCACGACTGGCATTCGGGCAAAAGCAGATTCAATCCGAGGTGGAGACTGTTGGGTAACGTTTCAACCAAGAAACTCGCCAACACAAAAGTGCTATTTCAGCGACCGAACGCTCGGAACTCCGTGCACCACATGGAGTACAACCCCGAAGGTCCAATTGATGGTCTCCGTCTCGAAACCGTCGAACGACGTCTGGCTATGCGATAGCACTAACTACAGTTGTTCAAGCCCAGGCGTAGATCCTGCGGATATGAACGCCGGACTTTACAAAACCATATGGTTTTTCCGGACAAATGAAGGAACCCCATCGGTCACTGTAGACACCCCTGATACGTGTTCATTCACGCCACGGATTGCTGCGTTTTGGCCTGACCTCAACGGGCTTGCCGAAGGCGAGTGCACGTTCACGGTCACAGTGCCCGAAACACAAAATCGACTGGCCGCGAGTTCGTCATACTCGTTCAATGTTCTTGATCCCCGCCCTGTGTTGACGTTCACTGTGAACGATATCTCGGTGCGCCGTGGCGAGGAGTTTGAGCCCGCCATCGAAGTATCCGGCCTCGCCGAAAATGATGCCGTCGGTACTTACGCAGTCAGTTACCTTGGAGTTGATGGTACCGAATACGGACCGTCGGCAGAAGCACCTTCGGAGGCAGGTCGTTATGTCATTTCGACGAGCGACCTCACACTTTCCGCTGGCGATCTCGATGGGTACAAGGTTCGGTATGCCGAAGCAGAATTGCAAATCGGAACGATTGATATCAGCGTCTCGGTAGATGACTTCGAAGTAGATGCTGGGGTGGCGGTGCAGCCGACTGTCTCGATCACGGGTGAGCCGCTTGCTGGAGACGAATTCGGAGATGTCACCCTCACATATGAAGGAATAGAGGGAACTGAGTACGGCCCATCCAGCGAAGTACCAACTGGCGCTGGGGTATACCGAATTACGCCCTCTGAGCTCATTCTCGTGACGGGTGCTGCCAATGACTATTCCATTGAGTACTCGTCTGCTGTGATGAGCATTGGCGTTCGACGCTTGGAGCTAACGGCAAACCGCCTTGACGTGACCGAGGGCGAATCAATTGAAGTGAGCTACTCGCTGACAGGTGAACTCTTAGGGGAAGACGTACTCGGTGAAGTTGTCTATGAATACGAAGGGATCGATGGAACTTCGTATGGACCGACGACCGATGTTCCTACGGTGGCCGGGACATATTCGGTTACGCCAACATCACTCACCTTGGTGTCAGGTGATCTAGCGGACTACAGCGTGACCTACACCTCTGGCACCCTCGTGATCGCAGGACCTGAAGAAGACGTCGAAACAGCTGAACCAATGTTGCTCGCATCCGGCGAGACCCCGCAGGAAGCACCTGGGTCCGGCTCGTACCTGCTTGATGATGGGTCGGTTGTCCCGGTGCCAGTCAAGGTTGAGGATGAGGTTCTCACGGCCGGTTACGAACAAGATATCCTCATGGAGCTCGAAGGTCGAGATGACGACTCGGCAGTTGAGACTGCAGAGGGCAACTTGTTGTTCTTCCAAGAAAAATATGGTGAAGTATCTGGCTACGGCTTCAAACCGAATTCCACGGTCGAAATTTGGGTCTTCTCGACACCGTTCTTCCTCGGAACAGCCGAAGTCGACGAGAACGGTACTTTCGTTCGAGAGTTCAAGGTACCGGCTGATCTTGCTGAAGGGGAGCACACAATCCAGGCAGAAGGCATTACCGTATTGGATAAAGCAAAGGCTGTGTCTGCTGGAGTAGAGGTGCAGGCACTCCCTAATGTGCTACCGGCAACTGGGCGCGATACGTCACGGAAAGCCGCACTCGCGACCTTCGTTCTGCTGCTCGGCACCATTCTCACGATGTCCGTATCTCGTCGCCGTTACGAGATCTGAGTGCTCTCACGGGTGTACTAGATGACGACGCAGCTGAAATCGCAGCTGGAGATCATGTTGCGTCGTCATCGCTCATACGTCACGTTGATAGTCGTAGGGGCTCTCACAGTCGTCTCATGTGGGGGTTCACCATCGGTTGAGCCTGACGAGGTATCGGTTGACATCGCCGAAGAAACTTCGGTTGAGGAATCGATCGCCCCGAGTGGCGTACCGGTTGCGACCGAGATGAACCCAGCCGTTAACGGGTTTGCCTTCGCAAATTTCGGCTCAGGAGAATATGAATTTGAGTTCGGCGTTCCCGAGCTTGTCGAAATGTTTGGAGATGGCCCCGACATTTGTTCGAGTGGTAGCGGGTCGACATGTTCCCCAACGGCTGAAGCGGCTGCATTCGCACAAATGGTGAATCAGGCGCGAGCTGGCGGACATTGCGAAGGCTTTTCTGTCGTTGCGACAACTCGATTCAACTCGTTGGTTGAGCCCGTTTCGGTCGCACTACGTGACGATGATGAGACAATTGCGGCGTTAGCAAGGGGATTCGCAACACAGTTCCTTCCTGAGGTTCAAGAAGATGTCACGCGTTGGCTCGGAACCTCACTCGGAGAGAAGGTTGCGGTTCTTGAGCAGTCACTTGCCGACGGCACGATTGACTTTGCGCTGGGTGTCTACACCGAATACGGCGGGCATTCGATACTTCCGTATGCGGTCGAATACCCGACAGCCGATACGGCCCGGATCATGGTGTACGACTCAAACTGGCCAGGGATGGCGCGGTGGGTCGACGTTGACCTTCCAAGCGAAACTTGGTCGTTCTCGTTTGGTAGTGCTAACCCAGCGACCGACTCTGCACCATGGACTGGTCCTGCATCGATGATGGATCTCACCGCGATGAGCGCCCGCGAGGGGTCGTGCCCATTTTGCGGCGATGGAACACGTATTCGGTCGACGTCATTGTTGATCAGGAGTGACACACCATCGGTGTCAGTTTCGGTGAACGGAGACGAGTATCAATCAGGAGATCGCGCCGATGATGGGTCTGTTGATGTCCGTCCCTCGAAGGGAATCGACAATGAAGAAAAGGATTTAAAACGTCACTCCTCAATCACCTATGGCGAGCGACGACCAAGACCAGATCGACCTATATTCGATTTCCGCGTAACAGTGCCTGCTTCGGCATCTGATGACGTTTTGTTTAACCTCACCGGCCCGGCATCAGTGTTTGCGGTCACCCCTAACGGAATTCTCAATGTCTCGGTCACTCAAGGTGGGTCGAGCGTAATTCAATTTGCGGGTGGATCAATTTCGGTTGAAGGCGTGGGTGTTACAACTTCGCTTGCGAACGCAGACCGGATGATTGAGTCTGATGGTCAGTCGATCGTGCTCACACCTTCCGATACAGGTGCCTCACTAACAGCGGTCGATAGTTACGGTCAGAGCGTGACAGTCGCTGTTGATACAGCAACCCCGTATGCATCAGTTAGTGCAACTGGCATCGCAACCGTGACGAGGGGGTTCTCGGACGGAACCGCTGTGCGTCAGGTAATGAATGGCTCGCCAGAAGAAATTATTGAGATACCCGATTTTCGGTCAACATCGAAGCCTCTGCCAGCGGGCCTTGAGTCCCAACCGCTACCCATTTCGGTTTCCCGTTTGAGTCGACAAGCGGAGGTCCCAGAGGAAATCTTGTCAACCCTGCCGTCGCCGTCGTCGACAGACGGTGACCAATCTGTCGAAGTAGCGGCAACAACGACGACGGTTGCTTCGTCGACTGCCACGACAACGACGACGGTTGCTTCGTCGACTGCCACGACAACGACGACTATTGCTTCGTCGACTGCCACGACAACGACGACTGTTGCTCCGTCGACGACAACGACGACTGTTGCTCCGTCGACGACAACCACGACATTGCCGACACCTACTTACAGTGCTCTCGAGGGACTTTCACTCACGTTCGGCGACGACCCAGTTGAGCTACTCCCGCCAGACTCCGACTCAACGGGGGCGTGGTCGTTTAGTTCCGCGGACGAAGATGTCGTCACTGTCAACTCAGACGGCGTCGTCACGGTTGTCGGAGCAGGTTCAACGACAATTTCACTCGAGCAGGCGGCGACTGCAGGTTATGTGCAAGGTTCGACGACAGTTGCCGTGACTGTTGCCAAGGCAACGCCATCATTTGGCGCATTCAGTATCAGCAACGGAACTTACGGTGCGTCAGCGCCAACCGTGTCGGCACCGACCGTAACGTCTGATGGAGCATTGTCATTCGCGGTGTCAGGCACCAATGCAATGTCGGGAGCCGCCGTCGCGTCGATTGATGGTGGTACCGGGGTGCTCACCATTTTGAATGCAGGTATTGCAACTGTCACCGCAACGGTCGCAGAAAGTGAGAATTATCTCGAAGGGTCAGTTTCAACGACCACTGAGATCGCAAAAGCAACCCCAGTCGTCACCTCGTTGACCGCAGTTCTTGACCATGCAGTTACGAGCGGGACTTTAGACCTCCCAACCGTTTCAACAGTGCAGTCGCCGGCGTGGACGTATGGGTCAACGAACCTCTCAGGGCTGACGGTCGACTCGTTGGGAAATTACTCACTCGCCAGTGGTGGGTCTGGGGTGGCGGCTGGCACCGTGTCGGTCACGCTTGCCGAATCGGTGAATTACACATCTATTACGCACTCGATGACCGTGAAAGCATGCGACACGCCTGGCCATGCGAACGCTGCGAGATGTGTGACCGCCGAGTATTCAGGCGGTCAGACAGTTGTCTCGTGGGAGCGACCACAAACAGTTGATGGCGTGACGGGGACGTTGCTGTTTGAGCTGCTTGATGGGTCTTCAACTGTTCTCGGTGATGCGACGGAATCTCCAATTGAGGTCGCCTCGTCTGACATCAATGGTCTTGTCCTTAGGACATCTGATGACTCAGGAGAGCTTGCAACGATCTCCCTCGCAGTCGATTACCAAGTTGCTGCTGTAACGATGACGAACCCTCTGAATATGAGTACGCCAGATGCGACCATCGGCCCAGACGGGTCGATATACACAGTTGCCGTCGTGAAAGATGCATTCACATTCTCTGGGAATACCGACACCTTGGGCGATGAGATTGTGCTCAACGTGGCTCGATCTGATGGAAGTAATGACAATTTTGTGTTCCAAGTTGCTGGCACGGCGACGGTTCCGTTCGTGCGAGTGGCGGACGATGGCAAGATCCTGTTGACGTTTACCAGCGCTGGTGCCATCAGTCTCAACAATGGGGTTGACCCAATCGTCACCACCCCTGATGCTGATGCCCCCATCAGAGTCGCGACTGTTATCCAACTGTCAGATTCTGGCGCTGTCCTTAGTCATCTCCAGATAGGTGGGATCGACGTAACCAGTGTCAGGGGCTTGGAAATCCTCGACGCAACGTTGTCGAGCTCGCTGGGCGTAGATGCGGTCATGACTGTTGCGCGCAATAGCCAACAAACAATTCCCGCCGAATATTCGATTGATGGCTCGGCAGTTACGTTGGCAGGTGGCGGATGGAATGCGAACGTTATAGGTATCGATTTAGCCACAATGAAAGCACGAAATCTGTTTGGTGTGGCGAGTGGAACCGATCGATTCATCATCAACGATGTCGAGGCCACCTCGACTGAGTTGTTCATCGTAGGCGAGATTCGATCGAGTACTGCCTCAAGTTCTGGATTCGATTGGCCGGGGTCATTAACTGACTTCTGCAATGAATCCGATTGCAATCCGCGGAACTCTGACAACCAAGACTTTGCTGGGTTTGTTGCTCGACTCGTGCCGGCTCCAACTTCTCCAACAAGTTCGCAGATGTCAGTCGAATGGAGTGGGTACGGAGCAGTCGGACCTGACAAGGCAGCATGTGGAACTCTGGAAGTCGTATCGTCTTCGACATACGGTGAGCTCCTGTACGCCGGTTGTTACAACCGCTACTTAAGCCCGGCGAAAGCGCACGGCTATGACTCCTTTGGAGGTCTCAAGACGTTGAGTTACACGCACAGCAATATGAATGATCCTCATATCGTTGTGTTCCGCCCGAATGGCGAGCTTTTGGCGTTGACACGGATAGGCGCTGAGCCAGCTGGTACTGCGGATTTTCAATCACCGCTGATGGCCCGCTCTGGTGATGGCGTCGTCATTTCACGGTCGTCGACAGGGGGAGATACTGTCCTCGCCCGCTTTGTGTATGACGGAGATGCGACATTGGCGGCCGATTGGAGCATTGCGCTTGGTGACTCTTCATCAACAGCCCAGGGCTTCTCAATGATGGAGTCTGACGGTGGTGTGACGGTCACTGGCATATTCTCCGGAACGCTCGATGTTGATTCGCACGGCGATGAGACAATCGTGTCAACTGATGGCTCGAACGATGTATTCCAACTACAGCTTGATCACACTGGTGCGACAATTCTTCGATAGAAGCTGGTCGACTGGCAGAGCACCGACTGAAACCTTCGATAGTTGCGTCGTTCGCAAGTGAATCAACTAGCCCTGTTGTCGTAGAGTCTGAAGTACTTCGAACGTCACAGGGGGAACGATGACAGAGAACCACGAGACTATTGACGCACTGTCGCACGAGAACCGACGCTTTCCGCCGTCGGCCGAATTCTCATCTGGTGCTCACGTTGCCGATGGTGGTTTGCACAATGAGGCTGCTGCTGACCTTGAAGCGTTCTGGGCTCGTCAGGCATCAGAACTCATTACCTGGCAGCAGCCATGGTCGAAGGTGCTCGAATGGGATCTTCCCTACGCGAAGTGGTTTGTTGACGGCAAGCTTAATGTGGCAGAGAACTGTCTCGATCGTCACGTGAATGCTGGCTTTGGTGACAAGGTCGCGATCCATTGGGAAGGTGAGCCCGGTGACACTCGCACGATCACCTATGCGGAGTTACTCGCCGAAGTCGAGCAGTTTTCGAATGCGTTAAAGAACCTCGGCGTGGCGAAAGGTGATCGCGTCAATATTTACCTACCGATGATTCCGGAGGCGGCAGTTGCGATGCTCGCCTGTGCTCGTATTGGGGCACCTCACTCGGTGGTGTTCGGCGGATTCTCATCGCAGTCGCTTATCGACCGCATCAATGACGCTGAGGCAAAGGTCCTGATCACCGCTGACGGGGGTTATCGACGCGGTGAAGTCTTCCCACTGAAGCCTGCTGCTGACGAGGCTGTTGCACAAACACCATCGATCGAACATGTTGTCGTCGTAAAGCGGGGTGGCAATGATGTTGAGATGGTCGATGGTCGCGACCATTGGTACCACGACATCATGGCATCAGCAGATTCTGCTTGCCCGCCTGAGGCAATGGATTCTGAAGATCTGCTGTTCTTGCTGTACACCTCGGGGACAACCGGGAAGCCAAAGGGCATCATGCATACCACTGGTGGTTACCTCACACACGTGGCGTACACACACCGCAATGTGTTCGACCTTCACCGAGACCGAGACGTCTATTGGTGCACCGCTGACGTTGGCTGGATTACCGGACACTCGTACATCGTCTATGGTCCGCTTGCGAACGGCGCGACACAGGTCATGTACGAGGGCGTGCCGAACCACCCAGGCAATGACCGGTTCTGGGAAATCGTCGAGAAGTACAAGGTCACCATCTTCTATACGGCACCAACCGCGATCAGGACGTTCATGAAGTGGGGTGCTGACGAACCCGCAAAGCACGACCTTTCATCGCTCCGTTTGCTCGGCACGGTTGGTGAGCCAATTAACCCTGAAGCATGGATGTGGTACCACGAACACATCGGAGGCGGACGGTGCCCGATCGTCGACACCTGGTGGCAAACCGAAACCGGCGGCATCATGATCTCACCGTTACCTGGTTACACAACGACGAAGCCCGGTTCGGCGACGTTTGCATTACCGGGTGTGAACATCGCCGTTGTCGACGATGGTGGCAACGAAGTCCAAGGGGGAGGGGGGTACCTCACGCTCACCCGTCCGTGGCCGGGCATGCTTCGAGGCATCTGGGGCGACCCTCAACGTTTCGTCGATACCTACTGGAGTCGTTTCGATGGTTCGTACTTCGCTGGTGATGGTGCCCGACTCGATGACGATGGCTACCTGTGGCTTCTTGGCCGAGTTGACGATGTGATGAACGTGTCAGGTCACCGCATCTCAACCACCGAGGTCGAATCTGCGCTGGTCTCTCATCCATCGGTTGCAGAAGCAGCCGTGGTCGGAGCGAACGATTCAACGACCGGGCAAGCAATTTTCGCCTACGTCACCTTGCGAGGTGGGCAAGATGTCGATGTCGCCACCTTGCGCGATCACGTCGCTGCCGAGATTGGTGCAATTGCAAAACCGAAAGCGATCTTCTTTACACCTGACCTTCCGAAGACTCGGTCAGGAAAGATCATGCGTCGGTTGTTGCGCGATGTTGCCGAAGGCCGCAACCTCGGCGATACGACGACATTGGCCGATGCAAGTGTCGTTGACGAGTTGCAACGCCGCGCGTCTGAAGCTCCGTCAGAAGACTGATCGCAGAGGTCGATTAGTCGCGGAAGTTGTTGAATTGCAACGGGATGCCGATGTCGGCACCCTTCAGCAAGGCAATCACATTCTGTAGGTCATCGCGCTTTTTGCCGGTGACACGAACCGACTCACCCTGTGTCTGACTATTCACACCCTTCGGGCCATCTGACTTGATGAGCTTGTTGATCTCTTTCGCCTTGTCAGACGAGATTCCAACTTTGATCGTCACCACCTGGCGCACCGTGTTCTGTGTGGCCTCTTGAACATCGCCGTAGTCAACGCCCTTCAGCGACACGCCACGCTTGACGAGTTTCTCCTCGAGCACAACCCTGAGCGCAGCGAGACGATCTTCACTGACGGTATGCAAGGTGATGACCATGTCGTTTTGCTCAATGGTCGAGTTGGTGTTCTTGAAATCGAAACGGTTGGAGACCTCGCGCTGAGCTTGGTCGATTGCGTTTCGAACTTCCTGTCCATCAACTTCTGAGACAACATCAAAACTTGGCATAAGAAATACCGTACCGGAATCGCCGATGAAGGGGTAGCTGGCGATATCCGCAGATACCATTCCCGGTCGACATATGGGTCGGTGCCCGAGCGGCCAAAGGGAGCAGACTGTAACTCTGCCGGCATTGCCTTCGGAGGTTCAAATCCTCCCCGGCCCACCAAATTAAGAAGATGTGACTGCTTCGGCCAATAACCGGATCAGCCCAACCCCGTTTCGAGCCGGTCGGAGAATTCCGACCGGCTCGATGCGTTCAGAGCATTAATTGCATTACTGCGACATCAAGCCAGCGATTGAATTTGCGGCCAACTTGTCGTTCAATTCCAAGCAGTTCGAACCCAACGGAGTGATGCAACGCGAGTGATCCTTCACCGCTCGCTTCAATACGGGCGATCACGCTGTGGAACCCGCCCTCACGGGCAGTGTCACAAATCGATGTCAGCAACAGAAGACCAATTCCCCGACCGTGGTGCTGACGATCGACATAGACTGAGTCTTCAACAGTCGTTGAATACGCAGCCCGATCTTTGTATTTCGACAGAGCGGCAAACCCAAGTACAGCTCCAGACGAACGTTCGCAGGCAACAATCGCGCTGAAGGCGCCAGAACGGCTCTGAATCCAGTCGCGTTGCTCTTCGATCGTGCGCGGAACCATGTCCATCGTGCTCGTGAAATTCAACACCTCAGCGTTATAGATCTCCGCAATACCGGCAGCATCGTCGACGGTTGCCCGTCGGATGACGACTTGTGGTTGCGATGGTGAAGAACTCACGTTCGCGGAGCGTATCTACTTCGTGGTGGGAACAGCCATTGTGGCTGTACACTCACCGGCTGGTCGCGGCTCTGCCGCGCCCAATGCCCTCTTAGCTCAGTCGGCAGAGCACAGCCATGGTAAGGCTGGTGTCGTGGGTTCGATTCCCACAGAGGGCTCGACCAGACGGTCGATCCCCGGATCGGCCGGGGCAAGCCCCGGCGGCGTAGCTCAGTTGGTCAGAGCATCCGGCTCATAATCGGAAGGTCATCGGTTCGATCCCGATCGCCGCTACCAACTAATAGAAAACCCCTTACAAGAAGGAAGCAACATCATGAGCAAGGCGAAGTTTGAGCGTACGAAGCCGCATGTGAA
>JAYNVD010000006.1:0-30763 GCA_038100275.1 Ilumatobacteraceae bacterium
ACAAACGGTCACCGAAAAACCCCGAACAGTTCGCAATACGAATTGAGTCACTCACCTTCGTCATCTCCCATGTCGAGTTCCACGAGAAGATCACCCATGTCGACTCGGTCTCCGGCGTTGAACCGCACAGCGGTAACTGTTGCGGCAGCAGGAGCGGTGATTTGGTGCTCCATCTTCATCGCTTCAATCACCATCAACACTTGATCAGCATCTACCTGGTCGCCGTCAGCCACTCGCACTGCGATCACCGTTCCCGGGAGCGGGGCCACAGGGCCTGCACCGGCCAACTCAGCGTCGTGTTGAGCAAAGCGAGGCAATTCGTGCCACTGCGTTCGGCCTGAGTAACCGCTCACCCTCCAGTTATCACCATCTCGAACGACCGTCGGAGAGGTTCTTCGCCCATCAATTTCAACCGCTGATCGATCACAGCGGACGACCGAAGTGCGGCGGACGTCTTGGCCGAGTGCGCCCTCGTCATCGGCCTTTGGCCACTCACCAAGTTTGAACTCCCACGTGTCGTTTCCGAGCGAGCGATATTCGACTTCGTATTCGACAGATTCGTCACCGCCGGTTTCGACCATCGTCACCCGCTGGCCGCGGGTGGCAAGATTTCTCCATCCGCTAGGGGCAAAGCCCCACCGCTCATCGGCTTGTCGGTTTGACGAAACCCTGTTGAGTACAACTGCTACGAGATGGGCATCGATGTCAGCCGCATCGGGCCGAAGTCCCTGCAACACATGCGGGTGGCGATCGAGAAAACCCGTGTCGACCGACCCTTCGACGAAGACTTCGTCGGTGAGGATTGCAATAAGACTGTCGGCATTCGTTCGAACTCCCCCGATATCAGCCCGACGCATCGCATCGGCTGCGATAGCCAACGCCGTCGAGCGATCGGGACCCGCCACAATCACCTTTGCAAGGAGTGAGTCGTAATTTGTAGTGACAATGCTTCCAACGTGAATTCCGCTGTCCACCCGAATCTCACCCGGCACGTCAAACGCGGTGATCACTCCTGTTGATGGCATCCAACCGCTACTTGGATCTTCCGCAACGAGACGAAGTTCCACCGCATGACCACAAAGCGAAATTGCGTCCTGCGTCATGCCAAGCCCAACGCCTGAGGCCACATCGAATTGGAGCCCGACGAGATCGACCCCGGTAACTGCTTCAGTCACCGGATGCTCGACTTGAAGACGAGTATTCACTTCCAAAAATGTGATCGTTCCATCGTTTCCAACGAGGAACTCGACCGTGCCCGCACCTCGGTAATTCACGTGGCGTGCGAGGCGAGTCGCTCCGTCATGTAATGCGATACGGACATCATCTGGAAGCCCAACCGCAGGAGCTTCCTCAATCACTTTCTGGTTACGACGTTGCACCGAGCAGTCACGTTCACCAAAGTGCACGACCTCGCCAGCACCATCGCCAACGATTTGCACCTCGATATGTCGACCCTCTTCGATGTACGGCTCAATGAAGACAGTTGCATCGCCGAATGCAGCAGCGGCCTCTCGCGATGCTGATTCGATTGCGGAGGCGAGGTCATCGCCGTCGCGAACGATACGCATTCCTCGACCGCCACCCCCAGCTGCCGCTTTCACCAGCGCTGGCATTGGAACCGCGTCCGGAATGCCTCCGCCTGAAGACACCTCGATGATCGGAGTCGTGGGTACGCCAGCCTGTTCCGCAGCGCGCTTGGCTGCCACCTTGTCGCCAAGTAGTTCAATCTGTTCTGGAGTTGGCCCCACCCAGATGAGCCCTGCTGCTTCCACTGCACGGGCAGCTTCGGCATTCTCAGCCAGAAAGCCGTAGCCAGGGTGAACTGCGTCGCAACCGTTCTCAACCGCCGCTTGAACAATGGCATCAATACGGAGGTAACTCTCCGTTGCGGTCTCACCGCCAAGCGCTACCGCTACATCCATCGAGTCGAGGTGAAGCGAGGTTCGGTCGGCGTCGGAGTACACGCCGACACACGAAATCCCCCGTGCTCGTGCAGTTCGGGCAATGCGTATTGCAATCTCACCACGGTTGGCAATGAGGAGTCGTCGGATCTGTCGAATGGTCATGATCAGTGCCTCCACACGCCGTATTCGGTCGCACCCTGAACTTCGTTCGAGTGAATTGCCGAGAGTGCCATTCCGAGAACGTGCCGGGTGTCATTTGGGTGAATGATCCCGTCGTCCCAAATTCGGCCTGTCGAAAAGAGCGCCGAGCTCTCGCTTTCAATCTGGGCCTCAAGGGCTTCCTTCTGAGCGTTCAACTTGTCTTCTTCGATCTCAGCACCACGGCCTGCGGCAGCGTTACGCGCCACGATGTCCATGACCCCAGCGAGCTGGCGGCCACCCATCACAGCAATTTTGTGGTTCGGCCAGGTGAAGACGAAACGAGGGTCGTAGGCCCGACCCGCCATCCCGTAGTTACCCGCCCCATACGATGCTCCAACCATCAGAACGACGTGAGGAACCTCAGAGTTCGACACTGCGTTGATGAGTTTCGCTCCGTTTCGGATGATGCCGCCACGTTCGGCCTGTGAGCCGACCATGAAACCCGTGATGTTGTGCAAGAAGACCAACGGCGTGTTCGTGCGGTTGCAGAGCTGAATGAACTGCGCCCCTTTTGCGGCTTCTTCCGAGAACAAAATTCCGTTATTGCCGATGAATCCAACAGGGAATCCGTGCACCGATCCCCAGCCACAAATCAACTTGTCGCCGTACAGCGGTTTGAACTCCTCGAACCGACTTCCATCAAGCACCCGTGCGTAAATCTCACGGATATCAAACGGCACGCGAACATCAGCCGATGCGCACCCGATCAGCTCATCGGTCGAATACAACGGTTCATCTGCGGGTTCCGTTGGGCCGGGTCCAAGCTTCTGCCAACGCAGGTGCGCAACAATTTCGCGAGTAATACGAAGAGCGTCCATCTCATCAACCGCGAGATAGTCAGACAGGCCGCTCACCCGGGAATGCATCTCGGCCCCACCAAGTGTTTCTTCGTCAACGATCTCGTCGATGGCCATCTTGACCAATGGAGGTCCACCCAAATACGCCGTTCCTCGGTCTTTAACGAACACGGTGTAGTCACTCATTCCAGGCGTGTACGCGCCACCAGCGGTGGCTGGGCCGAACCCAACAGCAATTGTTGGAATGCCTGCTTTCGACAGTTGCGTCTGGTGTTTGAAGCTCGCACCACCCCGCACGAAGATGTCTGCCTGATGCGGCAGGTCAGCACCTGCAGACTCGTTCAGCGCAATCCACGGCAACCTGTTTTGCGCAACAATTTCGAAGAATCGAGAACCCTTCTCGACTGTTCGAGGGTTCGAAGATCCACCGCGATAGGTCATATCGGTCGCAGTGATTCCAACCTCGACGCCCTCAATAATTCCGATTCCCATTACGACACCAGCACCGATCGGGAACTCAGAACCCCAACCAGCGAGTGGGCTCAACTCAAGAAACGGGGTGTCCGGATCAATGAGTTGCTCGATCCGCTCACGGGCAAGCATCTTGCCGCGTTTGCGGTGACGATCGACATAACGCTGCCCCCCGATCGTTTCAACTTTGGCAAGTTCATCGGCGACGAGAGCCCATAGGGCTTCCATTTCCGCTCGGTTTTCTTGGAACTCAGAACTGCGCGTATCAAGCCTCGATCGAATCACAGATCTCGGTCGTGCCGCGCTCCCCACAGTTGTTTTGTTCGACACAGTTGATGACCGTACGTGGTGGTACCTTCGAGAGTCAATCTGGTACCGCGAGCTGGTGGTTGCGACGGACAGCCCGAACGGACGTGGAACACCGTATGGAGGAAGCAAACATGACCGTTCAAGCGATTCTGGATGACCTCATTGCTGAACAGCAGGCGCTCGACGATGTCGTTGGAAATCTGTCAGAGGAGCATTGGGCAACAGCAACGCCAAGCCCTGGTTGGACCATTGCGGACCAAATTGCGCATCTCACCTACTTTGATGCAACTGCAGCGCTCGCAATACGAGACACCGCTGCTTTTATCGAACATCGAGCGCACCTTGTACAACTCATGGCTGACCCAGACTCAACCGAAGCGGAAACCATGGGCCCACTTCGCGCACTGACAGGCGAGGGCCTTCTTAGCGAGTGGCGTGCGAACCGTCGCGCTCTCGAAGCAGCAGGCCGCGGGCTTGCCGAAGATGCGCGCGTCGAGTGGTATGGCCCATCGATGGGCGCAAAGTCATTTCTTACTGCGCGCCTGATGGAGGCCTGGGCACACGGCCAAGACGTCGTCGACACACTCGGCGCCACGCGACCAGCGTCGGACCGATTGCGGCACATTGCGCAACTCGGCGTCATCACCCGCGGCTGGAGTTACATCAACCGCGGGCTTGAGGTACCGGCAGGAAACGTTGCGGTAACTCTCACCGCTCCTTCTGGAGAAGTGTGGGAATGGTCACAAGAGAACGCTGATGCGACCGTGTCCGGAAGTGCAGAAGAGTTCTGCATGGTGGTGACTCAGCGCCGTCATGTCGATGACACCAACCTCGTTACCGATGGCGAACTTGCCCGAGACTGGATGCTTCAGGCGCAAGCGTTCGCAGGAGGAGCGACCGACGGTCCTTCCGCTGGCACCTGGAAGGACAACTGCTGGATTTCGATGTCCCAGCAAAGGACGATCCGCGACGCATCGAACTCCGAGAGTGGCTCGCCGAACATCCATCGCCGACGAGCGCCGAACTACACGAGGCAGGTTTGCTTGTTCCTCACTGGCCTCGTCCGTGGGGTGTTGAAGCAGACCCAATTCACCAGTTAATCATCGATGAGGAATTGAAAGCCGCTGGAGTTCGGGAAACCTCTGTCTCGACCAACCCGATCGGCGTTGGCTGGGCAGCACCAACCATCTTGCTCGCCGGCAGTGATTGGCAGAAGGAACGGTTTCTTCCCAAGATCTTCAGCGGGGAAGAACAGTGGTGCCAGCTCTTCAGCGAACCCGACTCAGGTTCAGACCTCGCATCTTTAGGGACACGCGCGGTTCGAGATGGTGACGAGTACATCATCAACGGTTCGAAGATCTGGTCAAGCGGTGCCCACCACTCTGAATACGGAATCCTTATTGCGAGAACTGACCCTGACGTGCCAAAACACAAAGGCATCTCGTACTTCATTATCCCGATGGATATTCCCGGGCTCACGCTCTCACCGATCATCGACATGACAACTGCCCACTCGTTCAACCAGACGTTCTTCGACGACGTCCGGCTCCCGGCGAAGTATCTCGTCGGCCAAGAAGGTGACGGTTGGAGACTTGCGAAGGTCACCCTCGCAAACGAACGGGTCTCACTGTCATCGTCTGGGTCGCTGTGGGGCTCCGGACCATCGGCGAACGACCTCATCAACCTCGTGCGAGATGGCGGCGGCAATGATGACCCGATGATGCGCCAGCGCATCGCTGACCTGTACATCGAATCGGAGGTATTGCGCCTCAACCGGCTTCGCACGTTGAGCGCCCGGCTCAACGGACGTACTCCAGGCGCCGAGGCATCGGTGCAAAAAATCATGGGTGACGAACACGGTCAACATGTGATGGAACTCGCAAAGGAACTCGCCGGTACCTCCGGCATGCTCACAGGGTCTGGCCCGGCCGGGGATATTCCACTTCGCTCTCGCCGAGGCGCAACCGAGGTGAACTTCGCTCGTGGAGAGGGAAGCCAATTCCCTGAGGTTGATCCCCTGTGGCATTACGGCTGGCTCTTTGCGCCAGCGCTCACCCTCGGCGGAGGAACCTTCGCCGTACAGCGAAACATTGTCGCCGAACTCGTGCTTGGACTTCCTCGAGACATTCATGGCGATGCCGGCATGACATGGTCTGAATTCCGAACCCGAAAGGATCCATCGTGAAAACACGAATCACTGACATGCTCGGGATCGACATCCCAATCCTTGCGTTCAGCCATTGCCGCGACGTTGTTGCAGCCGTCACAAAAGCTGGTGGCCTCGGAGTTCTTGGTGCAGCGGGGCACTCTGACAAACAACTTGAAATCGATCTCGACTGGATTGAAGAACAAGTAGGCGACCTTCCATACGGCGTCGACCTCATCGTGCCGGCGAAATACACCGGTTCAGACCAGGGTGGAATGACCGTTTCTGAACTGGGTGGGATGATTCCTCAGGAACATCGCGACTTCGTCAACAAACTGCTCGACGATTACGGCGTTCCTGCTCTCGACGAGGAGCAAGGTGGCCGGGGTCTCGGCGCTGAATCAAAGTCGGCTCCCCTCACTGCTGATCGCGCAGCTCCCCAACTTGAGATCACCCTTGCTCATAAGGCGGCACTCGTTGTGAACGCACTTGGCCCACCTCCGGCTCACATGTTGGAGCGCTCACACGAGGAGGGCCGTTTGGTTGGCGCTCTCGCTGGCAAAGCCCAGCACGCCGAGCGCCACGCTGCGGTCGGCGTCGACATTGTCATCGCTCAGGGCTCAGAGGCCGGCGGACATACAGGTGAGATTGGCACGATGGTGTTAATCCCTGAAATTGTCGATGCAATTGGCGACCGAGTGCCAGTGCTTGGCGCAGGCGGTATCGGCCGTGGACGCCAGATGGCAGCATCGATGGCCCTCGGTGCCGAAGGCGTCTGGTGCGGATCGGTGTGGCTCACCACCGAAGAGGCCGAGACCCATCCGACAGTGAAAGAGAAATTCCTTGCAGCAACATCGTCAGACACGTTGCGTTCGAAATCACGCACAGGAAAGCCTGCGCGCCAGTTGCGTACCGCTTGGACTGATGCTTGGGAAGACCCTGCAAATCCAAGACCACTTCCAATGCCATTGCAGCCAATGCTCGTCGATACTGCGATTCGCCGGATCGATCGTGCGGCCCACGACTCGTCGTCGGGAGCAGCGCAACTTGCGAACTACTTCGTTGGCCAGATCGTTGGAACGATGAATGTGTCAAAGCCTGCAGCACGCGTCGTGTACGAGATGGTCGAGGAATTCATCGAGTCAGTTCAGCGCCTCGATGGCCTTATGAACGACTAGATCGTGCTGTGCTCGTTCAGGTTGACCCCCTGACGAGTAAATGCAAGATCGGTCACCGCTCGACCGGCATCAATTCCTTTACGTTCGAACCGTGTGATTGGCCTATCCGACGGTCGGTCGACCACACCTCCCTGAAGTTCAGGGTGTGCAGTACAGACCTCGAGCATCTGCTCCGCATAATCAGCGATGTCGGTCGCCATTCTTAGCTGCCCCCCAACCTTGAGCCACTGAACAAGGCGCGACACGATCGATTTAGTGATGATTCGACGCTGCCGCTGTTTTGGTTTGGGCCAGGGGTCGGGGAACCAGATTCGAATTTCATCGATGCTGTCATGAGGTATCCGGTTGAGAAACTCAAGTGCATCGCCGTGAATGACACGAAGGTTGCTCAGCCCCGCAGTCTCAATATCGACGAGCAGCCGAGCGATCCCTGGAGTGTGCACATCCGCTGCAATGAGGTCGACCTCGGGTTGAGCGCTTGCCGACGCGATTGCTGCCTCCCCAGCTCCACAGCCAATTTCGAGAGCTACCGATACCGAACGTCCGAAGATGTCATCAGTCGACGTTGACGGCCCCTCGACGTCGAGCCCGTACATCGGCATCAGTCGATCAAACGCGGCAGTTCGAGTGGGTGACATACGTCGGCGACGCGGTTTGAATGTTCGAGCGACCGCGAGCGGTCGTCCATCTGGGGTCAACATCAGTCGCCTCGCTGGGTGCTGAGGAACCGCTCCATGAGATGGCGTCCCGCAGTAATCGGAGGGTCAACTTGACCGTCTGCGGGTCGACACGGTTCAAGAACATCAATGACCGCATCCCAGTTGGCATTGTGGAAGAACGCAATCGATTGTCGTTGGTTTGACCCACTTGCTGCGGGCGGAATCTGCACTCTGTGCAATGTTGACCGCCAACGTCCTGCCGTCCAGCGTTCGAGCGCGTCACCGATGTTGACGACATATGCCCCGTCCTGTGCGGGAACAGGGTGCCACTCGCCATTAACACCCCGCACCTCAAGTCCTCCTGGTGCATCGTCTTGTCGAAGTAGGGTGACCGTCCCATAATCGGAGTGGGCGCCCGCGCGAAGTTGCCCGGGAACGACCGCCGCGGGGTTGATATGGGGATAGTGCAAGAGTCGTAGAGCCGATGTATGTCGATCGATTGCAGATGCGAATGTGTTGGCAGGCATTCCAAGCCCTTCAGCCATTAGCGAGAGAAGCCGAGCACACAGCGCACCTAACTCGTCGTAATAGTGCTGCATGACTTGGGCCATTTCACAAAATTCAACAGGCCAACGATTCGGCGAATATGCAAATGCTGCAGCGGGATCTTGCGAGATGATTTCTGCCATCTGATCGGAATCAACAAACGGGCCGATCGAGAATGTTTCTTTCAGGTCTGGAGGGCTTTCCTGCCCTCTGCTCGCGGCAAGGCGTTCAACTTGAAATGGGCCGTACCCGTATGCATCGCCATCGGGAATGGCAACCGCCATCTTCGCGTCATCGCCAAGTGCAAAGAACTCTCTTGCGCAGTTCCAGGCCTCGTTTTCGAGCGCCAAGTCAATCCCGTGGCCGACGATCTGGACAAACCCGATCTCACTGCACGCAGCATCTAGTTGACGAGCAACCTCATCACTCGGGTCGCGCAGATCTACGGTCGGAATTGACATTGTTTTGACAGTAGCGATCGCCGAGATGCCCGGCGTAACGAACTACCGATTGGGGCTGCGGCTCAGGCGGCCGAGCGCTCCAAAATGTGAATGCCGCATGCTGATGCGAGACCGATGACATGCGCAAGACCAACCTTGGCACCCTCAATCTGACGGTCGCCTGCCTCTCCACGAACGTGCTGACAGACTTCCCAGATATTGGCGATACCAGTTGCTGAAATCGGATGGCCCTTCGACTGGAGTCCACCAGACACGTTGACCGGCATCTTTCCATCGCGGTACGGGGCTCCCGACTCAAAGAAGTCGACAGCGCCGCCCTCTTCGCAGAGCATGAGGTTGTCGTAGTGAACGAGTTCAGCGGTTGCAAAACAGTCGTGCAGCTCCACGAGATTGAGATCCTGCGGGCCAACGCCAGCCTGCTCATATGCCTGATGAGCAGCGTTACGGGTGAGGGTGTTCACGTCTGGCAACACCTGACAAGCTTCTTGCCATGGGTCGCTGGTGAGAATGGAAGCAGAAACCTTCACTGCTCGACGCTGTTGCTCAAGCGACAGCGTCTTCAGTTTCTCGCCGTTGATCACCACGGCAGCTGCAGCGCCGTCACAGTTTGCTGAGCACATCGGACGGGTGTTCGGATACGCAATCATGACGTCGTTCATGATCTGCTCAAGGCTCATTGCCTTGTTGTATGCCGCAAGCGGATTCAACGTTGAGTGCGAGTGGTTCTTCTCGCTGATCTTCGCGAACAATTCAAAATCGGCACCGCCGTACTTGTGGCCGTATTCCATTCCGATCTGAGCGAACACGCCAGGCATCGATTCGGTACCAATTCGTCCGTCGACCGGGCCTACTGCGCCGAAGCGGCCATTTCGAGCCCACTCGTCGTTGTCAGCTTTTGCCTTACCGCCAGCTCCAAGGAGACCCGCACCGGCGAGTTTCTCGACTCCGACGGCGAGGCCCATGTCAACTTCGCCAGCCTTCACTGCCATGATCACCGTACGAAGAGCCGTTGCTCCAGTCGCACATGCATTCGAGACGTTGTAAGCCGGGATACCTGTCTGACCGACCTGCTTCTGCAGTTGCTGTGCAATGCTCCCTGACCCAAGCAGGTTGCCAGCGGCGATGATGCCCATGTCGGCCATCGTCACGCCCGCATCAGCAAGGGCACCGTGGATTGCCTCTGCTCCGAGGTCAACAACGTCAAGATTCGGATGCTTACCAAACTTTGTCATGTGGATTCCGAGAATCCAGATGTCGTCACTTCTACTCATGATGTCTCCTTAGTACTGAGTTGTGCCCGTTCTCAGGCGGGCTCGAATCCGTAGTTGACCGCTTCGACGCCAGCAGAATCTGTTCCGACCACCGTAGTGGCAAGACGAACACTCATTCCGAGACTGACATGTTCAGGGTCAGGTGGACAGTTGATGATGTTTGCTCGAACGCTGGTGCCGCCGCAATCGATCACTGCAGCAACAAAGGGAACGTCGACGCCAGGAGCGGCGAAGGTGATGATCGAGAATGATCGAAGGACTCCCTCGGTAGGGATATCGACCGGGGTGAATTCAGTGTTGAAGCACCCCGCACATGCATTTCGACGATCGAAGAACCGGGCCCCACACGAGGTGCATTCATTCGCAACGAGGTGCGGAGTCGGCTCGAGTTTGAGGTACTCAACAAACGGAATCTGGGTTGCAGTCGACATATGTCCTCCTGTGGTAACACACGTGAACATACGCCGAGATTTCGCACGACAACGAGTCGGTCGCACGGCCGTCAAAGTGGCAGGCTGTTGGGATGTCGCTTCTCGAACCGATGGATGGACTCAGCGCCGAGGAATCTGAATTTGTCGATGTCGTTGCGAAGTGGGTTGACAACGAGGTGCGCCCGATCGTCCGAGACCTCGAACATTCAGACACATATCCTGGAGAGCTCATCGATCAGATGAAAGAACTCGGCATCTACGGTCTCGCAATCGGCGAGCCATGGAATTCGGGTTCTGTCTCGGGTCGCTGCTACGCCCGCATCACAGAAGAGATCGCACGCGGCTGGATGTCGCTGTCGGGAGCATTTGGCGGACATTCGGTGGTTTCGAAATTGCTCATGCGACATGGAACACCTGAGCAGCAGGATCGTTATCTCTCGTCGATGGCGACTGGAGAGATTCGGGCAACGATGGCGCTCACCGAGCCCGACGGCGGATCTGACCTGCAGTCGATTCGCACTGTCGCTTTGCCAACGACTCGAGATGGCGTTGACGGGTACGTCATCAACGGCGCGAAGACGTGGATCACGAACTCGCGAATGTCAGATGTCGTCGCACTTCTCTGCAAAACCGACCCAACTGCAACTCCAGCCCACACCGGCATCTCGATTCTTCTTGTTGAGAAGGTCCCGGGGTTCACAGTTGGCCGCAATCTTCCAAAACTTGGGTACAAAGGAGTTGAGAGCTGCGAGCTGTCATTCGATGACTGCTTTGTTCCTGCGACAGCCCTTCTCGGCGGGGTCGAAGGCCAAGGATTCACCCAGATGATGGGCGGACTCGAAATTGGCCGCATTCAAGTCGCCGCTCGTGCGATCGGGGTCGCACGTGCTGCATTTGATGACGCTCTTGAATACGCCACGCAACGCGAAACCTTCGGTCAACCGATCTGGCGTCATCAGTCAGTCGGAAATCTGCTTGCCGATATGGCAACTCAGATCACTGCGGGGCAACGTTTGAACTATCACGCAGCCGAACGTTTCGACACCGGTGTTCGCGCCGACCTTGAAGCGGGAATGGCGAAGTTGTTCTGTTCAGAAATGGCGTCGAAGGTGACACTTGATGCAATCAGGATTCACGGTGGTCATGGCTATTCAACCGAGTTTGATGTCGAGCGCTATTACCGCGATGCCCCACTCATGATCGTTGGTGAAGGCACGAATGAGATCCAACGAAATGTCATCGCTCGGCAACTCGTCGAGCGCCGAACCAAGCGGTGACCTCAGCGTCCAGCAACGCCGCTCGCAACAATTTCATCGATCTCTTCATTTGAGTATCCAAGTTCACCGAGGATTGCGGTCGTGTGCTCGCCGACCGACGGGATCGCCTTCATCGGTTCGTCGTGACCGTGCATGATCGCCGGCGGCCGAAGCGTACGGACAGTTCCACCAGCGCTCTCAATCGTGCGCCAGCGATCACGCTCGCTGAGGTTCGTGTGGCTGATGACATCGCTGATCTCGTTCACCCGTCCGTTTGCAACGCCTGCTTCGTCGAGTCGCTTCACGACGTCACTCACTGACAGCGATGCGAAAGCCGTTTCAATGACCTCGGCGAGTTCTGAGCGGTGCGCGTGACGGTCATCGTTCGTTGCAAATCGCTCATCGGTCGCAACGTCAGAACGTTCGAGCACTCTGCTGCAGAATGATTCCCATTCGCGCTGGTTCTGAATACCGAACTGCACCCGTCCATCCGCGGCTGCGAATGACCCATACGGATAAATCGAGGGGTGAGAATCGCCGGCGCGAACTGGACCTTCGCCGGTGTACAGCCCGTAATTGATCGGATGCCCCATCCATTCGATGAGTGCGTCGAACAGTGAGACCTCGATCGCAGTTCCTTCTCCGGTTACTCCCCGATGTACGAGTGCGGCAAGTACCGACGAGTAGACGTACATTCCGCCGGCAATATCAGCAACAGAGATTCCGGCACGAACCATCTCTGACGCAGATCCCGTCACCGACAACAAACCTGCTTCGGCCTGAATGAGAAGGTCATAGGCCTTTCGATCTTGAAGTGGCCCACCCTCGCCGTATCCGGTGAGGTCCACCGTGATGAGACGAGGATTCATTTCACGAAGTTCAGCCGACGACAATCCGAGGCGAGCTGTTGCCCCCGGCGAAAGATTTTGCACCACGACGTCGGCTGATGCTGCAAGTTCTCTCACAATCGATTGCGCGCCCTCAGTTTTCAGGTCGAGAGCGATCGACTCCTTCGACCGGTTCAGCCACGCGAAGTAGCTTGAGAGTCCTTTCACCCGCGTGTCGTAATGACGAGCGAAATCACCCTCGACCGGTCGCTCGACTTTGATGACTCGTGCGCCGAGGTCGGCAAGTTGGCGAGTGGCAAAAGGAACGGCAACTGCTTGCTCGAGGGCAAGAACAGTCACCCCGTTGAGCGCTGCCTTCACCGGGCTCACTCGTAGCCAGGGGGCGCGACAAACCCTCCAAGTTCGCGCTCGACGAGTTCAGCAAACCTGATCGAGCGGCGATCCTGCAGGTGAGGCGCAACGATCTGGATGCCTGCTGGCAAACCATCTGCACACAACCCGACGGGCGCAACGGTCCCTGGAAGGTACGCGTTACATGACCAACCGGCCCAGAACAACTGGTCGACCACAGGTTCGGTTCCTCCGTTGATGGGAATTCGACGAGTTGCTCGAGTTCCGCTGTGATCATGCGGATATGCGGTCGATGCTGCGGTCGGGCACAACAACAGGTCGTACTCACCGAAGAACTCTGCCCACCTATTGCGGTAGCCCTCACGTCGGTTGTGATGTTGGAACCACTCTCGATGCGACATGGTCATTGCGTGATCAACGAGTGCCTGATAGCTACGGTCGCCTGAGTCCCAGGCACTTGAACCTTCCATCGCAGCGGCAAAGACGTCATCGTTCGACATTGCACCGGTTGCCGCACGCAACAGCATGAGGTAGTTCTCGAAATATTCGTGCTGATCAATTTTCGGTGTCGCTTCCTCAATGACACAACCCGCAGCAGCGAGCGAGTCAACAGCATTCTGCAATTGGTCGAGCATCACCGAGTCATTTTCGATGACCGGCGTGTCGAGCATGACCGCAACTTTGAATTCGCTGAGACGAGTCTGCCGCGCCTCAGGAAGTGCAACCTGATAACCCGTCGAGTTGAGACCTGTTGGTCCGGCAAGTACTGACAGCGCAAGATCAAGATCGGCTGCTGACCGAGCGAGTGGGCCGCACACGCTGATGTCGACTTCGGGCAACATGCCCGGCACAACGTGACCCTCAAACGGAACGAGCGACATGGTGGGCTTGTGCCCAAACACTCCGCAATAGTGAGCGGGGTTTCGAATTGAGGCACCGATGTCACTTCCGAGTTCGAGGGCAGCCATTCCGGTTGCGAGCGCAACGGCCGAGCCGCCAGATGAGCCACCAGGCACCCGTTCGAGATTCCACGGGTTGTTGGTTGTTCCGTAAATCTCGTTGAAGCTCTGCCAGTCGCCAAGCATGAACGGAACGTTGGTCTTGCCGTAGACCACCGCACCGGCATCAATAAGTCGTTGCACTGTTACGGCGTCGGTTCCAGGAACGTTGTCCCGCCATTCGACGTTGCCCCATGTCGATGGCGTGTCAGCCCAGTCGTAGGCCTCTTTGATTGTCATCGGCACACCGTGGAGTGGCCCGCGGAATGACCCGGTTTTAGCCTCTGCGTCGAGTACTGCTGCATGAGCGCGAGCTTCATCGATGCGGGTAACGATCACCGCGTTGACCGCTGGATTGTGTCGCTCGTATCGGGTGATTGCGTGTTCGAGCAATTCGCTTGGAGCAATTTCGCCCCGGCGAACCATCGCTGCGAGTTCTGATGCGGTGCGCAACATGATCGTGTCGTCTGCCATGCACAGATCGTAGATCGCAAAGAATTCATCCGCCGATGTGGCGAAAGGATAAAAAGCCGACTAGTTTTGTCGGGAATTACACACCAGCTCACCGAAGGAGTTCCAATGAGCGTTCGAATCGGCGACACCGCCCCCAACTTCACCGCCCCGACAACCCACGGCGACATCGATTTTCATGCGTGGCTCGGCGACTCATGGGGAGTGCTGTTCAGCCATCCAAAAGACTTCACCCCGGTATGCACCACCGAACTCGGAACGGTTGCTCGCCTGAAGCCCGAGTTCGATCGACGCAACGTCAAGGTCATTGGCCTTTCAGTTGATCCGGTCGACAGCCATGTCGAATGGGAAAACGACATCGCTGAGACCCAGGGAACCCCGGTCAACTTTCCGATGATCGGCGACAGCGACCGGACCGTTTCCGATCTCTACGACATGATCCACCCGAATGCGAATGACACCTTGACCGTGCGTTCGGTCTTCGTCATCGGGCCGGACAAGAAGATCAAGTTGTCGCTGACCTACCCGGCATCGACAGGACGCAACTTCGACGAATTGCTTCGTGTCATCGACTCGCTCCAACTCACTGCGAACTACAAGGTCGCGACCCCTGCGAACTGGACTGATGGCAATGACGTCATCATCGGCTCGGCAGTCACCGATGAAGAGGCCGCCGAATTGTTCCCAGGCGGCTGGACCACCGTGAAACCATATCTCCGAGTGGTACCTCAGCCAGGTAGCTGAACTCAAAGCCAACGGGCGGCCGGTGAGCATCAACTGCTCATCGGCCGTCCGTTTGCGCGTACCATCGGCTAATGGGAACTGGTGAAATCTCAAGGAGGCCAGCGACAGAGCAGGTGGCCGCGCTCAACAGTGGAGAGATCTCCGCGGTTGAACTACTCAACGAGCACCTTGCTCGACACGAGATGCTCCACAGTCGCCTCAATGCCATCGTGACGACGGATGTCGAAGGCGCACAACGGCGAGCGACAGAAATCGATCGTGCACGTAGCAATGGGGATCGACTGGGACCGTTAGCGGGATTGCCGATGACGGTGAAGGACGCGCTTGCGACGAAGGGAATGCGCTCAACCGGTGGAGCGATCGAACTCACCGATCATGTTCCAACCGAGGACGCCGCATCGGTAGCCCACGCTCGTAATGCAGGTGCTGTCATCTGGGGTAAATCAAATCTGCCCCGATGGTCGGGCGACATTCAAGCGGTCAACGAGATGTTCGGTCGGACAGGTAACCCATGGGACCTCGGTCGAACACCAGGCGGATCCTCCGGAGGCGCCGCGGCCGCGGTTGCAACATGTCTCACTCCCGTCGAAATCGGAACCGATATCGGAGGTTCAGTACGACTCCCCGCTCACTTCTCGGGCGTGTGCGGTCACAAGCCTTCGTTCGGGGTTGTGCCACAACGTGGGTACATCGACCACCTCACCTACGGCGCCCTCGACGCCGACGTCAACGTTGTGGGTCCGCTTGCCCGAACGGTCGATGATCTCGAACTCATGCTCAACGTGATTTCTGATCACCCCGAACGCTTACTGTCTTCGCGCAACACCGCACGCGAGTTACGCGTTGCGGCGTGGCTTGACGACCCGGCATGTCCGGTCTCGGACGATGTCGCCAACGTGCTGGAAACAGCCGTCAGCGCACTTGAGGCCGCTGGTATCAAGGTTGATCGCAACGCACGCCCGGCTCACGAATTCAGTGATGTCTACTCAATCGGCATGCCACTGGTGTCGGCGGCAACTTCGCCCGGCCGCACCGACGAAGAATACGAACGGCTTCTCGAGCGCAGTAATGACGCCGACCCAACGATGGCAATGCGGGCGCGCGCGAGCACCATTCGCCACCGCGACTGGCTACTCATGTCAGAACAGCGAGAACTTCGGCGCCGCAACTGGGATCACTTCTTCAACGACTACGACATTGTGCTTGCCCCAACGGCGTTCATTGCGGCGTTTGAGCACATCGATGGCGGGAACCTTTACACACGCACCCTCGAAGTTGACGGCGCAACCCGACCGTACGCCGATCTCATTGCGTGGACGACTCAATTTGGGTATGTCTATCTGCCAGCAACCGTTGTCCCGGCCGGACGCACACAATCTGGGCTGCCGGTTGGTTTGCAGATTGTTGGCCCATTCATGGGTGACAGAACCACCCTTGAGTTTGCCCGGCTTGTCGAATCGGTAACTGGCGGATACAAAGCCCCGCCGCTCTTGCCGTAGCGCTTAACTAATGGCCGGGGAATCTTCGCCAGCAAGCATGACCCGAAGCTCACGCTTGAGCACCTTGCCGGTTGCGTTGCGTGGAAGCACATCCATGACATGCATTCGTGCCGGCACTTTGAACTTCGCAAGGCGCTCTACACAGTGCTGAATTAAGGTTGCCTGGTCTAGATCTGAACCATCCTCAAGTACGACGACGGCGACGCCAGATTCGCCCCATTTCGGGTCGGGCACACCGACGATCGCTGCCTCAACAATTCCTGGCAGTTGGTAGATGACGTTCTCGACTTCTGCTGGGTAGACGTTCTCACCACCTGAGATGTACATGTCTTTCCATCGATCAACGATGTAGTAGTAACCCTCATCGTCACGCTTCGCAGCATCACCGGTGCGCAACCAATCATCGACAAATGCATCAGCGGTTGCATCAGGTCGATTCCAGTATCCCGGTGTGATGTGCGGGCCGCGCACCCACAGTTCACCGACTTCGTCCGGACCGCAATCTTCACCGTCATCGTTCACGATTCGAGCCTCGGTGTGCATGAGTTCTTTGCCGGTTGAACCAATCTTTCGCATGGCATCAGCCGGATCTAGGAAGATTGCACCTGGGCTTGTCTCGGTCATTCCAAAACCTTGGGCAACTTCAATGCCGCGTTCGGCCCAACGCTCCATGATCGCAAGCGCGCACGGCGCTCCACCGACGCCGGCTACTTGCAGACGAGAAAGGTCGGTCGTATCGAAGTCAGGATGCTGCATCATGAACTGATACGGGGCCGGCACACCGAAGAAGTGAGTGACTTCGTACGACGGGTCACCGATGATGCGCAGCGCCTCACCCGGGTCGAAGGTGCGAGCGACCACGATTCGTCCGCCGGCGTGGAGCACTGGATTCGCGTAACAGTTGAGACCACCGGTGTGGAAGAGCGGAAGCACCACGAGTTGCACCGTGTTCGGGGTGATGAGTGCTGGGACACCAAGGTTCACGCAGTTCCAGAACGTCATGCCATGGGTGATGATCGCTCCCTTTGGGTGACCGGTGGTTCCCGAGGTGTACATGATCGTGCTCGGGTCGTCATGTTCGACGAGACAGGTCTCAGGAGAAGCGCCAGAGTTGACAATTGATTCGTACACGTCGTCAATCGGAATCAATGTTTGGATTCCACATCGGCTTGCCAGTTCTTGGGCGGTGTCATCGAACTCGGGCGAGTAGATGAGCACGCTTGGAGTGCAGTCACCGACGATGAATTCAAGTTCTGGAACGGTCAGCCGCCAGTTCAGCAACACTGCAATTGAACCGATGCGCATTCCCGCAAATTGCACATCGAAATATTCAGGGCCGTTGTGTGCCAGCAGGGCGACACGATCGCCTTTTGAGACCCCAACGTTCTGCAAATGAGCGGCGAGGCCGTCTATCCGATGATGCAGGTCGCCGTAGGTCAGCGTTCGGCCTGAGTCGAGATCGACGATGGCTTTCCGTGAAGCTCGATGGGCGTTGTGGTGTGCAATCCAGTCGTATGCAGTGATCTTTGCCGGCATGCCGAAAGATTAGGAACTCAACCCCAGTACATCAGAGGCGTGGCCCTTGAGGCGCTTGTAATCGACCTTGCCATTGGCTGCTCGGCCAATGGTGTCGACCTCGATTACATGTTTTGGAGCCTTGTACGCGGCGAGCGTTGTCTTTACATGCGCAATCAAAGCTGCTCCATCGATGACGGCACCATCGCGAGGCTCAATGACTGCGGTCACTGCCTCCCCAAACTTTTCATCGGGTACACCAACTGCAACAGCATCAAGCACTGTCGGGTGGGTCTTTAGCGCCTCTTCAACTTCTTCTGGGAAGACTTTCTCGCCACCGGTATTAATACATACCGAGCCGCGACCGAGAAGGGTGATCGACCCGTCGTCTTCCACGATCGCGAAGTCACCTGGGCAGGAGTACCGCTTGCCGTCGATCACGAGGAATGTGCTCGCTGTCTTCGCTTCGTCTTTGTAATACCCGAGTGGTTGACGGCCGCCGACAGCGAGTCGACCCTGTGGGCGACCACCGGGCTTCAAAATGGTGTTGTCGTCGCCGATCACGACGCAGTGCTCACCAAGTTGGAACCGTGCGGTTTTGGCGGTGGAGCCTCCTCCAGAAGTTGAAGTTCCCATTCCAAGTGCTTCAGATGACGAGAAGGCGTCGTTCAGCACCATATTTGGGTGATGTTCGAGCAATCGCTGTTTGACCTCTTCTGACCACATCACACCCGATGAGGTAATGCCGACGAGGCTTGCAAGATTCCATTTCCCTGGTGACGCGTCAAGCGCCTTCAGAATCGGCTTCCCAAATGCATCGCCGACCATCGACATCAAGTTGATGCCTTCGTTCTCGATGGCGTCAAGCAACTCAGCGGCATCAAAACTGCGATTCGTGAGCGTGACAATCGAACCACCCAAGCTCATCGCCGACAATCCAGGGAAGTTGCCGGTGCCATGCATCTGTGGACATGCCGGACAGAACTTTGGCCCCGGCCCGGCAAATTCAAGATCAGCAACGTCGCCCTCATCGGGGTACGGCGTGGCGAGGGCGCCTGACAGCACAACGATGAGGTCGTCCTGCCGCCACATCACACCCTTGGGCATTCCGGTGGTTCCACCGGTGTACAACATGTTGAGGTCATCGCCGCTTCTCCCCCATGCCGGAACAACTCGCGAGGCCCCAGAGTTTGCGATGGTCTCGTACTCCTCAGCCCAGTCAGGGCATGGACCACTGCCATCATCCACCCACAGCCACACCTTGATTTTCGGCAATGAACCCCTGATGGTGTCGATGAGGTCACTGAATGTTCCGTGGAACACCACTGCGCCAGCGTCGGCGTTATCCCAGAGATATTTCAGTTCATCCGCGGTATAGCGATAGTTCGTATTCACCGGAACATACGCGGCCTTGAACGCCGCGAACATCGACTCCATGTATTCCGGGCCGTTGTAGAGGTATTGGGCGACTGCCTGCTGGCGTTCGAGCCCAGCATCGATGAGGTATTGCGCAATGCCATCAGCACGCCTATCAACCTCACCCCATTTGAGGCGACGATCACCATGAATCAAGCAATCTTCATTCGGGATCTGATCAGCGACGCGCTCCCAGATATCGGCGTAATTCCAATTACCCATGACGAACTCCCTCTGCCAGTGACGCCCCCCGACGTCGATAAACCAGCGATGTGAAGATTACCGCTCGAGCACTACGCGGTCGATATCGAGGCGGGGTCGACGCTCGCCATACCCGGTCGGGTCAGGAACACCGACAGTCATCACCATCGTCGATACCAATGAGGTGTTCGCCAGCATGTTGGCGTCGAGGCCAGCTGCGTCGTAGCCAAGCATTGGGCCACATCCAAGGCCGAGGGCGCGAATGCCAAGGATGAGGTACCCCGTTTGCAACCACGTTTGATGCCGGGCAGTTGCTTCACGCCGTGCATCATCGAGAAAGAAGTCTCGAGCATTCGGGATGTGCGGTACGACCTCGGCGAGCGCGTCGTGAAAGTTCGTCTCGGCACACACCACGGTAAGCACTGGCGCTGCTTCTGCTTGTTCACGATTTGATCCACCGAGGTGCTCAAGAACTTGCGCCTTTGCGTCAGCACTTTTCGCAACGATGAGGCGCAGCGGCTGAATGTTCATTGTCGTCGGAGCCCACTTCACCATGTCGTAGAGGGCTTCGATCTGAGCATCGCTCACGGGAGTATCGAGAAATGTCTTGGCGGTATGCGCCTCAGAGAACAACTGGGCGACGGCGTTATCGGCAATAGGAGATGACATGTCAGACATTGTTGCGGTGGCGGCAACAAGCGGCGAAGTTGGGCAAGTTGTTGGAGTTGGTTTGCTGTGCGCTGTCCTACTCGCACGACAAACCTTCCGCCTGCTACAACGACATTGTGCCGCTTATTTCGTTTCCACAACGTTTGTCCGATCTTGCCGACGCCCTGCCCGACAGGCCAGCGGTTGTCTGCAATGGCAGGTCAATTTCTCGGTCTGAACTCGAACGTGCCGGGAACCGTCTTGCACGCGACCTTGCCGACCGTGGCGTCGGCCATGGCGACTTTGTGACGGTTGCGCTGCCGAACTCGATCGACTGGTTCGTGACCTATGTCGCGGTCTGGAAGTTAGGCGCAACCCCTCAGCCGGTGTCCGCAAAACTGCCACCTCGAGAGTTGGCAGCGATTGTTGAACTTGCGTCGCCAAAAGTGGTTGTAGGTGTCGAACCCGACAGCGACATGGCAACACTGTTGCCAGCAGGAGTGCACTGCCTCCCGAAGGGATACGAACCCTCGTCCGACTACTCAGATCAACCGCTTCCCGATGCGACATCGCCAGCCTGGAAGGCCCCAACATCTGGAGGTTCAACCGGGCGACCGAAACTCATCGTCTCAGGCGACCCGGCGATCGTTGACACCGATGCGGCCCCAGCGATGATGATGAGCCACGACGGATGTCTCGTCATGCCCGGACCGCTCTATCACAACGGACCTGCGGTGTGGTCGTGCCAGGCCTTGCTGTGCGGCTCAACGGTCGTGCTGCTTGAGCGGTTCGATGCAGAAGCAACTCTTGCGGCAATTGAAGAACACGGCGCAGATGTCGTCTACATGGTGCCAACGATGATGAAGCGGATCCTTCGTCTCGATGACGACGTTCGCTTTCACTACGACCTCTCGAGTTTGCGGGTGGTCTGGCATCTCGCGGAGCCGTGCCCACAGTGGTTAAAGCAGGCATGGATCGACTGGCTCGGCCCCGAGCGCATTGTCGAGTTGTATGCGGGCACTGAGGCACAGGCGGTCACGATTATTACTGGCACCGAGTGGCTGGAACATCGTGGTTCGGTCGGTCGTGTTGACCAGGGTGAGATCAAGGTGTGTGACCCAGATGGCAATGAACTTCCTGCTGGCGAGCAGGGAGAGGTCTGGATGCGCTCAAGTCACCGCGATACGCCAACGTACCTGTATCTCGGCGCCGAGGCGAAACAACTTGATGGCGGCTGGGAGTCGCTTGGTGACCTTGGCTGGTTTGACGAGGATGGCTATCTCTATCTCGGTGACCGTCTTGCAGACATGATTCTCACCGGCGGCTCAAACGTGTACCCCGCCGAGGTCGAATCTGCGCTTCAAGAGCATCCAGATGTGAAGTCGGTGGTTGTCATTGGTTTGCCAGATGACGACAGGGGGAACTCTGTGCATGCAATTGTTGAAGCCGACCCGAACGTCTTGAGCACCGAAGATTTGCTTGCCTTCGCCGCAGAACGACTTGCGAAATACAAGTTGCCACGGTCAGTCGAATATGTCGATGAACCGCTGCGTGATGATGCCGGCAAGGTTCGGCGAAACGCACTGAAGGCTGACCGCACCTCGTAGACAAGATGGTGCCCGGGGCGGGACTTGAACCCGCACGGCTCTTTCGAGCCAGGGGGGTTTAAGCCCCCCGTGTCTGCCAATTCCACCACCCGGGCGCCACCACCACGATAGGCCGCGAAGGGCAATTCACGACCTACGCAACACGACGATCAGTCGACACGACCGGAACAACCAGTGGCTCGAGTTCGGCCCATAGTTCGCCACGAACTCGATCGGCCTCTGGCGAATCGAGCGAATGCACGACTACTGCTCCCTCAACAAGGTCGGCAACGACTGCCGCCCACGGTCGATCTTTCACCCGCACCGAAACAACCGCTGCGGCTCCGGCACCCTCACCTCGGCGACGGCGAATCGATCGATCAACGCCAACGATGCGAGGTGGCGAGCGAAAGACCGGCACCGAAAAGCCCATGCGTTGCAATGTCGAGCCAATAACGCGCACTGCACTTGCAAAATCAAGAGCAGTCGAACGGTCAGGTGGGCTCGAAGAGGACATACCGACACTCTGCCAACAGGGTGTGACAGCCAATCGCTAACGTCACTCAGGTGGAGAGCGCGAACTCATCAGGTCGACTGAGCCCGACTCAGGAACGTACCCTCGACCTCCTCCGCCGACCATCTGAACCTGTCGTCTTCGATCCACAACAGATTGCGTCGTTCATCGGCGATTTCAGCGACGCGCTCGAGCACCTCTCACAGCGGGTTGAGGCACTGAACAAAACGCTGTTCATTAGCAAGGGCATGCTCACCTCGGTATTGGGCTGCGAGGTGCACTTCCAACAAAAAGATGAGTTTGCGTGGAATGTCGCAACTGCAATCGGAACGGTTGCACACCGGGCGATTGAACTGCTCACCGGTTGGCGCGGCGCCCCCTACCCCGCGACTCTTGTCGACGAGTCGATCGCGCGCCTGAGCGAAAAGCCGAACAGCCTCGGAGATTTCCTCACCACCATGACCGACGGCGACAGAGCGGATCTCACCAATGCGGCAACTGACAGGGTGGTGAAGTTCACCGAAAGCTTTCCGCCGCTACAGCAAAGCTTCATCCCGGTGGCTGAGTCATCAATTCGATGGCCAGAGAGCGGAACGATCGTTCTCGGTGGCAAAAGCGACCTCACCCTCGGGCGCGCCGAACTTGGCGAAAGTCGGAAAGTCATCATTGACCTCAAAACCGGTGGAGCATGGCCGAACCATATGGACGAGCTCCGCTTCTACGCGCTACTCGAAACCCTTCGAACCGGAATTCCGCCACGGCTCATTGCCGGCTTCTATCTCGACGCCGGGCGCGCCGTGCCTGAGCACGTGACGTTAGAGACGCTCAGTTCAGCTATGCGGCGAACACTCGATGGCATCGGCCGGGCAGTTGAACTTCTTGAGGGGCGAGAGGCGTCGAAACGGCCGCAATCATCGTGTCGTTGGTGTCCACTTGCCGCACAGTGCGAAGAGGGCAGCGCCTGGATCGAAGAGCAATCAGCCGATCGCGACTAACGACCAGCGAGACAACACATTCGCCTCACGGCCGAAATCTGCCTACGAAATCACTCTTACGGTTGCGCCGAAATCGAGATGATCCCACACCATCACGGCATCTTCAGGCAACGCCCGTATACATCCATTTGAGTCGCCCCACAGTTCCTTGGTTCCGACTGACTCGAGCGGCTGCACATACTCGCCGTTCGGATAGATCGGCACCGAATGAAACCCGACGCGAGCACCTTGGAATTTTCCGTACGTGAATACGACGAAATGTGACATCTCGGAATACGAGCCAGTGAGAATCGACGAAGCCTCAAGACTGCGCTGCTCGACTTCATAATCGCCCGGATCAGGCTGATCTCTTGCCGTCGTCACCGGAAACACATGGATAATTGCATCGTCCGCACATAGCCATGCTCGTTGAAAATCGCGATCGAGAACCGCTGCGTCGCCAAGACCCTCGCATGTCGCCACGTCGGGTTCAGGTGGCGGAGGTTCGAGCCACAATTTCAACAATTCGAGCGTTTGCTGACCCGCAATGCCGTCAATGATGATTTCAAAGGACGGGTCCTGATTCGCCTGAAATGTTCGCACCGCAACCCGCGTCTGCTCATCGAAAACTTCGTCTGCCGAATCCTCTAGCCAGCCCCGACTGTTGAGATGCCGTTCAAGACACATCACCTCTTCAGACTCGACACCAACTTTTAAGACCGATGAGACCGTGCAGTCTCCTTCGACAACCGGAATCGTCGTCGTAGTCGTGGTTGGTGGAGCCGTCGTTGATGTCGGAGCGACTGTTGGCTCAACTAAGGAAGTTGACGTAGCGGGGTCCGCGGTCGTTGAACCCGAACACGCCGATATGAAGAGCGCACCAAGCATCATCAACGCCGTGGGCTTTTGCATGAGATGACAACGTAATCGTCGACCCGACGGGTGCCGAGGCAGGATGCTGGCAGCCATGGCTCTTACACCGTCATGAGCGCGACCGGAACTCCGAGGCCAGCACTCGACTTAACTGTTGAAATCTGGCGACCTTGCTGAACAGCTTGTTTAGGTTCGGTCACCAAGTCACCAGCGTTGGCAATGATTTCATCAAAGGACTGAGTGGCGAGCACAAATCCCCACAACTCTGTCGTCGTGACATCTGCACGTTCGACAACTTCAATGATGACACCACCGTCACCGATGCGGTGAAAGCCCTGGCGGATTTCTCCAACTTCTCGCACCCGCTTCAAGGGACATCCGGTTACATCAGCAACCGAGGAACAGGTTCGATCGAGATCGTTTGTCATCAACACGACGTGGTCGACAAAGCAACCCGCCGAGTCAGCCGATTCAGGAAGTTCCACGAATGCTCCGCATTCAACGCCATCGATGATGGAGCCCGACCGCACACCGCTGATCGCGATGTTGAACGCCCCGGTCGGAAGGTGGTTTGCCGGCCAGATCAGCGAGGCGTTCGCGGTATGCGCAAACGACATCTCTCCTGCGTTACACAGAGATACGCCAGTGAGGCCCCACGGTGCTGGGGGACCTCCGATAATCAGTTGAACAGAACGCACCGAAATGCGTCAGCCACGTCCCATGTTGGGACGCTTGCCGTGGTTCGCTTTTGAGCGACGGAGGCGAGCCTTGCGCTTCTTCGTCTTCTTTGACATAGGGATGAAATCCTACGGCTGATGTCGGTAACTCCCACCCGCAACTCAGCGAATCGGCCAAGAAAACACAGCTACGTGCTGTGTTGTGCCCGATGACACACAAGAAACGCAACCACGGCGGAATGAATTAGCCGGCGTTGATGTTTTACTAAATGGCTGCAATTTCGCACCCGAATGGAGAATCAGTATGTCGACCACGAACCTCACCCTTGACTCATTCGAGCCAACCGTCACGTCAGACGGCATCACCATTGTCGACTTTTGGGCTGAATGGTGCGGTCCTTGCAAAATGTTCGGTCCAATTTTTGAAGAGGTCTCAGATTCAAATCCAGACGTGACCTTTGCGAAGGTCGACACCGAAGCCGAGCAACAGCTCGCAGGCTCTCTCGGCATCATGTCAATTCCAACCGTGATGATCTTCCGTGACGGCATTCAGTTGTTCGCCCAGCCCGGCGCCCTTCCCAAGGGCGCACTCGAGGACCTTCTCGGTCAAGTGCGAAATCTCGACATGGACGAGATCCGTGCTCAACTCGCGGAAGAGAGCAACGAAGCCGCTGAGTGACTTAGCTACATAGATCTGGCGGGGTTCCCCCCACCTCGCCACGGTGTCAAATCCCCCCACAGACACCGAAGTTGACACCCGGAACGAGCATTCCCCCCGCTTGTTCCGGGTGTCTTATTTTTCACCGTCACCGTTGCAAACTGCAGGTCACGCACCAACCGGCTGATTCATCGTCGAATCAGTTCTCTGACCTCATCTTGAGGCGCGTGGAGAGAACGACGCGATGAGGTCTGTAGCCGTGCTGAGATCTTGCACCGCGACGATGAATTCGCTTACGCCACATTTCTCAGCCGTGGCTTCAATCACTGCTCGACACTCTTCGGTGTCGCCAACAATCCCAAAAGATTCGAGCCAGTGCTCGTCGACGAGATGCGCGGCAGACGGTGGCCCGCCATCGGCAAGTGCTAATCGAATTTCCTCTCGACGTGTGTCATCTAGCCCGAGGGCATCACGAACGGAGGGCGGGGAGTCAACTAGTCGGAACGTCAGTTGGGAGCGTAGCTGTTGACGTTCATACTCATTACGAGCAACCCCTGTTGACCAGCAAATGTGACGCGAGGCTCCGTTTGCAGCGTCACGAATCATTCCCACTTGTTCAACAAGTCCTGGGAGATATGGATAACTCAGGTAAAAGCCGTCCGCGAGTTGCCCTCCTAGACCAGTCATACGCGGTCCTCGACCTCCCACGATGATCTCGATGTCAGGTCGCGAGTATCCGAGATGGGCATTTTTGAGGGCAAACGTCTCGCTCGACATCGTGACTGCCTCACCAGCGAAGAGTTTTCGCATTGCCGTCACTGCATCAGCGACCGCCTGAAGAGGTCGAACCCGCTCAACCGCAAGCGGACCAAGAGCAAGCCCGCCACCGGCACCAAAACCAACAAACGCTCGTCCATTGCTGAGTTCATCGATTGATGCAATCGCTGCGGCTGTAGCGCCGGGATGTCGAACATACGGGTTGGTGATGCCCGGGCCAATCTTGATGGTTGACGTGCGCTCAGCTATCGCCGCCATCGTCACGAAAACATCGCGGGTCATCACACCCTCATCAAACAACCAGCAGCGGTGATAGCCCATCTCTTCGGCAAGCACTGCAAGATCGACAATTTCACCGACTGGCGCTTTTGCCATCAGGTTTACAGACCATTCCACATTGAAAGTCTGCCCGCCCGACACTCTGATGGTCTTGTCGGCCAATGGCGAACACGGCGATTCTCACCCTCCGGTTCCTATTTGTTCGACCGGTATCGTCAGTGGTTCATGGAACGCTTTGGATTAGTCGGTCTGCCGAATGCAGGCAAAAGTTCGCTGTACAACGCTCTCACCGGTGGTGGCGCGCTTGCTGCTCCCTATGCGTTCGCAACAAAAGACCCAAACATTGGCGTTGCAAAAGTTCCTGACGAGAGACTCGACCGGCTTTCAGCGATGTCACAGTCAAAAAACACAATCCACGCATCAGTCGAGGTGGTCGACATTGGTGGTCTCGTAGAAGGTGCGAGTAAAGGGGAAGGCCTTGGCAACAAATTCCTCGCGAATATCCGTGAAGTTGATGCGATCGTCTTCGTGCTTCGAGCGTTTGAGGACGACGATGTGCCAGGGCCATCAGACCCTCTTGAACACCTTCGGGTCGTCGAACTCGAACTCGCACTTGCCGATCTCGAAACAGTCGAGAAACGACTCGCAGATGTTGAGCGTCGCTCAAAACTCGATAAGGGGCTCGGCGATGAGCTCGAGGCACTGAGAGCTGCAAACGATGCTCTCTCAGACGGACGCCCGCTGTACCGGGCCGGGCTTTCAGCATCGATCCGTGAAACCCTCGAACCGTATTTCTTGCTGACAAACCGCAGAGTGCTCGCCGTTGTCAACGTGGGCGAGGATGAACTTGACAACATTCCTGCAGCCGAACAGCGCGTAACTGAAGCATTCAACGATGCTGGAGACAACGTTGAAGTCATCGGAATGTGTGTCCAACTCGAAGCTGAAGCCGCCGCAATCTCAGACCCGGTCGAGCGAGCAGAGATGCTTGAAGGTCTCGGACTCGGTGAAGGCGCTCTCTTCCGGATGGTGCGTTCGGCCTATCACCTGCTCGGATTACGAACGTTCTTTACGACCGGCGAGAAAGAGTCACGTGCCTGGACGTTCCGCGACGGTTCAACTGCACCAGTGTGCGCCGGTCGGATCCACACCGATTTCCAGCGAGGATTTATCCGCGCCGAAGTCATCGGTTGGGAGCAGTTACTCGAACTCGGGTCGTGGAACGCAGCGAAAGATGTCGGCAAGCTTCGACTTGAAGGCAAGGACTACGTCGCTAGTGATGGCGACGTGATGGAATTTCGATTCAACGTCTGAGTTGACAACTTCCATTCGACAATTTCCAGGTCATGTCCTGCCACACTGGAGACGTGGGATGGATCGTCAGTGGTGCACGCGTGCTTGCCTCAGCGGAACTCGCTACTGACTCGCAATCACGTCGCAAGGGATTACTCGGCCGTTCCTCGTTTTCTGGTGCGCTCGTCATCGAACCGTGCAATTGGGTTCATACATTCGGAATGAAATTTGCGATCGACGTTGCCTTCGTCGACAGAAATGGCAACGTCATGAAGACTCAGAGGATGAAACGAAATCGACTCGGTATGCCCGTCTTCGGAACAGCCTTTATCGTCGAAGCAGAGTCGGGAGCATTTGCCCGTTGGGGCCTCCATGTTGGGGATGAACTCGAATTTCGAGGTCACCAATCGATCGAGTCGGAGCCAGCGTGACTGGAACGCTCTGGCTCGTTGCCACCCCCATCGGCAATCTCGGCGACATCTCGCCGCGAGCACAAGAAACCTTGCAGAACGCCGCACTCATCTGCTGTGAAGACACCCGACGAACCGGACGACTACTGCAACACCTCGGTATCTCTGCGCAGGCACTCGCGGTCTGCAACGATCACACCGAGCATCGATTGAGCCAACGGGTCGTCGATGAACTCGCCGCAGGGCGTGACGTCGCAGTCGTATCTGACGCTGGCACACCTGGGATCTCAGACCCCGGCGAGCGACTTGTTCGAGCAGCAATCGATGCCGATGCAATTGTCAGCGCTATTCCGGGAGCGTGTGCTGCCATCAGCGCACTCGTCACAAGTGGCCTACCCACTGAACGCTTTGTCATGGAAGGGTTCCTTCCTCGACGCGGGCAAGAACGAACCGATCGCCTCACCGATATCGCAGCAGAACACCGCACGATTGTTCTCTACGAGGCACCACACCGCATCGCGAGAACTCTCGCAGATCTCACGGAGGTCTGCGGTGGAGATCGTCAGATCAGCATCAGCCGCGAACTCACCAAAATGCACGAAGAAACAGTCCGGTCCACACTTTCCGATCTCGCCATCGGAGAACCACGTGGCGAGTACGTCATTGTGATCGCTGGACGTACACGTGAGGTAGAACCAATCACTGAAGATTCGATCAGAGATGCGCTCGATACGGCATTACAAACCGGCCTGAGCCGACGAGATGCCGCCGCTGAAGTCTCGCGTCGGCTCGGTATTCCGCGGCGCCAGGCATACGATCTCGTTATACAGACAGCGACATCGAATGAGTCAGACACGCAATGAGTGAATATCTCCACCTCGCATCACCGGGCCCGAGTGCCGCGTTCTTTGACCTCGACCGCACGTTGATCAGCGGTTCGTCTGCGTTCACACTCGCACTCGCTGGTCGAGCAGCACATCTCATGCCAACGACCGAACTCATTCGAGATGCGGTTACCGCAGCGCTCTTCAAGCTTCGTGGCGATCACGGCAACGACATCGCTGATGAGGCCCGAGATCGGATTCTCGGATTCATCCGCGGCCAACGACAGGACGACCTTCAGTCGCTCAACGAGAGGGTTATTCCGACGCTTCTCGGCAAAATTCGACCCGAAGCACGCCGGCTCCTTGACCTCCACCGTCAGGCAGGGCGCGGCACGTTCATTGTGTCGGCAGCGCCCACAGAAATCGTCGAACCGCTCGCTCTCTCGCTCGGCATGACCGGAGGGATCGGAACCCGAGGCCGAGTGCTAGACGGCGTATACACGGGTGAACTCGACGGACCGTTCTGCTACGGCCAAGGAAAGGTCGAAGCGATCAGCGAACTCGCAAGATGGGACAACCTCGATCTCTCACAGTGCTACGCCTACAGCGATTCATCAAGTGACTTGCCAATGCTGTCGGCAGTCGGCCACCCGGTTGTCGTGAATCCAGACTCGAGGCTTGAACGTCACGCCCGCCAACACGGCTGGCCGGTTGTTCACTTCCGTCAGCAAACCCGGACGGTCGCTCGCCGGGGACTGATCATCACGTCAGCGGTTGGACTTGCCGGCGGGGCCTTTGCTGTTGGAGTTGCTGCAGGCGCTCGCCGAGCAGGTCAGCTCGGCCGTGGCGTCAGCGCCAACTGACGCGACTGCGCAACGAGGTGTCCGGCCGAATCCCACACCTCTCCGTCCTCCTCGAGGACGCCGCCAGAGACAAATCGGGTTCTGAAGACAACTGCCAGCGGTCCAGGAACCGGCAAGCCGCGCAAATGAACTGTGAGTTCAACCGTGGGCACCCAACTCACTGGAAGACCGCTGTTGAACACTGCCGGAGGAAATGAATCCGAGGCAAGAATCAGGCCGTATTCATCAATTTTCTGACCATCAGCGAAGTCGAACCATCCGGAGACCTCAGCTACCCCCCTCGGCTTGCCCGACCTGAACCCGACCGAGCCCGGCGCAAGCCGGACTGAAAGTCGTTGCTGAAGTACGGGCACCGGCTGAGCGTCTGGGTCGTCGCCATTTACATCAACGGGGCAATCGTCGTACGCGGGAATCGAGGGCGGAGCACCATCGAGCCGCTCCACCCCATCGGTGTCGTGGTGGCCGAAGGTGCCAAGCACCCGAATGACCTCTCGGCCGGTTTCAACATTGACCACCGCACCGGTCATCGTCGCGAAACGACGACCGGCTCGAACCTCTGTCACCTCAACAATGTGCGGTCCGACCGCTCCCGGTGAGAGATAGTGCGCCGTCACGGTTAATGGTGGCCGGCCAGCAGCATCGGCCATTGCTCGAGCCGCCATTGCCATGAGGTAGCCGCCATTCGTGTTACCAAGGATGTCCCAACCCTCGTAC
>JAYNVD010000006.1:30773-43972 GCA_038100275.1 Ilumatobacteraceae bacterium
CTCGTACACCATCCCGTCATAGACGATGCCCCCGGATTCGCTTTGGGAACTGCTTTTTTGCACTGAGGTTGCTTCAGTGAAGTTGTGCGACATGGTTGACGAACCTACCGTCAAGACCGCATCAGGGCGCATGCCGAGCCTCAACATGGCCACACCGGTAGCGTCTCTGGTGTGAGCGGTTTTTACGTCACCACCCCGATCTATTACGTCAATGCTGAGCCTCACCTCGGCCATGCGTATACGACCATTGTCGGCGACGCCCTCAGCCGTTGGCACCGACTCCTCGGCGACGATGTCACGTACCTCACCGGCACCGACGAGCACGGTCTCAAAATCCGCCAGGCTGCAGATGCTGCGGGCCAAACCCCTCAAGAATTCTGCGACACCATCGCACCGAAGTTCGCAGATGCGTGGAGCCGTCTCAATATTTCGAACACCGACTTCATCCGCACGACTGAACCCCGCCATTACGCCGCAGTGAAAGAACTCCTGCAACGCTGTTACGACGCTGGCGATATTGAACTTGATACCTATTCAGGTAAGTACTGCGTGGCGTGCGAGGAGTATTTCACCGACGACGAACTTCTCGATGGCGGGCTCTGCCCAATTCATAAGCGACCCGTCGACCATTTTGAAGAGGAGAACTACTTCTTCCGCCTCAGTCGATTCCAAGATCGACTCCTCAAGTGGTACGACGACCACCCGGGAGCGATCGTTCCGGAGTTTCGCGGTAACGAAGCTCTTGGCCTGATCCGCGGTGGCCTGCGCGACTTCTCCGTAAGCCGAACGAGCCTTGACTGGGGTATCCCGCTTCCATGGGATGAGCGTCACGTGGCGTATGTCTGGTTCGACGCTCTCACCAACTACCTCTCTGCAACCGGTTTTGGAGACCCATCGGTCGACTACACCAATCGCTGGCCCGTCGATTACCACCTCATCGGTAAAGACATCATCCGGCACCACTGCGTGTACTGGCCTGCAATGTTGATGAGCGCCGGAGTTGATCTACCGAAGGGTTGGGCTGTCGGAGGATGGCTACTCGTCGACGGCGAAAAGATGGCAAAGAGCACAGGAAATGTGGTCAACCCGCTCGATCTCATCGATGTCGTCGGAGTTGACGGTTTCCGCTACTACGTGCTCGCAGAAACCGCATACGGCTCTGACGGGGATTTTTCATTCGACGGTCTCGTCAGCCGATACAACTCAGATCTCGCAAACAACCTCGGAAACCTCGCAGCACGCGTCGCAACTGTGGTTGGCAAAAAGTGCGATGGGGTCGGCCCTGCACCACGGTTGGATTCACCTCTCGCCGAAGCAGCTACTGCTGCAGTCGCCGGCGCTACCGCCGGATGGGATGCAGTAGCCCCATCACGAGCCCTCGATGCCACATGGAGCCTCATCAGAGCGACGAATGCCTATCTCGAGAACAACGAACCGTGGAAATCTGACCCGGGTCCTGAAGTCGATGCGGTGATGGGTGATGCGCTGGAAGCCCTTCGTATCACCACCATCCTTGCAAGCCCGGCCGTGCCCCAGACGAGTGAACTCATCTGGCAACGTCTCGGACTCAGCGGCTCGGTGACCGACCAACGCATCCCACATGATGTCGAGTGGGGTCGATACGCCGGCGGGACGCCAATTGAGAAGGGCACACCGCTGTTCCCCCGCATTGCGAGCTGAGATGACTGAGCGAACCCAACCTCGCTGGATCGATTCTCACTGTCACATTTATGACGACCGAACACCGGGTGGAGCAGCCGCTGCCCTCGCAGCAGCTCGCGAAGCTGGAGTCGAGAAATTTGTCGTCGTCGGATGCGATCGCAACAGCAGCCTTTCTGCAATCGCCGCCGCACAGTCATTTGACGACGTCGTCGCAACAGTCGGACTTCACCCACATGATGCAAGCCACGGGGTTGCCTCGATCACCGACTTGCTTGATGAGCCGGGTGTAGTTGCGATCGGTGAAGCCGGTCTCGACTACCACTACGACAACTCGCCACGTGATGTCCAGCGGACTGCGTTTGAAGAACAAGTAGCAATCGCCAATCATCGCAACCTGCCACTCGTCATTCATACGCGGGATGCATGGGATGACACGTTCGACATCCTGGATTCGGTCGGCGTTCCCGCCAAGACCGTCTTCCACTGTTTCACCGGCGGACCCGCCGAGTTAGAACGGTGCCTCGAGCGTGACACCTACGTGAGTTTTTCGGGAATCGTCACATTCCCATCGGCGGTCGACCTTCAAGCAGCTGCAGTCGCATGCCCACTCGACCGGATGCTCGTAGAAACTGACAGCCCCTACCTCGCCCCGGTTCCATTCCGAGGAAAACCGAACCAGCCGGCGCATGTCGCAACAGTTGGAACGGCCATTGCTGATCTGAGAAACGAGCCAGTTGTAACTGTCGCAACAGCAACCTCATCGAACACTCGCCACGTCTTTGGCCTCACATGATCGATACACACGGGGCCCAAGGTCGTCGAATCGCAGTTGCCGCTGCAATCACTGTGATCGCTGTCCCCCTCGCGTTGTTGTTCAGTGGTGATGACGAGCAAACCACAAGCACCTCTCAGACCATCATCACCGAGCAGGCCCCCACAACGACCAGAGCGACTGAAGACCCCCTAGGTGACCCGGGTCTCGCTCAGTTTGATCGAACCGTGACAACACCTCCGACGGGTGGCGCCGTCATTGCGGTTCCTGACTCGAGCAGCGCATTTCGCGGAACGGCGTCATTTGACTACGAGATAGAAGCTAACGACCTATGTTTCGCCCGGGGTGCGCCGCTTGGGCTGTTCATCACCATCGTCAATCTCGACAACAGTCGTTCGACTACATGTATTGCCGCGTTTGCGCTCGGAGAGAACGCTGCAGATGTGGTGATGCATCCCGATCGCTTCGCAGCGATCGGAGACCCGACCGATGCACCGATCACCGTGGAGTACCGCTGGTGACACACAACAGTTCCCAGATAAAGGCGCTACTGCACGAGCACAACCTTCACTTGCGGCGAGACCTCGGCCAGAACTTCATGGTTGATGCGAACACCGTTCGTAAAATCGCAGCGCTTGCCGAGATAGATGCTCAGGACAACGTCATTGAGATTGGTCCGGGCCTCGGTTCTCTTACTCTCGCTCTCAATGAATATGGACCAAAGATCATCGCTGTCGAGTACGACAGCGGCATGGCTGCTGCGCTGCGCACCATTGTCGCAGGCAATCACAACATCTCGGTCGTTGAAGCTGATGCCATGCGCGTCGATTGGAGTGCCCTTGTCGGCGACTCAACGTGGGTACTCGTCGCAAACCTGCCGTACAACATCGCAACTCCACTTGTCTGCGACCTCCTAGATGAAGTGCCGAACATTGAGCGAATGCTCATCCTCGTCCAAGATGAAGCGGCCGATCGCTTCGTCGCTTCACCTGGCTCTAAGCAATACGGCGCCGTCAGTATCAAGGTCGCTCATTACGCAGAAGCGAGAAAAGTTGCTCATGTCCCCCGGACGGTCTTCCTTCCCCAACCGAATGTTGAGTCAGCACTTGTCGACATTCGACGTCGACACGTCGTTACGGATATTTCAACAGAGGCGATGTTTTCGCTCGTGAAGACGGCGTTTGGCCAGCGCCGCAAGATGCTCCGCCGCTCATTGAGTTCGGTGGTGTCCAGCGAACAATTTGAAGAAGCAGGAATAGCACCTGATCGCCGGCCCGAAACCGTGACACTTGACGAGTGGTACAACCTCACAAAAGTTGTCTCGTCATGACCGACCGCATCATCGCCCCAGCAAAGCTCACAGTCACTCTGCGAGTCACCGGTGTCAGGCCAGACGGTTACCACCTCATCGACGCCGAAATGGTCACGCTCGACCTTCATGACATTCTGACGATCGCTGATACCGAACACTCGTCGATGACCGTCGGCGGACAGTTCGCAGATGGTGTTCCAACCGACGCGAACAATTTGTGCATCAAAGCTGCCGACTTTGCGCAGCGACCTGCGCAAATTCATCTCGAGAAACACATCCCTCACGGTGGGGGGCTTGGCGGTGGGTCGGCCGATGCCGCAGCTGTCCTCAGGTGGGCGGGAGTCTCTGATGCAGCCTCGACTGTCAGCCTTGGCGCTGACATCCCGTTCTGCCTTCGAGGCGGGAGAGCACGTGTGCAAGGCATTGGCGAGGTCCTCAACGAGCTACCTCACGTCGACCGGGCGTTCACCCTCATTGTTCCTCCACTGCATGTCAGCACACCAGCGGTGTACCGGGCCTGGGACGAACTGGGTGGACCTCAAAACGACGGGCCCAACGATCTTGAGCCTGCGGCGATCGAAGTCGAGCCACAACTTGCTTGGTGGAGAGATGCAATCGCAGACTGCATTGGAACGAAGCCAACCTTGGCCGGGAGTGGCGCCACTTGGTTCGTTGAGGGCGAGCGCGACGACGCCCTCGTCGATCTCATCGGCGAGGGCGCTGTTGTGCGTGTGGCACGCACCTTGAAAGGTATGTAAAAAGCGGCGCTATTTACGACGCTGGTGCCGAGTACGGCGCAACATCTTCTTGTGCTTCTTCTTACGCATGCGCTTGCGGCGCTTCTTGACGAGCGAACCCATAGGGCTCCAGACGCTACCGCCGTAAACGCATGTTCACGCTCTTTCCGGCGAGTTGATTTTTGATCTGAAGTTTCACGAGATCTCTCTTCCATCGCAGAGACCAGCGAATCAGGCGGTACCGTATAAGTAGCAATCCGGGATCGTCTAATTGGCAGGACAGCGGTTTTTGGTGCCGTTTGTAGGGGTTCGAGTCCTCTTCCCGGAACCATGACTCTTCGCGCTGTCCTTCTTGCTGCTGGCGCTGGAACACGCATGAAATCCGATCTACCCAAACCTCTTCACGAGGTGTGTGGTAAGTCGATGGTTCTTCATGTGGTCGATGCGCTCAAGACAGTTGAGCCGGCAGAGATCGCTGTGGTGGTCGGCTTCGGAGGTGATCAAGTCGCTGAGGTTGTGTCTCAGAACGCACCGTCGTGGGCCAACGTGAAGTTCGCAACACAACATGAGCAGCACGGCACGGGCCATGCAACTGCAGTCGGACTCACCGCTCTCCAATCACCAACAGGTGATGACGCTGTCATCGTCCTCCCGGGTGACACGCCATTGCTTAGGGCTGAAACCATTGAGCGACTCGTTTCAGATCATCGCGACAATGCACGGCCCGCAACGCTTCTTACGAGCGAACTCGATGATCCGACCGGCTACGGGCGAATCGTTCGAGCAGCGGATGGTTCCGTCACGCGCATTGTTGAACAGCGTGACGCGTCACCGGATGAACTCCTCATTAAGGAATGGAATGCTGGCGTGTACGTGTTCGCGCACGCACTGTTGACCCCCGCGCTCAAGCATCTCGGCACTAATAACTCTCAGCAGGAGTACTACCTAACCGATGTCATCGCAGATCTCGGCGCGGAGGGGAGCATCGGTGCCGTAAGCACACATCCCGAGGAAACTCTCGGAGTGAACGACCGAGAACAACTCGCTGCAGTTGAACAATTGATGATCGCTCGAACGAGTTGAGTGTGCAGTAGCACCACAGGCTCAAAATGTGACCCTGCACCACCTGCGGCCTAGGGGAAGCGTGGATCCGCGTTCTAGTATGAGATCGGCGTCGAACTTCGGCGCGGAGGGGAGCAAGGTGGAGTCACTCGAGAAGGTAACGACAAAGAAGCTGGCGCTGTATTCCGGGCGCACGCATCCTGACCTTGCGAGCGAGGTGGCCCAACACCTCGGACTCTCTTTGGGAGATGCCAACATCACCCAATTCTCAAATGGTGAGATTCGACCACGATTCGCGGAAAGTGTCCGCGGAACCGACGTCTTCATCATGCAAAGCCACTACGGAATTGACGGAAGCTCTGTCAACGATTCGATCATGGAGCAACTCGCAATGATCGATGCCGCAGCTCGTGCCTCAGCCAAACGAATCACGGCTGTTTGTCCGTTCTACGGCTACGCCCGCCAAGACAGGAAAGCCGAGGGCCGTGAGCCGGTGACGGCTCGACTCGTTGCCGACATGTTTAAACTCGCTGGGGCCAATCGCCTCATCTCAATTGACCTCCACTCGGGCCAGATTCAGGGTTTCTTCGACGGTCCAGTCGACCACCTGACTGCAGCACCTGTTCTCGAGTCGTATATCCGCCAGCAAGCCCCCGACTCCCCTGTCATCGTGTCTCCCGACTCAGGCCGAATCAAGGTTGCAGAACGCATGGCGCAACACCTGCACGACTGCGAAGCTGACATTGCCTTCATCTACAAGCGTCGACCGAAGGGCCAAGCCAACGTTGTCGAAGCCAAAGAAGTCATCGGTGACGTGAAGGGTCGACTCTGCATTCTGACCGACGACATGATCGACACCGGCGGGACAATTGTGTCCGCCGCAGAAATTCTCCTAGATCGCGGTGCAACCGAGGTCTGGGCAATGGCTACTCACGGTGTGCTGTCTGGCCCCGCGGTAGAACGACTCGAATCGTCACCTATCGAGCGCCTCGTGTTGACAAATACTCTCCCTCTCCCTGAGGACAAGCGGCTCCCGCAGGTCGAAGTGCTCTCTATCGCTCCTCTCATCGCCCAAGCCCTCTCAGCAGTGTTCGATGACACAAGCGTGAGCGAAATCTTTAGCGGCGAGAACTACGCCTGATTGGCCATTTTGGCCAGAATTCTGTCTCAGATCATGCGGATTGGACTCGCAAGTGTTCTGAGCAAACATCTGACACATACTCGGCACGCGAATGACGGGACAGAACCCGTCGCCACGGGTGTGGCCTCGGTAAGTCGCCGATAACCTCAGATGACGCTGTGGCGGTAATCCTGTCGCCACACCAGTTCAACCTGAGGTCTAGGTAACTCGAGGCTCACCATGTCAGATTCTGTTCTCATCGCCGAAGCCGGTCGCACGACCGGAAGTGCTGAATCCCGCCGCATTCGCCGCGAGGATCGCATCCCAGCTGTCGTCTACGGACAGGGCATGGAGCCCATCAGCATCTCAGTCGATCGTCGCGATCTTCGAATTGCCCTCTCGGGCGCCGCCGGAATGAACACCATTCTCGACCTCACCGTCGATGGCAAGGTGTATCCGTCAATTGTGAAGGAAATGCAGCGCCATCCAGTTCGTCGAACTGTCGCTCATGTCGACTTCATTCAGATCAACCTCAACCAAGAAATCACCGTTGGTGTGCCAGTTCGGTTGGAGGGTGAAGCGAAGCAGGTCGCAATGAACAATGGCCTCGTCGATCAGCAGATGATGGAGATCCAGGTTCGTACGACGCCTCGCAATATTCCAGATGGACTCGTCATCGACATCACCGACATGACTGTTGACACCGTGATCACGGTTGCAGACGTTGCTTTGCCAAGCGGTGTTGTCGCAGTGAGTGCCGAAGATCAGACCGTCGTAACCGTCGTAACGCTCCGTGTCGCCGCCGACGAGCCCGCAGCCGAAGAGGGCGAAGGCGAAGGCGAAGGCGAAGATGGTGCCGCAGAGGCATCGGATGAGTCTGCTGAGGCCGGCTCTGGCGACTCCAGCGAATCAGACGCCGACTGATCGACATCGTGGGCCTGTTCTCAGGTCGCCGATCCGGTGACACTCCGCCAGAGTGGATTGTTCTCGGTCTCGGAAATCCAGGAGATCGTTACGCCAACACGCGTCACAACGTCGGAGACGATGCCGTTCGACTAGTCGGAGAACGTGTCAACGCCACATTCAAAGCAGGCAAGAACGACGCGTTCGTTTCGGAATCACGCATTTCCGATCTCAGGTGCGTGCTCGCAATTCCTGTGACGTTCATGAACGAGTCGGGTCGCGCAGCAGCATCCCTCGTAAAACGGTTTGGGCTCACCGACTCGAGCAGGCTGATCGTTGTGCACGACGAACTTGACCTTGAGCCCGGTGATACTCGGCTCAAGATGGGTGGAGGGCTTGCCGGGCACAACGGCTTGAAAAGCATCGCCCAACACCTCGGCACTAAGGAATTCTTGCGTGTACGTATTGGCGTAGGGCGACCCCCCTCCGCCGACCGCGGGGCGGATTGGGTGCTGTCGAAGGTTCCTCAGCGAAGCAGGGCTGATCTTGACATCGGCGTCGTCAGCGCAGCTGATGCGATCGAACTCGTCGTGTCAGATGGTGTCGAGAACGCAATGCAGTCAGTGAATCGTCGGTGACTGTCTCTACGCGTCAGGCCTCGTTGCACGACCTTCCGCCTCTGCTCCGAGACGAACGGGCACTCACCGAGGCGCTGGGCTCTACGTCGGCCCGGCTCGCAATCACTGAAGTCGCCCGTCCAATCAGTATCGCCGCACTGTCACATCTCTCTGAACGATCGCCGCTGATTGTTGCGTGCCCAACCGGAACCGATGCTGCTCGACTACATGATGACATCATCCAGTTTCTTGGTCGGGAGAATTGTTTACTCTTTCCTGCCTGGGAAACCCTTCCGTTCGAGCGAGTGAGCCCTGCGGTTGAAACCATGGGACGAAGGACGGAGGTTCTCTGGCGGTTGACCTCTGCTGACAATCGACCAAAGGTCATCATCGCTGGAATTCGCGCGCTACTTCAGCGGCTAGGCCCAGGCGCCAGAAATATTGAACCGATCCATGTAACAGCAGGCGGTCAGATCGATGCCGATGAACTCGCCCGCCAACTCACCGAAGCCGGATATCGGCGAGAAGAACTCGTTGAGCACCGTGGAGAGTTCGCCCGACGCGGCGCAATTATCGACATTTACCCATCAACTGCAGATGCTCCGATCAGAATCGATCTGTGGGGCGACGATGTCGACCGACTGACGCAGTTCTCAGTGAACGATCAGCGGTCAACCGCCGACCTTGACGAGGTGTACGTCTTTCCTGCTCGCGAAGTCACCCCAGATGACGCAGTCAGACAACGTGCTGCAGGCCTCGTCGCAACAGAGCCATGGGGGCGCGAGCATTGGGAGCGCCTCGCCGAGGGCGCCCACTTCGACGGAATGGAGTCATGGCTACCATGGCTCACAGACGACGATCTACTCCTCACCGATCTCGCCGATGATCGAGCGAAAGTCGTTCTTATCGAGCCGCGCCGGATGCGCGACCGAGCACAGGATCTTCTCGCTGAAGAGGCAGATCTTGCGGCGGCTTTGGCTGGAACATGGGCCCGAGATCCAGAATTGCAGTTTCCACATCTGCATGCAGACCCTGACCGGCTGTTGGCCTCAACAGGCTCATTCTGGACGATTGATGCCACGCCAGACGGTCCAGACACGCCATTCGTCGAGAGCACCGGGTGGGGGCCAATCGTTGGCGATGGAGCCGGCCATGTTGCTCGTATTCGAGAACTGCTCAGTGCGGGTGAGCGGGTAATCATTGCCGCCGACGGCTCAGGTTCTGCTGAACGACTGCGCTCACTCATGCTTGACCACGAACTCGAGTTTGTTATCGCTGGAGCGGACGCCGATCTCACTCGCCCTGGTGCGTACATCACGGTTGCCCCATTGCACCGGGGATTTCACCTCCCGCGGGCACGTCTCAGCGTGCTCGCTGAAGCCGATCTCACGGGACGTCGACGGTCGCATCGCCGCGCTCGTCCTCGCCAAGGCACCGCCGGGTTCGATGATCTAAAGCCCGGAAGCTACGTGGTGCACGTGCACCACGGGGTCGGTCGCTACGAAGGCATGGTGACACGGGCACTCGGCGGAGCGGAACGTGATTACCTACTCGTTGCCTACCGCGGCGAGGATCGCCTATACATTCCGTCTGATCAAATCCATGTGCTGCGCCCCTACTCTGGCGGCGAAGCACCATCACTGCACCGTCTCGGCGGAGGTGATTTTGCCTCAGCGAAATCCCGTGTTCGTTCAGCAGTGCAAGAAATTGCGCAAGAGCTTGTCGTCCTCTACCAACAGCGCATCAACACACCCGGCCACGCATTCGCGCCTGACACTCCATGGCAGTCGGAAATGGAGGATGCATTTGGATTTGTCGAAACTCCAGATCAGCGCACCGCAATTGTCGACGTGAAAGCTGATATGGAACGCGATATTCCGATGGACCGTCTCATCTGTGGTGATGTTGGGTTCGGCAAAACCGAGGTTGCGATTCGCGCCGCATTCAAGGCAATCCAGGGCGGGAAACAAGTCGCCGTCCTCGCCCCCACGACCTTGCTTGCAACCCAACATGGCGCAACCTTCAGTGACCGATTTGCGGGCTTTCCAGTCCGGGTCGAAGTTCTCTCACGCTTCCTCACCGACAAGCAGGCCGCGTCAGTGATTGAAGGTCTTGCCTCGGGCGACATTGACTGCGTCATCGGCACCCATCGATTGCTCTCGGCACAGGTCGCGTTTAAAGACCTCGGCCTGCTCGTCATCGATGAGGAACAGCGCTTCGGGGTTCAGCACAAGGAACTCATCAAGTCTCTCGCAACCGATGTCGATGTCTTGACAATGAGCGCAACCCCGATTCCTCGCACCCTTGAAATGTCGCTCGTCGGCATTCGCGATCTTTCGCTTCTCCAGACACCACCTGCTGATCGCCAGCCAATTCTCACACATGTCGGTGAATACGACGAACGTGTCGCGGTCGAGGCCATTCGACGAGAACTCCTTCGGGAAGGCCAGGTGTTCTGGGTTCACAACCGCGTGAAATCGATTGAGCAATCGGCAGCGCGCCTACGAGAACTCGTACCGGAGGCCCGGATTGCAATTGCCCATGGGCGAATGGATGAAGCCAGTCTTGAACAAGTTGTCGTCGACTTCTGGGAAGGCAGATACGACGTCCTCGTCTGTACAACCATCATCGAATCCGGAATCGACATGCCGACGGTCAACACACTTGTCGTCGAGCGTTCCGATCTTCTCGGCCTCGGGCAGCTCCACCAATTACGGGGAAGGGTCGGCCGAAGCGGACAACGTGCGTATGCATATCTGTTCCACCCTCAAGACCGCACGCTTTCAGAAGAGGCATACGAACGTCTGAGAACAATCGGTGAATCAACAGAACTCGGGTCTGGCTTCCGGATTGCGATGCGCGACCTCGAAATTCGAGGGGCAGGCAACTTGCTCGGAGCCGCGCAATCAGGACATATCGCAGCCGTCGGCTACGACCTCTACTGCCAGATGGTGACCGAAGCTGTTGCGGAGATGAAGGGTGAGACACCCGAACCGGTGGTCGAACTCAACTTGGATGTTCCCGCTGATGCGTTCCTACCGTCTGAATACATCAGCCGAGAAGACCTTCGTCTTGAGGCGTACCGACGCATTGCGGCGGCGAAAACATTCTCCGAGGTCGACGACATCGCATCAGAGTGGACCGATCGCTACGGCGCAATTCCTGAACCTGCCGCCGCCTTGCTCATCGTTGCACGACTTCGTATTGAATGCATGCGTCTCGGCATCACTGATCTCAGTGTGACGGGAAGCCAATCAGCAGGCCGAACCGCCAAACTTTCTCCCCTCGATCTCAAAGCAAGCGAATCGATGCGCTTGCGACGACTCAGCCGCCAGGCAATGCACAAAGAGTCACAGCGACAACTTGTTGTCCCGATACCCCGCGGATCGATGCCATCAGAGTTCCTTCTTGGCTTTTTGGGTGAACTCATCCCCGATGTCGCAGCAACAGAAACGGTTGCGAACGAGTAATCGCTTAACCGTGTCCGAGATAGAGGTTTCGGATGCCAAGGCCCATGATGAACAAGCTGCCGAGACCGTAGAGCATGTATTGCCGGTCTCTGATGAACGGGCTGGATCGATAGCTGTAGAGAATCCCAACTGCAACAATCGCCGAAAATCCGTAGAGGGCATGCATGTCATCGAGCACAATCCCGGGCTGACTTGCCAGACTCGCTCCTACGATCGCCTGCACGAAGACGGCTACTTGAGCCGGGATGACGGACCACCACATCCACGTTGTTCGAACGGATGGCCACCGCTGGGAAGCAACAAACCAGAGACCAAGAAGCCCATTCGAGATGATGACAACCCAAGCGCACGCCTGGTGAATATCTCTCAACATCTCGGCATCACCCTAGGCATCCGGAACCAGAAGAAATCGCTAACACGACATCATCGTCGGCCGTTCCAGAGAGAAGCCCCGAGATCGGGAACGGTTCACGTTCATAGAAGAAGGACGGTGGAATATCAAGCGCCTCGTCGCCCTCATCAAGTTGCGCGTCAATGCGTTCGAGCAACGAACTGACTAAGTCTGTAACGGTCACTCCATCGCTTGTACGCAACCCCGTCGGTTCTTCACCAAACTTGTCGATAACTCCGTAGGTGTACGACATGAAATGAGCTCGACCAGATGCAATTGCTGATTCGTCGCCAAACATCAACGCGAGCACGCCCCATTGCACGCGGCGTATCGCGGTTCCTGGACACGAAAACTGCTCAGGTGAAACCCAATCTGTGTCATCGGTTGGCGAGCCAAGAATTGATGACACGTAACTCATCACTGATTCGGGTTCTGTCCCAAACGCAGCTTCTCCGAGGCCGTCCGATTTCAAAATCAGTTCATCGACACCCAACGGATCGGGAATCGTTGTTGTGGACGTTGATGTTGTTGGGGCAACGGTTGTCTCAGCGATTTCAGTTTCGGTTGTCGAAGATGACTCCTCGGACGTCGAAGATTCGGTGACGGCGACTGACTTAGCTGTGCTGTCTTGGAAGCTGGAACCTACTAGCCCAGTTGAGTCCTCATTTTGTGGTGTGAGATATGCGCACCCGGTGACGAGCATCGCTATCGCAACTGCTCCCCCGACTCGTCTTGATCTTGGCTGCACCTCTGTAGTGTGCCATCGGCAAAGTGCACAATGTCGTCACGTTCAACGAATGAGAGTCTCTGCCTCTTCTCCACCCTCAACAAGGGTGAGCACACCATTGGTGACGTCGATCGTTGTCACCGAGGTATTGGCGAGACTTCTGATGACCAGTCGATCATCACTACTACACGCACCGATGACCGCATTGATCGCAATGAAATGAGAAAACACGACAGTGTCGGTTGTAACGGCACTCACCACTGCGACAAGCCGATCACGATAGGAAACGAACTCGCCGCCGAGATCGCCCCATGTTCCGTCCATCGCTGCCTGAAGCCATTCGATTCGCTGCTCGGTTGAGATGTCGGTTGGAGACGGAATCTCACGAACAGCATCAACAACTCGAGCCTCGACACCGTGCAGATC
>JAYNVD010000006.1:43982-62345 GCA_038100275.1 Ilumatobacteraceae bacterium
ACAAATGGCTGTGCAGTGCTCCGGCATCGAAGGAGGGGCGATGTCCAGATCTCAACTGGCGTACCGGCCAACTGTGCGTGCAAGGCCTGCGCAACTGTCTCCGACTGTGAACGGCCAAGATCGTCAAGATCTGGGTCGGGGTCAGTACCCCAACCCGCAGAAGCCTGACCGTGCCGAACCAGGCGAACCGTTGCCATCAGGCTTGTGCGGCTGCGCCACCAGAGACGGCTGCCTCAACACGCTCCGCACCCAGCCCCCAACTGAGCAACACTTCCTTCGTGTTCTCGCCAGGACGCGCCGCTGGCGTTGGAGTATCTGGAACCGTTCTTGAGAACCGGGGGGCAGGAGATGCTTGTGTCAAACCATCGACCTCGCAGAAGGTTCCTCGCGACACATTGTGCGGATGCTGCGCGGCTTCGGGCATCGTCAATACGGGGGCAAAACAGATGTCGGTGTGCTCCATAATTGCGCACCACTCATCACGAGTCTTAGTGAGGAAGAGTGCCGTCAATCGTGACTTCAACTCTGGCCACTTGCTCTTGTCCATCTGGCGCTGGAAGTCAGCGTCATCGGTAAGGCCGGTGTGCTCAAGCAAGAGTGCATAGAACTGGGGCTCAATCGACCCGAGAGAGATCCACTTTCCATCAGAGCACTCATACGTGTCATAGAAGTGCGCACCAGTGTCGAGCAGGTTGGTTCCCGGGTTTTCGGTGTCGAATGCACCCATTGAGGCCATTCCCCAGAACATCGACATGAGCGATGCTGTTCCGTCGACCATTGCGGTGTCGATGACCTGGCCTTGGCCTGAACGCTGTGCTTCAAGCAGGGCACACACGACGCCATAGGCAAGGAACATTCCTCCGCCACCGAAGTCACCAACGAGATTGAGAGGCGGTACCGGACCAGAGCCACCACGGCTGATGTGGGCAAGCGCTCCACCGAGTGCGATGTAGTTGATGTCGTGTCCAGCAGCCTGCGAGTACGGTCCGGTTTGACCCCAGCCAGTCATTCGACCAAAGACGAGTTTTGGATTGCGCTCAAGACAGATGTCTGGACCAACTCCGAGGCGTTCCATTACTCCTGGGCGGAACCCTTCGATGAGCGCGTCGGCCGACTCGACAAGGTCGAGAAGTATTGCGACACCTTCAGGGTCTTTCAGATCGAGCGCGATGTTCTTCCTGCTTCGCTGAAGCACGTCTCGAACCGGCCCTGTTGACCCTGGTTTCACGGCTTGAGCACGGTCAACGCGAATGACCTCCGCACCCATATCTGCCAGCATCATTGCTGCAAATGGCCCCGGGCCAATTCCGGCAATTTCAAGAATTCGATAGCCGCTAAGTGGTCCTGACATCGTTGCTACTCCTTGTGTGATTGATGATGTGTTTCAGATGGAATCGCCAAAATCGACGATTGCCCCTGCGATCGCCGGCCAAAGTGGCTCGGGGATGTCGTGCCCCATGTCGTCAAGCATGAGCAGTTTCGCGCCGGGAACGACCGCTGCTGTGGCCTCCCCTCCCGATGGGTGAATCAGCGTGTCGTCATTTCCGTGAATGACGAGCATCGGCACTTCGACTGAACGCAATCCTTCGGTTCGATCACCCGAAGCCATAATCGCTGCGTATTGGCGAGTTGGGCCTTCTGGGTAAAACATTCGGTCATAACTTGCAGCCGCCTTTTCGCGAGCCCGCTGCGGATCGAAATATCGCTTCGATGACCAGATTTCTGCTCCGAGCGAGGCCTCGATGTAGTCATCACGATTCGATGGCGGTGCCGTCAGTAAGCGCTCGAGCGCCTCAGGGGTTGGCTGTCCGACATCACGGGCGCCGGTGGTGCTCATCACTGAAACCACAGATCGAATTCGCTCCGGCCGATCAATGGCCATCGTCTGAACGATCATTCCACCCATTGACATCCCGACAACATCAACGATCTCGCATTCCAACGCATCGACAAGGCCGAGCCCGTCTGCCGCCATATCCGAAAGGGTGTACGGCGGATCGATCGGATCGCCGCCAAAAAACGCTGCGTCACGGGCTGCCTTCATGTTGACCAACTGCCCATCAAGATGGGTCGACAGCCCGACATCGCGGTTGTCAAAACGGATCACGTGGCGACCACGCGAGGCCAGTTCGCGGCAAAACCCTTCGTCCCAGCCCAGCAACTGCGACGTGAATCCCGAGACGAGAAGGACAGTTGGGTCGGCTCGCGTTCCGAACTCCTCGTATTCGATCTCGATACCGGTCGAAAGGGTGACGCGTGCCATCAGCCGAGTGTGTCACCCGACCTAGTTGTTGACGAAGTCGGGACTACTCGTCTCGTAAGCCATCAATGGCGGCATGAATCGAATTCTGAACTCGATCAGGATTTCTGACATCAGTAAATGTCTGTTGACCACGCTCTCCACCAGATTCGATCAGGAGGTCACCAGCACCAATCACACGCTCAAAGAGTGACTGGTTAAACAAAACGTTGTTGACACGACCCAGCGGAATTTCAATTCCACGGCGCGAAATAATCCCGCTGCGAAAGATGACTCGGTCGGTCGTTACGACGAAATATGTCGTCACCCACGACAACCAGCGAAGTAGAAGGCGGAAAGTAGTGAGGAGTACCAGAGCGATCGATATCCATCTCAGAGCCCCTGCAATCGCTCCCTCTCCGGTAAACGCAGCAACAATCGTCACCAACACGAAGCTCGCCACCACATACATTGCCTCTTTGGCGAAAAACCACCAATGTGGGTGCAGGTCAACAATGGTTTCTTCGCCCGGATTCAGAAGTTTCTGCGGATACGCCATGGTGATGACAGTACCGTTGTGGCGTGGACCCACATGACTTGCTCGCTGATTTGGATGCAGATCAGCGTCGCGCGGTCACCACTGAATCGCGTCTTGTTGCCGTAATCGCTGGGGCAGGGTCCGGAAAAACACGGGTACTCATCAGGAGAATCGCGTACCGAATTGCAACCGAATCCGCCGACCCGAGACACACACTTGCGCTCACCTTCACGAGAGAAGCTGCCGGGGAGCTGCGCCGCCGACTTCGCCACCTTGGCCTCGGACAACGAATAGAGGCGGGAACATTTCACTCGGTGGCGCTCGGAATTCTTCGACAACGCTGGACCGATCAAGGGCGACGATTCCCAACGATCGTCGATGACCGGCCACGCCTCATCGCCGCTGCACTGAATACACCGAACGAACAACTCGACGACATCATTACTGAACTTTCGTGGGCGAGTGCACGTGGCATCACCGCCGAGAACTACTCAACTGTTGCCCGTTCAAGAGGCCAGCAACCCTCGAAGGCTGCTCGTATAAGCGAAGCTATGGCCGCATACGAACGAGAAAAATCCTCGAGGGGTGTTCTCGATCTTGATGACCTTCTTGTTCGCTGCGCTCGAGAGATCGAACGAGACCAAGCGTTTGCCGATGCAATTCGATGGCGTTTTCGACATATCCATGTCGACGAAGCGCAGGATCTCACACCGATCCAGCAACGCCTACTCGCTGCCATCCGCACACCAACGACCGATGACCTGTTCATCGTTGGTGACCCTGCGCAGTCGATTTATGGGTTCAACGGAAGCGACCCTGACCTGCTCATTCAAGTATCTGACCGTTTCCCTGGAGTCGAGGTCATCAGATTGCCCGTCAACCATCGCTGCACGCCACAGATCGTGAACGCAGGTGTGCACGTTCTCGATTTTGCAGAGTTAGGTACGAATTTGCGATCAAGCCAGCCTGATGGCCCGCTTCCAACCTTGAAGGCATACGCAGACGAGACCGAAGAAGCAAACGGCATCGCCAACGCAATCGCGCGCGGCGGCGACCACTCAATTCGCAATGGTCGAGTCGCCGTACTGGCTCGAACTCACCAGCACTGCGCCCGCATCGAACAAGCCCTCCTGCAAGCAGGTGTCGAGGTTCGGGCTCGAGGATTCAGAGGGGACTCATCAGGGCGTAGAGCGCTCGACCATGCAAGGCGAGTCACCTCGCCTGCCGCATTGCGTTCATGGGCGCATGACGTTCTTGACGGGGACGATGCCTCACATGGTCCTCGCGACGAGACTGCACCTGGGACGATTTCCGCGCAACAGGTGGCGGCAGCGGCGCTCGAGCACCTTCGGGACCAACCCGATGGCAATGGCACCACCCTCGCAGCGTGGTTGTCGACAACTGACCCATTTGGTATTCAGCAGCGAGGTGGAGTCGAGGTATTGACCTTTCACGCCGCCAAAGGTCGTGAATGGGAGCAGGTATGGATTGCCGCCGTTGAAACTGGCTCAGTTCCTCACCGAAGTGCCACTACTCGCGAGGAATCTCTTGAGGAAGCACGGTTGCTCTACGTGGCATTGACTCGCGCTACGACCGAGTGCAATATGTCGTTTGCTGAGCGGCGAGGTGGCTACCGACGTTCGATCAGCCCATTCGTCGCAGATCTCGATCTCTCCACCCAAAGTGCTTCGGGCCCTTCGGCCGAGTTATCTCAAGTGATGAGTCATGCTGCGACATCGGTGTCAAAGGATTCACTTGAACGGCTGAGGTTGTGGCGAGAGAACACTGCTCGGCGATCGGGAATCCTCCCGGAGGAACTCTGTAGCGATCGTTTACTCCGACAAATTGCGGAGCAGCAGCCAACGAGTGCTCAGCAACTAGATGAACTCACTCGTTGGGGCCAACTTACGTCAGGCCGACTCTTCCCTGACCTTCATGCCACCCTTGCAGAACACTCGTAAGAGTTAACCGCGCGTTACGCAAGGTCAACGACAACCGGAGCATGATCGCTCGGAGATGGACCCTTACGAGCATTGCGGTCGACGACCACAAAATTGCTGCGATCTGCCATCGAGCGAGACCCCATGATGAGGTCGATTCGAAGCCCGCGACCCATGTGGAAATCTCCTGACCGGTAATCCCACCACGAGAACAGCCGTTCGCCGTCGTGGTGATAACGGAACAGATCCGACAGCCCCCATTGCTCAAGTGCAGTGAGTCGATCTCGCTCTGCATCTGTCACATGTGTCGACATTGCAAGTTTGTTGGGGTCGTGCACGTCTGCGTCTGTGGGAGCGATATTGAAGTCACCTGTCACGATCACGTCGTTCGCTGGCGAGGTATCGATTTCAAGGTGCTGTTGGAGTCGGTCGAGCCACGACAATTTGTACTCGTAGTGAGGATCATCAACTGCACGACCGTTTGGAACGTATACCGATGACACTCTGATGTCAGCGCAGGTGGCCGTAATAATCCGAGCATCTGGGTCAGGCTCGATATCGCCGGCAAAGTTCGTCACCACATCTGTGAGGCCAACTTTGGAGATGATGGCGACGCCGTTCCAACGGCCCTGCCCGTAGTGTGCAGATTCGTAGCCCATCGCCTCGAAATGAAGCCCCGGGAACGCGTCATCGGCCATTTTGGTTTCCTGGAGGCACAGCACGTCAGGCTTGACGTCCTCGATCCATTCGGTCACCCGCTCGAGGCGAGCTTTGAGAGAGTTGACGTTCCAGGTGGCCAGACGAATCATGATGGATCAGCCTTGCGGGTTCGGGTGGAGGTTGCAACCTTCTTTGTTGCAACCTTCTTTGTTGCAACCTTCTTCGTTGTCGCTTTCTTCGCTGGAGCCTTCTTCGCCGCCACCTTCTTTGCTGGAGCCTTCTTAACCGCAACTTTCTTGGCCGGCTCCTTCTTCGGAGCAGATTTCTTAGTGGCCACCGTTTTTGCTGCAGCCTTCTTCGCCGACGCTTTCTTCACAGGAGCTTTCTTCGCCGCCACCTTTTTTACAGGAGTCTTCTTTGCGGGAGCCTTCTTTGCGGAGGCCGCTGGACCATCTTTGGCACTCGATGACTTGTTGTCGGCGGAGCCAGGAACTGAGCCGGCGACGCCATCAAATGCGCCGTCGATGCTCCGTCGATCAGCCACAAACCCAACAATTGTGACCCCAACCTCTTCTCCGATTTTCACCTGAGCTCGAGCACTTTTTGGTGGTGGATCGGCCATGTTGCGCAGCGGAACGTACACGCTCACAGCCCCAACACGAATGTACGCACCGTGCGATGAGTAGCGCTCAACCTCCCCCACACACCGAGTGCCAACAGGAGATGTCTCGACAAAGTTGAGAAACGCGAGAAGCTCGTTAACCCGCTCTCCAGATTTCGACGCCTTTTGAGCAGTCGCCGATGTTGGCGACGAGGTCCGGCTTACCGCAGCGCCTGGCGGCGGACTGGTTGGTACCGGCATCGGCTGACTTGCCTGCTTACTCGCAGAGTGTCGAACACGTTTTCCAGATGACGTGCTAGACGACTTCGAGCTTGACTGCTTCTTTGTTGCCTGCCGCGATACCGGCCCCCGGACAGGGGTTCGGGCAACAAACACCCAGCCCACGTGAGGGACAGGTTTACCGCCAACGAGCCGACCCTCATCGAACAGCCATTCGTAGTCACCGTGAAATTCCTGAAATGAATCATTTGACAGCACCGATGCTCCGGCTCGATCAGCAATCGTCAGCACAAATGCATCGCCGCGTCCGATTGCCCCTGCTGGTGGGGCCACAAGCTCATTATTCGCCACCGCCTCATCGAATTCGCTCTTTTCGGCGGGGTCGATTCGATGTCCAAACGTTGCGTCAACAACGACAGTAATCATTGCCTCAGGGTGGTCAGCCATAAACGTCGTCACAGCTTCTTGCAATTGCTCAAGACTTGGGCGCGATCGGCCCTCGGTTGCAATATTTGATCCGTCAACCACGTAGTGGGCTGCCGATGTAGTTGTCATGTCAATCCTCTTCGTCCCGAGATCTTCGGGTCATGGCGGGAAGGTCCCGCTCGCGCCTCCATGCAGACCCTCCGTGTATGTCATTACGCGACATCCATCGGGAGCGGACTACACCGCAACGCACGCTTCATCGTAGAGTCAGGTTTGTCCAACCCCACGTCATTCAAGGAGGCCTCATGTCAGATCGATCATTCGACGCAGTGTTCTGGGACTTTGGTGGGGTCGTAACAACAAGTCCGTTTGAGGCGTTCAACTCCTATGAAGAAGCCCACGGAATTCCGAAGGACTTCATTCGCGGGGTGAATACCCACAACCCTGATACCAATGCATGGGCACAAATTGAGCGCCAGGAGATTTCGGCAGAAGTCTTCAATGACCTCTTCGCTGAAGAGTCTGAAGCACTCGGGCATCGAGTTCCAGGGGCAGATGTGCTCGGTTGCCTCTATGGGAATGTTCGACCTGAGATGGTTAACGCACTCAACATCATCCACGACAGCGGTCTCACCCAGGCCTGCCTCACGAACAATGTGAACAGGTCAGTTGAAGAGCGGGCGGACGTCTCAACTGCGATGACCATTTTTGATCATGTGATTGAGTCATCGAAGGTTGGAATACGGAAACCCGAGCCAGGTTTCTACACGCTTGCTTGCGATACGGCAGGTGTGAGCGCCGACCGAGTGGTCTTCTTGGACGACCTTGGGATCAACCTCAAACCCGCTCGCGCAATGGGAATGGCCACGATCAAAGTTGTTTCTGCTGGCCAAGCTCTAGGCGAACTCGAAGGGCTACTCGGCATTCCGTTGCGCTAATAACCGCACGACGCGCGACTTAGAAACTCCCCTCACTTGCGCGGTCAATTCTCTGCAACATGATGAGGTCCTCGTGAAGCTCCATCCAGATGTCGTGGAACGATTCGCACATCACACCTGTGAATCGTTGTGTTGATCCGCTGACGACAACAGCCAATGCCTCGTTGAGCCGCTGGCGATAGATCTCAATCCGCGGCACTGAACTAGACATCTCCATCAGTACCGGTGCTGCACCTGCGAACAGTGAGGCCAGTCGGTCAATGCACTCCTTGTCGTAGCTCTCGTCATCGTGCGTGTTTGGTTCGCCGCCTCTCACCTGCCAATCAGTGCAGATCTGCTTGAACTCAACATTCATTCCAAGAAACGTCTCATAGGGTCCGCTGAGCGAAGAAATGGCATCAGACGAAGAGATGTGGTCATCGATTCGAGAGCGACCGGCTGGAGTCAGCATGTACATCTCTCGCCCTTCGATGTAACTCACATGCTCGAGCCGAACGAGTTCATCGATCACGACTGACGGTTGTGCTCCCAAACTTCGAGTGAGTCCGTCGATTGTCGAGAATCCTCGGAGCCGCAATACCCGAAGCACATCTAACTCGGTTACTGAACTTGAGTCGTCGAGATCACCAACGGCTTGAAACAGGTTGTCGCTCTCGCCAGCGTCGGTCTCGCCAGCTAAGGATTCCGGAAAAAATACGTCATCACCGAAACGGTCATCACTGCCTGAACCAAGTGCGACCTGGGCCGCAACAAGTCGAGCGACCGGCACCCGGAAAGGAGAACAACTCAGCGATGCGCATCCTGCGTTGAGCAGAAACTCGATCGATAACGGATCGCCCGCATGTTCCCCGCATACGCCAACTCTGATCGAAGGCCGCTGCGTAGATGCGTCTTGAATCGCTTGTGCAACGAGCTTTCCAACCCCTTGCCTATCGATAGTTCCAAAAGGATTGTGATTCAATACTCCCAGTTCCTGGTATCGAGGAAGGAGGTGGACTTCAACATCGTCTCGACTCAACCCAAAGGTCATTTGCGTGAGATCGTTTGTCCCAAATGAGATGAATTCAGCGTCCTCGGCGATCTCGCCGGCAAGAATCGCCGCTCGGGGCGTCTCGATCATTGCACCAACTGACACCGCATCAGTCAAACTGCCTTCAGGGTCTACTTCTGAGATGGCTTGCGTCACCCATTGCTTCGCCAACCGGAACTCTGCAGGATCGCTCACCAGCGGAATCATGATTTCGACATGAGGCCGAATTCCACGTTCGGCGACCGAACCCATCGCTCTCACGAGTGAACGCACTTGCGCCTGATACAATCCTGGCCGCACAACCCCTAACCGAACACCGCGCGTGCCGAGCATTGGGTTTGTTTCGCGCATCTTGAGTACTGCCTCTAACTGCGCTGCTTCGCCTGAGTCAAGGGTTCCATCACCCCTTCTCTCAAGTAACTCGTCAGCCGACGGCAGAAACTCGTGGAGCGGGGGGTCAAGAAGTCGCACAGTCACTGGCCTTGAACCCATCACCTCGAGAATCTCGATGAAATCGATTTCTTGAGCACGCTCAAGTTCACTCAGTAAGTGTTCCTGTCTGAGAGGATCTTCACTCAGAATGAATTCGCGCATGATCGGTAGTCGATCATCAGCGAGAAACATGTGCTCGGTACGGCACAGACCAATCCCGCTCGCGCCGTGGTCAACAGCACGTTGAGCATCGCTCGCAGTATCTGCATTCGCTCGCACTGCAATCCCATATTCAGACCCGGCCAACTCGTTGACGCGATCGGCCCATTCGAGCAGAGTCCACAACTCTGATGGAGCCGTCTCCGAATCGGTTTCGACCTTGCCGGCATAAATCACGCCACTGCGACCGTCAATCGAAATCACATCGCCCTCAGAAAACTCGAGATCTCCGATCTTGATAGTCAAACCACTGATCTCGACATCGGATGAGCCAACAACGGCTGGAATACCCCAACCTCTCGCCACGACGGCCGCATGACTCGACATTCCGCCGTGCATCGTCACGATTCCTGCAGAGGACTGCATGCCGAGCACATCATCTGGAGTAGTAAGCGGCCTGACAAGGATGACCGGCTGCCCCTCGTCAGCTCGCTGCACGGCGCGCATCGAAGAAGTGACAATCTCGCCGGAGGCGACCCCAGGAGACGCCCCTATGCCGGTCCCAAGTGGCGACTCGGCTCTGCCCACCATCTCCGGATGAAGCAACCGTTCAATGAGATCAGAAGGAACTGCCTTCAACAGCGCTCTCACGAGTTCTGATGACCGGGCGTCAGTGACTTCATCGACGCGATCAATGAGATTTTGTCGTGTTGAGATATCTGGTTTGCTCACCGCCGGCCCCCTTGGCGCATAGCGAAACGCTAGCCGTCCTCAGGAGGTAACGACTTCCCGAGCGATATCACAGGTCAATAAACACTGCATCCATGAGATCGGCAAGCTCTTGGTCGTGGACCGTCTTCGAGCCAGTTGCCGGGCTTCCTGATTCAAAGCGAGCAACATGACGGAAGTCGTAGCCACGCTCTTTCACGCGCCAGAAGCGATGCTCAATGAACTTCCACGCTCCCATGTTCTCGGGCTCTTCTTGCAGCCAGACAACTTCTCGAGCGTTCGGGTAGAACTCAAGCACGCCAAACATTTGCTCGGTCGGCAACGGATACAGCTGCTCAACCCGGACCACAGCCACCGGCGCCTCGCGTTGATCCCGTTCGGCCATCGCATCCCAGGCGACTTTGCCCGAGCAGAACACAATCCGCTGGACAGCATTGCGATCAGTCACTGACGGATCGTCAATGACCTCTTTAAATGAACCAGTAGTCAACTCATCAATGGTCGACCGGGTCTGCTTCATTCTGAGCCCCTGCTTAGGAGTGAAGATCACCAATGGTGTCTGGCGTTCGCTGTGCACCTGGCGGCGCAGGAGGTGGAAGTACTGCGAAGCCGTTGTCGCATTGCAGAGTTGGATGTTGTCTTCTGCTGCGAGAATAAGGAATCGTTCGATTCTTGCCGAAGAGTGCTCAGGTCCCTGGCCCTCGTAGCCGTGAGGCAACAGCAGCACGAGTCCGTTCTGCTGGCCCCACTTGTCTTCAGCAGCAACGAGATACTGGTCGATCACGATCTGTGCACCGTTGATGAAATCGCCAAACTGCGCTTCCCACATGACGAGCGCCGATGGGTTGGCTTGCGCATAGCCATACTCGTAACCGAGTGCTGCATACTCGCTCAGCAGTGAGTCGTACACCCAGAATTTGGTCGCATCGTCGGTCAAGGTGTCGAGAGGAATCCACTGTTCACCTGTCTCGTAATCAACGAGCGATGCATGGCGCTGGCTAAATGTTCCGCGTCGCGAGTCCTCGCCTGCGAGACGGACCGAATGGCCGTCGAGCAGAAGTGAACCGATGGCGAGAGCCTCTCCTGTCGCCCAATCGATTTCGCCTGACTCGTCGAACATCTTCTGCCGGCTCTCGAACTGCTTCGCCAGTTTGGGATGCGGGGTGAACCCCTCCGGGTACTCCGTCAAGCGCGTGAACACACGATCGAGAACTGGTCGATCAACACCGGTTGGAATCGGAGGCAGGACACCAATTGGTTTTGGTGGAGGTGGAGCTTTGAACGGCTCGGTCGCTTTTGAACGGGTGGTGTCGAGCGCGACCTGGAGTTTTGACTGGAAATCGGTGAGCGCCTGCTCAGCCTCATCAACACCAATGTCACCACGGGTGACAAGAGTTTCCACATACAACTTGCGAACACTGCGACGTTCAGCAATTGCTTTGTACATCAACGGCTGCGTGTAGCTCGGGTCATCACCTTCGTTGTGGCCGTGCCGCCGGTAGCAGACCATGTCGATGACGACGTCTTTACGGAACGTCTGTCGATACTCCCATGCAAGTTGCGCAACACGAGCACATGCTTCAGGATCATCGCCATTCACATGGAAGATCGGCACCTGAATTGACTTTGCGACATCTGAGCAATACAGCGAAGAGCGGGCAAATTGTGGAGCGGTCGTGAACCCGATCTGGTTGTTAATAATGAGGTGGATCGTTCCACCAACCCGATACCCACTGATGTCGCTCATCGCCAAACACTCGGCGACAATTCCTTGACCGGCGAACGCAGCATCACCGTGAACGAGCAACGGAAGGACCGAGTACGACAACGGTGGGTCAATACGGTCTTGGCGCGATCGAGCAATTCCCATGACGATCGGGTTAACCGTTTCGAGGTGACTTGGGTTTGCCGCAAGTTCAATATCGATCTGTGCACCACTCGGGCTGGTGTACTTGCCAGTTGCCCCGAGGTGGTACTTCACGTCACCGGAGCCTTGCACCGTGCTTGGATCGACGTGTCCTTCAAACTCAGCAAATATCGCTTCGTGGCTCTTGCCCATGATGTTCGAGAGCACATTGAGGCGGCCGCGGTGCGCCATGCCAATGACAGCCCCATCGAGGTTTGATTCCGCAGCGCTCGACAGAATCGTGTCGAGAATTGGAATTGCACTTTCTGCGCCCTCAATTCCAAATCGCTTCGTTCCGACATATTTGGTTGCAAGGAATCGTTCAAACGCTTCAGCGGCATTCAACCGTTCGAGTATCCGGAGTTTTTCGTCCTGGTTGAAGTCGGCTTGCGAACCCTCGAGCCTGGCTTGCATCCACTCTTGCTCTTCAGTGTTCTGAATGTGCATGTACTCGACACCAATTTTGCGACAGTAGGCATCACGCAATACGCCGAGAAGATCGCCGAGGCGCATCTTGGTCTTCCCGCCAACATTGTCGGTCAAAAATTCGCGATCAAGATCCCAGATTGTGAGCCCGTAGGTTGAAGGATCGAGTTCTTTCGGGGTCCGCGGCTCTTGCCACTTGAGCGGATCGAGGTCCGCCATGAGGTGACCACGTACACGATGGACACGGATGAGTTTTGCGACCGCCATCTGCTTCGCAAGCATCGCTTCTTCGCGGTCGATCGGGTTGGCATCAGTCTTCCACTCGACCGCCTCATACGGAATTTCGAGCGCGTGGAACATGTCAACGTAGAAGTTGTGCTCGCCGAGGAGGAGCTCATGAACTCGCTTGAGGAAGAGTCCTGACTCAGCACCCTGAATAATGCGGTGGTCGTATGTACTCGTGACCGTGACGACCTTCGAAATTCCTAGCGACGAGAGATTTGAGCGATCAGCGCCTTCAAATTCAGCTGGGTAATCAATGTTGCCGACGCCAACGATGACGCCTTGGCCGGGCATGAGCCGCGGAACCGACTGAACCGTCCCGATGGTTCCGGGGTTGGTCAAGGTGATGTTCGCGCCTTGGAAATCGTCGACGGTGAGTTTGTTGTTTCGCACCTTCCGAATGATCTCGTCATAGGCGGCCAAGAAGCCAGCGAATGACATCGTGTCGGCTTCTCTCAAAACAGGAACGAGAAGTGTGCGGGTGCCGTCGCCTTTGTCGACGTCAACGGCCAGACCCATATTGACGGAAGTGCCAGTGACGAGGCGCGGTTTGCCATCTGAGCCTTCGGTGAATCCGTTTCGCATATTTGGAACCGCGTCTGCGATCGCCCGGACAATGGCGTAAGCGATGATGTGGGTGAAGCTGACCTTGGCTTGGCCTGTGCGCTCACGATATGAGTTGATCGCCTTGCGATTGACCTCCAGCAACTTCGCCGGCACATTTCGGAAACTTGTCGCCGTTGGAACGGTGAGGCTGTTTTCCATGTTCTCAACAATTCGCGCTGCCACTCCGCGAATTGGCGTGCCGAGTTCACTTGCGACGCCGTTCTCAGACGAAGCCGCTGCTGTTTGGGGTGTTGGTTGCGGTGTGGCCGCCGGAGCTGGTTCAGAATTCGTGGCGGGAGCAGCTGTCGTCGTTGCCGATGCCATTGCAGTTGCAGTTGCAGTTGACAGTGATGTCTCGGTCGCCGAATGTCCATTGGGGCGGTAGTCCGAAAAGAACTCTTTCCAAGATTCACCAACTGAGTCGGCATCTGCGCAGAAGCGCTCGTACATTTCCTCGACGAGCCATGAGTTGGCTCCAAATGCTGCGGGTTCAGGCACAGCGTCAGCGTACTGGCCGTGAGTCAATCTGCAGGATCTTGACTCCGTAGTTCTGCAATTCGTTCGGCCAAGAGTTCAGCTGCCGTTCGGCCATTTGCGATGACAACATCATCCGCTGCAGCCAAGAAGAGCGGCATCGACATTCGGGCACGCTGAGCCGCTTCGCCGATCGGGTTCACCACGCGATGTGTTGTTGCTGGCAGGTACCCATTGGTTGCATGGTCGAGCATCTCCCCACAGTTCACGGCGATTGAGCCCGGATCGCATGGGACGGCATACCACTCGCCATCTGTTCCGAGCAGCTCTAGCCCAGTTTCGTTGCTCGCTGGAAGCACCGTGAGCAGATTGATGTCTTCATGTGCAGCCGCCCGCACAGCGCCCTCAGGTGCGTCACCCTCGAGCGGCGGGTAACGAAGAATGCGAAGAAGCGTCCGCGAATTTCCGGTGAGCATCTCGGCAACAGGACGAGAAAGGCTCTCTGCAACCTCTTCGGGAATGTTTGCGTCGACCCACTGAAGAAGTGTGGATGCAACGTCAGTCGCAATATCGCGATACTTCATTGCGTCATCGGACACCTCTGTCGGGTACTTGTCGCTCCACGGATATACGTGAAAAAACTCTTTCAGGTCGCGAATCGTCTGACCTTTTGCCGTCTCCGCAATCTTTGGCGGGAAGTAGCCCTCTTGGTTGTCGGGACCGACGGTGTAGGCATCAGCGGCACCGCTCACGAAGAACTCGTCCCATTCGGAATACAAATTCTGCACAAGTTCCCACGGCAACGGATGATTCGTGATCACCGCAAAACCCGTTGTTCTCAAACTTTCGGTAAAGCGAGCAGGAGCATCAGGTGACGTGAAATCGATGACATCTGGAGTCATATCGACAGCGTATTACTCCCCGCAGGCGTTGTCACGGGGCACGTGAAGAACGGGACGCAACGTGGTTTCTCGATCTGCGACGAGCCCCGACAAGATCGTCGGCGTTAGCCTCGACAACGCATGGCTCACGAGTTCATTTACACCTGTTACAAACTTGCCCGTCACTATCCACCCGACCGGACTGTTCTCGAGAACATCTCCCTGTCGTTCTATCCCGGTGCAAAAATCGGCGTCATTGGTTCGAACGGCTCAGGTAAATCAAGTCTGCTCCGCATCATGGCGGGCCTCGACGACGGCTATTCAGGCGAAGCCCGGTTAACCCCCGGTTTCACCGTTGGCTATCTCGCCCAGGAGCCAGAACTCGACCCCAATAAAGATGTCCGGGGCAACGTCATGGATGGAGTTGCCGAGGTCCAGTCGCTCATCGACCGCTACAACGCAGTGATGGCGAAATGGGCTGACCCTGACGCCGACTACGACAAGATCGGGAAAGAACAGGCCGAGCTTGAAGACAAGATCGCAGCTGCTGATGCGTGGAGCCTCGATCGAAATGTTGAGATCGCGATGGACGCACTTCGTTGCCCACCTGATGATGCAGACGTCACCACGCTGTCAGGTGGTGAGCGCCGTCGGGTCGCTCTTTGTCGCCTGTTGCTGAGCCGCCCTGACCTGTTACTTCTTGACGAGCCCACCAACCACCTCGATGCTGAGAGTGTCTACTGGCTTGAGCGCTTCCTTCAGGACTACAGCGGCACAGTTGTTGCCATTACCCACGACCGTTACTTCCTCGACAACGTTGCTCAGTGGATTCTCGAGCTCGATCGAGGACGAGGCATTCCATTTGAAGGCAACTATTCGAGCTGGCTTGAACAGAAGCAGTCCCGCCTCGCTCAAGAAGAGAAGTCGAACGAGGCCCGTCGACGCACCCTTGAACGCGAACTTGACTGGGTTCGGATGGCGCCGAAGGCACGCCAGGCGAAGGGTAAGGCCCGTCTCGCGGCATACGAGAAGTTGCACGCAGAGGCTGAAGCCGACCGAGATACATCGAATCGTCTCGAGATCGCGATCCCACCTGGCCAGCGTCTTGGTGACACTGTCATTGAAGTCAATGGTCTCACGAAGGGGTTCGGAGAACGGCTCCTCATCGAGGACCTCTCGTTCTCACTCCCTCCTGCCGGCATCGTGGGCATCATCGGCCCCAACGGCGCCGGTAAGACCACATTGTTCCGGATGCTCTCAGGTCTCGAGTCCCCCGACAGCGGCGATATCACCATTGGTTCGACAGTGCAGATGAGTTATGTCGATCAGAACCGAGACGACCTTGACGCCGAAAAGACCGTTTACGAAGAAATAACTGGCGGAGACGACCACGTCATCGTTGGTAATCGTGAAGTTCACGGTCGCGCCTATGTCGCAAGTTTCAACTTCAAAGGCACCGACCAGCAAAAACCGGTTGGAAAGTTGTCGGGTGGTGAACGAAATCGCGTTCACCTCGCAAAACTCCTGAAGTCAGGTGGCAACGTGTTGCTTCTCGACGAACCAACAAACGACCTCGACGTCGACACCTTGCGCGCACTCGAGACCGGGCTCGAATCATTCCCCGGATGCGCAGTGGTCATCTCCCACGACCGTTGGTTCCTCGACCGCATCGCAACACACGTTCTCGCGTTCGAAGGCGAGAGCCAGGTGCGCTGGTTCGAGGGCAACTTCTCTGAATACGAAGAGTTCCGTCGTAAAGAGTTGGGCGTTGCCGCAGACCAACCGCACCGAATCAAATACAAGAAACTTGCCTAATGCCCGCATCTGCTCTCGAGAGCGATCAGGAACTCGCAACGCGCCTTGCAGTCGACGCAGGGCGCCTTCTCGTTGAGATACGCGCCCGCTTATTCGCACAGGGCCTCAATCATTGGTCGGTGAAAGATGCCGGCGATGATGCTGCACAGACCTTTTTAATGAATGAATTGCGGTCACTGCGACCAGACGATGCAGTGCTCTCCGAGGAAGGCCGGGAAGACCCACGGCGCTTTGACGGCGGTCGAGTGTGGATCATCGACCCGCTCGATGGCACACGTGAATTCGCTGAACGCGATCGTGTTGACTGGGCGGTACATATCGCGCTCTGGGAAGACGACCATTTTGTTGCTGGTGCCGTATCGCTTCCAGCTCTTGACCAGGTCTTCGCAATGGATCCGGCACCTGAGATGCCAGATATCTCGCGCCCGCGGCCAATTCTCATTACATCTCGCAATCAGGCGCCCCCATCTGCTCACTGGGTTGCCCGCGGGCTTGACTGCGATGCCCTTCGACTCGGTTCAGCCGGGGCAAAGACAATGGCAGTCATCATGGGCACCGCTGACATTTACGTCCACGACGGTGGCATGTACCAGTGGGACTCCGCAGCTCCGGCCGCCGTTGCGTTGGCGGCAGGGTTTCATGTCAGCCGAATCGATGGCAGCCCAATCGTGTACAACGCACGTGACGCCTGGCTTCCCGACCTACTCGTGTGCCGACCCGAACTCGCTGACCCAGTTCTGCGAGCCTTGTGGGGATGAGCACAAACGACCTTCCAGCATCGGAGGACCTACGAGCGATTCGTTACCGATTTGATGGACCGGTAGCGATTGTCGAACTCCATCGTCCTCATCGTGCAAATGCGTGGAACGGCACAATGCATGGCGAGTTGCTCGCAGTCATGCGCTCTCTCGAGCACCGAAACGATGTGCGGGCGGTTGTCATCACCGGTGCTCCTCCAACATTTTCAGTCGGCGGAGACTCGCAAGCCCTCGGCGATCATGCAGAGCGCGGTTCATACGACACCGGATTGTCTGAAGGCACCGCTCGGCCCGGAGGAGACCTCCGGAAAGAATTTGACGAAGACTTGTCGTGGATGTTCGGCTACCCACTGCCGATCATCGCCGCAGTAAATGGCGCTGTCGCTGGCGTGAGCTTCGCTCTTGCATGCTTTTGTGACCTCCGTTTTGGTTCGGCTCCCGCAAAGATCACAACAGCGGCACCAAAACTGGGGTTGCCCGCCGAATACGGCTTGTCATGGACCCTCCCCCGGCTCATCGGCACGACCCGAGCAGCCGATTTGCTGTTCTCTGGTCGGGTTGTCACGGTTGCAGAAACCGTTGATTGGGGTTTGTGGAATGACGTGCTCCCCGATGGTGAGTCAACACTCGCCGCCGCAATCGAGTACGGGCAACTCCTCGCATCAACGACCGGGCCGCAGGCGGTCGCTAACGCAAAGCGACAACTTCACGAAGATGTCCTTCGCGGCGACCCCGCAGCCTCAGTCGCGGAATCAAAAGAACTCCTCGACACAGCAATGGGCACCGCCGAATACCGCGAGGGCATTTCCGCATTCATCGAACGCCGCCCACCAAACTTTTGACCTTCACAAAGTTCTGAGCACAAGGTGACCAAGCGCCGCACAGTCGGCAAACTGTCTTAAGTGACCGTCACCGACGAACATTCCCTCGCCCCCACCGACACTCCGGCGCTACCCGACTGCGATTGGGCTGCATTCACTGAAGATGGCCCGTGGGTTCTGCAAGAAGATTCTCTGGCATGGGCGAGGGGTCTTGAAGTTGTTCGAGACCATGCAAAAGCGGAAGTTCCAAAACTGACCAAGCCTGGGAAGGTTCCTCACCTTGGTCGAATGTTTGTCGTCGTCGGCCGTATTGGTTGGGCTGTTGGAAATTGGTGGGTTCGCAAACGACTCGGCCGGTTCAAGACCACCGAGGAGTCGCGTGCTGACCTCTCATTGCGTCTTCGAGGAGCAATCGAGGCACTCGGAGCGACGTACATCAAACTTGCTCAGATCATTTCCTCA
>JAYNVD010000006.1:62355-65533 GCA_038100275.1 Ilumatobacteraceae bacterium
CACAATCGAGCACGATCTCGGGCGACCAATCGAAGAAGTGTTCCAGTCGATTGAACGTACTGAACTCGCTGCGGCGTCAATCGCGCAGGTTCATCGAGCAACACTGCTTGACGGCACCGAGGTTGTTATCAAGGTGCAGCGGCCAGATGTTGCGCGTCTCGTTCGCACCGATCTCAAGGTCATGGCATGGCTTGCGCCTCATTTAGTTGGCCGAATCCCGGTAGCGGCACTGGCGAACCCGCCTGCGCTTGTCGAACTCTTCGCCGAAACAATTGTCGAAGAACTCGACTTCCGCCTTGAGGCTTCCAACATGGTCGACGTGGCCAAGGTGCTTCATGAACTTGGACAAACCCGATATGTCGTACCAAGACCTCACCCACAACTCGTGACAGTCCGCACGCTCGTCATGCAACGTGTCGATGGTTTCAATTTTGATGACGTCACTGGCATGCAAAATGCCGGAATCGACACTGAAGATGTCATCCGCACCGGAATGGTTGCATTCATGGAGGGAGCCCTCATCCACGGCATCTTCCACGGCGACCTTCATGGCGGAAATCTGTTCGTGCTCCCCGATGGGCGAACCGCTCTCCTCGACTTTGGAATTACGGCCCGCCTCGACGACAACCGTCGACGCGCATTTCTCCGCTTAATGATGACCGCGACCACGAATGACCTCGTTGGCCAGATGGCTGCGCTACGAGATCTTGGTGCACTCCCGCATGACACCGATCTCAAAGCTGTCATTCATGACCTTCGACTCGACGAAGCCCCAATTGATCCAACGACGCTGTCGGGTGAGGAAATGGTGGCGGAGGTCCAACGAGTAGTGAAGGCACTGCTCTCCTATGGCGCACGACTTCCAAAAGAACTCATGTTGTACGTGAAGAACATGGTGTTTCTTGATGGCGCCATCGCCCGCCTCGCACCTGATCTTGATCTTCTCGCGGAGGTCGCGAATATCTCAATGATGTTTGCGCAGCGTCACGGAGAACGATTGATGACAGAAATTGGCATCGATGCGGCGCGAATGCAGGTCAATCTCGACAGCGTGAAGGCCGGGTTCGGCGTTGATCTGTCAACCGATCGCCTCACCTATCGAGAACTGCAAGAGCGCCGGGAACTCATCCAAAAGCGCATGCGTGCCCACGTGGAACGCAACCGACGCTAAGCCAGCGTCTAGTTTCGTCTCGTGCGAATTCTTATTGCTCGATGCTCTGTTGACTATGCAGGCCGACTCTCAGCGCATCTTCCCGAGGCTGTGCGCCTCATCATGGTGAAAGCAGATGGCTGTGTTGCGATTCATGCCGATGGTGGCGCATACAAGCCTCTCAACTGGATGAATTCACCGAACACCCTCGCCGACAACGGCGACCACTGGGTTGTGACTAACCCAAAGGGTGAGACTCTCACCATCAACTTGCACGAAGTCTTCGAAGAACTTTCCCATGAGTTCGGTGAGGACCCCGGGCTGACAAAAGACGGTGTGGAGGCTCACTTGCAAGAACTCCTCGCCGCAGCACCGGAGGTCATGGAAGATGGTTTACGGCTCGTCCGACGTGAGTACCCGACCGCGATCGGACCGGTCGACCTTGTCTGCCGAGATGCTGATGATGGAGTCGTCGCCATTGAGGTGAAACGGCGAGGAGAAATTGACGGAGTCGAGCAGTTGAGTCGCTACATCGAACGCCTGCACCTTGACTCATCCTTGGGAGAGGTTCGGGGCATGTTCGTTGCGCAAGTGATCAAACCTCAGGCTCGCGTGCTCGCGGAGTCGCGCGGGTATCGATGTGTTGAGGTCGATTACGACTCCCTGCGAGGACTTGCTCCCGACGACCTGAGACTGTTCTGAGTATCGGTCGTTCATCGATGCGAGATACTGCCCCAGTATCGTTCAGACCATGAGGCCGATCACCGGCGTGGTGCAGCACTATCCGTGGGGTACGACTGATGCCATCCCTCGCTTCCTCGGAAGAGAACCAGATGGTCAACCATGGGCCGAGTATTGGCTTGGAACCCATCCGAATGGGTCATCGAAATTTACTGACGGGGCATCACTCGCTGCGCAGACAGGCGAACTTCCGTACCTGCTGAAACTTCTTTCTGCAGAACGTCCGCTGTCGTTACAAACCCACCCCAACTCGCAGCAAGCCAAGCACGGCTTCGATCAGGGTTACTTCTCTGACCCCAACCCGAAGCCTGAGTTACTCATCGCACTCACCGAGTTCACTGCTCTCTGTGGTGTTCGGCCAATTGCTCACAGCGTTGAGTTGTTGACCAATCTCGGTCTAGTTGACCTCGCTCAGCAACTGCTCGCTCAAGGCCCAATGTCAGTCATCACTGATGCTTATCACTCTCGAATCGACATCCCTTCAATTGTCGGGGCATGCGCAGCGTCGACAACCAAAGAAGCTCAACTCATCGTTCGACTCAATGAGATGTACCCACACGAGCCAAGTGTCGCTGTGGCGCTCTTACTTAACCTCGTTCAGTTACAACCAGGCGAAGCGATCCATCTCGATGCCGGGAATCTGCATGCGTATATTTCGGGAACCGGCATCGAACTCATGGCGCCGAGCGACAACGTCGTGCGCGGGGGGATGACCAGCAAGTCAGTCGACGTCGACCTCCTGCTCAACATCGTTGATCCGACTCCCATCGAGAGTCCCGTGCTGGCACATAGCAATAGTTACGAGTTACACGGGGTCGGTATCCGAATCAGACGAGTAGATGCCAGCGATCTTCTCACCGCCGATATCCACTCACTCGCGATCAGTGACGACGGTGCCGCGTTCTACACCGCCCCAGGCGAAACGATCGATTCAACAATTGGTTGCTGGGCGGTACTCGGGGCGTAGCCCTGTCTGTGCCCGGCTCAGCCAGCGCCCGTCAGAGCGGCGTGCATTGCGTCAGTGCTGGCAATGAGAGCAGCTGCCTCATCGTCAGTCAACACAGCAAAGGCAGAATCGAGAATCTCGTTCGTCATTGCCTCGGCACGATCTCGTTTCGCAATGTCGTCAGCGGTCGGCTCAGCAACTTCACCCTCAGCCCAACCAAACGTCGCAACATCATTGGGGCGCTTGATCGCGTGAGCGACGACTGACGGCAAGCCGACTGCGGCGATGGCAGTGAGGTGAGCGCTTCCGCGAAGTTCACGAAGCACCATCGCTTGATGGAA
>JAYNVD010000037.1:0-5253 GCA_038100275.1 Ilumatobacteraceae bacterium
GTGCGAACGCCTCCCATGTCGGCGATGAGATCCTCGGCACCGAAATATGCAGCGACCACCCGATCGTGGGCAAGCAGGGGGCGAGCGTCGGCAACACCAAGCGCAGTCTCGATTCCTGCGATGACTCCGATGTGAGCCAGTCCTTTTGCATCTAGCGCAGCACTCACGGTGTCAAGTGCATCAACACTGTCGATTTTGGGAACGACAATCGCAGCAACTTCAGGAACAACTCCCTCGTTGATGTCGTCGACGAACCACTCGCTTGCGACAGCGTTCACACGAACGGTCACCTTGCAATGTTCAGCAAGCCCAGGCGCAAGCTCCCGCACATTCTGTCGGGCAACATCTTTCGCACCAGCTGGTGTTGCGTCTTCACAATCGATAACGACCGCGTCCGCTCCTCGCTCGGGCAACTTCGCAATGAAGTCTGGGCGAACCGCTGGTGAGAATAACAGCGACCTGAGTCGACCGATTTGGTTCACGCAATCACCGATCGCTTGGCAACCTCTTCGAGCATCACTTCGGTTGCTCCACCACCAATCGGCAAGATGCGTGCATCCCGACTCATCCGCTCAACCGGGGTTTCGCGCATATAACCCATTCCGCCATGGAACTGGACGCAGTCATACATGATGTTGTTCACCACTTCGGCGCCGTAGGCCTTCACGCCTGACATCTCTTTCACGTTGTCTTCGCCGACGTCACCGATCCATGCAGCGTGGTACATCGATGCTCGAACGGCATCGAGTTCTGCTTGACGCATTGCGAGTCGCTGACGAATCGCTCCAAGATCCCAAAGGTGCCCACCAAATGCCGGACGGTTCTGCACGTGCTCGAGCGTCTGATTGAGGGCGACTTGGGCTGCCCCGACGCCCATTCCGACGAGCACCATCCGCTCGTTCTGGAAGTTGCGCATTGTCTCGTAGAAACCACGATCGACGGTGCCGAGCACTTGATCGTCGCCAACCCACACATTGTCAAACACGAGTTCTGCGGTGTCAGAGCAACGCCAGCCGTGCTTGTCGAGTTTCTTTGCGACGGAGAATCCTTCTGTTCCGGCTGGCACCAAGAACATCGTGATGCCATAACGATTCTCAGTGCTCGTGCGGGCAGCAACGATCGTCATATTGCCGTACACCGCGTTCGTGATGTAGGTCTTCGTTCCGTTGATGCGCCAGCCATCGCCGTCACGCACTGCGGTGGTTCGCATGCCTGCAACGTCACTTCCTGCATCAGGCTCAGAGACGCCGATTGACAGGATCGTGTCACCCGACAGAACGCCAGGAAGCCAGTCATCAAGTTGCTCTTTCGTTCCTGAGTTGATGAGGTGTGGGCCGGCCATATCGGTGTGCACGAGCACGCTCACGTCAAAGCCGCCGAATGTCGATGCTCCGAGCGCCTCAGAGAAGGTCGCAGAGGCCAGCATTCCGAGGCCGAGTCCGCCGTGCTCAACTGGCACCCGAAGGCCGAACATGCCAAGATCGCCCATCTTCTTCAGCACTTCACGTGGGACTTTGCCGTCGACTTCCCATTGCTCGCCATGGGGAGTGACTTCACGTTGAACGAATTCGACGGTCTGGTCGTAGATCGCCTGCAGTTCGTCAGTCATGTAAATGTTTCTGTGAGTCATCTGGATGCCCTTTCTTCGATGATGTTCAATCGTTTTCGCTATTCAATTTGATGAGTTCTTGTCCGCCGGCCACTTGGTCGCCAACGGCGACGAGTACTTCACTGACGGTTGCTGCACCGCTGGCGGCGACCGAGTGCAACATCTTCATTGCTTCGATGACGACTGCGACATCGCCACCTTTTAGTTCGTCACCAACCGCTACTCGAACTTCGGCAATGACTGCGGGGAACGGTGAAACGAGAGCGTTTCCACCCGATGCTCGACCCGTTGGGTCAGCTGCCCAACGTTCGGTTCGCGGAACGACGGTAAATGCATGAGTGTGTCCGCCGATGTTCAGCGCAACCCGCCGGCGAGCACCATCGACGATGCTTCTCATCGACGCCGCTTCAAGCGTTTCTGAAGAGCCGACGACTTCGTGGATCTCGCCATCGTCAGATCGAAGACCGAGTAGACGCTGATGATGGTGAGGTGTCATCGATATTGCACCGATTTCGGTCCACACATTCGATGCTTCTCCACGTCGGTGTTCACGCCAGAGTGCTGCCGCGAGTTCCACAGCCGGGTCGGGAGCCGCGGGAAGTTCGATCGAATCGAGTAGACGTGTCGAGAAGGTTGCGTCAACGAGTTCTTGTCGATCGAGCAGCCACCGGTGGAATCCTGCGGTGGTGTTCACGCCGGCAATGAGCAGTTCATCAAGTGCGGACCGCATTGCCGACAGCGCAGCCGGCCGATCCTCACCCGACACGATGAGCTTCGCCACCATCGAATCGAAATGCGGGGTGATTGTGCTTCCAGGGACAACACCTGAGTCCCAGCGAACGTTCGCTGGCACATCAAGGATGTCAATCGTGCCAATCGAAGGCATGAAGCCTTGGCTTGCATCTTCTGCTGCGATTCGGGCCTCGCAGGCATGACCCGTGAAGGTCACATCATCAAGAGTTGATGGCAACGGTTGACCGCTTGCGACGTTGATCATGAGTTCGACGAGATCAAGCCCGGTGATCGCTTCCGTCACAGGGTGCTCAACTTGCAGCCTCGTGTTCATCTCAAGAAAGAAGAATTCTCCGGTCGTTCCATCGACCACAAATTCGACAGTTCCTGCCGAGTCATACCCAACGTTCGAGCCGAGGCGGACCGCTGCATCGTGCAACCCATTGCGTGTTTCATCTGAGAGGTTTGGTGCCGGGGCCTCTTCGAACAACTTCTGATACCTACGCTGCACCGAACATTCGCGAGTGCCGAGGTGCTCGACCCGACCGTGTCGATCGCCGATGAGTTGCACTTCAACATGGCGAGGGTGCTGGACGTAGCGCTCAACGATGACACTTCCATCACCGAATGCTCGTTCTGCTTCGGTGCGAGCTTCATCGAGCGCAGTTGCGAACCGGTCGGACGATTCAACGATTCGAATTCCGCGTCCGCCACCACCGGCCGACGCTTTGATGAGTACTGGGTATCCAATCTCGTCAGCAGCTGCTCGTAGATCGTCATCTGCTTGAGAGTCGGCGTACCCGGGGATGAGCGGCACTCCGGCTGACTCCGCGATTGCTCGGGCGTTGATCTTTGAGCCCATCGAATTAATGACGTCGGAATTCGGGCCAATCCACGTAAGGCCAGCAGCAACAACATCGCGTGCGAATTCTGCGTTCTCTGAGAGAAATCCGTATCCCGGGTGAATCGAATCGCAACCAGATTCTTTGGCGACTGCGATGATGGCCGCGCCATCAAGGTACGACGGAACGGTGATGGCGTTGAGTATGACTGCGTGCTGAGAGGCACTATCGACATCGGTCGTAATTCCGACGACTACGTGGCCGAGTCGCTGAGCGGTGCGAGCGATGCGGAGTGCAATTTCTCCGCGGTTTGCAACGAGGATCTTCATAGTTGCTTCCTCACATCCGGTAAACGATGCCCGGACCTGCAGCGGGTTCGTCTTGTCGTGCGGCGAGTGAAAGGCAGAGACCCAGGATGTCTCTGGTGTGGATGGGGTCGATGAGACCGTCGTCCCACAGTCGGCTTGTCGCGTAGTAAGGGTCGCTCTGTGTCTCGTATTGCTCGCGGATCGTTCGGGCGATTTCTGCGATCTGCTCTTCAGATGTTTCGTCGGCTTTCAACCCGGCGCGACGGATATCGACGAGCACCGTTTCAGCTGTGTCAGCCGCCATCGTTGCGATTCGAGAGTTTGGCCAGGCGAACAAAAAGCGCGGGTCAAACCCGCGACCGCACATGCCGTAGTTGCCGGCGCCATAACTGCCGCCAATGAGCACGGTGTATTTCGGCACAGTTGCATTTGCGACTGCGGCAACCATCTTTGCTCCATGCTTTGCAATACCGCTTGCTTCTGCATCGTCACCAACCATGTACCCGGTGGTGTTTTGCAAGAAGAGCAATGGAATGCGTCGCTGCTCGCAAAGTTCGATGAAGTGCGTCGCTTTCAGGGCAGCTTCAGAAAAGATGATGCCGTTGTTCGCGATGATGCCGACGAGGTATCCGTGAATTCGGGCGAACCCGGTGATGATCGAGGTTCCCCACTCAGGTTTGAACGTCGCAAACCGTGAACCATCGACGAGTCGGGCGATGATTTCAGTTGCATCGAATGGAATTCGGCTGTCGTCGTTGATGATGCCGTAGATGTCTTCTGCCGGATACGCAGGTGGTTCAACTTCGGTGCGCTCGAGCCATCCGCCATCGTGGTCAACTCTGCGGCGATTTGTCGTTGCACAGATTTCACGCAGTCGCGCATAGGCCTCATGCTCGGTCGACACGATGTTGTCGCTCACACCCGAGACCCGTGTGTGCTTGACGGCACCTCCAAGATCGTCGGGGTCGATGATCTCTCCGAGTGCGGCCTTGACGATTGGTGGCCCGCCTAAGAAAATGCGGCCGATCCCTTCGACCATGATGACTTCATCACTGAGGGCTGGCACATACGCCCCACCGGCGGTGCAGCCACCCAGCACGACTGACAATTGCGGAAGCCCGCGAGCCGACATTCGGGCCTGTCGGTGGAAACTGCCACCGAAGTGATCTCGGTCGGGGAAGATTTCATCCTGGAGTGGGAGGAACGCTCCGCCGGAGTCGACGAGGTAAATCACTCCGAGTCCGTTCTCGGCGGCGATGTCTTGAGCACGAACGTGCTTCTTGATCGACACTGGCAACAACGACCCACCCTTGATCGTTGCGTCGTTCGCAATGAATACCCACGGCACTCCGTGGACTACTCCGACGCCGGTGACGATGCCTGCCCCGGGGGCTTCGTCGTTGTACTGGCCCCATGCTGCGAGTGTTGAGAACTCAAGAAAAGGCGTGTTGTCATCGGTGACGAGATCGATGCGGTCGCGAGCCATCACTTTGCCTCGGGCATGGTGACGATCGATTGATTTCTGTCGACCTTGTCCGCCGTCGATCGCGATCTGTTGGCGTTCACGCAAGGTCGCAACCAACTCTTGATACGCAGTGGTGTTCGTAGCAAAGAGTTCGCTCGCCGCATCAATGCGGCTGGGAATGGTTTGGAACGTCATCGTGTGCTCCGTTGCAGGTTGAGGGCGTGAACACCCTCGAGAAATTGGACAGTGATGAGATTGGCGAGTCCGTCAAGCCCGAGGTCGCCGCGCGGATCGAAC
>JAYNVD010000037.1:5263-17048 GCA_038100275.1 Ilumatobacteraceae bacterium
GATCTAACCATTCGATCGTCGTGTTCATCGCTCCGAAGAGGAAGAGGCGAGCAATTGGAAGCCTTGCCGTATCGAATTCTGGAAGAACGTCTGCGAGCAACGAGTTCCATCGATGTTCGTAGTCATCTCGTAGTGGAACAATCGCCGAGCGCAACTCTTCTGGTGCAGTGAAGAATGCCGTGACGTGAGCTGCGGTGTACGAGCCATGTTCGAAGAGAGCGCCGAGGTGCGCTCTCACATGTTGTTCGATTCGATCAACTGGGTTTTCGCACGGTAAGTCGGGGGCGTCGACGCTTTCGAAGGCGTCGACCATCACGCTGATGCCACGGCTGAATACTTCGATAAAGAGGTCTTCTTTCGACTCGAAGTGGTGATAGATCGAGCCCGCCTTGATACCGATATCTGCAGCAATTTCTCGCAGGGTGGTGGCGGTGTAGCCCTGCGCGACAAGGCGTTCGGCCGCCGCGTCAAGCACACGCTGCTTGCCATTTGGAGTATCTCGTGCTCGCCGCATCTCTATGAACCTAACAAACGTTAGGTAGGCGCACAACAGGCGGAGCGTTTATTTGTCAGACCATTTAGTGCCCGGGGCGTAATACCGCTGATGCCAGACCCCACGAACGTCTTCGTTGCGGCGGGGCATCCGCCAGTTGGTCACCTTTGTTTCGTCGGCAGAAAGGTTGACTGCGCATAACGCTCGCGGCTGATCATCTGTGCCGTCGACATAATCGTCGGCGGCCTCGTCAGGCACATAACGGCGAGCGATTGCGCGGTACAGGTCTCGCCATTCGTCGTCGTTCCCTGGTTCGTGAACCACTTCGACTGTTCCCTGTACGGTGACCTTCCGCCACGGGTGGGCTTCTTCATCAATCGAGATTCCAACGCGAGGGTCGCGCTGAAGGTTCCGCCAAATGAGCGCTGGAGTTCTTGGGGTGAAGAGGAGTTGATCGTCACGGATGATGAACCAGAGCGGTACGACGCGCGGCATGCCGTCGTCATCGACTGTGCCGATTCGCGCGAGGTGGCCTGGCTCGTCGAGAAACTGCTCGACCTCTTCCGATGTGAGTTTTGGCATCCCGTATGCTCGCAGGCCACGCGGCGCGAGCCCGAAGTCAGCGGGGCTGATCAGACACAGGTATTGCGCATGGTGCCGATGCCTTCGACCCAGGTCTCGAGCACATTTCCAGCAGCAAGGGCGCGAGGCGGCTTGCGAGCCATTCCGACTCCGCTGGGGGTGCCGGTGAAGATGACGTCGCCTGGGTAGAGGGTGAGCACCGAGGAAAGCTCGGCAATCAAGGTCGGAATATTGAAGATGAGATCGCTTGAACGCGCATCTTGCACAACCTCGCCATCGACCGAACAGCCAAGTGCGAGGTCATCCGGGTTGTCGAATTCGTCTGGCGTCACAATCCATGGACCCATCGGGCCAAACCCGCGCCGCGATTTACCGAGTGAAAATTGACGACCCGCAGCCATTTGGAGCTTGCGGTCGCTGATGTCTTGACCGACGGTGAGGCCAGCGATGTACGACCATGCATCATCGGCTGACACGTTGTCGGCCTGCCGACCGACGATGGCCACGAGTTCAACTTCCCAATCAACTGCGGTGCCGACGATCGGGATGTCATCAAATGGGCCCGACAGCGAGGCAGGAAACTTCGTGAACGTTGCCGGAACCTTTGGGATGTCCATTCCCGACTCTTCTGCGTGCTGGCGATAGAAGAGGCCGATGGCGAATACATGTCGTGGAGCCGAAACCGGCCGTTTCAGCGAACTCATGTCGAGGGCCTCGGTTCCTTCGGTGATGTTCGCTGCAAAGGCACAAAACTCGTCCCAGTTGTCGAGTACCGACATCATGTCAGGGCCAAAACAACCCTCAGATGCCGTTGCGATGTCAACGGTTGCCTCACCGATCACGATGACGGCTCGTCCTGCTGCGTTTGCAATTTTCATTCTTGATTCCTTGGGTGAAAGAGGTTCGAGTGGCTGTTGACAGCGCCGATCGGATCAGCCGACCTTGCGAATAATTCCAGGAACGAGGCGCTCTTCGGGTGGACGGTGACCCCAGAAACTCATCGCATCGTAGGTTTCGACTTCCCAGTTCTCTTCATCGACGAGAAGCCCGCCAGTTCCGTATTCGATCTCGAATCCAGATGGGGTCCGAACATAAAACGAGGTCATCATGTCGTTCGTGTGACGGCCGAGGCTCATCGCGAGCGTCAGTTTTTTGTCGTTCACGATGTCGAGGGCTCGGCCTACATCGGTGAATTGCTCCACCTCCAACATGAGGTGATGGAAACCAGCGATGCCCGGTGCTCCGCTCAGCGCCAATGTGTGGTGGCGGGGATTGCAGTGCAAGAACCGCAAGCTCATGCCGATTTCGATGTGATCCGAGACGTTGAATCCGAGGGTGCCGACGAAGAAGTCCATTGCTGCATCTAGGTCAGGCACCATGATGACGGCGTGGCCAAGCCCACCGTCGCCGGTGACGAATCCGCCGTCCATCTCCCGTCCGGGTGTGAACTGACCAGCACCTGCAAGCCCAGTGGTGAGTTCGTGCCGGAAACCAAATGGATCGACAAATGACACGAGTCGGTCAACCTGTCGAACGCCAGCGAGGTCAGTCTCTTCTCTCGTGGCGATATCGGCTTCGGCAAGCCGACTGATCACTGCATCAATCCCAGCATCACCGTCGCAGTCCCAGCCAAAGTAGGCGAGGTTGTTTCGTTCGCCCGGGTGAATCATGATGCGTTCAACTCGATCGTCAATACGCAGGCCGAGACCATCGGAGCGATTCACAACTTGAGCACCGAGAACTTCACTGCCGAATTCTTGCCACTCGTCGAGTGCTGGGGTTTCGAATCCGATGTATGCGAGCGATGAGACCATTGGGCGTTCCCTTCGTTGAGGCGGTCTTGACAAGACTACTTTCATTTCTTACTGTAGTAATCACTACGGTAATGATTTGCACCGCAACTCACCGAATTCGGAGGATCTCATGCACACCGCTGTCAAACACATCGAGGATGCGACCGAACAACTCAAGGCCGAGCGCGGTCCAAGCAACGAACTTGGGCGACTCACCGATCAAGCGGCAAAGATCCTCATCGACTCGGGCGGGTTCCGTTTGCTTCAGGCAAAAAGCCACGGTGGCTACGAGGCTGACATCACAGATTTTCTTGCATGGGTTCGCGCCGTCGCCCGAGCCAACCCGTCAGCCGGCTGGATCGCCGGCGTTGTCGGAGTGCACCCGTGGGAGATTGCGCTCCATGTCGACGATGTGCAAAACGAAATCTTTGGCGACGACCCGACAACACTTGCGGCATCTCCATATGCGCCGATGGGCCGAGCCATCCCCGTAGAGGGCGGATACAAACTGACAGGCCAATGGCAGTACTCCACCGGAACCGACCACTGCAACTGGGTCATCCTTGGCGGCATTGTCGTCGACGAAAGCGCCCCACGGAATGGGCCGCCACCAGTACTCCACTTCGTTTTGCCAAGGGGCGACTACGAGATCATTGAAGACTCATGGCATGTCATGGGTCTCGAAGGCACCGGCAGTAAAGACATCCGTATTGACGGAGCGTTCGTTCCTGAGTACCGAACGATTTCTCACACCGGTCTCTCCGATGGCGATTACGGACATCGCCGTGGCAACACTCCCCTCTACCAACTGCCGTTCGGGTGTGTGTTCTCCGCATCGATCACGGCGGCAACGTTCGGCATAGCGCAGGCCAACATCGATGCCTACCGTGACTACCTCACGACTCGGGTCTCAGCGATGGGAGTTGTCGGAACGACCGACCCCTACCAGCAGCAGGCGCTTGCCGAAGCAGAGGCAGACCTTGCCGCTGGCATCGCACACATCGATGCGATGTTCAACGACTGGACGGCTCGCGTTACCGCTGGTGAAAAGATCGACAACGGTGAGCGGCTCGAATTCCGTCGCAACCAGGTTCGAGCAGTGCAACGCGTGCTCGACTCGATCAACACGATGATGTCGCGCGCCGGAACCGCTGCGGTGTGGACAACTCGTGAACTCGAACAGTTATGGCGTGACCTTCGTACAGGCGGTACTCACCTCAGCAACTCAATGGATCTCATCTACAACGCATGGGCGAACGATGAGTTCGGCACCGGTGTCGAGCGTTACACCTTCCACTGATCGTGGCTCAATCCGCATCACGACAACGTAAGACCCGAGCAAACGGCGTTGCCTCACGGATTGCAATCCTTGATGCTGCCGCTCATATCGCCGGCGAGCGCGGCTATGAGGGCACCAGCATCAATGCAGTGAGCGAGCGGTCTGGGCTTCCTGCAAGCTCGATCTATTGGCACTTCAAAAATAAAGACGAACTCATCGCGGCGGTGATTGACCGCAGCTATTCCGACTGGATCGAAGCGTTACGCCGTCTCGCAGATCAAGACACCACGTTGTCACCTGTTGAGATGTACTCGTCAGGTATGCGTCAGTCAGCTGAACAACTCATCCAGTTTCCTGATTTCTTGCGGCTCGGTCTCATGCTGACTCTCGAGCGCCGACCATCAGAACCAACTGCCCGTCAACGATTCCAGGCCACTCGTGTCGAAACCCTCGCCCGCCTTCGGCGATACCTCGGGCGTGTGTTCGAATCACTCGGAGAGGCAGAGATTGAGCAACTTTCCGTGCTCACGTTGGCTGGGTCCGACGGGTTGTTTATTGCAGCAGAATCTGAGGGCATTGACATCGCTGATGGTTTTGAGACGCTCGCTCGCGCTGTCATGGGTGCTGCTGTTTCATTCGGTTGGGTTCATCCCAACAGTTGACACAGCTCTGTCTCCGCCTCTTCTCAGTTACCGGTCTCTCGGTACGTTCGCTAACAGAAGGAGGCAGTCATGCAGATCGAATCAGGAGTTACCCACGCAATTGTGACCGGAGCGGCATCGGGGTTAGGTCGCGCCAGCGCCTACGCCCTTGCAGGTGCCGGAGCAAAGGTAACCGTCTTTGACCTCAACGAAGAGGCCGGCCGCGAGGTCGCAAAGGACATCGACGGGCTGTTCTGTCGTGTCGATGTCACCAGCGAAGAAAGCGTGCTTGATGGGTTCGCAGAATCGCGGGAGGCCTTCGGCCAAGAACGAATCCTCGTGCATTGCGCGATGACGACCAAGGGTGGCAAGACAGTTGGCCGCGATCGTGAGACCGGTGGCTGGAAGCGCATGTCAACCGAGGACTACGCGTACTCGGCCATGGGCATTCTTGTTGCGAGTTACCGCATGGCATCGCTGTCTGCCCTCGGGATGATCGAAAACCTCGAGCCACTCGAAGACGGCGAGCGCGGGGTCATCACGTTGACAGCGTCGGTTGCCGCTCAAGATGCCCAAGTCGGCCAGGTTGCATACGGCTCGTGCAAGGCCGGCGTCAACGGGCTCGTCCTGCCAATTGCGCGAGACCTGATGGATCAGGGCGTGCGTTGCAACTCGATCATGCCGGGCATCATGTCGACACCACCAATGCTTGGCGTTCCACCGAAGGTGTTGGAGAATCTCAGCGCGTCGGTGCCATTCCCGAAGCGTCTCGGCAAGCCAGAAGAGTTCGGGTCGCTCGTCCTCGAGTTCGTACGTAACACCTATTTCAATGGTCAGAACATCAGGCTTGACGGCGCCATCAGGATGCCGCCTCGCTAACGCACGGCTTTAGTCGAGCCGAGTGAGTTCACCGTCTGCGGACATCTTCTGCAGCTTGAATTTCTGAATCTTTCCGCTGCCGGTGAGCGGGAATTCGTCAACAACGAACCAGTCGCGTGGTGTCTTATGTGGTGCAATCGAACTGCGAACGTAGTCGAAGAGTTCTTGTCGCTGCAGAGTTGCTCCGGGGGCTGGCCGGAGTACGGCTGCAACGGTCTCTCCCCACTTGTCATCAGGCAACCCAATGACGGCAACCTCTGCGACGCTGTCGTGTTCGAAGAGCACATCTTCAATTTCGCGTGGGTAAATGTTTTCGCCACCTCGAATGATCATGTCTTTGAGGCGACCCTCGATGCGGGTGTAACCGCGCTCATCCATCATGCAGAGGTCACCAGTGTGTAACCACCCTTCGTCGTCGATCGCCGCTGCCGTCGCGTCGTGCATATCGAAGTACTCCATCATCACGTGATAGCCGCGGGTGAGATACTCACCTGGTTCTCCACATGGAACGATCTCACCTGTTTCTGGGTCAACGATTTTCACTTCGGTGTGGGGCATTGGGCTGCCGAGGGTGAGCGTTTTGTCGATGGTGGTGTCTTGTGGCGAGGTCATCGATGCAACCGGTGAACATTCGGTTTGACCAAACACGATGGTGAACGCTGCACCGGTCTCTTTTTCGATTCGCTCAACGAGTGGAGCCGGAACAGTCGAGCCTCCTGAACAGATCGCCTCAAGCGAGGTGATGTCACGCGTTGGGTAATCAGGGTGTTCGAGCATCGAGATCAACATCGTCGGCACCGCAAGCATGGCTGAGCCGTTGTATTCCTCAATGAGTTCCATGACCAGCGCTGGGTCAAAGGCTTCAAGTAGCACGAATGTGCACCGCTTCGACACAGCAGACAGCACGCCGACAACACATCCACCGGTGTGGAATAGTGGCATCGGGCATACCCATGTTCCGCCCTCGGGTACACCCATCCGATCAGCGGTGTGAGTTGCGTTGTTCACGAGTGCTCGGTTACGCAACAACGCTCCCTTCGGGAAACCTGTTGTTCCTGAGGTGTACTGGATCATCACGGCGTCGTATGGCCCAACTTCTGGCAACTCAATCTCAGGGTCAGCAGCTTGCCCCAGTTCGAGAACCTCTTCCATCGCAATGATCTCGCGCAACTCGTTGCAGTTTGGCGCGATCTCGTCGGCGATCTTGCGCATCGGGTTACCGCGGTGATTTGTCGAAACGATGAGGCCAGCCGATCGTGACTGGTTGAGCACATACTCGACCTCGCTCGCCTGCAATGCGGGGTTCACAGTGACGAGAATGACTCCAGACATCGCACAGGCGAATTCAAGGATCATCCATTCAGGAACATTCGGGGCCCATAGTGCAACACGTTCACCGGGTTCGAATTTCGTCGTGAGTGCACGGGCGACTGCTTCTGCCTCGAGGAGAAGTTCGCGGTAGGTCCATTGGCGACGATCATCTGGATTCGGTAGGCCTGCAATCAGCGCGACCCGCTCTGGGACTTCGCGAACAGCCTCGCGAAGGAGATCCCCGATGGTGAGATCTCGCAGTTCGATTTCGGTTGGACCAAACGCATGCGACGGCACTGACATATCTCGACATTAGTCAGTGTGCGACGATCTAAATTCCCCGGGGCAGAACTGTTGATTTCGCCGGCTGACTACTGTGGAGATCATGGCGAATACTCCAGCAAATTGGTACAACGACCCGACTGGTCGGCATCAGCACCGGTATTGGGATGGCAACGCGTGGACCTCACACGTGTCTGATAACGGCATCCAAGGCACCGACGACATCGCAACTGCAACCGCAGCAATGTCGAAACAAGATTCGCCTTCAGGGCTAGATCGCCTTGACGCAGGTCTCACCGTTGGCAATGAGGGCTCAAAAGTTGATGAGCAGCTTCACGGAAGCGGCCACCGGGGAGTTGGCATCGAAGGAACGGTCGCTGGTGGCGGCGGCGGCATTCTCACCGAGCCGATTCTCGTCGTCAACCAAAAAGCAAAGCTCATCGAGCTCTCAAACCAGTACACCGTGTTCGACCAGCACGGAGCAGTCATTGCATCGGTTAACCAGGTTGGTCAGTCGACAGCACGAAAGGTGATCAGGCTTGTTTCGAGCCTCGATCAGTTCCTCACCACCCGTCTTGACATCACCGATTCGGATGGACGGGTCATCCTTCGTCTCACACGACCAGGCAAGATCGTGAAGTCAACCGTCATCGTGAGCGATGGCAATGACGTCGAAATTGGCCGAATCGTCCAGCAGAACGCGATCGGTAAAATCAATTTCGCACTTGAATCTGGTGGTCAGCGTCTTGGCACCATTAAGGCGGAGAACTGGCGTGCGTGGAACTTTTCAATTACCGACGCTGCAGATCGCGAAATTGCCCGGGTGACAAAAACCTGGGAGGGACTCGCAAAAACGATGTTCACCACGGCCGACAACTATGTGTTGCAGATCTCAGAACGTGCACCCGAGCCGCTGAATTCTCTCGTCGTCGCGAGCGCGCTGAGTATCGATACTGCCCTCAAGCAGGACAGTCGCGGTCTCGGCTAAATCTGGGTGCCAATTCGGTCACTCGAGGTGACCGGCGACCATATAAAACCAGAACGGGAACGGAGCGTCCTGAGCTTTCAGCGCTCGGCGTGCCTCAAGAATCGTCTTGCCGGCTTCGGTGACTTCATAGAACCAGGCGTCAAACGAACGGCCACCGGGAGCGAGGTCGCCAACAAGTTCGAGCGCCGCCTCGAGGTAGTAGGCACGAATGTCATGGCACACCGCAACGGTGTTTTTGCCGGGCAGTTCGACGTCTTTCCATGCGGCGCCGTTCGCCCACTGGTGCAAGGTGTCGAGCGCTTCCGGTATCTGCTCTGGTTCGATCGCCCGGCCAACTGCCGTTACCCCTTTGCGATTGACGGCTCGCCGATAGGCCGAGATGAGCCCGCGAGCTTCGTCAACCGCTGGCGGCGCGTTCGGGTCGTCGCGCGGTGGCAACGAACAAGCCATTGGCATTTCGTCCGATTCAACGACTTCGGGAAAGTACTCGAAGATCGGTTCTTCAGCCTCGAGGAGGCTGAACGCCTGCTGGAGCACCTGGTGCTGGAATTCCGCGTCGCCAGGTTTGCCGAGCGGTCGACCAAGTGGGAACTCGCACGCGAGCACACGCGGTGGGCCGACCTTCTTTGCGACGTCTGCCATTGAGGCGAGAACGATCGTCGCGATTCCCGCTGCTTCAAAAACGTGGGCGAGCGTACTCACGGTACGCGTACAGAGCGGTCAAACAGGAGTAAGCAAGACGACATCGACGGCGTCGGCATTGAGTTGCGCTGCGCATTGCGGGCCGGTGTCAAGTCTGATTTCGCTCACGGTGTCGGGCTGGTTGCCCGCAAACGCAAAGTGGCGTGGCGCTACTTCGCCGATGACCCCATCGTCAGCGAGTTCTTGTAAGCGGTCGATCGGGTACACAACATTGAGATCGAGATGGAACCCCGAGTGGTCGAAGTTGGGGCTCCAGTGACCCATGATGAGATTTCGATCATCTCGATCAAAGGCTCGGAAACCGGTGTCTCCTTGAGAGAAACGCTCTTGATCTGGACGATGAAGCGAGGCGCTCGTCACGATTGCGACACGGCACTCTGACAGTGATTTGTTGAGTTTCGTGAAACTCGTTGACGTGAATTCGGGTGCATCCATCGTCGAGGCGAGTTCGCGCATCGCATCGTCACCTCGGGTTAATGATCGGTCTTCAGACATAGCGACCTCCTTGACGTGAACCTAATGGGGTCGGCACGCGAAGTGCGAGACCGGCATGAGGCTGGGAAAAACTAAAGAGTTTTTGATTTGCGAGTAGGAGTACTTCTCGTCATTGCTCAGCGAGTAGGTCGCCGCTTACGGCTCCATCACAACCCAGCCGCGTCGCTGTAATTCAGCTGCTAACACGTCGTCTGGCAATGATCGCGCCGAACGTTCATCATTCGAAAGTCGTGTTGAGGTGTTCGGTTGTGACGGCGCTGTGGGGTCATGCTCATCACCTTCGAGTTCAGCGATGAGAGCATCAGCCTCATCTCGTGTGAATTTTCCATTGCCTTGACGCTGGGTGAACCCCATCGGGCCACGCGCCGATCGGAAATTGTCATGGCCCTGTTCTCGTAAAAGTTCAAGAAGTCGTTCAATCTGTCGATGGCTGGCGGGTGGTCCAGCTGGTTGATTGAACGCCATATAGCCAGTGTGTCAGATCGGTGTTGCGCCGACCCGTAGATGCGCTGCGGCTGTCGATGGTTAGCCGAAGTATCCGGACACGTCAGTCCCTACGCGATAGCACCAGCGAACGAATAGCCGATCTAAAAGCTTCGTCTCAATCGTTCTTGCGAACCCGTTCGATGGCGGCGATATCGATTTTTGTCATCGTCATCATCACCTCAAACACCCTCTTCCTCACCGCAGGATCTGGGTCAGCCATGCCTTCGGTCAAAGCACGAGGAGTGATTTGCCACGACAGCCCCCACCGATCTTTGCACCACCCACAAGCGCTCTCGCTGCCACCGTTGTCAACGATTGCATTCCAAAGGCGGTCAGTCTCTGCCTGGTCATCCGTTGCGATTTGAAACGCGAACGCCTCGGTATGCGAAAAGATAGGACCGCCGTTGAGCCCGAGTCACGGAATACCGGCAACGGTGAACTCGACGGTAAGGAGGTTGCCTTCTGCGCCACCGGGAAAATCCGCCGGCGCGTGCATGAGACGGTCGACTGAGCTATCCGGGAATGTCGCTGCATAGAACTCGGCCGCCCCTAATGCATCGTTGTCGAACCACAAACACACCGTGTTCTTCGAAGTCATGTCGCCATCATGGCGCAAGCAAATGTCGAATCGTTGAGATGCCGCAGTTCGAGCACTACATAAAAAGGCCCAGACCATTTTGGTCTGGGCCTTTCAGATGGTGGCGGGGGCAGGATTTGAACCTGCGACCTTCGGGTTATGAGCCCGACGAGCTACCGGACTGCTCCACCCCGCGGCGATCAGTCGTTCACGATGCTACGGACATCACCTGCAGATACCAACCGACCGTGACCGTCGATGTCACCAATGACATCACGGTGCCCCGTCGAGCACTCCCGTGAACCCGCTGGGTGCATGCGGCCCGAGCACCAACTGCTCGAGCACTCCCCAGCCGGTCATATCTCCCGACGTCACCCGGCATACCTGCTGCACATGCACCATCGTTGGGTCGAGGGGGTTCACATCAGCCAGCACGATCTCATCTCGAGTCTCATCGAGCTCGCCATGCCAATCACCGTGGCCCCATTGCGGATGCAGGTAGCCAAGCCCACTCATCTGGAAGCGCTGTACCGGCTCGTACTCCGCGATGATTTCTCCGCCATCAGCAGTCGTGATCGTCGCCGTCATTAACTTGGCCCAACGAGTTCCTGACTGCCACACGATCTCGGTCGACACTGACTCGGGACGATGAACCTCAGCAGCATCTGTTACCTCATCGATCGTGCGCGATCCGGCGGCAAACCTGCCCGTGACTGCTGCGCTCTTATGCCAAGCGCGACCTTCAGCATCGTCATTCACTGCGAGGTGCGTGCACATGTCATCAAACAACGTTGGCGCCCACGTCCAGAAAAATTGTGGAGGTGTTGCCGGGCCAGGCAAACCACGCGAACCACCCCGGATACCCCACGAACGATCACGACACCCCTGAACAACTCCGAGGTCACCAAGTTCGATGCGCTCACCATCGATGTCAATCCAACCTGACCACTCAACAAACTGAGTGATGCGGGTGTAGTCCATTACGACACGCCCTTCGACGCGACGAACAAATGTCGGTTCTTCAATGACCGCCGACACCACTCGCATCGTGAGGTCAGCAGAAATGCCATGGTGATCGTTGACCAAGATGCGGTGTTGCAACATCGGTTCAACAACCTGCACATCAATGGAGCCAACCGTCGTCGCCGTGCGGTCGGTACTGCACAGACGCGACGACCGGCAGTTGTGTTGCACCCCATCAACCACAACAGAGAAGGACGCATCCATCACCTGACGATTCGGGTACACGCCGAGCGCTACCGCAAAGAACAGTTGAC
>JAYNVD010000084.1:0-2839 GCA_038100275.1 Ilumatobacteraceae bacterium
TGGGTTGTCGAAAACGCATCTCCGGCGGCAGCGGCAGTCGCGTATGAGCAGGTGCTCAAAGGCCAGTAAATCGGGTAACTGTGCTGATCTGGCGATAGCCTCACAAGCCGTGGCAGCCACCTCTTCAACCAAAAAAGCAGCGAAGCTCGCCGGCCGAAACTCCGGCCGATCGGTGCAGTTCCAGGGTGGCAGTGTGTTTCCGATTGCATTGCTTCTCGTCATCGTTCTCGGTGTCGCGTCAATCGTGTACGCCCGACAGACGATTCCTGGTGCTGGCGATGGCGCACCCGTGACACCAATCAGCGAGTACTACGACGTCGCGTACGGCATCAATATTTGCGGTGATTGGGCAACAATTAGCGATGGCGACAGCGAACCAAATGCTGACGGCCGCATTGATTACTCGGCATACCGCGAGACCGGTGTGTATCAGTACGGTGAGGGAGTAGCGACGGTGCACCCGTATGCCGCAGAACTTGCTGACGTTTCGCTTGGCCTCTCCGCTGTGCTCGATGTGCACGGCATCACGATCGCTGACGATGCGCTCACCTTCCCGGCCGATCAGCTGGACGGCGAGGTGTTTACCGAAGGCGAAACAACCTGTGATGTGGACGGCGTTGAGACCGACGCTGACCTCTCTGTTGTTGTCTGGGAATCACCCGATGACAACTCGGCTGGCAACCGTTACATCTCGAAAATGGGTGAAATTCCACTCGATTCAGACGGTCTGGTAATCGCTGTTGCTTTCGTGCCACGAGGCGACTCGGTTGCGAAACCGGCCTCGGCTGGAGCTCTCCGGAGCTTGAATGCTGAAGCGACAGAGGCAGCAGACACCACCGAAACGACCGTCGCTGACTCGACTAACGAGTAACACATGTTTGCGGTGGTCCTCGTCGGGGGCTTTGGAACGAGGCTCCGTCCGCTGACCAACAATGTGCCGAAACCGATGCTGCCGATCGGGAACGTCCCGATGGTGGTGCGACTCGCCGAACGTCTCGCAGCTGGTGGAGTTACCGACATCGTGCTCGCACTTGGCTTTCAACCTGACGCCTTCCGCGCTGCATTCCCGGGGGATTCGTTGACCCATGGTGAGACGACGGTCAAACTGCATTACGCAGTTGAACCAGAGCCTCGTGACACCGCCGGAGCAATCAAATTTGCTGCTGATGCAGCCGGCATCGAAGGAACGTTCGTCGTTGCGAACGGCGACATCGTGACCGGTTTGGCAATCAGCGATCTCATCGAGGCCCATCGCGAAGGCGGACGTGAAGCAACTATTCACTTAACACCAGTTGACGACCCGTCATCATTTGGTGTGGTCGAACTTGACGAGAAGCAACTCATGCAAAGATTTGTCGAAAAACCCGCTCCCGGTGAGACATCATCGAACCTCATCAACGCAGGGACGTACGTGATGGAGGCATCGGTTCTCGATCGCATCGCGGCCGATGTGCCGGTCTCGGTTGAGCGAGTGACATTCCCAGACCTTGTCGCTGCGGGCGAGCTTGCAGGGTATGCCACCGATGACTCATGGATCGATACCGGTCGCCCAGAGTTCTATCTCGAAGCCAATCTGGCGTATGCGGGTTCAGATGAAGCGATCGTCAGATCTGACATTGCGCAGACTGCGCGAATTTCTGATGTGGTCGCCAATAGAGCGGTAATTGGCGAGAACGCTGCGGTCGTGCGTTCGGTGCTGCTGCCCGGGGCCGTCATCGAGGCAAACGCTCGGGTCGAGAATTCCCTTGTCTGGGGCCGAGTGTCGACAGGAGCATCAATTGTCGACGCGGTCATTGGGCAAGACGGTGTGGTGCCGCCTGGTGACTACCGTGGCATCAGACTTCCTGAGCCTCCGCAGTAAGGATTAGACCGAAAGCCCCGCAGCTGCGAGCGTGAGGCGGGCAAGTGTTTCGTCAACCTTTGGATCACCCATCATCGTGTTCGTCACCGTTGCTGTGAGCCCTTGCCGCGTGACGTCGCTCGCGAGCGATGCATCTTTTTCGTCGATCACGAGATGACCACAGACATCCCGATAGATCTCTGCGATACCGACCGAATCGGGTCGGTACCCGAAGCTGGTCATCATGTCGGCAGCAGGACCTTTCACCGCCTCGCCTCCAACGAGCGGAGAAATGCCGACGACGGATTCACGACGGTCAGAAAGAATTTCGTCGACGCCTTGTAGCGCTCGGATCGGCCCCACGGAGACAAACGGGTTCGACGGGGCAATGATGACTACATCGGCAGAACTAATTGCCTGCATGACCTCGGGTGTGGGCTGAGCCGTTGTTGCACCAAGGTGAAGTTCGCGCACCGGAATTCCATGTCGATGTCGAACAAAATATTCCTGGAACGATATTCGTCCATTTCCATCGCTGCCCGGGTCGTCCTCAGGGTCAACGCTGACCATGGTTGCTGCCGGATTATCGCTCATCGGCAGCAATCGGTAGTCGAGCCCCCATGCTGACGCGATCTCCTGCGTGACGTCCGTCAATCGGGCGCCCTCTTGGAGGCGAGCTGTGCGGTAAAAGTGCGTTGCGAGGTCTTGGTCGCCGAGCCCGAACCAGGTGCTTCCGGCATCTGATCCTTCAGGACGAATCTGTTCGTATCGACGCAATGCCTCAAGTGCGCGCCACGACTCATCAACGAGGCCCCACCCTCGCTCAGGATCAATTGCGGATGCCAATGTGTAGGTGATTGTGTCGAGGTCTGGGCTGATGTGAAGCCCATGCAGCACAGCGTCATCGCCGGTGTTGACAATTCCGGTGATCTGAGTGGCTGGGAGAATCCGAGACAGGGCCCTGAGGAAGCGGGCGGCCCCAACCCCGCCGCAGAGCAC
>JAYNVD010000038.1:0-16563 GCA_038100275.1 Ilumatobacteraceae bacterium
TTGCGACGTCAGGCTGTGCTCGCCGAGTTTGCATGATCTGCGCAGCGGTCATCACGGCGTGATCTGTTGGGGTGCTCGACGGTGTGGCGGAGATCTCAGTGATACCACCGGCGATAGTGATTGGCAGCGTCGCTTCTCCAAGGATCACTTGACCAGGACGAGTGACATCGACGCCGTCGTGTGGTGGCCCGCCAACATATGTGTCATCAGCCATGAGCAGACGGGTAGTACCGAGATCTTTGAGAAGTTGAAGCCCCTCTTCAGTAATGGACTCAGAGGTTGAACCATTGTCGACGAGCCACAACCCGCGAGTGGGGGTGACTGATGGAAATAATTGCTGAAGAGCGGTGTCTCCGCTGTCGAGCTCGGTGATGAATCGATCGTGAAGCTCAGCGACTGCGGCTGCCGACGGATCAATCTTCCGATACGGCAGCGAAAGTAGTTCGCCGCCATTGTCCGCAAGTAACTGATCGATATCAATGTCGTTGATCGAAGGTGTGATCGTTCCATCGATCAACGGGCCGGCAAGCTCGGGAGCAAATGCGAGGGAAAGTGGAATCCGTGTTTGATCGAGTAGCTCCCAGAGCTGATGAACTTGTGAGTTCACTCGTGAGATATCGCTATCGGTCAGCGCAGGGTCTGCCGGTGTCGTCAACGTTGATCGACCGGAGATCTGAGCGAACGCAGAAACAGCGAGTGGCGCTGCTTCGACGAACTGCCAACCAACATCGATCAATGTCACGTCATGAGCGATGAGAGTTGCTCCACGGATGATTGACACTGACACTGGGGTAATACCGCTGTCGACATATTCAAGGACATCGTCAAGATGAGCTGTGTACCCAAGGCGCGCTTGCAGAGGCACGTCGATGTTGAGAGAAACAATGTTGGTTTGTTCGTCACGTAGGGCGAACTGATTGAGCGGCCCGGTGACGACGTCAATCACCGTCCCGGCATCGCCGGCTACGACCTCCGACAGTGATTGACCATCGAGCGGTCGATGGAGAGCGACGCGCACGATGACAGCTGGCTGACGAATATCTGGTGGCGCGATGTCGATAGTGCTGGTCGTTCGGGTTCCTGCCTGCGATGCACTGGTGCCGCCAGCTGCCTCTACATCAGATGTTGCGCTGTCGAGAACTGTAACAACAGGCGGACTTGCGCTCACTGTCTCTGGTTCTGTGATTTCGGGGGTGCTGATGTCAACGGTGTAGGCGAGTGACACGTTCTCATCAGAAAAAAATGTTGAGGCGGCCAGTTGAAGCCCAAATGTGTTGCTCTCTGCAGTTATTGAGGCGTGAACTGAAGGTGTTGCAGTAACGAGCTGAGCAATTCCACAGGTCATGACAACGACAGCGCACACCGAGAGGAAGTGTCGTAAACGTGCCATCACTGTTTGCTGTCCATGTTGATTTCAGCAATGGAGAGTTGCTCAGACAATTCTGAAAATCCAAGCCGTTGATACAGGCGAAGCGCACCCTCGTTTCTCACCGAGGTGTTCACAAGAGCGTGATCACAGCCTCGTTGTCGCATCCACTGCAAGGCATCATATGACAAGGCATATCCGATGCCGTTGCCTTGTTGAGCGGGAGAAACGGCGAGTCGTTGTAGGTATCCGACGTCGTTCGTGTACCCCGATAACGCAAAACCGATGATGGGTTCGTTGTTGCTGCCGACGCGACGGCTTCGAAAATGCAGAGTTGCTCGGCGGGTGTCGATCAGGGCATCCCGATGCTGAGCCCACTTTGGTCCGAACGCGTCAAGATCGACAGACTCAGCGGCTGAAAAGTGCCGACCACGAAGCGGCCGGGTTCGAGATGTTGATGCCGGCGGTCTGATTGGCTGTGAAAGATCGAACGACAACAAGGCGAGGGTGTCAATGATGTGAAATCCCTGATCGAGCACCTTCTCGGCGGATGTCGCTCGCAGCGCCCCTGTTCGAATCTTGCGAACACCGAGAGATGATGCACGGTTCACGAGTTCAACGAGATGCTCTGCGTTGATCTCCACGGTGTGATCTGCCTGAACGAGCATGGCGATCGTTGGATCAAAAGGCCACTCAGTGAGATGAAGAGTGGGTTGAGAAGACGATGCAACGGTGAGCGTGCGCGGTGAAGGTACACCGTCGACTGGCTGTGAGCGCTCGGATTGCATGATCTCTGACGGTAGCCGCCAACGGTGACTTTCTGGAGACGGTGTCGGCGGTAGCCTCGCATGAGTGATCCCCGCCCGGTTTGAACCCGTGCTCCAAGAACTTTCTCCGCTTGCGGAGCGCTTCCGAGATGCCGGGCATCGTCTGTACGTCGTCGGCGGCACGGTGCGGGATTTGCTTCTGGGTGATGATTCGTTTGGGGCGGCTGACGACATTGACCTCACGACATCAGCTCGACCCGATGAAATTCATGCGTGCCTTGATGGCTGGGCAGCTGCGGTGTGGAACCAAGGGGAGAAATTCGGAACCGTTGGTGCGCGGATCGGCGATCGGGTTCTCGAGATCACGACGTTCCGAGCCGAGTCGTATACCGATGACTCTCGTAAACCACATGTCGTCTATGCAGATGATGTCGAGACCGATCTTTCACGGCGCGATTTCACTGTGAACGCGATGGCTCTTGAGCTGACGAATGACACACCCACGCTTGTTGATCCTCACAACGGAGCCGTTGACCTTTTACAACGGGTATTGCGTACTCCACTGTCACCACAAGAAAGTTTTAGTGACGATCCGCTCCGCATGTTGCGCGCCGCTCGCTTTGTTACGAAGTTGGAACTCGTTCCTGAAGAAGGCCTTCTTGCAGCGGTGGGCGAGATGGCAGCACGCCTTGAGATTGTCTCTGCAGAGCGAATTCGCGACGAGTTCGAAAAGATCATTTGTGCCCCACACCCGACTGCGGGTTTGTGGTTTCTTGTTGAGACAGGACTCGCAGAGATGTTTCTGCCTGAACTTCCTGCGATGCGACTTGAACACGATCCAATCCATCGACACAAAGACGTGTTGACACACACATTTGCTGTGGTTGAGAACGTTCGTCCTCATGACGAAATCGAAGAAGAAGCCCGAAATTTTGATTTTCGGACCGTGCGGCTTGCCGCCCTCTTCCATGACGTCGGAAAGCCCCGCACTCGAGGATTCCAGAAGGGCAAGGGAACAACGTTCCACCATCATGATGTGGTCGGCGCGAAGATGACGCGCAAGCGCCTCAGCGCAATGCGGTTCTCAAATGAAGATGTTGAGGCCATCACCGAATTAGTCGCGCTACACCTTCGGTTTCACACCTATCGCCTTGGCTGGAGTGACGCTGCGGTGAGGCGCTACGTCCGTGATGCAGGTGACCTTCTCAATGAACTCAATGTGCTCACCCGCTGCGATTGCACCACACGCAATGAGAAGAAAGCTCGCACGTTGTCTCGTCGCATGGATGAACTCGAAGAGCGCATCTCTGAGTTGGCAGCTCAAGAAGAACTGAAGGCGCTTCGACCTGAACTCGATGGCAAGCGCGTGATGGAACACCTTGGCCTCACACCAGGTCCTGAGATCGGCAAAGCACTTGCGTTCTTGATGGAGATACGCCTCGACGAGGGTTTGATCGGTGAAGAAGCCCTACTCGCTCGACTCGACGAGTGGTACGCAAACCAGCAGTAATCCAGTCATATCCGCCGGCTGGTCTGTAGCGTCTGAATGTGGGCATAGGTTCGCTCTCAAGTATTGCGACGCCGGTAGCCGTCGGCATCGGCGTCATCGTCATTGGCGTTCTTCTGCTCATTCGTGAACGGCGAACAAACTCCGCCGGCACACAGGCTGAGCCGCAATTGAGGTCCACCTCGATGACGAGGCCCCTCTCACCGCCCGCTGATACTTCGTCAGCACGAGCACTACTTGATGCCCTTGACGAGGTACTTCTCCACGTCGACCATTCAGGTGTCATTCTTGAGGTGAACCGTGCTGGCAGTGAGTTTTTAGGTTCGCCGGTTTCGTCGATTGTTGGGTCAGCGTTTGATACATGGCTCGACGATGCAGATGGCGGTGCCCTCGATCCGTGGATTTCTCGACTTCCTGACGAGGTCAGCCAGGGACACAGTGGACCGCATTCAGCTGTTGAGGTTTCGGTGACAACGTCCGATGGGCGTCGTCTCCCGGTAGAGGTCACCGTGCAACGTCCCGATGATACGGGTCCGATTCTCGTGCGGTTGACTGACCGAGATGAGGTTGCCGGACAGCGAAGGGCTCTCGAAGAAGCCCGTCGTCGATTCCATCAGGCCTTTCATTCAGCTCCAACGGGAATGGTCCTTGTCCGTCTAGATGACGGACGAATTGTCGAAGCTAACGAGGCCGTTGCAGCGATCCTTCAGCGATCATCTGAAGAACTCGTGGGGCGAACCCTCAGAGAACTCACACATCCTGAAGACATTCGCGCTTCTCAAACTCATCGGGCGCAACTCGAGTTGGGGGTCGTTGATTCATATCTTGTGGATCAGCGGTACCGGCGTCGTGATGGAGCGTACGTCACGACTCGGACGCGAGTTGCGGTGTCAGAAGATGATGGGATTTTGTTCGCCCTTCATCACATTGAAGACGTCACCGAGGAGCGTCGCAATGCTGAGCAACTCACCCATGCCGCCCGTCATGACGAGCTCACCGGACTTGCAAACAGGTCGTACTTTCAACAGGTCCTTGAGCAACGACTTACGGGTTCGCGTCCGGGACTTGTCGGGCTGTTGTTCATTGATCTTGATCACTTCAAGGTGGTGAATGACAGTCTTGGTCACGCTCGTGGTGATGAGTTGCTGCGTCAGGTTGCGAAACGACTCGAGGGCGCTGTGCGAGAAGGCGATCTTCTCGCTCGTTTTGGTGGCGACGAATTTGTGGTTGTGCTCGATGGCCGGGGAGGCCCAGTTGATGCGGCGACTGCAGCTGAACGCCTTCGGACGGCTGTTCATCCAGCCGTGACGGTTGACGGACACGAATTTTTTGTAACCGTGAGTATTGGGTGGTCCACAAACCACGACGCCGGCATGTCCCCTGATGAGATGTTGAGAGATGCCGACGCAGCCATGTATCGGGCGAAAAGCCGGGGCCGCGACTGCGTTGAAGCATTTCAAGTCGGTAGCCATAAATCAGGAATGCAGGCTCTTCGAACGGTTGGCGAACTTCGGCGCGGCGTCGAACGCGATGAGATTGTCCCGTATTTTCAGCCGATCGTTGAACTGCAAAGCGGTCGGATTGTGGGATTCGAAGTGGTTGCTCGTTGGCTCCACCCCGACCGTGGACTGCTGCCGCCAAGCGAGTTCCTTCCATTCGCCGAAGAGTCTGGACTTCTGGTGTCGCTCGGGGCTTCAATGATGCGAAATTCGTTGTCGCAGATGGCTCGGTGGCGCGCGGCAGGACACTCATTTGCAAATGGTTCGGTTGCCGTAAACGTCGGTAGTCGCCAACTTGTTGACAGTTCGTTTTTGCCGACGGTCGTGGAAATTCTTGATGAAACGGGCGTCGACCCTGACTCTGTGTGGTTCGAGATCACTGAATCTGCATTGCTTGCGGATGCCCGTGCCGCGACGTCAACACTTCGAGAAATTCGTGGACTGGGCATACATCTCAGTGTCGATGACTTCGGTACCGGCTATTCATCATTGACGTATCTCAAACGGTTCCCAGTTGAGGCGATCAAAATTGACCGAAGTTTTGTGAGCGGGCTTGGTATCGAAGATGAAGACTCAACGATTGTCGAGGCAGTGATTCAACTTGGCAGGGCTCTCGGTCTCACCGTGGTGGCGGAGGGAGTTGAAAGCCCACTGCAACTCCAACGGTTGCGCGACCTCGATTGCGATCGTGGGCAGGGCTACCTCTTTGGCCGGCCTCGCCCAGCAAATCTCATCGAATCTGAGCTTTCCTCGAACTAATTCTCCGAGCGACTGGTCGGTGATTGGCCGCTATTGTCGTGGCATGTCGGTTGTCGGCTCGTTCTCGGTGGGCTCAATGCGTGGCTCAACCGATGGTGGGGGGGTTGTTGATCACCGTCTCGCCCGCCGAATGCTGATCAACCAGGTTCGCATAGGTCGATTACGCCGTGATGAGGTATGTGATGCGCACCCTGAACTCATTCGTGCCGCAGCAAATGTGGGAACTGAAACCGAGGCGATCTGCCCGATCTGCGAAGAGGACAACCTTCGACTCGTGACATATGTGTTTGGTCATCGGCTACCAGCGCACGGCCGTTGCGTGTCGTCTTCGAAAGAGTTGCGTGAGTTATCAGCGATAGGCAGAGACTTGCGAGCGTATGTCGTCGAGGCATGCTGTGGCTGTCGTTGGCACCACCTCTTGCGTGTAGTTCCGGTCTGATGAAGCGGCGCTGGGCGCGTTGGGCGGTTTCCGGGATCATGTTTGCGGTGATCGCAGCGTGTGGGAATTCATCACCGCAAGAAGTTGTGAGCGATCCGTTTGAAAGCCCGGTTAAGTTCCAGCGCCAGGTGGTTCGGGTGTCGTCGGTTGACCCTGATGTTTCCTCGTCTCAGATCGAACGTTGTGTGTGGGTTGCCGCGACGAGTGATCAACGTCGGCAAGGTTTGATGGGTGTTACTTCATTGGGTGAAGCCGACGGGATGCTGTTTGTGCAGGATGCGCCGACAGCAGGCTCGTTCTGGATGAAAGACACGTTGATCGAGTTGTCGATTGCATACTTCGATGCAAATGGCGCGTTTCTTGACGCAACAGACATGTCGCCATGCACCTCATCGAACAGCTCAGACTGCCGTCGGTATCCAACACCACCTGAGTACTTGTTCGCTCTTGAGGTTGTTCAGGGTGGTTTGGCTGAATTTGGCGTTGATGAGTCGACCATCGTGAGTCTGACTGAGGATTCCTGTTCTGCCCCAACAATGACCAAATGAGACACCCTTCATACAGAATCGTCACTATGTCGAAGTTGGCGCAAATAGCGATAACGTCTCCCTTTCCATATCCACCCTGCTCCAGTTCACCGGTTTCGACCTGTGCGGTGGGGCCAACGGCCACACAAGGTGGCCACGTCCGAAGGGAGTTAAGTAGCACATGAATCGTGCCTATGAACTCATGGTGATCGTCGACGGAGACGTCGAAGACCCGAAGGCCCAGTCTTGGGTTAAGACGGTGTCCGATGGCATCACCTCAGCCGGAGGTTCCCTCCACGGCAAACCTGATTGGTGGGGTAAGCGTGCATTCGCGTATCCAATCAATAAGAAAGAATCGGGGTATTACCTCGTCGTCGAGTGTGTTGCACCCGCTGGTGCTCTCGATGAACTCGAGCGTTCCCTCCGTCTTGCGGACGACATCGTTCGCCACAAACTCATCCGTCTTCCCGAGGCTGAAGCAGAGCGTCGTGGTATGACCGGAGCAGCCGCCTGAGTGCGGCGCACGAAGGGAGTCAAAGATGGCAACAAACACCATCACCCTGATCGGCAACCTCACCCGAGATCCTGAACTGCGGTACACCACCGGTGGCCGCGGCGTAGCCAGCTTTGGTCTAGCGGTCAACCGTCGCTACCAGGTGAACGGTGAATGGCAAGAGCAAGTGTCGTACTTCAACGTTGTGTGTTGGGGCGATCTCGGAGAGAACGCAGCAGCAACACTCACAAAGGGCAATCGTTGCATTGTGACTGGTCGCATGGATCAACGCGACTATGAGACCAATGCGGGCGAGAAGCGCACCGTGTTTGAAGTCGTCGCAGACGAAATTGGACCAAGTCTTCGTTGGGCAACCGCACAGGTTGAGCGCACCGAACGGTCTGGTGGCTTTGGTGGCGGTGCCCCAAGCCAGTCAACTCAATCAGCACCCGATCCGGTCTACGGCGACGAAGAGCCGTTCTGATCACACAACATTCGTAGTTTCATCACATTCGTCCAGGAGGACCTAGAACAATGGCGAAAAGCCCAGCCCGCGGCCAGCGCGCACGAGATGCCGCTCCCCGCAAATTTAAGAAGAAGACCAGCCCGCTCATCATCGAGAAAGTTGAGTACGTCGATTACAAAGACGTCGATCTGCTTTCACGTTTCATGAGCGATCGCGGAAAGATCCGTGGTCAGCGCATCAACGGCAACGACGTCCAACAGCAGCGTGAGGTGGCAAATGCCATCAAGATCGCTCGTGAGATGGGGCTCTTGCCGTATGCCCGTCGTGTTGCTTCGGCATCACGTGGCCGTCCATCACGCGATGGTGGTCGTCCTCGTAATGAGGACCAGAACGTCGAGACCAATGAGGTCGAGAACGACGAGGTAATGGAGGATCAGGTCGAAGAGCAGACCGAGGCCACGAGCGATGACGGAGAGGAGTCCTGAAATGAAGGTCATTCTCCGAGAGGACATGCAAGACCTTGGCAAGCGCGGTGACATCGTTGACGTGGCTGACGGCCACGCCCGTAACTATCTCCTTCCCAAAGGTAAGGCAATGATCGCTACTGACGGTGCCATTGAGCAGGCGGCGAAGATGCGTCGTGCTCGCGACCTTCGCGACGCGAGCGACCGCGAAGCAGCAACCACCGTTGCATCAAAGCTTGTCCCGATGGTGTTCACCATTGAGGCCCAGGTTGGAAGCGAAGGCAAACTCTTTGGTTCAGTCACCGCAGCTGACATTGCAGATGCGGTCGAGGCTCAGTCATCGGTGGTCATTGACCGGCGCAAGATTGAGGTATCCGATCAGATCAAGACTGCTGGACAGCACGTCGTGACTGCATCTCTTCACCCAGAGGTGTCGTTCCCGATTACTGTCGAGGTGGTCGCTTCCTGATTCTTCAGGCACGTACACACTGTGCATACAGCCGGCTCGATCCTGTATCGGGCCGGCTGTTGTGTGTTTACTGCTACATCTGGCGATCAACGATGAGAAATCCACATGTTTTTCCACAACGAAATTCACATGGTTTTCCACAGAGTTGTACCCCTTCCTTCCCACAGGCCAGACGTGAGAGAGTAGAGATCTGATGAGTGACGACGCACCATTCCCACCGCTTCCGCCTGACGAATACGCGCCAGATTCCGACATGTCTGAAGCGTCAAGAGGCGCTAATTCTTCGCGCGGTAACAGGCAGGGAAATCGCCGGCGATCTGGTTCAGCGGGTCGAGTACCACCCCACAACCTTGAAGCGGAAGAGTCAGTGCTCGGAGCCTTGCTGCTGTCTCGCGAGGCCATCGGAACCGTCTCTGAACTGAGTTTGAAGCCAGATGATTTTTACCGTCCAGCCCATCGCCATATTTACGATGCCATCCGTTCGCTCTACGCAAGTGCAGGTCCTGTCGACGTCGTGACTGTCGCAGATGAACTTCGACGCCACGGATTACTTGACGAGATCGGTGGATCAGAGAGTCTCCACGAACTGCAGAACATGACGCCGGCAGTTTCGAGTGTCGGCCATTACGCGAAGATCGTTCAAGACACCGCTCTTCTTCGTCGCCTCATCTTTGTCGCTGGAGACATCGCAGAAATCGCGTACGGAGAACCCGATGACATAGCCCAGGCGCTCGATGCAGCGGAATCGAGGGTGTTCGAGATCGCTGAAGATCGTGTCGCAGACACCACACGCCCCCTCGAAGACCTTCTGCCTGAAATTTTCCAGCAACTTGAAGACACGTTCCACCGCGGCGATGTGGTGACCGGAGTTCACACCGGATTTGTCGACCTTGATGAATTGTTGTCTGGACTTCAACCGAACGCCCTTTACATCGTTGGGGCGCGACCTGCGATGGGTAAGAGCGCCTTTGGGTTGAACATTGCCTCCCACGTTGCAATGACATCGGGCCAACCAGTGCTCGTGTTCTCTCTCGAGATGGGGCACACCGAACTTTCCCACCGAATTCTCTCTTCCGAAGCTCGAGTTGATTCGGTGAAGATGCGAAAAGGGAATCTCCAAGACACTGATTGGACGAAGATTGGGAAGGCGATTGGCCGACTTGAGGTTCCAATGTTTCTTGATGACAACCCTCGGGTCACCGTCATGGAGATCAGGGCGAAGGCGCGACGTATCAAGGCTCGTTACGGCGGACTTGGGCTCATCGTCATCGACTACATCCAACTCATGACGTCGGGTAGTTATGCAGAAAACCGCCAACTTGAGGTGTCTGAGATCAGCCGAAACCTGAAGATTCTTGCTCGAGAACTCGAAGTGCCAATTATTGCCCTCAGTCAGTTGAGTCGCCGCCTAGAAGAGCGATCTGACAAGCGTCCTATGCTGTCCGACCTTCGTGAATCGGGATCTCTCGAACAGGACGCAGACGTCGTCATGTTCTTGTATCGCGATGAGGTGTACAACCCGGAGACTAATGATCGGGCAAGCGCAGAGGTCATCGTCGCAAAACATCGTGCGGGTCCAATCGGCACAAGAAAGCTCGTCTGGCTTGGTCAATACACCAGGTTCGAGAACGCTGCTCGCGGTGGTGTCTAAACCGCACGGCAGCACAGGCATACTCAACCTGTGACAGATCAGTTTGCAGTCGAAATGCGCAGGGTGGTGAAGCGCTATGGCAACACCGTCGCACTAAATGGCGTCGACCTTTCCGTTCCGCCGGGAGCGGTATATGGGTTGCTTGGCCCAAACGGCGCGGGGAAGACAACATCGGTCAAAGTTCTCACCACCCTCATTCGCCCAGACGAAGGAACGGCGTGCATTGACGGAATCGATGTCGTTGCACAACCTGACGAAGTACGGCGTCGCATTGGACTCACCGGGCAATACGCAGCGGTCGACGAACGCCTTACGGCTCGTGAGAACCTTGTGTATGTCGGAAGGCTGTTTCATCTCGGAACATCTGAATCACGCAAACGTGCTGGCGACTTGCTTGAACGTTTCGACCTCATGGAAGCATCGGACCGAGTGGTCAAGGGATTTTCTGGAGGGATGCGTCGCCGTCTTGACATTGCAATGAGTCTGATCGCAAATCCATCAGTGTTGTTTCTCGATGAGCCGACGACGGGGCTCGACCCGAGAAGCCGGCTTGGAATGTGGGATGTCATTGAGGACCTTGCCGCCGATGGAACGACGGTGTTGCTCACAACCCAATACCTCGAAGAGGCCGACCGACTTGCCGAACGAATTGTCGTGATCGATCACGGTCATGTCATCGCGGAAGGCACCCCAGATGAACTGAAATCTCGAACGGGTGGAGCGCTACTGCAGGTGTCAATAGCTCGTGCTGAAAACCGAGAAGTGGCGCTGTCGGTGCTGTCACCAATGTGTAGTGGTCGAGTTGAGGTTCGTGATGATCGAACCTTTGAGGCTCCAATCATTGCCGGCGATCGAGTGGTGCCAAGCGTGATTCGGGCACTTGATGACGCTGGCGTTGACGTACTTGATGTCGTTGTCCGGCGCCCTTCTCTCGACGATGTGTTTCTGGCGCTGACTGGCCATGCCGCCTCGACTGATGAGGTGGAGTCATGAATCGCCTCCAGAGAACGCTCCATGATTCGTTTGTTGAGGCTGAACGCCACTTGCGCGTGATCCCTCGCAATATCGAACTGCTGATCTTCGCGACGATTCAACCGATCATGTTTCTCGCACTTTTCGCTTATGTGTTCGGCGGGTCGATCTCGATTCCAGGCTTCGATAATTATGACCAATTTCTCATGCCAGGAATCTTTAGCCAATCATTGGTCTTTGGTTCAGCATTCACGTCGATTGGGCTTGCGGAGGATCTCTCCAAGGGACTTGTTGACCGTTTACGTTCACTGCCGATGAGTCGCTCAGCGGTCATCATTGGCCGGACGGTGAGTGACCTCGTACGAAATCTCCTGACATTCTGCGTGATGCTCACCGCCGCGTTCCTTCTCGGTTTTCGGTTTGGTGGTTCCATCGCAGATGCAGCAATTGCGACAGGGTTGCTTGTGCTGTTCTCATATGCATTGAGTTGGGTGCAAGCACTCATTGGGTTGGCGGTGTCATCGGTTGAAGCCGCGAACTCTGCTGGCTTCATTTGGATGTTTCCGCTGACATTCGTGTCCTCAGCATTTGTTGATCCGTCGACAATGCCGAAGTGGCTGGAGGTTGTTGCGAATGCGAACCCGTTCACCGTTGTGACGAACGCAGCACGGGCGCTCTACAACGGGCTACCGGTTGGCAACGATGCCTGGATCTCACTGTTGTGGTCAGTTGGCCTCATCGCAGTCTTTTCGATGATTGCCACTCGTAAGTTCTCGCGATCGACGTCGTCGTAATCGCAACTGGCGGGGTTGCTACGCCAGGAGTTCAGTGGCGCGGTCTCGAAGTTCTGTCAGTCGAATCTTCACCCCGTTTGGTCCATCAGTAATTGGGAACTCGCTGAGTGACACCACGCGAACAGGAACTTTGTAGCGAGCGAGACGGGTCCTGCAATGCTCGATTACGGCACCTTCATCGATTGCAGCTCCGGCTTCGGGGATAACGAATGCAACCGGTCGCGATCCGGTCTCAAGTCCAACGGCCACGACCTGTGCATCTGCGACTCCGGGAGCGCTGCACAGTGCCTCGGCGATTTCTGCGGGGGCAACAAGAAACCCGCCTAAACGCAGGATGTCACCGAGCCGGGAGATGTAGTGGAAGGTGCGCTCATCGTCCATCTCGGCGAGGTCGCCGGTCTTGAACCACACATTCCCATCATCATCGGTGACCCGATGATGGTTAGTGAGATCGTCATCGACTGCGGCACCACCCTCTTGCAAGTAACCGGCAAACAAACTCGGGCCTCGAAGTTGAAGCTCGCCATCGACAACACGTGCAGCAGCGCGTGGTGACACCAAGGTGCCTCCCGCTCGCGAGCGGCCTTCAATATCGAGTTGAGGATTCCGCAACGAAAAGAGCGCTTGTACTTCACTCATTCCGTAGAGGCCGGTGAGGCGCGCTCCCTTTTCGTCAGCGCGTGACACGATGTCGCTCAGCGATGTATTGAATTGGGCGTACCCGCTTAGGCGGAGATGAGAGAGGTCGGCATCGGCAAGCAGTAAGCGATGAAACATGTCGTCACTGCCATTCATTGCGGTGATGCGTTCTCTGTGGGTCAACGCTGCGGTGCCATCAACTGAAAACTGGTGCACCAACACCCGTGCCCCAGATGCGACGGCAGCGGTGAGGCTGCTGAGCCCGAACGTTCCGCAAAGGGGAAGTGCCATGAGAATTGTGTCTGACGTTGAGTACCCAAAGTGCTCAACGATTTCAACGGTGTGCTCCACGATTGATCGTTGGTGGTGCAAGACCATTTTCGGCTTCGAGGTGGTGCCCGACGTGGTGAAGATGATGAATGGCAGATCGAGGGCATCACTGTGAATCTCGGCGTCGGATTCTTCGGTGGCTGAAAGGTCAGGGTGACGAGCCCCCGATCGATGGACAAGATCATCAACCTCGACCGGTGAATACTTCGTGTTTACGGCAGTAACAACGATTCCGCCGAGTGCTGCAGCGAGCAATAGTTCGAGCGCCTCTATGTCGTTCCCACGGTGGAGTGCCATCCTGTGACCCGGTTTGAAACCCTGCGCGCGAAGTCGACGCAACTGGCCTTCGGCGCGAGAAACGAGGTCTTTGCCTGAAATTTCTTCGTCGTTGTCAAACACGAGAACCGCATCAGATGATGAGAACAGGTCGGCAACGTTCCGAGGAGATGTTTCACGAATAGACGCCATACTGCAGTGTCGCACGGCAGACTGTTGAGATGTTCCTCGGAGAGGACCTCATCGCTTGGCTATTGCTGGCACTCGGCGGCGCCTTATGTGTCGGCAACCTGCTCGCACTCGTCCGGCCGCCAACACCCCCTGAGGGCTCTGTTGAGGCACTCACCGATGGCCCCCCTCCACGACCTCCTCTATTTCGCAGCCTGTTCTATGCCACGCTCGGTTTCATTGCGGCGGCTTGGGCGCTTGCCACGCTGATTGCCGGGTAATCACCAATGGCCACAAAACCATTGCAATTGAAGTTCGTGCAGTCTGGTACTCGAGTCCACCAATTACCCGAGATGGGTCCTGAAGTGGCGTTTGTTGGGCGTTCGAATGTTGGAAAGAGTTCACTCATCAACGCACTTGCTCATCAACGCCAGTTGGCGCGAGTGTCGAATACACCAGGTCGAACCCAGTTGATCAATGTGTTTTCTCACGCAGGGGGCGGAGCGGTCGTTGACCTACCTGGCTACGGCTATGCAAAGGTGCCAGGTCACATTCGTGGTGACTGGTCATCAATGATCGAGGGCTACCTCCTTGACCGCGAAGAGCTCGTCATGGTGTTTGTGTTGGTCGACGGTGAAATCGGACCAACGCCACTCGATGTGCAGATGCTTGAGTGGCTGCGATACAACGAAGTTCCTCATACGGTTGTCGCGACAAAGTCAGACAAGGTGAAGTCAGCAAAACGTCAGCGTCGGAAACGTGATCTTGCTGAGGGTTGCATGCTCGAGCAAGGTGACATCGTGTGGGTTTCTGCATCGAAGAACATCGGGATCGACCGCTTACGTGACCTCGTCGTCAGCCACCTCTTGACCTAAGCACTCACAAGGCCCAGTGCCGATATCACCGATGAGAGTCAAGGACTGCTGATCGGCAAAGATGTTGTTCTATGCCAACGCCTTTGATGCAGCATTACTTGTCGACTTGGGATGAAATGGCCGCTGATGGTGGTCAATTTGAAATGACCGAGATCACGGTTCGGGGCGTCCCGATGCGCGTGTTCAAAAATGCGCCTCCAACGATGCGGGCATTTTGGGAACTCACCGCCGGGTACGCCGATCGCGACTACATCGTCTACGAAGATGAGCGTTATACCTATGCCGAGGTTGCGGCAACGGTGCGATCACTTGCTCATCACTTGCGTGATGCACATGGTGTGACCAATGGTGACCGGGTAGCAATTTCAATGCGAAATTTCCCGGAATGGGTGATGACGTATTGGGCAACGGTTTCACTTGGCGCAGCGGTTGTGGGCATGAATGCCTGGTGGACATCAGAAGAGATGAAGTTCGGAATGAGCGATGCGCAACCAAAAGTTGCTGTGGTTGATGATGAGCGTCTTGAGCGGTTGTTGCCGGTGCTTGACGAGATTCGTGCTGACGCTCCGGTTCATGTGATCTCTGTTCGTAGCGATCGCGATCTCCCCGCCGGTTGTTCGCGTTGGAATGACGTTGTTGACGCTTCTTCTGCTCCGGCTGACCTGCCGCCGGCTGAGATTGACCCTGATGACGATGCGTGCATTTTCTACACCTCTGGTACAACTGGATTTCCGAAGGGCGCGCAGCTCACCCACCGAGGTTCGGTGCACAACGTGATGAACCTTGTCTTTATGAGCCTGACGGCCGCGACCGCGGAAGCGAAAGCAAAAGCTGCAGGTGACATTGTTGGCAAAGAAATGGGAAATCTCACTGACGCTGCGAACCAGCCGGTCTACATGGCGCCAACTCCTCTCTTCCATGTGACTGCAAATAACTGTTTGTTGCAGCCCTGCACGCTGGTGGGTGGAAAGATTGTGCTCACCTACAAGTGGGACCCGGGTCGAGCCCTTGAGCTCATTGAGCGTGAGGGCGTGACCACATTCTCGGGTGTGCCGACGATGAGCCGCGAGTTGATTTCTCACCCAGATTGGGAGAAGCGTAATACGAGCACGATTCAGGGAATGGGTGGCGGCGGCGCAGCCGTGCAACCAGACCTTGTCGACAAAATTGACAAGAGTCTTTCGAAAGGTGCACCGTCAACTGGGTATGGCCTCACCGAGACCCATGGAATCGTGACTGCGAATGCGGCGAAGTTCTTTGTAGAGAAGCCGGCATCGTGTGGTCGAGCGGTGCCAGTCTGCGATGTGAAACTCGTTGATGACGACGGCAATGACATCGCGATCACGCCCGAAGCCCGAGGCCAACTTTGTGTTCGGGGGCCGATTGTGGTGAAGGGGTACATCAATCGCCCTGACGCCACCGCTGATGCGATTCGCGAGGGATGGTTTAACACTGGTGATATCGCAATGGTCGATGATGACGGCTTCATTTACATTGTTGATCGCGCAAAAGACATGGTGTTGCGTGGAGGCGAGAACGTGTACTCGGCTGAAGTTGAGGCCGCGATCTATCAGAACGATGCCATTGCTGAGGCCGCCGTGTTTGGAGTTCCAGACGATCGTCTCGGTGAAGAAGTCGGTGTTGCGATCTACCTTCACCCTGGGTCATCGCTGACCGCAGAGGAACTACAAGAATTCCTTGGAGCGAGCATTGCGAAACACAAGGTGCCTCGCTACATCTGGATTCTTGACGAGCAACTTCCGCGCAACGCAAGCGGCAAGTTCTTGAAGCGAGACCTCAAAGAGCGTCTTATTCCGACGCTGTAAGTTCGATCGACTCTCCATTGAGATCAACGGTGAGCGATCCACCTTCGGCGACCTCACCTTCGAGAATCATGATTGCGGCGCGGTCACCGATTTCTCTCTGAATCACTCGCTTAAGGGGTCGCGCTCCGAATGCAGGGTCGAAACCGATCTCTGAGAGATGGTCGAGGGCTGCTGGAGTGACGGCGAGATCGATTCGCTTACTCTCTGCGAGACGGTCACGAAGACGCTCAACATGAATGTCGACGATCTGGCGAAGGTCAGATTGATTGAGTTCGC
>JAYNVD010000007.1:0-8138 GCA_038100275.1 Ilumatobacteraceae bacterium
CCGAGGTTCATTGACCTCATGAAGTACCCGGCGCGAAATCGCCAGGCAATCGTTCATACCCTCGAGCGACTCCGCGACATGTTTAGCGAGCAACCAAATGCCTGACGCGATCCATTTTTACTGGCGGCCCGGTTGCCCGTTTTGCTCAATGCTGCGAAGGGGTCTCGACAAACGTGGAATTGAGACCGTTGATCACGACATCTGGTCAGATGCTGAGGCGGCTGCCGTTGTTCGGCAATTCGCAAACGGCAACGAGACTGTTCCAACGGTGGTCATAGGAGAAACTGGCTTTGTCAATCCCTCGGCAAAAGCGGTCGAAGAGTTTTTGGCAAATCATGCCCCCCACCTGTTGCCATCCACCTAAGCGCGACGATTAGCCCTTCTCTCCAGCGGAGTAGGTAACTACGCACAATTACAACAACGCCCTCGGATGTCGAGGTCGTGGCCGTCGAGAACGAATCCGTGGGATTGAGCCACGGCATCAAGAGAGCGATCAAGCTGAAGTTCGATCTCGGTGGGCAATTCCACATCAATGACGACACCACATCCGGCGCACACCAGGTGGTGATGGTGATGTCCTGTCAATTGCTCATCAAGTTCGTATCTCGCATGATCACTGTCGTGAACAATTCGGCGAACCGCGCCTGCCTCAACAAGGACCCCAAGTCCTCGATATGCAGAACTTTGTGCAAGCTCATCTGTGCGGTCTAAGAGTTCAGGCAATGTGAGTGGCCCATCACCGGCAAGCACGTCAACCATTGTTTTCAAGTTCGCGGTGTACACATTGCCCTCGCGCATGAGCAAATGACGAACCGCTTCGTGGAGGCCTTCGCGAGTGCTATTCATGACGATGCCGCCCCACTACCTTCGTGCGATTCACCATGATGATGGTCGTGCCCGTGATGGTGATGATGTGCTTCAAGGTGCGCAGATAGATCGGTTGCGGCTCCATGAGGATCGACATCATGGTGGTGATGCTCGTCAACTACCACGGCCTCACCGGCCACCATCCGTCCCCCGAATGCCTCTGCAAGAAGTTCGGGTACGAGCACGTCTTCTGGTGCACCATCGGCCAACACGCAGCCCGCGAGCAATAACACTCGATCAGCCCGACGAGCCTCGCCGAGGTGATGGGTTGTAAATAGTGCCACTCCTCCTTGAGCTGCATGGCCGTCTATGACGTCAAGAATCACCTGTTGGCTTGGCAAGTCAAGACCAGTAATCGGTTCGTCAAGGAGGAGAACATCAGCCTGCGTAGCAACTGCTTTTGCGACGAGGACGCGCTGGCGTTGCCCACCTGAAAGTGCCCCAAAAGAACTCTTCAAGAGGTCAGCCACATCGAGTAGTTCTGCTGCCTCATCAATAGCCGTTCGGTCTTCTCGACGCATACGGCCTATCCATGACCGATACCGACCCATCCGAAGCACCTCGTCGACCGATAGCGGCATCCACTGGTGATGATGTTGATGTTGACCGACAAATGCAACTGAGCCGCCAACCTCTACTTCACCGTCGGTTGCTTTCACTAGGCCCGCAATGAGTTTCAGCAATGTGCTCTTTCCGCTGCCATTCGCGCCGATGATTGCGACCGATTCCGAGCGATCAAAAGTGAGATCAGTAGGAGCCAACGCAACGCGAGACCCAAAATGCATACAGGTGCCACGCAATCGAATCACGAGCGCGCCATGGGAGATCTCACCAAGAATTGGAGAAGATGCCGATGCCGTCATAGCGAGAACGATGATATCGTATTGAGAATGATTCTCATTCCAAAGCGTTTGCGGATGGCGTCTATCGTCATCGCCGCAGGAATGACGTCGGTCTTCACGGTCGGCTGTGCGTCGAAGACAGCCTCCAAGGGTGAGCATCAACCCTCACCAATCCTTGCGACGACAAGTATCTGGGCGGATATCACCTCATCCGTGCTGTGCGGTGAAGTCGTCCCTTCCCTCATCCCAATCGGCAGCGATCCGCACACCTGGGAGCCCTCCATGGCAACCCGCGCCGACGTTGATGCATCGCTCGCGGTCATCGCAAACGGCCATGGTCTTGAATCAGGCCTCGATGACATTCTCGAATCGGCCCGAGCCAACGGGATTCAAGTTGTTGAACTGACCGATGTCGTCGAACTCCTTCCGACACTCGCTGCACATGATGGCGACGACGAAGGCGACCACAGCGCGGACGAACACGGCCATTCCGAGTCAGACCTCGACCCTCACATCTGGCTCGACCCCCAACGAGTCATCGACGCCATCCCCACGATTGTCGAGATGGCTGTTGAATCCGGGTTCGATCACAACGAGATTGAGGTATGTGCCGAGGAATACAGCAACTCTCTTCGCGAACTCGACACAGAGATCAATGACCTCTTCGAATCACTCACCGATTCTGAGCGGACCATTGTCACCAATCATGACTCCCTCGGTTATTTTGCTGATCGCTACAACCTCACCATCATCGGAACCGTGCTTCCAAGTGCCGACACCGGCACTGAGGCAAATGCTGCTGACCTTGTAGCCCTCGCCGACCTCATCACCAGTAACAAAGTGGCGACAATTTTCACCGACGCCGAAAGTGGCGATACCGATTCACAAGCTCTCGCCGAACGACTCGGCATTGATGTCGTTCCACTGCTTACCTCGTCATTGACATCAGGCAGCGAATCTGGTCGCTCGTACATTGAACTCATGCGAACGAACGCGAACACCGTTCATTCAGCCCTGCAGCGCTCTGGTCAATCCTGATGACTTGGTTTACCAGTCCGTACGAATGGTGGATCAGTCCACTCGCTGATCATGCGTTCATGCGAGATGCAGTTCTCGCCGCAAGCCTTGTTGTGATTTGCTCGGCGACTGTCGGCACGTGGGTCGTGCTTCGAGGACTCTCATTTCTCGGTGATGCTCTTGCTCACGGTGTGCTCCCAGGGATTGCAATCGCTTGGATTATCGGAGCGAATACTTCTCTCGGAGCCCTCATCGCAGCTCTCGCAATGGTCGGCGGTGTCAACCTCGTCAAGTCATCCTCACCATTGCCCGATGATGCCTCAATTGGGATTCTCTTCGTCGGATTTCTCTCCCTCGCCGTCGTCATCATGTCGGCCTCAGGAGGATCAGGGGATCTCAACCGATTTTTGTTTGGATCGATCACATCAGTGAATCAGAGCGACATCGTGTCACTCGCCATTGTTGCCGCAGTCACCGTGCTGACGATCGGAGCGCTCCATCGTGCGCTACTCATCGGCACATTCGACGTCGATCAAGCAACACTTGCCGGATTTCGCCCTCGACTCGTGCACCTTGCACTACTCACACTCATCGCTGTCGTCGTCGTTGCGTCGTTTGAGACCGTTGGCAGCCTCTTGGTCTTCGCCTTCCTCATTGCTCCTCCCGCAACGGCCTCGCTCTTTTCTCGCCGGGTGAGCAGCATCATGATCTTCGCAATCGTCATTGGTGTTGCAAGTTCGTACATCGGTCTTGTGATGAGTTATCACCATCGCAGCGCCGCTTCAGCAACAATGGCTCTCGTCAACATCATCATGTTTTTCGCTGGGATCATCATTCGCTCCATACTCACCAAACAACGCACCCAAGCGGCGCCTCACTGAGCTCGCCATCGCAATACGCAGAACGAGTTAGAACAACGAACCCTGATCGTCTCGGCGTCGACGTCGGGGTGCTCCGGCCCACGGCATGTGATTCTCCATAAAGGCCCACGACGTCCGATGCTCAATCGACGGCCCCCACGCGTGCAGCCCTGCCCGGTGTTGAGCACACGGGTAACCCTTATTCGTGGCGAAGGCCCAATGCAGATGATGGTCGGCGAGATCACGCATGTGCCGATCGCGCGTCACCTTCGCGAGCACCGATGCAGCAGCAACACTCGCACACTCTCGATCGGCTTTTACCTGCATCACTACCTCTCCCACTACAGGAGAGACGAAGTCCCAGCGTCCATCGACGATCGCAACGTCAACGGTTACTCCCAAAGCATCGAACGCACGGCTGCACGCCAAACGCTGCGCCTCTGACATGCCGAGTTCATCGCACTCGCGGGCTGAAGCCCACCCTGTTGACCAATGTGAACACGACTCAGCAATAGCGTCAAACACCCGTTCACGGGTTCGCTCAGTGAGGGCTTTCGAATCACGCATTCCATCAGGCAACTCCCCTGATGCTGCCTCGTCACCAAGAACCGCAACACCAACGACCAATGGCCCAGCCCATGATCCTTTGCCGACTTCATCGACTCCCGCAACGACTAGTCCGTTGTCGAGGAACGGCCGTTCAAGGTGGAGGCCGGGCCCGTGAGAAGAGCCCCGCTCACTCATGCAAGCACGATGCCGGGCGCACCGGCCTCGATTTCGCCAACTCGCCAGAATCCGTGATCCAGCAAATCGTCTGCAAGGTCAGGCTCAACAGATGCAAGAAGGCCACCTGAAGTCTGTGGATCGAAACAGACAGCGGTACGTGCGTCATCAGCAGTCATTTCTATGTGACCTTCGACGTACTCGCGGTTGCGAGGATCTCCACCCGTCCGAGCCCCTTCCGCCGCAACTCGGAGCACACCCGGATACATCTCGAGCTCACTCGCGTGAATGACAAGCCGCACCCCGGATCGTTGGGCTACTTCCCAGCCGTGACCAGCAAGGCCATAGCCAGTCACATCGGTCACCGCGTGAACAGATTGCCCTGCAGCAACAAGAAGTTCTGAGGCCTGACGATTCACCGTCTTCATCCCTGCGATTGCTGCAGCCTGCTCGTCACGGGATGCAGCAGCAAGTGAGAGTCCGGTCCCGAGGGGTTTCGACAGCACGACCACATCGCCAGGTTTGGCGCCTGACTTTCGAAGCACCCGATCAGGATGCACAACACCTTGTACGGCGAGCCCATAGATGGGTTCCGGGTTCCTGATCGTGTGACCGCCGGCAACGGTGCCGCCTGCCTCGGCGACGACGGCTGCGCCAGCGGCAAAAATGGCTGTAATCGCCTCGCGAGGAAAATCTTCGGGAAATGCGGCGACGTTGATCGCCATCACGACAGAGGCGCCCATTGCAAAGACATCGCTGCAGGCATTGGCCGCTGCGATCGCGCCAAAATCGGATGGGTCATCGACAAGCGGGGGAAAGAAATCAGTCGTGGAGACCATCGCAACGTCATCGCTCACCCTGTACACCGCCGCATCATCGAACGGGGCGAGTCCGACAACGAGAGACGGGTCAGTCGATTGAGGAATATCTGACACAAGATCAGATAACAGTGATGCACCCCATTTCGCTGCACAGCCGCCACACGACGTCCATTCAGTGAGTCGAAGCGCACTGAGGCTGTTTGGAGTGATCATGACCTGATATTAGGTCTCGACCGCTTCAGCAGTGTGAGCGAGCAAGGTCTCACCTTTTGCTTCACTTGATTCCCAATTCGGATCGAGCACTGGCGAGCGCAATGCGACGGCTCCACCTTCGACCTCCCACACGATCGCGGGACGGAGACCGTGCCATCTCATTGCGTACGAAACCGTTGCCGTTGCCGACGCAGGCAGGTGGAATACCTCGATTGGCTGCAGGGACCAATCAGGAGGTAGCCCTTCAGCAAGAATGACGGCGGACGAGCCCGTCGGAGCGGCGAGACGCTCTTCGAATGTCCGAACAGCAGTGGCGAGGGAATCACTCCGCGCCGCAATCTTTCCGGCCACACGATCGCTGATCTCGCGGACGTCTCCAGCCGCACGTGATTCACTTGCCGCGAAGAGAATTCGCTCCGCTGCATCAAAAGCCATCGCTGCCCCCGGCAACTTCTTGCGAGCGACGGTCTCAACTGCGTGGGCGACCTCATCAACCAGCGATTCTGCGCGCTCTCCCATCCGACACAGTTGGTCCCATTCGAGCAGCGCGCTCACCGGATCATCGGTTGGATCAACAAGTTCACCGAGCAGCCACGAACAACGTGCGGCAACGATGGCATCCGCTACTGACGAGCCAGAAACACCTGGAGGAAGATCCATCCGACCAGCGCGATCGACGATGGATTTCCAGCCGGCAACCACACTGTCTGCAGTTGGAGCGCCATCGAACCATGAAGAGTCTGCTGACATTCCAAGTGGAACGAGTGCAACACGGGTGTTTGCATGATGCCCAAGCGAAATCGACACAGCTTCTGAGCCAAGGTCGACACCTGCAACAGAGCCGACTGCTGGCACTGATTCGATGATGACACCTCCACGGTCAATTCCAATCGCAACTGGAAGTGGGGAGTCGTTGTAGAAATCGATGATGACCATTCCACCGCGATGCGCTGTTGCAAAAACCGTCTGCACAATGTCACCGTTCGGAACCCTCATTCGAGTCTCAACGACCGGCACTCCATCGCGACGGGTCTGCCGCACACCAGATTCCTGCGACCCGTGGTGCCAACGATCTTCAGCTGCGACGTGAAAGCCAAGGCTTCGCTCGTCATCGGAGGTGGTGATGGTCCCGTCAGACGAGATTTCAGCCCACCATGACATCCCCGCAACACCGAGAGTTACGGGGTTCGCAAGAAACTGTCGGAGAGGATCCACCCCTCCAGTCAACAGGTTCTTCAGCAGGCGTACACCGTTCAACTCGCCTTACGCTGTGAGTATGTCGAAGCATATAACGGAGCACGCAGTCGCTATCGCTGTGCCAATTCGTTCATTTGCTGGCGGAAAGGAACGGCTCTCGTCGACATTGAGTACGCAAGAGCGCGGTGCGCTTGCTCGACGCATGTCTGACAACTTGCTCGCCGCCCTCACGTCATTTCATGTCGTAGTCGTAACGAATGATGCGGAAGTAGAACGTTGGGCACAGGAACGCAACGTCGACATCTTGCGCCCCGAATTCCCGGGGCTCAACAATGCAGCCGAGGCAGCCCGCACTTGGGCACTGAACCAGAACATGACCCAACTTGTCATCGTCCATTCCGACGTACCGCAGCCACGTGCCCTACCAACAATCTGTGAGATTCCCGGGATCACGATCGTGCCTGATCATCAGCGTGACGGCACGAACGTTCTTTCACTGCCAGTAGGAGTCGACTTCACGTTCGGATACGGAAGAAACTCGTTTCAACTTCATCTTGACGAAGCAAACTCTGCTGCCCGCGAAAACAAAATTCCACTTCGTGTTATTCACCATCACGAATTAGGCCTCGACCTCGATACACCACTCGATCTCTCCCACCCGCTCGCCACTATGGCCACGAAGGAACAAACATCATGAATGCCAATGACCCCGGTCAGCCACCGATCTCGCAGCATCAGACAGATCTGTCGATCAATCTCGAGGCCCCAACGGTCGCTCTTGCGATCGGGGCTCATCCTGACGACGTTGAATTTGGATGCGGGGGAACTCTCGCAAAATGGGCAAAGCTCGGCTGCGAAATCCATCACTTCGTGATGACCGACGGTTCGAAAGGAACATGGGACGCGAGCGCCGACACCCAAGTTCTTGTTGAACGTCGCCGAAACGAGCAGATCGATGCACATATCCGCCTCGGTGGAATCGGCAGCGATCACGTGCACTGGCTCGGACGAGTCGATGGAGAACTTGTTGCCGATGTCGATGGACGTTCGGCCGTTGCGCGCATCATTCGAACTGTCAAGCCTGACATCGTGTTATCCCACGATCCGTGGAAGCGATACCGGCTTCATCCTGATCATCGGGAAACTGGACGACTCGTATGCGATGCAATCGTTGCCGCTCGGGACCCACATTTTCATCGGGAGCATGGACTGGAACCCCACCGGCCGCAACATCTCTTGCTATGGGAAGCAGATGAGGTCAACCACGTAGAGGATGTCACGTCGTCGTTGCCGACCAAATTGCATGCTCTTGAAGCACACGAGAGCCAATTCGAATCAACGATGAAAGCAGTTGATGAGGAAGGATTGGCAGAATTTCGATCCCGCCTGACAACACGTCTTGCCGATATCGGCCAACCATTTGGCATGCAAGCTGCTGAAGCGTTCCACATCATGAGCAACTTGTAGGAGACGCGAAACTGGCGGGGTCGATGACCCCGCCAGTTCGTAATTCGTTATTAGTTGAAGGGCCTTAGCGCTTCTTTGCTGCTTTCTTGGCTGGAGCCTTCTTAGCAACCTTCTTCGCTGCTGCCTTCTTG
>JAYNVD010000007.1:8238-58262 GCA_038100275.1 Ilumatobacteraceae bacterium
GGAGCCTTCTTAGCAACCTTCTTCGCTGCTGCCTTCTTGGCTGGAGCCTTCTTAGCTGCTTTCTTCGCTGCTGCCTTCTTGGCCGGAGCTTTCTTTACTGCCATTTGTAATCAGCCTTCTCAGTTAAGGGTTGACTTCAGAGTCGACGAGGCGCTGAACTTCATTGCGTTCGATGCCTTGATCTGTACTGGCTCACCCGTACGAGGGTTGCGGCCGGTGCGGGCTGGGCGCTTGGTGACGCTGAACGCACCAAAGCCTGGCCATGCGACCTTGTCGCCCTTCTTTGCATTTGAAACGACAGTGTCGAAGAATGCGCCGATCGTGCGCTCTGCATCTGCCTTTGAGACGTTTGCGGCGCTTGCCACTGCGTCGATGAGTTCTGACTTAGTCATAAATCGTCCTTTGTTCTTACTTCCGGTGGACGGGATTGCCCTCCGGCCCCTCAGCGAATGATTACAACCATTTCTGATTGCGTCCATACACCTTGGAACAACACCATCGAAACGACCCAAATGACAACGGTGCAACTAATCATGTTATTGCATTTGCAACTGAACTTCACCGCTATGCCTTACGTCACAAGGTCGCGACGGTTTCACCCATCTGAGTGAGCCGGTTATCCACACCTTCAACGGCTTGAAATCCACCACCACCGTCCCCGGCCGATGTACAACTGGACACGTTGCTTGCCGTAACCATCCGCCTCCAACTACGTCTACTTCAGCAGAGGTGATCTGTGACTGATCTCGCCGGACCTGCCAGCCACGCTCTCAGTCGGAAGGAGGACACGAGCGACATCGCCACGACACGAGTGGTACTCGACACTTCCGTCCTCATCGCTGATCCGGCATGTCTTCATTCGATGGGCACATCCGATGTTGTGATTCCGCTGACAGTCATTGAAGAACTTGATGGGCTCAAAGGCCGCTCAGATGACGTCGGACGCGCTGCTCGAACGGCGTTACGAACGATTGAGGAATTACGCCTCAAACATGGTGGGTCACTCGCGGTTCCGGTTCCACTCGGAGAGGGCTCGCTTCGAATAGAAGTCAATGGCGTTCAACACGAGGCGCTCATTGAACACGGGCTTGACCCCGCAAAAGCCGACAATCGCATCATTGGGGCGGCATTAGGTCAATCACGTCAGGCCCCGACGATGATGGTGTCAAATGACGCCGCACTGCGCATCAAAGCTGCACACCTTGGACTCAGCGCTATGGAGCACCAGCCAACTGGAGGGGCTCGCGAAATTCGCCAGACCGGCTGGCACATCATTGATGCCGATACCCAGATCATTGACGACCTCTACCGAGATGGAGTCATCGATGTCGCCGAGGCCACCCACCAGGCTGATCAAACCCCAACAGGAATTGATCTTGCGCTGAGCGTTGATGACGCCCCACTTGTTCGGGAAAATGAATTTGTCATCATCAGGGCTGGCTCACAGTCCGCACTCGCACGACGACGGGGATCTCAATTCCACCTACTCCCCCACGCACCAGTTCAACCCTGGGGACTTCACCCTCGGAACAAGGAGCAGCGGTTTGCGATTGACCTCCTACTTGATCCCGAGGTATCCGTCATCGCACTCGACGGCCGAGCAGGTACGGGCAAAACCATCCTTGCGATCGCTGCTGCCCTTGAACAGGTTGTCGAAGAGCAACGCTATGAGCGTGTCGCTATCTACCGGCCACTTGTTCCTGTGGGACGAGCCGATGTCGGCTTCCTTCCTGGTGGGCTCGATGAAAAGCTCGACCCTTGGATGTCAGCTGTACACGATGCAGTCGTTGCTCTGACCGACCGACGTTCATCTGGCGATGCGCGCCAACTCATCGATGAACTCACCGAACGGCAAAAACTCTCACTCGAATCGGTGACATTCCTTCGGGGTCGCTCCCTTCAGCAACAGATGGTCGTCATCGATGAAGCTCAGAATCTTGAACCAACGACATTGCGAACGATCTTGACAAGAGTTGGTGAAGGAACAAAGGTGGTGTTCACCGGAGACACCAGCCAGATTGATGCCCCGTACTTGGGCGAGACCAACAACGCCCTTGCCGTTCTTACGAATGCCTTCACCGGGCAGCCATGCTTTGGGCACATCACCCTGCAATCATGCGAGCGGTCCAGTGTCGCGTCGCTTGCTGCAGAATTGCTGTAGCGACGGTTTTCTCGAAAATTTTGCTCATCCCGGAATACGGGAGTTCCATTTAGTGTTAAATGATGCATGAGCGCAGCCGAAACCCTCCTTTTTGAATCAGTTGACGATCTCCCCCGCGATGTCGCCTGGCAAGAATTCGCAATGTGTAAAGGCCGTCTCGAACTGTTTTTCGCCAAGAAGGCAGAACGCCCACAAGCTCGGGAGCGCAGAGAAGCCCGTGCCAACATGCTGTGCACGGCATGCCCGGTGCGGGTGCCCTGCCAGCAGTTCGCCCGCGAAAATCATGAGTACGGCTTTTGGGGTGGAGAAAACGAAGAAGACCGCCACCTGCTCGGATACACCGTCGCCGCTCCAATCGGTATCCGCGCCCGCAACGCATAGCGAGGCCCGTCACACCTCTGGCCTAATCTGGCCACGTGAGCCCATCCACTCGTCATTTCGCGATCATTGATCTCGAGACCGGCGGGCTGAACGGGGCAAAAGACCCCATCTTCCAAGTGGCCGTTGTCTGCGGTGACCTTGCGGTTGGCGAGCAGGTGCTCACCAACCTCAGCTCGTGGAGTTCAATGGTCCGGCTTAGTCGGCCATGGGACCCCATCGGCGCCCAGCACATTCATCACATACCGCGCAGGAAGTTGCTATTTGCACCGTCTATAGCGCGAGTGATCGACCACCTATTTCAGACAATCGGCTCCCGAGAAGTTGTTGCCCACAATCTGGCCTTCGACTGGAAGTTTCTCTCCACAGCCGCCCAGCAACTCCAATTGCAACTGCCTAACGGCCCCCATACCTGCACGTTGAAGCTCTCACGTCGCCTTGACCCTGACCGACAGCAATCCCACCGCCTCTCCGATATCTGCGATCGCTATGGAATCAATATCGAACATGCCCACGACGCCTTACACGACGCCCAGGCAACATCTCAAATACTTCCGCTCCTTCTAAGGGATCAACCGTCGGCGTAACGGCGCAAAACCTGCGCTGCAGCCTCCACCCTCACCGACTTCATCGTCGAGGGCTCAACCACCTCGACCGAATCGCCAAGTCGCAACAACAAACGTGCAAGCCACTGTTGCGAGGTCACGGCTAGGCGAACAGTCACCCATCCCTCAGCATCAGCCACCGACACCTCGTCGACGGGATAACGCTCATACACCCACTTGCCACGGGGTCCGACCCGAAGGGTGACGCGTTCGATATCAGCATCGGCAAACCATATGCCTGGCTCAGGCATTGAAGAAGGTGGCTGGTTCTCCGAATTTCCAACCACCGAAAGCGACTCGATCCGGTCGATGCGGAAGGTTCGCAATCCACCAGATCCAACATCATGTGCATGCACGTACCAATTCCCCTGGGACGAAAACACAACAAACGGCTCGATCTGACGGAGGGCTGGTTCAGCACTCGTCGAGGACTGATAATGCACCTCGACACGGCGACCATTCGCTACCGCATCAGAGAGATCCTGCACGACAGGAGGGGTCGGGTTCACGACCAGCAGTCCAGTGTCATCCTCGCCAAGCCCGACCGCAACCTTGCGCAACCCGCGCGCAAGCGCACCATCAGGGTCTGCACCGGGTAACTGCATCGCTGCTCTTCCTGCAGCAAGTAGTTCGAACGCTTCGACTTCACTCAAACGAAGTGGTCGAGTGAAAAGACGTGGCACGCCAACAAAGATCATCCCTTCATCGATGAACACGTCGACCATCTCGTCGACATACGGCGGAAGGCCACACATTGAGACCAACTCAAGGTCGCGAATGAGGTCGTCGACACCGATCGAGAACCTACGTGCGGCGTCTTCGACAGGCACTTCCCCTTGCTCCATCAGCCACGGCAAAATGATGAGTAGTCGCCGCAAGCGCTCGGTCGCTGGTCGCTGCGCCATTAGCTCACACTCTCTAACCAATTGATGAGCCGCTCGCGAACTTCACGTGGTTCGAGCAGTTCTGCGTCATCAAGAAAGCCAAGAACCCAAGATCTCAGGGCTTCTTCGTTGGTGAAAGGAATCGAGATAATGATCGAGCCGTCTTGCCGTCGATCTTGAACTCGATCAGCACCCACCTCTCGCTCAACGAGCCACGCCCGACGAGAGGCAATGTGAATCAGGGCTGTCTGCGCACCTTCAACTTCATCACCGAGAAGCAACGGATTCGCTGGCAACGCCCCCTCAAGTGAGGCTCCATCAGGTCGCTCAAACTCGACCGAGGCGTCAATCGAAATCTCGCTTTCGCAGCGGTCGACTCTGAACGTTCGACGGTCGCTTCGGTCGTGATCAAAACCAATCACATACCAAAATCCGTCACGCAGGAGTATCCCCCACGGATCGACGTGGCGGGTCGCACCGGCATATGTGAACGACACCGGATGTCGATTGGCGACAGCTGATCGCAACACCGGCAAAGCCGGCAGCTCCGGAAGATGCATCCGGATCGGCCCACCGACACCGCCGCCCACTCCTCCTAGTTTCCACAACGCTTCCTCACCAATCGCCGAATCTGGTCGTGTGGCCGCAAGCGCCAATTGGAGTGCACGCACCTCATCATCGGTGAGGTCGAGATGTGGTAGCTCAAACCCAGAGCGATCGATCCAGTAGCCCATTTCGCCTGCACGATCGCCGCCAAAGGTTTCAGAAGAAATATCGATACCAATCTCACGCAGTGAGGCCTTATCGCGTTCAAATGCGGCGCGACGTGCCTGACCGGCATCGGGATATTGACCTCCGAGTTCGGAAGCGATTTCGTGGAGCGTGAGGGGCCGACGAGTTTCGAGCAGCAGTGCCAGCAAGTTAGTGAGACGCTCGACGCGATCAGCCATCAGCGGCGATAGTCGTAAAAGCCGCGACCTGACTTTCGTCCGAGAAGGCCCGCGTCAACCATGCGCGACAGCACCGGAGGCGGCGCATAGAGCGGCTCCTTGAACTCCTCGTACAAACTCTCTGCCACCGCAAGCGTTGTATCGAGCCCAATCAGATCGGTAAGGCGCAGCGGGCCCATCGGGTGGCTACAACCCTCTACCATTCCGATGTCGATGTCATCGGCAGAGGCGAACCCAGATTCCATCATGCGAATCGCCGACAGCAGATATGGAATCAGCAATGCGTTCACCACGAACCCTGCTCTGTCCTGCGACCGGATAACACGCTTGGACAGCACACCTTCTGCGAATGCCTCCGCTCGAAGCGACGTCTCATCCGATGTCATCAAACTCTCAACGAGTTCGACGAGCCTCAACACAGGAACCGGATTAAAGAAGTGGATGCCAATGACCTGCTCTGGGCGAGAAGTCGCTGTACCGAGCTTCATGATCGGAATAGACGAGGTATTCGACGCAAGGATTGCATCGGAGTTTGTCAACACCTTGTCGAGGTCTCGGAACAACCCGACTTTCATGTCTTCGTCCTCGATGATGGCTTCAACTACAAGATCGCGATCTGAAAGATCCCCAATATCAGTGGTGAATGACAGGCGTGCCATGGCTGCATCGCGTTCATCTTCTGTCATTTTGTTAGCCGACACGCCTCGATCAAATGAGGTGGTCAGTCGGGTCCGGCCGGCCTCTGCCGCCTCTGCCGATGCTTCCCTCACAAGCACATCAAGGCCAGCGCGAGCGCAGACTTCGGCGATACCCGAACCCATAAGTCCGCAACCGACTACGCCAACTCGTTCAATCGTTTTTCCTTCAGCCATCTCTTAATCATGCCCCATAACAGAGGGTTGACGGCGTAAACCGGGCAGAATTTCAACGTGAGTCGTCATGCGCATCCCTCGCTACATCGCAGGGTCTGGGCCGGGGAAACCCATCCGCTCGGTGCAACCTATGACGGCGCTGGAACAAACTTTGCTCTGTTCTCTTCAAGTGCCGAACACGTCGAACTGTGTCTGCTTGATGGGCCAGGCAACAGTGCAAATGACGAACAACGAATTTCTCTCAACGAGGTCGATGGCCATATCTGGCATGCGTACTTACCAGACGTCGCGCCCGGGCAACACTACGGATACCGCGTGCACGGCGAATGGAATCCGGACGCCGGTCTGTGGCACAACCCCAACAAGTTGTTACTCGACCCATATGCAAAACAAGTCGACGGAGGAATCAAGTGGGACTCGGCCTGCTTTGCATACGACCTCGATGACCCAGACGTCGCTAATGCCGAGGATTCAGCGCCGTATGTTCCTCTCGGCGTCGTGCCCGACCCGTCATTCGACTGGGGCGACGACCAACTTCTACGAACCCCCACACACGAGAGCATCATCTACGAAGCACACGTCCGTGGACTGACGATGCAACACCCCGATGTCCCGCCGCATGAACGTGGAACATTTGCTGCGCTTCGACACCCCGCGGTACTTCAACATCTGGTTGAACTTGGCATAACGGCGATCGAACTCATGCCAATTCATCAGTTCATTCACGACCACCACCTCGTCCAAGAAGGTCGGCGCAACTACTGGGGGTACAACACACTCGGATATTTCAGTGCCCACAATGAGTACGGATCGCCACACCATTCCGACCCCGCGAATGACCTTCGCAGTACGATCGCCGCCCTTCACGCCGCAGGCATTGAGGTCATTTTAGATGTGGTGTACAACCACACTGCTGAAGGAAACCATCTCGGGCCAACCCTGTCGATGCGCGGAATCGACAACCACGCGTACTACCGACTCACCAATGAGAACCCGCGCCACTACCTCGACTTCACCGGTTGCGGAAACTCCCTCAATATGCGCCATCCCCATGTGCTGCAACTCATCATGGACAGCCTCCGTTACTGGGTTCTCGAGATGCACGTCGACGGCTTTCGTTTCGACCTCGCCTCTGCGCTCGCTCGGGAACTCTTCGAGGTCGATCGTTTATCTGCGTTCTTCGACATCATTCACCAGGATCCAGTGCTCTCCCAGGTAAAGCTCATTGCAGAACCGTGGGATGTGGGCGAGGGCGGTTATCAGGTTGGGAATTTCCCACCGAAATGGTCAGAGTGGAATGCCGACTACCGAGACACCATTCGCGACTTTTGGAGAGGTGAACATTCTCGCCTCGCAACGTTTGCACAGCGATTCACCGGATCGTCAGATCTCTACAGGTCAGATACCCGCCGCCCGACGGCTTCGATCAACTTTGTCACCTGCCATGACGGATTCACGCTCTCAGACCTCGTGAGCTTTAACAGCAAGCACAATGAGGACAACGGCGAAGACAGTCGAGATGGCGAGTCACATAACCGATCGTGGAACCATGGCGTCGAAGGGCCGACCGATGACCCGAAGATCAATGACCTTCGAGATCGACAGCGGCGAAACATGTTTGCGACCTTGCTGCTTTCACAGGGTGTGCCAATGCTCCTTGGTGGAGACGAACTCGGTCGAACCCAGCGCGGAAATAACAACGCCTACTGTCATGACAATGAGTTGAGTTGGCTCGACTGGTCAACTGTCGACAATGCCATACTCGAGTGGGTTCAACGACTCATCGCATTCCGGTCAGCACATCCCATTTTTCGTCGTCGTCGATGGTTCCATGGCCGACCACTTCGCGACAACGACGATATGACGTGGTTTCGCCCTGATGGCGAAGAAATGAGCCCTTCGGATTGGGAACAGGGATTCGCTCAGGCGGTAGGCGTCTTCCTCAACGGCGAGGCCATCGCAATTCCCGATCGATTTGGTAACCGAGTCGTCGATGACAGTTTCTTCTGCGTGTTCTCTGCAAGCCCAATCGATTTGAAATGGACCATGCCAACTGCACAGTGGGGATCTGAGTGGATCATTCGATTCGACTCATCACGTCCGAACGTTGGCCTCGATGACAGCGAAGTGGTTAAGGCGGCAACAGAGTTCGTCATTCCGAGTCGAAGCACACTGGTGTTTGAGCGTTCCTCTCGATTGTAAATACGACTACGTCGACCTATTTGCCCGGTACCACTCAATCGCTGACCGCGTTGTCGGGTCCGCAATGTGTTGGAGGTCAAGACTTTCATCGGAGAGCACTGGAGAAAGAGCACTCGCCAGCTCTTTACCGAGTTCAACTCCCCATTGATCAAAACTGTTGATACCCCACATCACTCCTTGCACAAACACGATGTGCTCATACAACGCGATCAATTGGCCCAGTGTTCGCGCATCAAGTTGCTCAGCAAGGATCAATGTGCTCGGTCGGTTACCGCCAAAATTGCGGTGAGGTTCGTTCGGCGATGGCCGTCCAAATGCAAGTGCCTGCGCCTGTGCAAGAAGATTCGCAAACAGCGCATCGTGCTGGTCGACGCGGTCGTGATGCGGGCGAGCAACTCCGATGAAGTCGACGGGGATGATGTCGGTGCCCTGATGCAACAATTGGAAGAACGCATGCTGGCCGTTCGTGCCTGGTTCACCCCAAATCACCGGACCGGTAGCTCCGTCAACTTGGCTGCCATCGATTGTTACCGACTTGCCATTCGACTCCATGTCGAGCTGCTGCAGGTATGCCGGAAATCTGCGGAGCTCATGCACGTACGGAATAACGGCTTTGGTCGACCGATTCAACACATTTCGATGCAGCACCCCAATCAGCGCAAGAGTGACGGCCACATTGTCATCAAGACCATCGTTATCGACGAGAGTCTCAATCATGTGAGCATCAATCTCACGCGCGCCGTCGAGAAGTTCTCCAAAGCACTCCGGACCAACAAGCAACATCAATGAGAGACCAACCGCCGACCACAGCGAATACCGGCCGCCGACCCAATCCCAAAATCCGAACGTCATCTCTGGCTCGATGCCGAAGGCTGCAACCTTGTCACTGGCAGTCGACACCGCAACAAAGTGGTCCGCGACAGCAGCTTCGCCGAGACCATCCACAACCCATTGGCGAGCAACGTTTGCGTTTGTCAGCGTCTCAAGAGTGCTGAACGTTTTCGAGACGATGACGAACAGCGTTGATTCTGGTCGAACTTGCTGAAGGACCGACTCGATGTCTGCGCCATCAACATTCGACACAAAATGTGGGTGAAGACGTGGGTGCACATTGCTCGCAAGCGCTTGGGCTGCCATGGCCGGCCCGAGGTCAGAGCCACCAATACCAATGTTGACGATGTCAGTAATGCGAGGTTTGGCTCGAATCCGATCGGCAAATTCAGTCATCCGGGAGAGTTCGCGGTGAATATCGGCCATGACGTTGCGGCCAGCGGCTTCGTATGCAGCCGATGGATCAGCACGCAAGGCCATATGCAGCACCGATCGATTCTCCGTGGTATTGACATGTTCACCAGCGATGAGTGATCGGAATCGGTCTCGCACCCCTGCCGCTCGAGCAGCATCTCGCAATGATGCGAGGACCTCATCTGTCACCGGTTGACGTGACCAGTCGACTCGTAAACCTGCCACCGATGCGACATAACGATTGGCTCGCGATGGATCAGCATCAAACAACTCGTGCAGAGTCCGGTTATCGGTGTGAACATCGGTGAGGTATTTCACTGACATGACACTACTGAGAACCCACCATGGGCATAGGTTGTGGCGATGGATCCTCGTTCAAAAAGCGGTGTGCGGTCGGCCGTCATCGCCTATGCCCTGTGGGGCAGTCTCACCGCGTTCTGGAAGCTGTTGAACGAGTTCTCGGCTGTAGACCTCATTGGCTGGCGGGTCATCGCTGCGGTGGTCGTGCTGTGGGTACTGGTTGCGTCACGTGGCCATCTGGCGAATGTTGTGACCGCAATCCGAGATGCGAGTGTTCGCCGCTTCCTACTTCTCGCTGCAGCCCTCCTTGTCGTCAATTGGTCGACCTACGTCGGGGCGATTGTTTCGGGTCGGGTGCTTGAGACCGCTCTCGGCTACTTTTTGGCACCGCTTATCACGATGACGATTGGGGTGATCGTTCTGGGAGAGCGTCTCACCCCAATGCGGGTTCTTGCAATGGTGCTCGTCATCACTTCGATTACCATTCTCACCGTCTCATACGGACAAATTCCGTGGCTTTCATTCGCTCTTGGCGGCAGCTGGGCGTTTTATGGGTTGGTAAAACGACGAGTTCCACTGGGCCCAATCGACAGCCTTACAGGCGAGGTGACGACCTTGCTCCCGATTGCAATCGTCGTCGTCATCATCTCACTCACCCGTTCAGGAGGAGTCGGCGATATCGCGTCCGGGTTTGACTGGGCGCTCCTCGCGGCAACAGGGCTCGTTACCGCTGCCCCGTTGCTGCTCTTTGCGCATGCCGCCCCTCGCGTACCCTTCACCCTGCTTGGACCAATCGGATGGATGGTCCCCGTCATCAACTTCTGCTTGGGATGGCTTGCCTACGGAGAAACGATGACCGTCGCAAGGTTCACCGGCTTTGCAATTGTCTGGCTTGCGCTGGTCGCTGTTGCGGTTGAAACGTTGCTGCGGGCTCGCAATAGCCGGGCTGAACCACAGCAGAACGTCGCCGTTGCCCGTTAACCACCCTCGGGTTCAACCTGGCCCAAAGTGCACCTCATGCGACCCCGTTAGGCCTCGTCAGACTGGATGCTCGTTGTCGTTGACGAAGTTGACGAGGACTCGATTGAATCAACCGGCTCAATTGTTGTTGTAGGAACAACTGTTGTGGTGGTCGTCGATGTTGTTGTCGTCGAGGTAGTCGTTGTCGGATTTGGGTTCTGAACACTTCCATCAAAAGTGGGAAGGCTCTCCTCGGAGGTGACGTCTGCTGGTTCACTCACACCGTTCCAGACCAGAACTGAATCGCCGAGTTGAACAAGCGATTGGAAGTACTCAGAAATGTGTAGCGGAATGCGTACACATCCATGTGAGGCTGGTTCAGCTGGAACTTGGAGTGCGCCATGAACGGCAATTCCGTAGTTGAAATACACCGGATTCCACATATCGCCAAGCGGCCCATTCCGCGTGCCTTCAACGAGGCGTCGATAGGTAAACACTCCACCAGGTGTTTTTGAGTACGCACAGATTTCTTTTGTGATGGGTTCTTCAAGGAGTTCGCCGTCAGAGTCGGTGTCGTAGGTGACGACCTCGCAGTACAAGGCCGGTTCACCGAATTCATCAAGTTCACCCGATGAGATGTGTGTGATGAGAGCCGGCACATCTTTGTGGAAGACGACGAGTACCTGCTCGTCTAAGTAAATCTCTGTGTGATTCTGCAGTCCGCCTGTCGAGCGGCGAGGTTGCACCATTAATGGTTCCTGCATCCGATCCCACAATGTCGGCGTCACTACTCCAGTTGCATCGGCGCGTGGAATGCCCATCACAAGTTTCTCGTAGGCCCAAACCGCCTGTTTCGTCAAGGTTCCGACAACCCCGTCGATCGGCCCCGGATCAAATCCAATATCGGCAAGCCGCTGCTGCACCATGACAACGTCGTCACCTGTCGCGCCTCGCTCTAAGTTTCGAGTGAGCGGAACCTTTGGAATAGTCGTTGACGTCGTCGTGGTCTGCGGAACCATGGTGGTAGCCGACCCAGGAGATTCAGTTGTTTCATCGTCACCCGACATTGAGCCGACCACAACAATGATGAGCAACAAGACTGCCGCAAATGCAGCAGGGATCCATCGGCGATATCGCTCAAGCATCATTGGAGGGAGGGGTACAACGGTTTGTCATCGTGAAGTTCAAACAGGAGGGTACCAACGGCGTGAGCAGTGCAAGATTCATGCTGTTTGTCTCGCGAGAAGTCATGTTGTTACCGACGTAAATCACGTCGCAACGACCACATCTCGAACAACATCTTCTGAATTACCGCCGGCGAAGACAGCGTTGACTCCCCACGGGTTCGTGGGAAATAGTCAACACCCATCTGCATGACTTCGAATCCGTCACGCTGGGCCCGAATGATGAGTTCGGCATCGATGAAGGAACCTTCACTCTTTAGATCAATCGCATCGAGAACCCTTCGGCTCACGAGTTTGCAGGCAAAGTTGATGTCACGAACCCGAACACCAAAGACGGTCTTAATGAGGGCGTTGTAGACCGTCGTGTACACGGCGCGAAGGGCGCCTTCCCCGGTTCGGTCAAATCGGTATGCGCTGACGATGTCGGCTTCGTATTCACGCAGCAAACGCACGATCCGTGGCAACTCGTTGAGGTCGAATGGAAGGTCAGCATCGGTGTACAACACAATGTCGCCATTTGCAGCGGCAAACCCCGAACGCATCGACCCGCCAAGCTTTCGATTGACAGGATGGTGAACGACGCGAATTCGGGTGTCATCACTTGCCAACCGATCAGCGATTTCGGCGGTTGCGTCGGTCGACGCATCGTTCACAATGATGAGTTCGTAGTCCGAGATATCTCCCGAAACGATCATGCGTTCACATGATCGACGGCCATACGCGATCGCCCGTTCGATGTACTCCTCCTCATTCCACATGGGGTAGAAAATCGACAACATCGGAGGAGATCCGATCGTTGCGGACGGCGTACTCATAGGACCTCAGGTTACCGACGAACTGGCCCTCATTCTGATCGAGCGTCACCTCCTACACTGAGTTTGATGAAGCAGCCGAGCGCAACGACGTCGCCTCTACACGGTGGCCAGCAGAACGCGCTGAGCGGCGGGTGGAAAGCTGTCGTGAGCCTGACTTGGATTGGTGTGGTCATCGGACTTGCTTCGGTATGGGCAGTGAGCCGTCAGGTTGGCCTCAGCACTTGGTGGCTCGGACCACCCGCCAACGGCCGCAATCTCGTCATCAACATTGCGCCATTCATCGCACCATTTCTTGCCCTGACCGCTGCAATCGGCGGCTCACGTCGGACCTGGCAGATCGGAGTCGTTGCGGGTGTGGTCATCGTTGCGATTGGGGCAGTCGACCTTGGCCGGGTCAGCAGACTCGGTATTGTCGAGCTCGTTCTCGGTTGCGCTGGTGCAGGTGCCTCAATTGCTTCGTGGGTGGGCATGCCATTAGCAACACGGCCCGACGAAGAACGGCGATAGGTTCATTTGCCATGTCGAACGTGTTGATGACGCTTCCTGTTGGCGAGCGTGTCGGAATTGCCTTTTCGGGTGGGCTTGACACCTCTGCCGCTGTCGCATGGATGCGAGAGGGTGGAGCAACCCCGTATTGCTATACAGCAGATCTCGGACAGTACGACGAGCCAGATCTCTCCGGTGTTCCAGACCGCGCGCTGCAATATGGAGCGGAAGCTGCTCGGTTGATCGATTGTCGAGACGAACTCGTTCGCGAGGGTCTCATGGCGCTGCAGTGCGGTGCATTCCATATCCGTACGGCAGGTCGCACATATTTCAACACCACCCCAATCGGTCGGGCAGTAACGGGTACCTTGCTCGTTCAAGCCATGCAAGATGATGGTGTTGACATCTGGGGTGACGGATCAACCTATAAGGGCAACGACATTGAGCGTTTCTACCGCTACGGCCTCATGGTGAACCCAAAGCTTCGGATCTATAAGCCGTGGCTTGACGCATCATTCGTCGATCAACTCGGCGGACGAACCGGCATGAGCGAATTCCTCACAACCCGGAATCTCCCCTATCGAGACTCTGTGGAGAAGGCGTATTCAACTGACGCGAATATCTGGGGCGCGACTCACGAGGCGAAAGCGCTTGAAGAGTTGTCAACTGGCATGGAAATTGTCGCTCCAATCATGGGAGTTGCTCATTGGGATCCAGCGGTCGAGATTGCTGCCGAGGATGTCACCATCACCTTCGAGGAAGGTTGGCCGACCGAAATCAACGGAAAGACCTTCGAGAACCACGTCGAGCTCGTTCTTGCTGCAAATGCGATCGGTGGGCGGCATGGTCTCGGTATGAGCGACCAGATCGAAAACCGAATCATTGAGGCAAAGTCTCGGGGCATCTACGAGGCGCCCGCACTCGCATTACTTCACATTGCGTATGAGCGTCTCGTGTCTGCGATTCATAACGAGAACACGATCGAGAATTACCACACGATGGGCCGTCGCCTTGGTCGCCTGCTCTACGAGGGTCGGTGGTTTGACCCACAAAGCCTCATGCTTCGCCAGCCACTCCTTAATTGGGTTGGTTCAGCGATTACCGGCTCGGTGACATTGCGACTTCGCCGAGGCGATGACTACTCGATTCTCGATACGACCGGACCAGATCTCACCTACGAACCTGATCGACTCTCGATGGAGCGCGTTGAAGACGCTGCATTCGGTCCGCTCGACCGGATTGGTCAACTCACGATGCGCAACCTCGATATCACCGACTCACGAGACAAACTCGACGTCTATCGCCGGGTAGGCGCACTCGGCAAGGGTGGGGCACTTGAGCTTGACCCGAATCGCGACTGAGCGCTGAGTTCAGCTCATTCGGGCTTCGATAATTGCAGCAAGCAGTTCAGCGCGCCCGGGCATCGTTGCAACTTCGATGAATTCGTGATCAGCGTGGGCTCCACCGCCAACCGCACCGAGGCCGTCAAGTGTGGGAACACCGCATGCAGCAGTGAAATTGCCGTCACTTCCTCCGCCGACTGCGACCCCAATGATCGAACTGTCGTGGGCAATGGCGAGCGGCATGAGCTCAGCAGATGCTGACTCTGGCATAGGTGGTCTGCCAACTCGACCGTTCACCTCGACAGTTGCCTCAGGGTGCACTGGCACCAGATTTGCGAACGCGGTCTCAATGCGATGTGCTTCTTCTGCCGAGGTGACTCTGACATCGACTCGGATACGAGTTTCAGCGGGAACAACGTTGTCCGCCGTGCCTGAGTGAGCGACCGTTGGCGTGACCGTCGTACCCTGCTCATCGTCTGCAAACGTGGCGATCGTGAGCACTTGATGGGCAGCTTCAATGAGTGAGTTCACCCCGCGATGTGGTTCGAGTCCGGCGTGAGCGGCTCGGCCGCCAATTACCACCTCAAATGTGCCAGTTCCTTTTCGACCTGTCTTCAATGCTCCGCCGTCTCCGCTTGGTTCAAGCACGAGAACTGTTCCACACGCCATTGCACGCTCTTCAAGGAGCGCCCGCGACGTCCGAGACCCAACCTCCTCGTCACATGACAACAAAATTTCAACACCCGAGGGGTCTCGTAGCGATGCGACCGCATGAATTGCCTGAACGATTCCAGCCTTCATGTCGAACACACCTGGCCCGGTTGCTTTGCCATCTGCCACAGCAAAGGGCCGATTCGCGAGTGTGCCTGCGGGGAACACAGTGTCGTGATGTCCAAGGATGAGAACTCTTGGGGTGCCGCCCCCACTCCAGTGAACGTGCGGACCTGCTCCACCATCGATCAAATTTGGACGAGAACCGAGATGCCGTTCCATGAGGTCGGCAACTGTTTCGGCAGAGCGAGCCAACAATTCAGGATCGTTTGATGGTGACTCAGCCTCGACGAGATGCTGTAAGTCGTCAATCATTGTTTCGAGCAGGTCACTCATGACCTCCACGCTACTCGTGGGTGGAGCGGTTGGCCTTCTCAGTCCCACAGAGCATCATCAAGCTCATCGCGATACGGGGGATCAGCTCCCCTACGTCCAACTGCGATTGACGAGGCATAAATACCCATCTTCACCGAGCGCTTCACCAGATCAAGATCAGTAAGAGTCTGCAATTCGATGGTTCCGGTCTTTGCGTAGTGAGCCCACCAGGCGAGGAACCCTGCACCAAAGGTGTCACCAGCACCAACGGTGTCAACGATCTCTACTGGTGGCACTTCAACTCGAATCGACTGATGCGAGGTAAATGCCTCAACTGGATCGGAGCCGACAGTGAGCAGCACCAGTGTTGGGCCGCTTTCGAGAATTCGCTGCACCGCATCGCGAACCGGGGTATCTGGGTAGAGGTATACAAGGTCTTCATCGCTCACCTTGACGACATCAACCATCGACAAGACCTTCGCAACTCGCACCCGATATTCATCGGTATTGCTGATCACCATTGGCCGGCAATTCACATCCACCATCGCTCGAGTAGACGCAGGGCGTTGTTCAAGACATGAAACGATCTGGTCGGCAACCGGATTAAGGACAAGTCCTAAGCCGCCGGTCATTATCCAGCCACCATCTTGAATCGGAAAGTCATTGAAAGTCTCTTGAGCGGAGGTGCCATCAACATAAAACCGATACGACGCACTTCCCTCCGCTGAGAGCTCCGCTAATGCAAGCGTGGTCGGCGATGCGGTTCGCCGCACCCGTTCGATATTGACGCCGTCTGTTGTGAGTTCGGCGATCAATCCGTCACCAAATCGGTCATCGGCAATTGATCCAACGAACGATGTGGGAACGCCAAGCCGCCCCAGCGCACGGGCCGTATTGAACGGTGCCCCTCCGAACACCGCATGCACTTCCCCACCCTGAGGAACGATGAGGTCGACCAATGCTTCGCCGAACACTGAGACCTGAGTCGGAGACACCATGACCACATCGTCGCAGACATAAGTGAAACATTTCGACATTGCCGACTACGACGAGGCAAGTTGATTTTCCTCTGCGAAGATAGGAGCGATGTCATTGTTCACCGTTCTCTCCTTCGTTATCGGCACCGTCGTGCTGATAACTGGTGCGGACATCATGGTTCGCGGCGCAGCGCGTATCGCTGCGAGCAGTGGCCTCTCCCCAGTTGTCATCGGGCTCACTGTGGTCGCATTCGGAACAAGTGCTCCGGAGTTGGCGGTCAGTGTGGGGGCTGCCGCGAGAGGGACTAGCGATCTCGCACTCGGAAACGTTGTTGGTAGCAATATCGCCAACATCCTTCTGGTACTGGGGCTCTCCGCTGTCGTTGGTTCGGGGCTCATCGTCGCATTCCGCATCGTACGAATCGACATCCCGATCATGATTGGAGCATCCGGCGCAGTCATTGTGCTCGGACTCGACGGATCTTTGGGGCGTATTGACGGCGCTCTCTTCGTCCTCGCCCTAGCGGCCTACCTCTACCGGACGGTTTCATCGGCCAGGTCATCTTCGAACGACAACGACGAACACTCCATCGAACATGAGTACCAAGCAGGCCTTGCCGGAGACCTCGCAGGCACACATCCTCTTTGGCAAAGCATCTCTTTCGTCATCGCTGGTATCACGATGCTCATCGTCGGCGCCCAATTGCTCGTGACAGCCGCCACCGATCTCGCCACGGCGCTTGGGGCCAGCGAACTACTGATCGGGCTCACAGTGGTTGCCGTCGGCACATCACTTCCCGAGATTGCAACCTCAATTGTTGCTGCTGCGAAGGGGCAACGAGACCTTGCCGTCGGCAACGCCGTCGGATCGAACCTGTTCAACATCCTCGCAGTGCTCGGATTTACTTCCCTTATTGCTCCAATCAGTGTCAGTGACACCGCACTTGGCTTCGACCTCCCGTTCATGCTCGCCGTTGCAGTCGCGTGCCTACCCATCTTCGTGAATGGTTTTGTGATTAAGCGATGGGAAGGTTTCGTCTTTGTCGGGTATTACGTCGCCTACCTCACCTGGCTCGGGCTTGACGCTTCATCTGCCGCAATCCATGACGAGTTCAGCACTGCGATGCTTGCGTTCGTTGTACCACTGACTGCAGTCACACTCGTAGTGATCGGGATCCGTGGAACGAGAGAAGTCGCCAGCAACAACTGGTGAGTCAGTTGAGCGCGGGGCGAACGACGTCAGGCGCCGCTACTCGCCATTGCAGCCCCAACAATTCCGGCTGAGTTCGCAAATTCGGCGACCAAAATTTCAGGACGGGCCTCAATCAGGGGAACCCACTTGTCTGCTGACTTGGAGGCACCGCCGCCAACGATCACCACATCGGGTGAGAAGAGTGCGTCAATTGTCTGCAAGTAGGTCGAGACTCGAGCAGCCCACTTCTTCCATGACAGGTCTTCGCGCTTCCTGGCACTCGCCGCCGCCCATCGTTCGAACGACTCCCCTTTGAACTCGAGATGACCTAGCTCGGTATTCGGGACGAGGTGGCCGTCAACGAAGAGCGCTGACCCGATTCCAGTTCCAAATGTCAATGCCATCACAACGCCGTGACGTCCAACACCTGCCCCAAAGGACATTTCGGCGAGACCAGCCGCGTCAGCATCATTCATCACGATGACATCTTGACCAAGCACAGAAGAGAACAGTGCTCGCGCATCAACGTCAATCCAACTGTCATCGATATTGGCCGCAGAGTGAACCACCCCATTACGAACCACCGATGGAAGCGCGATCCCTGCCGGCCCCTCCCAGCCGAAATGTTGGACAAGCTCAACTACAACCCCAGCTACAGCTTCAGGAGTCGCTGGTGTCGGCGTCGAAATGCGGAATCGATCTCCGGCGAGTTTGCCAGCATCTGATAGATCAACAGGTGCGGCCTTCATTCCGCTACCTCCGATATCGATACCGAATCCAATCGTCGACGCCATTGCAGGGAACGCTATCGATCAGGCTTTTGCTCTGGTCTTGCGTAGCAAAGGATCTGCGAGGCCGAGCGCGCGATCGGCAAACGACAGCACACGACCTGCTGCACCAGGGGTATCCCCATCGACCAGGTTGCCCATGACCTGCAGAGTGATGTTTGCAATCGAATGCGTGCCCACGGCCATCCGAAGCCCCGTGCGCAGCAGGAACGGATGTCCAATGAGAAACGCGAAACGCCGGCCGGTGCGCAGGAACGAATCAAAGCGCTCACCGACTGCGTCGTCGTAACGTTGCTCAGCCCCAGTCGGATTGCGAAGGTATTCATCAGCCGCAAGCATTCCCGACTCAAGCCCGTAATCGATGCCCTCACCATTCATTGGGTTGACAAGGCCAGCAGCATCGCCAATCGCCATCCAACCCGGCCCTGAGCGTTTCACAACCGACATCGGAAGACGCCAGGCCCGAGCTCGACCAGTATCAGCGCCAAGGCTCCACGGTCCCTCAACAGACGCCCGATACGAGGCCAACAACTTGTTGAGATTGAGGTTCTTAAACCCCTTCATTGTCGACAACGCGCCCACCCCAATGTTGACGGTGCCGTCTCCACAGGGGAACATCCAGCCATACCCAGGAACCGGGGTTCCATGTTCGTCCCGCAGCGTCAAACAGGCCTCCAACATGTCATCCGCGTGACGTGGCGACTCAACGTAGGTTCTGATGGCCAACCCAAATGGCTCATCGGCAACCCGAACCGCACCAAGCTCTCGGGCGACGGCCCCAGGTGCACCTGTTGCGACGATTACCTTCTCCGCAAGCACCTCGCGGGAGCCGGCCGAAGTTTCGACCTGAACACCTCGCACGATTCCATCATCAATGAGCGGCATCGCCGTCGAATTGAATGAAACAGCCGCCCCGGATGACTCGGCTGCCTCAATCAGCGCTGCATCGAGGCGCTGTCGAGGCCAGACAGCCCCGTAGCCCGGGAAACGACCTGATTCTGGCCACGGCAATTCACGTGTTTGGCGGCCCGCAATCATTCGTAGCCCGGCAATGCGGTGACTTGCATCAATGGGGATGTTGAGTTCGTTCAGCGCGGCGACAGCTCGCGGGGTTAACCCATCACCACAAATCTTGTCTCGGCCCCGATCACCTGATTCGAAGACCGCTACCGATGCCCCGCCACGTGCGGCGCGCATTGCTGCGGCAGAGCCAGCTGGCCCACCACCAATAACGACAACGTCAACTCGTTCAGCCACAACGGGAAATCAGTTCTCGCCAGCGATCAACTGGTGATGCCGAATCACTTCGGCGACAATGAATCGAAGAAATTTTTCAGTGAACACGGGGTCAAGACCTGCATCTAGAGCAAGCGCGCGAAGTCGCTCGATCTGCTCGCTTTCGCGGGATTCATCAGCAGGAGGGAGGCCAACTTCAGCTTTGTATTCGCCAACAGCCTGAGTGATCTTGAAACGCTCGGCCAGCATGAACACGAGCGCAGCATCAATATTGTCAATACTTGATCGATAGCGGGACAAACGGTCGTCGTTCACGGTGTTTTCTCCTCAGCGGTTTTCCGCCCCTAGGACGCTAGCGGGATCCTGCCAACTCAGCCATCTCTGCGCCGCGAACAGTGGTCATAAAGAGCGGCCACGCCAACGACCGATCGCAATACGGTCGTTTCCAAATACGTCTCGCCGTACCTCAGTGTCAGTAAAGCCATGTTGAGTGAGTAACCCTCGGGCCGCATCAGCCTGATCAAAACCGATTTCGAGCACGATCACTCCATTGAATTTGAGGTAGTTCCCCGCGTTCTCAATGATTTCACGAATGGCATCGAGTCCGTCGATGCCTGAATACAACGCAACTGCCGGTTCGTGTTGATCAACACTTCGATCAACCTCCTGGCTATTTGTCGCAATGTATGGAGGGTTCGACACGATGACGTCAGCTCGAAGTTTCTGAGGGACATCATCGAACCATCGGCTCTGGATGATTGTCACATTGCGTGCCGGTCGACCAATACCCGCAAGATTTGCTTGAGCGACTGCGAGAGCGTCTGAGGAAACGTCGGTCATCCAGATCGATGTGCCCTCGAGCGGAAGCTCAGTGGCAAGTGCGAGCCCGATCGCTCCTGATCCTGTGCCGAGATCAATCACTGTGCGCTCGCCATCGACCGCTCGAGCGAATTCGATCGCAATCCCGGCAACTTCTTCAGTCTCGGGACGTGGGATGAGTACCCGCTCATCCACGAACAGATCGAGGTGGCGAAATGCCCATCGACCCAGCACATATTGCAGGGGTTCACCTGCGCGATAACGCCCGACCATGACATCAAGGTGCGCAACCATGCGCTCAGTCACCTCATCGTCCAACACCTCGTCGAGTGGGTCAGCCGAAACTGCAACTTCGACGAGCCATCGAGCATGGTTGCGATCGTCAACAATCGCTGCCGTCGACTCAACGAGTTCGCGCACCGTGGTCACGGCGCCGCTTCTGTCTCCTCAGCGAGAAGTCGCTCACGCTCTTCGAGTAACAGGGGTTCGATCACGTGATCGAGAGCCCCAGCAAGCACCTCAGGTAGGCGATGAATCGTGAGCCCAATCCGGTGATCCGTTACCCGGCTTTCCTTGAAGTTGTACGTGCGGATCTTTTCGCTGCGGCCGCCGCCACCAACTTGCGACCGCCGATCCGCTGACCGTTGGGAATCTTGTTCTGATTCTGCGAGAGCCTTGAGTCGCGCTCGTAGTACCTGCATTGCGCGAGCCCTATTCTGCAACTGGCTTCGTTCGTCCTGCATCGTGACAACAAGCCCTGACGGGCGGTGGGTGATACGAACCGCTGAGTCAGTGGTATTCACATGCTGCCCACCAGCTCCCGACGATCGATACACATCGATGTCAAGATCGCGATCATCAATCTCGACTTCAACCTCATCGGCTTCTGGTAGCACGGCAACGGTCGCGGACGAAGTGTGAACACGTCCTTGGCTCTCGGTGACCGGCACACGTTGCACCCGATGAGGGCCACCTTCGAACTTCAATCGCTGCCAGGCGTCTTCGCCGCGGATGATAAATGTGACCTGATTTGTTCCACCGAGGTCACTCGCATCGTGGGATAACACTTCGAGTTTCCAACCGCGATGTTGGGCATACCCGCGGTACATGTCGAGTAGGTCACCGGCAAAAAGGTTTGCCTCTTCCCCACCCTCGGCACCGCGGATTTCGACGATGACGTTGCGGCCGGCGTCTGGATCTGGGGGAATCAGTAACTCTCGAACATGCTGCGCGAGTTCCTCCAGCTTTTCATTTCCCGCAAGCGCCTCTCGTTCGAAGGCGGTTCGATCGTCACCGTCTGACACCTCGGCGAGTTCAGTTGCGGCAGCAATGTCATCGATGAGACGATCTCGCTCTGAAAGGGCCTCGACGAACGCCTGCAGTTGGTGATAACGCTGCGAGACCTTTCGGAGCTCATCTGGGTCGGCAGCGGTGGCAGGATCAGCCAGCCGTTGCTCTAATTCTCGAAATTCACCCGTGTGAGACGCAAGTCGCTCAAAGAGAGCATCGTGCTCAGAGGAAGGCTGCGTCATGGTGTACTGAGGTTACTCTCAGAGGCTCGCAAGTTCGCTCTGCGAGACGATGCGCATTGGTTTCACTGAACGTTCTGCGATCACATCAAGAACCGGCAGACGGTTTCGGCCGTCGACTACCACAACGATTTCGCTCACCTCATTCTGGTGAGCCGACCATTCTGCGTGATCAGCTGCGTCAACTACGGCACCTAGGTCAGTGCCCGTCGTGAACGCCAGCAAGGTTGTAACGCCATCGCGCTGCGAAACGGCAAAAGCGGGGGATGCATCAGACATGCTCCCTCGGGGTAACACCCCTGACATCTGCGTACAGGCTGGGAGACCAAGCGAATCAATTGACGTAAATGTTGAGCGCATCCATCGCTCTGGGGAGAGCCGGTTGAGCGGATGCGGATCGGCTGTTGGCCGTCGATATGTCTGCACAAATTCGACGACTCTGACGAGCGAGTCAAGTGATGGCGCATCACCGTGCAGCATCTGGAAGGCTTCACGATCTTGCGAGCCGACGCCCACGCGCAACCGCCATTCATCTTCAAAGACAACTCGACACACCTCGAGCCCTGCCACCTCTCCGGTGAGCACGCCGTGTTCAATGACGGCCTCTGCCCCGGCTTCGGAGATGACCGAGCGAAACTCGTCAATGTCGAATTCACAATCTCGTTCCGCGGCAGCCGGCTGGGGATCAACTGTCTTCAGCGACTTTCCTTCGAGGCTGAATACCTCAATTGGGATGTTCCACTGCGCTGCCCGTCGAGCAACAGCAGGAGCCAGTTCACGATGAATATCTGGAACAACAATGTCGAGACGGCTAGTCGCCTTCCTGAGGTGCAGCGCAATTGCGGCACCCAGCAATCGTTCGGGTTGTTCATCAAGCCACACAAACGACCCAGACGGGTCATGAATCCCCGCCCCACCAGGGAATGGCACGACAGGCGCGTCAACAATATTTCGATGATCTCGAGCGAGCGACTGAAGAGCAGCCGCAATCAAAGCTGGTCGACGATCGTCACCAACCGTCCCAGATTCAAGCACAGTACGACCCCGTAGGGGTTAGGTCACTTTTTGGCGGCGCGCTCGCCGTAACGGCGATTGAAGCGCTCAACGCGTCCACCGGAGTCAACGAGCTTCTGCTTGCCGGTGAAGAACGGGTGGCACTCGTTACAAAGTTCAAGAATCTGCTCACCCGAGCGGGTTGAGCGAGTCTCGAATGCGTTGCCACATGAGCAACGGACGGTGACAACTTCGTAATTGGGGTGAATATCGGACTTCATGAGAATTTCTCCTGACTCAGGACTTCAAAATGTTAGCGGGCAAGCGCTCCGGAACCACTGGGCTACTTGCTTACATACCTGGTTGTTTTGCAATCTCCGTGAGGAACTCGTCATTGGTGCGGAATGTCTTCAAACGGTCGACGAGCAGTTCGAGGCCTGGTGCTGCGCTTCCATCTGCTGCGAGGCCTGACAGCACTCGACGAAGCTTCCACACCATCTGAAGCTGTTTGCGATCGAAGAGCAACTCTTCGTGGCGGGTACTCGATGCATCAACATCGATCGCTGGGTACACACGACGCTCAGAGAGTTTGCGATCCAAACGCAATTCCATGTTGCCTGTGCCCTTAAATTCTTCAAAGACTGCTTCGTCCATTCGGCTATTTGTCTCGACGAGGGCGGTCGCAAGAATTGTCAGTGATCCACCTTCTTCGATGTTTCGAGCGGCTCCAAAGAATCGCTTAGGTGGGTAGAGCGCACCCGCATCGATACCACCTGACAGGATTCGTCCGCTCGCTGGAGCCGCAAGGTTGTAGGCCCGGCTCAATCGTGTGATGCCGTCAAGAATGATGACGACGTCTTCGCCGTACTCAACCATTCGCTTCGCTTTTTCGATCGCCATTTCAGCAACCTGGGTGTGCTGATCGCTCGGTCGGTCAAATGTTGATGCGATCACCTCGCCCCGAACATGGCGCTGCATGTCGGTGACTTCTTCAGGACGCTCATCAATGAGGAGGACGATGAGTCGAACCTCTGGGTTGTTGCGCTCAATTGAAGTGGCAATGGTCTTCATCACAGTCGTCTTGCCGGCCTTCGGCGGTGAAACGATCAGTCCACGCTGACCTTTACCGATCGGACAGATCAGGTCGACGATTCGCGAGGTCATGTCCGTTGGGTCATCTTCGTTCTCAAGACGAAGCTTTTCGTCAGGGAACAACGCCGTCATGTCTTCAAACTTGCGACGCTTCTTGGCTTCTTCAGGTGGCCGACCATTGACGGTGTGAATTTCCAGAATCGCCGGGTTTTTCTCGTTACGCCCCGCTGGTCGCATCATGCCTACGAGGTGGTCACCTTTACGAAGGCCATATTGACGAGACATGCGTACTGGAACGTACGCATCTTTCTTTGAGGCCAAATAGTTGTTGACACGAACGAATCCATAGCCCTCATCACGCATATCGAGATAACCGTCAACGGGAACCGGATCGTTGCTCACCGGAGTGTCATCATCATCATCGAAGAACTCACGATCCTCACCCTGTGGTCCGTCATCGGGGCGGCCTCCCTTGCGACGACGACGGCGGCGGCGATTACGACTCTCTCCATCTGCATCTCGCTGACCGTCTTGTCGCTGCCCATCACGTTGCCCATCCCGTTGCTGGCGTTGACCACCTTCACGCTGTTGACCACCGCGCGATGATCCCCCTCCATCGGAAGTACGTTCCTTGGCAACATCCTCCGCAGGCTCAGCAGAGAACTCAATTTCCCATTCGGCAAGCGGTTCTTCACCGCTCACTGGCGGAGCAGACGTTTCGGCTGAGTCGCCAGAGGATTTCACGTCAGACGACTCCTTCTCCCCTGCAGATTCTGGTGAAGCCGACTTCTCAGCCCGAGCTGGCTTCTGAGAAGCATCACTCGACTTCGCTGGCGTTTCGTCGCCCGAACCGCCACCGGTTGAGCCACCAGTGGTCGCAAGAATTGCGTCAATTATGTCGGACTTTTTTGACCGCGCAGTGACCTTGACACCGAGCGCCTTCGAAATCGCAAGAAGTTGCTCCTTGTCTTTCGTTTCGAGGACTGATTGTTCGAGAGCTTGAGCAGCCACGTTCACCTTCTCTTCGCCAAAACGGCGGAATATTGCTACACGTACGACCGGCGGAAACTGGGTGTGATCTTGCGAAGGGGAACCGTTGTTCAACTTCAGCGGGGACAGCCCTGCACACCACCGGCTACGTGGGACGAATCAGTATTTCTGATTTCGATCGATCGGAGCGAGCGCTCCAACTAGGGAAACTGTAGCACTCCTAGGCGCCGACAGCAATCATCTGCCAACTCGAGAAATTTGACGAACAAACGTCGAAACATCAGCGAGATCAGCCGTGAGGCGAGTGATCTGCTCAGGGCGTTCCATCAAATCACCGAGTGCGGAAGGAAGCTCTGGGCGGATCCCCGTCGCGCGTTCGACAGCATCTGGGAACTTCGCCGGATGTGCGGTCGAGAGACACACGACTGCTCCAGACCGGTCACTCCTTCGCGCCGCTGCTGTCCCAGTTGCGGTGTGAGGGTCGATGAGCATCCCAGTCTCGCGGTACACCCGCCCAATTTCAGAAAGGGTTTGGTCGTCATCAACACGCTCTGCGGTAAACGTCGATGAAATCCATTCGGTGAACTCGCCCTCTTCGACTTGAAGCGTGCCGGTGGCACGAAAGCGCTGCAATTGTTCGGCGGTCAGTCCACCGTCACGACTATTCATCTCAAACAGCAAGCGTTCAAAGTTCGATGACACCTGAATGTCCATGCTCGGACTCAACGTCGGTACGACTGCTGCGGTTGACATATCTCGGTCATTCACAAAACGAGAAAGAATGTCGTTTGCATTCGATGCAATCAGCAGGTGACCGATTGGAGCCCCTGTTGAGCGTGCAATCCAGCCTGCGAGAACGTTGCCGAAGTTTCCAGTGGGAACACAGAAGGTTGGAGAGTCTGCCAGTGACTGAGACGCAGTTACGTAGTAGACGATTTGAGCCATTACTCGAGCCCAGTTGATCGAGTTCACGGCAGACAGATTGCAGTCATCTCGAAGTTGCTCATCTGCGAACATTGCCTTGACGAGATCTTGACAATCATCGAAGGTGCCATCAATCGCGACGGCGTGCACATTTGGTGAATTCACCGTCGTCATCTGACGCCGCTGAACCTCACTTGTTCGACCATGTGGATACAGGATGACGATGTCGACGTTGTCGCATCCTTTCACGGCGTCGATTGCTGCAGATCCAGTGTCGCCACTCGTTGCCCCAACAATCGTGACTCGCTCACCGCGTTCGGCGAGGACATGATCGAACAATCGTCCGACAACCTGCAGCGCGAGGTCTTTAAACGCAAGCGTTGGCCCATGAAAGAGTTCCTGGATCCAGAGATCATCGTCAATCTGCACCAGCGGAGCTACCGCCGGGTGACGGAACGTTGCGTAAGCATCACAAACCAGTTCCGCAAGTACCTGATGAGGAATATCGTCACCGATGTACGTCGACATGATCGACGTGGCAGTTGCTGCATAGTCGTCGCCAAGTGGTGGCAATGCTGGCCACTCAGTTGGGACGTACAAGCCGCCATCAGATGCAAGTCCGCTCAGGAGTACATCTGAGAAGCCCAACTCTGGAGCGCCTCCGCGTGTCGATACGTATTTCACCTACGCCCCGATCACTCTGATCAAGCCACCGATGCGACGAACGACATCGAGTTCGCGCAGTTGTCGGACCGTTGCTTGGACAGAGGATTCAACAGCTTCATGGGTGATAAAGACAAGGCGTGCTTCTTCGCCAGCACCTTCTTGCTCGGCAGCGCGAATACTGACACCGTGCTGAGCAAACACACCGGTCACGCTGTGCAATACACCTGGTCGATCGAGCACATCAAGCGCCAGCAAATATTCCGCACTTGTTGCATCAATTGGTCGAACCCTTGCACGCTGGAATGCCCCCAACGAGCCATGCGTGCCCTGGCATCGGTTCACGGCTGCATCGATAAGGTCGCCGAGAACCGCGCTAGCGGTTGGACCGCCGCCAGCACCGCGGCCGTAGAACATCAACGAGCCAACGGCATCTCCTTCGACAAACACAGCGTTGTATGAGTCGCGTACCGATGCGAGCGGATGCTCATTTGGCACCATTGCGGGGTGCACTCGCACCGCAACCTCGCCGGTTTCACGATCTTGCTCCGCAATTCCTAGAAGTTTGACCACGTAGCCCAATCTGCCTGCGATAGCGATGTCACTGGCAGTGATATTGCTGATGCCCTCGTGGTACACATCGCCCGCCACGACCTTCACACCAAAGGCGATGCTGGCGATGATTGCAGCCTTTGCCCCGGCGTCAAAGCCTTCAACATCAGCCGTGGGGTCACGCTCGGCATACCCGAGCCGCTGTGCCTCAGACAGCGCATCGGCATAATCAGCGCCTTCATTTGTCATTTTCGACAAGATGTAGTTGGTGGTGCCGTTGAGAATTCCCATCACACGCGACACAGGCTCTCCTCGGAGACTCTCTCGCAATGGACGGATCAACGGGATACCACCGGCAACCGCGGCTTCGAACAACAGATCAACACCATTGGAATCGGCAAGTTCAAACAACTCGGCACCATGATTCGCAAGTAGTTCTTTGTTGCCCGTGATGACCGGTTTGCCAGCTGATAACGCAGCAACGATGAGCTCACGAGCTGGCTCGATTCCACCGATCACCTCAACGATGACATCGATATCGGGGTCTGAGACGACAGACATTGCATCATTCGTCAATTCGACATCACCGAGGTCGACCCCGCGATCGCGCGACATATTGCGAACGGCCACTGTCGTCACCACAAGTTCCAAACCGGTACGCGCCGCAATTGCCTCTCGTTGGGCACGCAAGAGCGGCACCAACGCCCCACCGACGTTGCCGCAGCCGAGCAATCCGACTCGGACCTGTCGAGCGGCCGAAGAAACTGCTTGTTCTGTCACCCTTGAGAGGCTATCCGAGAGGGCCCGAACCAGCCCCGACACGCCACATCAATACAGCGCATGCTTCGATAGTTCGATGGCTAGCCAAGAAATGCCCGAACTGGAACACATCCGTTGGGAGAACACCAATGGTTCACCAGTTGGAACAATTGTGTTGAATCGACCGGAGCGCCTCAACGCTCTCTCAGTCGCGCTGATGACAGAGATCATCGAACTTTGCAATTGGATCACCGATCAGCACGACCTCAAGGTGATCGTTATGCGGGGCGAAGGCCGAGCATTCACTGCAGGTTTCGACCTCAATGACTTCACAAACGTGTACGGCGGTGCGAATCCGCGAGCTGGTGCCGAACTTGGCCGGATCATGGCCGACACTGTCACCAACATGCGCCAGCTCACAATTGCTGCAGTTCATGGTCATTGTGTGGGTGGTGGCGTGGTGCTCACCTCTGCTTGTGATCTCCGCATGGCAGCTGCCGGAACTCGTTTCTCGATTCCCGAAGTCGACCTTGGCATACCGCTTGCGTGGGGCGGAGTACCGCGACTCGTTCGAGAGGTTGGCCCCGCTATTGCAAAAGAACTCATTTTGTCCTGTCGGCCGTTCACCGCAGAAGAGGCTCTTCAACTCCGATTCATTAATCGAGTCGTTCCAGCCGACGACCTCATTTCAGAAGCGCAATCATTTGCTGACTCACTTGCATCGAAGCCGACGTTCTCGCTACTCGCCACGAAAACCCAGGTCAACGCCGTGATGGAAGAAATCGCTGGGACGGGTCGCAATGCCAACGATGCCGACACTCTTGTCGTTGCCCTTCACGACGAAGAGTCAAGGGCTGCTTCGCAGAGGTATCTCGAGGCCCGTTCGAATACCTCTCGTTGAGCGCTTAGTTTCCGGCGTCGAAGACGTCAGTCACCAAGAGGTCGTCGTAGGTTTCACGTCGGACGACAAGCCGGGCCTCACCCTCGCGAACGAATACAACTGCAGGCCTCAGCACCTTGTTGTAATTCGACCCCATCGAATGGCCATATGCGCCAGTGACGGGAGTAAACAACAGATCTCCGACCGCAAGGTCTTCGGGAAGTCTCGCATCAGCGACGAGAACATCACCGCTTTCGCAGTGCTTTCCAACAACCCTCGCTGGTAGTGAGCGGTCACCAAACGGGTCACGCACGAGGGCCGCCTCATAACCAGAGCCGTACAACACAGGCCGAGGGTTATCGCTCATTCCACCATCAACTGAGACGTACCGACGGACACCAGGGATGTCTTTCACGGTGCCCACCGTGTACACGGTGATGGCTGCCGCAGCGGCGATTGCCCGACCGGGCTCGACCGATACACGCGACCGAACCCCGAGTGCCTCACAAGCGTCGAGGAGCACCGACCCCCAGGTTGAGATTGTGGGTGCCTCCTCCCCCGCTACGTAAGGGACACCGAGTCCGCCTCCAAGCACGAGTTCAGGCAGATCGAGCGGAATCGCGAATTCAGCCATCACCTCAGCCGCTTTTGCGAAACTTCCTGCGTCGAACACATTCGACCCGATGTGGCAGTGCACGCCGATGAGATTCAAATTTGACGATGACCGAACCAGGTCAACAGCCCGAGCAGCGTCTCCGTTCTCCAAGTTGAAACCAAACTTTGAGTCGTTCTGACCGGTTGAGATGAATTCATGAGTGTGCGCTGACACCCCCGGTGTAATGCGAAGCAACACTGACGGAATGGTGATGCCAGGCTGAGCGCCAAGGCGTTCAAGGCGGTCGATCTCATCAAACGAGTCGACCACGATTGCATGAACTCCTGCATCGATTGCCATCTGGAGTTCGGCAACACTCTTGTTGTTCCCATGCAATACACACGCTGAAGCGGGCACTCCAGCCGAGAGCGCAACATGAAGCTCGCCGCCGGACGCAACATCGAGCATCATCCCTTCGGAATACGCAAGGTCAGCCATCGCCCGACAAAGAAATGCTTTCGTCGCATATACGGCAGATTGATGCCCAAATGCGGCTACCGCTTGACGACAACGATCTCTGAGATGTTCCTCGTCGTAGACAAACAACGGTGTACCGAATTCGGCCGCGAGGTCAGTGATTCGCACACCGCCGATGGTGAGCGAGCCGTCATCCGCCAGCGCAGAGTTGTCGGGCAGAAGGTTTCGTGGAAGCTGGTTCACATCTGCTCCGGGGCCTCAATGCCCAAAAGATCAAGCCCAGCCGACAGCGTCCGGGCGGTGAGGTCGCAAAGCGCAAGTCTCGAAGCCCGCACATCGCCTTCAGACTTCATCACCGGGCAATGCTCGTAGAACGACGTGAAGAGCTGCGCAAGCTCGAAGAGGTAGGTGCAAAGTCGGTGTGGAGCGTTTGACTCGATCGCGTCAGCGAACGCCGCAGGATATGCGAGTAGTTGAAGCCCGAGAGCACGCTCAGCAGGCTCTTCGACGAACATGTCCCCCACCGAAACTTGTTCTTCGGCCGCGCGGCGGAAAATCGAACAGATTCGAGCGTGCGCATACTGAAGGTACGGGGATGTATTGCCGTCGAATGAAAGCATGCGGTCCCAATTGAAGACGTAATCACGAACGCGGTCGGTTGACAGGTCCGCGTACTTCACCGCTCCAATGCCAATCATCTGCGCAACCGCAGACCTTTCAGCGCCAGAGAGACTCGGGTTCTTTTCTTCAACTGCAGATGCCGCTCGTTCAACGGCCTCGTCCAACAAGTCGACCAGTTTGACCGAGTCACCACTTCGGCTACGCAACATCTTCTTGTCGTCGCCGAGCACATTTCCGAACGCAACGTGGACAGCTGATACGCCCTCTGGCATCCAGCCTGCCATCTTTGCGACAGCAAACACCATCTCAAGATGTTGCTGTTGCGGAGCGCCAACAACGTACAGAAGAAGGTCAGCGCTCAGCCGCTCGACACGATCGATCACACACGACAAATCACTCGTCGCGTAGTTAAAGCCGCCGGTCTTCGCCTGCACGATCAGGGGAAGTGGATCACCATCACGGTTCGAGAACCCCGGTGGGAAGACCACCTTCGCGCCGTCACTTTCAGACATCAGTCCCGAGGCCTCGAGACGTTCAAGGGTGCCGGGCATGAGGGGCTGATATTTGCTCTCGCCCATCAAGTCATCATCGACAAGCAATACTCCGAGTTGTTCGTACACAGTGTTGAAGTACTCGGTTGACATTGCGACAAGTCGGTTCCACAACACATGAGTTTCGGCATCGCCGCCCTGCAGCAAGACGACGCGCTGTCGTGAGCGATCCTGAAACTCTTCTGACTCGTTGAACTTTGCATTAGCTGCTTTGTAGAAGCCATCAAGGTCGCCCTGACCAAGACCTGATGCGGCTACTTCTTCGCCGAGATCAAGCAGATGCTCGATGAGCATTCCAAACGGCCGGCCCCAGTCTCCAATGTGATTCTCTCGAATGACGCTGTGACCAGCTGCGGTATACATGCGGACTAACGCGTCACCAATGACGGTTGACCGCAGGTGACCGACGTGCATTTCCTTCGCAACATTTGGTGCTGAGTAGTCGACGACCACAGTTCGAGCTTCGGATGCCTGACGAATCCCAAGGTGCTCATCGTTTGCGACAGCAGAAAGCAACTCGTTGATCACTTCATTCGAAAATGTGACGTTGATGAATCCCGGGCCCGCGACTTCAACCGATGCGCACATGTCGGCAAGTTCGCCGCACTCGACAATTTCTGTGGCGAGATCTCGAGGGTTGCAGCCGAGTTGTTTCGCTAGCGGGAGCGCCCCATTGATCTGCGCATCAGCGTGATCACTTGGCCGAACCACCGGGTCAACCACTCCTCCGCCGGCGCGCTGCGACAACCAGGGGGCAAGACGCGCCGAGAGCAGTGCAATCGGATCGGTTAACGGGGTCTCTACCAATGAGCGTTCGTTCGACATCGCAACTCCATTGTGGCGGGAATCCGACCGAGAACGACGGCTCTCTCGCAACGGCTCAAATCGTTGTCGAGCAGAACGTGTCGCCGAATGCAAGTGATGATTCGGTCGTCACTTGACCAATGTTCTCTCCATAGAGAGCTGCGAGCATCCCTCGTACCATCCCGCGATCAACTGCGCAGATCACCGGGTGCTCAGTCGCGATATCGCCAAACGGGCAATGCTCGTTGATGATTCGTAATTGATTCGACCGGTTGTCAGCATGGGCAGCGAACCCATGAGCCGTCAGCGCATCGGCTACTGACCGCATTGCGGCCCGAAGTGACTTCTGCCCACGGTCGATCGTTTCTCCGGTGAGGCCCTCGGCCATCGCCCGACCGTATTCCGAACCAACCTCCTCAGCGAGGAGTTCAGCTTCGTCGCGTGGCAACTTCGTCAGTGCCCGGCCAAGCAGGGAAAGCACAAGATCATCGCTTCGAACCGGGAACTCGGTCACCACATCATCAACTGCGACATACCGCTTGGAGGGGCGACCCGCTGCTCCTGATCCTCCACGGCCGCTGTGAACCTCGAGGTAGCCGCCCGCAGCAAGCTTCTCTAAGTGGTGGCGAGCGACATTGGGATGAACCCCGACTTCGGCTGCAACTTGAGAGGTTGTGACTCCGTCAGCATCTGCAGCATCACGTGCGAACAGGTACACCTTTCGTCGCGTTGGGTCTCCAAACGCATCGGTGATCGCCGACACGGTCGCACTAAACGACGCAGTAGAGGAACCTTTTGACGCCACGTAGTAAATCTTAGAAGGAATTTCCACTACCGCCGTCGTGCAAACCCCACCGAGGCTCGCCAGAATGGAGTTCATGACAACGTCGAACGAACAACTCGTCGAAGCCCTTCGCCCCGTTGAAGACCCAGAACTTCACCGCTCAATCGTTGACCTCGGCATGTTGAAGCGCGCCGAACTTCGTGCTGACGGGACTGCCGACATTCTCGTCGCCCTCACTGTCGCTGGGTGCCCACTTCGCAACGAGATTCAAAATCGAGTGACCGGAGCTGTCGAAACGCTTCCTGGAGTCACCGGCGTTGCACTCGAGTTCACCGTGATGACCGACGAGGAGCGAGCCGCAGTTCGTGAACTCCTTCACGGGAGCCCAGCGGGTACGGCCGGACAGAACCACGCTCACGGCCATGCCGAAGGACGGGCAATCCCGTTCTCAGAGCCCGGGTCGAAGACACGTCCGCTCCTCATTTCGTCCGGCAAAGGCGGCGTCGGAAAATCAAGCGTGACAACCAACCTTGCGGTCGCTCTTGCCCGGCTCGGCCACACCGTTGGCGTCGTCGACGCCGACATCTACGGCTTCTCGATTCCTCGCATGCTGGGAACCGATCGACAGCCGACCGTTGTCGATGAAATGATTCTTCCGCCCGAGCAGTGGGGAGTCCGTTGCATCTCAATGGGCTACTTCGTCCCCGATGGTGAAGCCGTGATCTGGCGTGGCCCTATGTTGCACAAAGCTCTTGAGCAATTCCTTACAGATGTCTTCTGGGACGAACCAGACTTCCTCCTCATCGATATGCCCCCAGGCACTGGCGATATTGCGCTGAGTTTGAGCCAATACCTTCCTCGCGGCGAGGTGTTCGTCGTGACAACACCTCAGCCTGCAGCCCAGAAGGTCGCGCGACTTTCAGCTGCAATGGCCGAGAAGGTCAATTTGCCAGTCCGTGGTGTCATCGAGAACATGTCGTGGTTCACCGGCGATGACGGCAAGCGTTACGAACTCTTTGGTGCCGGCGGCGGCCAAGAACTCTCCGAAGAGCTCGAAGTTCCACTACTCGGGCAGTTGCCACTCGTACCTGCGCTTCGAGAAGGTGGCGATGACGGCCAACCGATCACCGCTGTCGACCATGACTCCGAAGCAGCTCAGGCATTTATGTCGATTGCAGAGCGCATTGCTGTCGACCTTCGCCCACGCAAGGTCTTTAGCCCCGAGCTTCGTATCGTCGAATAAACGTCGCGGTGGAGCCGATTCCTCGCTACCGATTTGAACGCATCGTTCGAGATGCGATCGATCTCATTCCCGATGAATTTGGACCCGTCCTCGACAATGTCGCAATCGTCATCGAGGATCGGTCGATCGAAGAACCGGACCTTCTTGGGCTCTTTGACGGCGTTCCGATTACCGAGCGCAACGACATGGACAGCCCTTCAATCGTGACGATCTTCCGTGACACCTTGTGTGAGGCGGTTGATAACGAACGAGATCTGGTGAACGAGGTCGCGATCACTGTGATTCACGAGTTGGCTCACGCTGCTGGGATAGACGACGAACGTCTTGACGAACTCGGGTGGAGCTAAACATCGGGCTCCGATAGTTTGCCAATATGGATGAAGCGACCGAAGGGTCAACCCCCCTTCCTCCTCCGCCTCCCTCGGGGCTCGTTGGGAACCAATTCAGATCAAAGCCGCTTACCGGTCTCCTCACCTCAATTTCGGCCCTCGTTCCAATTACCGCCGGTCTCGGTCTTCTCTTCGCCCTCCTCAACGAACTTGCACTGGATGAAGCGCAATCGTTTCTTGCAGGAGCTATTTCTGAAACTGAATTTGTCGCTTCTTATGGCCCAGGGCTGACCTTGCAACTGGCACAGACGCTCACGCAACTTGGTGCAGGCATCAGTGTCATCATCTGGATGCGCCGGATGGCATCAAACCATGAACAACTAGGTCGCGTTGCGACGTGGAGACCGGCCTGGGCGATTGGCGGTTGGTTCGTCCCGCCACTCATTCTCTACGTCATTCCGTTCCTCATGTTTCGCGAACTGTGGAAAGCCTCCGACGACGAACAGGATTCGTGGAAAGACGCGCCAACCAGCCCACTCATCACCGGATGGTTCATCGCATTTGGAGTCGTGCCCACAGGTCTCGCCATTCGACAGTGGCTCGACCGGTCACCACTCGTTGGATCAGGCGCCACAGCAATGGCCGAAACTGCCATCAACCAGCGTTTCATTATTTGGGGATCTGCCATTGCGAGCGTCGTTTCGGCGTCACTGTTCATCGTGTTTGCCCGACAACTAAACCAACGCCACCAAGCGCTACTTCAGTCACGAGGAATTCTCTGAGATGGCGATCTACTTCGTTCGACATGCAAAAGCGGGCGAACGGCGGGTCTGGACCGGTGAAGATATCGACCGACCACTGTCCAAAACCGGTTGGACCCAATCACATGCGCTCGCGAAACGGCTACTGAAACACGAGCCCAGCATTCTTCTTTCAAGCCCGTACGTGCGTTGTGTCCAGACCCTCGAGCCACTCGCAGAACTCACGGGTCTCGAGGTGAAGATCGAACCGCGGATTTGTGAATACGAACCTTTTGAACCGGTGTTGGACTTGCTCGCAGAAGTGCCTGATCATGCGGTGTTGTGCAGCCATGGCGACATCATTCCGACCACCATCGCTGCCCTGGAGCGCCGAGGAATGGAAATCACCTCTCAAGCTGACTGGAGGAAAGGCTCAGTCTGGGTGATCAAGCGTTCAAAGCGAGGCCATCTGTCGAAAGCGAAAGCGTGGCCGCCACCTAAACGCGGATCGAAGAAGGATTAACCGCCCACACCTAATTCGTCTGCAAGATTCTGCACAAGGTCTTTCACCTCGGCAGGTGGATTTGCCGCAAGGCAGGCAGCAACGAACGGTCGGGCAGCCTCGCCATCACCGACAAATCGATATTGGATAATCCCGAGGAAACAGAGCGGGTCTGCGTACGAGGGGTCGACCGTCACGGCCTCGACGAGGAGATCAACGGCCTCAGTGAATTGCTCAATCCCCGCATCCTCATCAGGGTTTTGCCGGGCCGCGAGCGCAAGCGTCCATCCTCGATACGTCAATGCCTCAACATTCGTCGGGTCCTCCACCAGCACAAGTGCGTACAAATCTGCGGCCCGTGCAGGGTCGGCAAAGTTTGCGGCTCGAGCCTCGGCAAGGAGAGCGGTGGCGGTATCTCGGGAATCGAGCCCCGTCATTGACTGACCAGATAACCGCTCGCCAAGCGCATTCGCCAGCACGAACGCGAGAGCCGCCCCAACAAGCACGACAACCACTCCGACACCAGCAATCGTTTTCCATCCGAGGCGGATGCGTTGCTGCGGCTCGACACGATCAGCATCGAGCAATCGAAGAACTTCGGCAGCCCGAGCAACATATCCGTCGCGCAACTCGACGTGATCTTCAACAGAGATGTCACCAGCGTCGAGCTCTCGATCGAGATCATCGAGAGATGAAAGGAGAAAGTCTCGCTCTGCCTCAAGGGCCTCACGATCCTCAGTCATCGCGTTGGCCTCTGTGACGCTGCAGAGCCTCATCGACAAGGCTGTAATCGTCCTGTGAGGGAAGCCCCAATGCAGCCGCTTCCGCGCGCCACCTTCGGAACGCAAACCAGAGTCCGACTAGGCCAATCATCAGCCCGGCAGCTGGAAGTGCCCAGATCAATGCGTCGAACCCCGATGAGCTCGGCACGAGCAACACCTTCCCCCCGTACGAGTTTGCGATGGAGGCAAGAATTTCTTCGTCGGTCGACGTCCCGTCATATACCGATGCCCTGATTTCGGCGCGAATCGCCTCCGAGGCAGGGTTACGAGACTCGAACACGCTCTCGCCGTCGCACACCGGGCAGGCAACCCGCCGAGAGATTGAATCGATCCGATCCCCGGGATTCAGCGGCCCAGCATCGCGAGTCGAACCAATGGCGAGCAGTGCAACCACAGCGGTGAACATCACGGCCCACGATGGCCACGACCGAAAACGATGTCGGTTGCTCATAAACGTTCCCGGAGGGTTTGGATACTCGTCGACAAGAATTCTGCGGAAACCTCAGAGATCACTCTCCCCCGCACAATGCCATTCGGGTCAATGATCCAGGTTTCAGGAACCTGAGCAACTCCGAATCCATTCTGGAATGAATATTCCACATCAAAGACGACGGGCCAGTCACCGCCGAACTCCGCAAAGAACGCCGCAACATCATCAGGATCATCATTTTGGACAATGGTGTAGAACTCTGCCCCATCAATTCCAAGACTGCGCTGTTGCTCGACGAATTTGATGAGTTCGGGATGCTCATTCCTGCAAGGGATACACGTGGATGTGAAGAAGTTGAGAACCACCCAAGAACCGCGACGACGCGACAGCTCGAACGGTGTTCCATCATCGAACTCGCCAAATGCCGCTGGCGCAGCCCGATCGAGAAGCACTGTCTCAGCCGAATCAGTCGATGGTTCAGCAATCATCAACACAGCGAAGAGCACTGCAAGAACCAATGCAACCGCGCCCGCAACAAGCGGAGCGACTCTGCGAGGCGAGGACGTGGTCTCAGCCATATCGAGTCTCCAACACTGGTGCTGAAGTCGGGTCAGTCGGGCGACGAGAACGACGAGATGGCAGGGCGGACAAGATCGTGCCGATGGCCATCACCGCTCCACCGATCCATAGCCACAGCACCATGGGCTTCACGAATACTCGAAGGACGACCTCATCAGCGTCTGTTGCAGGAGGGTCATTCCCATCAATCGTGAGGTACACATCACTGGTGAACCCAGTGCGGACACTCGGTGTGGGAACGGTCATTCCTTGCTGCAGGTATGTCGTCACCGCTGGGGCATAGACCTTCGAATCATCAAGTAAGACATCCGCCATCACCACATCGGCCCGAGCGGTCACCTCGGTCGATACGCCAACGAATTCAAACGAATGACCTGCCCACTCGACACGTTCGCCTCGTCCAATGGTGAGAGTCGCCGAATGTGTATACGAGTTAGAAGCAGCAAGTGCGACGGCGATGAGGATGACGCCAATATGCACCAACATTCCTCCGTTGGCTCGGCCCACCAGGCCACGAAGTCCCTGCCGGCGGGTGGCAAGTAGCAACTGGCGGCCGGCGGCACCGCCTGCGAAGCCGCCGAGCATGAATGCAATGAGGGGAGCAAGCCGATCGGCGCCAGCCGCCACCGCAATCGCAAGGGCTATAACACCGCACCACGCAGGCCAAAACAGTCGGTCTCGCAATGTTCCTGCCGACGCAGTGCGCCACGGCAACACCGGAGCGACCGCCATTAGGAACAGCAGGATCAGTCCAATTGGCATTGACAGTCGATCGAAGTATGGCGCCCCAACAACGGTCTGACGGTCTTGAAATACTTCAACTAAGAGTGGGAACACCGTGCCGAGCAACACGATGAAGGCAAACAAAGCGAACACCACATTGTTTGCAAGAAATGCTCCCTCGCGCGACACCGGTGAGTCGATTCGGCCAGGCGCTCGAAGTGCATCACCACGCCATCCAATAAGTCCCAAAGAAATGACGACCACGATGCCAAAGAATCCGAGTAGGTAACCATCGATCTCACCCGCTGCGAACGCGTGGACACTATTGATTACCCCTGAGCGGGTTAAGAACGTTCCAAGAATGGTGAGCGCGAAGGTTGCAACGAGCAAGCTGAGATTCCAGACCCGAAGCATGCCGCGCCGCTGCTGAACCAACACCGAGTGGATGTAGGCCGTGCCAGTCAGCCACGGAAGAAAGCTTGCATTCTCCACCGGGTCCCATGCCCAAACTCCGCTCCAACCGAGCACCTCGTAACTCCACCAACCACCAAGCAGAATGCCGATCGTCAGAAAGCCCCACGACAGCAGAGCCCAACGACGGGTCTCCAGCAACCAGCCCTCACCGACACGCCCAGTGATGAGTGCAGCAATCGCAAAAGCGAACGGAACGGTGAACCCCACGTAGCCGAGGTACAGCAACGGAGGATGAAACAGCACAAGTATGTGATTTTGAAGTAGAGGGTTCGGCCCAGGGCCATCAAAGCCAATTGGCACCGTTGCACCTCGAGCAAATGGCGAGGCCGGGCCAAAACTCACCAATGCAAAGAACGTCATTACGACGTACATCACGACAAGCGCCCATGCCACAAGTTCGTCCTCACGCCGACGGGCGAAACGCAATGCAACACCGCCCGTGAAAAGCGCAAGCACAATCACCCAGAGCAGGATTGAGCCCTCAAGCGCACTCCACATCGCAGCGACGTTGTACAGCGTTGGCGTCGTTGACGAGCCAACACGCTGCACAAAGTCGATTGAGTAATCCCTCGCGAATAACGCCCATTGCATTGCGATTACCGCAAGAGTCGCACCGCCAACGATGATCGCGGCGTAGATCGGTGCCTGACGAAGTGCTCGTCGATTACCACCGATGATCGCAACCGCTGTTGCTAGTGCACCGACCGATGAGGCCACAAGCGCAATGAGCAGGCCGGCGTTGCCGAGCGCCGCACTCATGCCGATGTATCGCAAGCTGCTGCGTCGGCTTCAGCTTCTTGCAAACGGTCATCGTTTACTGCGACGTAATCCTCTGAATGCTTTACTTCAACGCGGTCACCAAGGAACATCCCCGATGGCTCATCGAATACGCCATGAACGACAACTGGGAGACACTCTTTGAAAATGCCACCAGGTTCACCGGCGTATTCAACTTGAACTGTTGACCCGTTGAATTCAATATCGAATAACGTTGCTCCAGTCGCAACAACAACCGATCCCTCTCCAACGGTGCCTTGGATACGTAGTCGTCGGCCGGTGTCGCATCCTGATCGAACGCCCACTTCGTCGACATTGCAGTAATAGTCGACCGCGGTTGACAGCGCTTGAGTGATGACGACTCCACCAGCAACGACCGCAAGTGTAAGAACCAATACCGGCAACATGCGCCGTCTCGAACGCTGCGGCCCGCCTTCAGGCCGTGGGGTGAGATCCGGGATGCTCACAGCCAGGGCTTGTCCTCATCAGAAATGTCGGCTGACAACCGCTTGCCAACTTTGACTGTCCGCCAAGCGAAGATCAGTATCGACCCGAAGGTCAATGCATACGAACCAAGGATGAAACCTGCATTCGTCATTTCGAGGAACCGCCCTCCGCTCGACGCTGAGCGAGTGCCCTATCAAGACCCGATTCGGCAGACAGGTCAATCATTGTGAGCATCCGCGACCGGTGCAGTAATAGCCACAGAAACAACAATGTGAATGCGACTACTCCCACGAACAACGAGAACAACATGAGTCCGTCGAGCGAGACGTCAAGATCGGTTCCCAGCACGGTCGCCTCCTGGTGAAGACTGCGCCAGAGTTTCACACTCCAGTGCACGAGCGGAACTTCGAGCACCGCGAGTAGCCCGACAATTGCGCTCCGCCGAGCTCGCTGCTCGCGAGAACCTTCAAGCCCTCGAACTGCGAGGTAACCGACGTAACTAATGAACAACAGTGCCGTGGTCGTGAGTCGGGCATCCCACTGCCAATAGACGCCCCACGTAATTCGACCCCACAACATGCCCGTCACCAAGGTAACGGCCATAAACACAACACCAATTTCCGCCGATGCCCCAGCTACTCGGTCAGCCTGCAGAGAGTGTCGCTTGCCGAACAGGTGAACCCCAGAAGCTAGAGCGGTGACGATGAACGCAAGATATGCCAGCCAAACCGACGGCACATGCACGTACATGATTCGAACAGCGTCACCCTGATCTCGATCAGCAGGCGACAGCAGAAGTCCAAAGACTCCTAACCACAACGTCATCGCAATCGTGAGAATCCCAAGCACACGGGTCGCAGGTGTTGACGTCCCGCGAGTGGGAGCTGTCGTTGAAGTGGGGGTATCGATCGTCATGTTGTGGAGGGTCGCTTAGTCATCAATCAGTGGGCCAAACGCTAACGAACCGCCGAAACCGAACACAACGGCGAAGACAGAAAGGACGCCCAGCCATGGCCATCCCTCTGAAACCACCGTCCCACCAGTTCCAAACGACGCTTCCGCCGCCCGTGTTGCCCCGATGAGGACAGGCGAAGCAACAGGCAAGACGAGGAGCGGAAGTAGCGACTCCCGACCTCGAACACCCGAAGCAAGGCCTGCATAAATCGTACTCACTGCAGAAAGTCCGCACGTTGCTGAGATCGAGGAAGTGACGAGCAACACAACCCCCGATAAGCGCAGTTCGATGCCATACATGACGATCGCGCCAACCAACAGGACAAATTCAAGCACGAGCAGTTGCACGACGAGTGCCAACCACTTCCCCCAAAACACCGCCGACATGTCGGCGCCAGCCACACGCAGCGCATCGAGTGCACCGTCTGCTGTTTCCACCGCGAAACTCCGTTGCACAATGATCATCGATGAAAACAACATCGCAAGCCAGACCAGGCCAGGAGCCGTTCGCTGAAGAATCACATCACCATCAAGAGCGAACGCAAACAAGACGAGCGTGACCACTGCGAACGGCATGATCTGAGATGTCAACACTTTCGACCGACGCTCAATACGAAGGTCCTTAGAGAAGACGATTTGGACGACCCGCCCCCGATGTGGCGAACTCATTGCCCATCACCCACAACAACTCCACCAGCGAGACGCACCTCTCGCGTGGCCAATTTCTGAGCCCGGTCGAGTTCATGACTCGACAACATCACCGTTGCTCCAGACGCCACAGCCTGCTTCAAGATCTCGTCGACCTCGTCTCGGGCACTGCTGTCGAGGCCAGCGTGGGGTTCATCAAGGAGCCACAGCCCGGCCCGTCGAACAACAAGGATCGCAAATGCAGTTCGACGCCGCTGACCCGCAGACAGCCCTCGAACGGGAACTGATGAGAGTCGACCATCAAGCCCCATCATCGACATCGCCTGGTGAACTTCGTCATCGCCTGCCCCAATGAGGGAGCCCCAAAAATCAAGGTTTTCGCGAACGGTGAGTTCGTCGTAGAGCCCGTTGCTGTGCGCCACCATTCCAACTCTCCGGCGCACCTCTTCACGACCGGTGGTGATATCTGAACCCATCACAAGGCCATGCCCGCGCGCGAGAGGCGTCAAGCCAGCACAAACTCTCAGCAAGGTTGTCTTTCCCGCACCGTTCGGGCCCGTCAGCATGACAATCTCGCCGCGGTCAACCTTGAGATTGAGGCCGGCAAGCGCGGGAAAGTTACTGATCAGCGCAACAGCATCTTGGAGAGCTACTGCAGGCGACTCGCCCATGTCGGCGTGAAAGTCCACGTCCACACGCTAGGCGGATCGCCAACCTCTCCACCCCTTCTGGCCATTTCCCTTGGCAGATATCGTGTTGATGTGCCAGAACGCCGCGATCACGACACACCCTCTTCTGGGTACAGCGTTCGTGAAGTGCTCGGCAGAGCCCACCGACAAGGCCCCACCGCACGATGGGCGCGTTTCTATCGGCAGCATTGGCGGCGCCTCAAAGCAGCGAGTGCACGTCGGTGGGAACGCCCGCCAGAGCCGCATGACTGGCGGTGGGCAATTGGCCTTCTAGGACGTGTCCTCGTCACTGCCGGCCTCCTCATGTTGGGCTTCGTTGGTTATCAACTCTGGGGAACCGGCCTCAGCACGGCTTCCGCTCAAGCTGATCTCAAAGCAGAATTTGTTGCTTCGCTTCAAACATCCTCCACCCAACTCATCACGACGACAACCGAGGTGCCAAGCACTGTCGTAACCCCTAGCACTACTGAGGTCACCACTGCTCAGACAACGGAACCTCAACCGGTTCCCAATCCTGAATTCACCCCCGGCGACGTGGTCGGGCAACTGCAAATTCCGTCGATCGATGTTGATTTTTTTGTCGTCTCAGGTGTCGGAGTCGAAGAACTCCGCCTTGGACCGGGACATTTCACCGACACGCCGCTACCCGGCCAACTCGGCAACAGCGCTATCGCAGGTCATCGAACGACTTACGGACAACCATTCCACAACCTTGACCAACTCACCTCAGGTGATGAGATCATCATCACTACGACCTACGGCACATTCACCTACGAAGTGAGCGGACTACAAGTAGTTGAACCCACCGACTACGCCGTCGTCTCGACCACAGACCCCACTGTGGCAACACTCACGTTGACGACATGCCATCCGAAATGGTCGGCCGCACAGCGACTTATCGTCACCGCTGATCTCAACAGCGTTCGTTCTGACCCACTTCTTCCGCAAGTGCTTGCCGACAGTGATCGCATTCAGGACGCCACAACGACAACGTCGCCGGATAAAACACTCCCTGATGAACTTTCTGACGAGTCATCACCTGTCGAGACCTCATCGTCGGAAACGTCAGCATCGGTCGCCGAGGTAAGCGCCACAACCCTGCCGGCCGAAGACGCCGCATCAACCAACTCTCAAGGACAACAGGTGTTCTCAGCAGGCTGGTTCCATGACTCGACCGCCCTTGTTCAATCAATAATCTGGATGGTCATCCTCGTTGGCATTCGCATGGTCATTACCCGCGTCAGCCAACGTCGCAAAAGCTGGTGGCCAATGCTTCCCGTCGGGCTTCTTCCAGCCGCTATCGGGCTGTATTTCTTTTACGTCAACGTCAACAACCTCGTGCCGCCGAACCTCTGAACCAGCGATCTACCTCGCGTCAAATCGCGGCTTTCGCTTCTCAAGAAATGCGACACGACCCTCCTCGGCATCATTTGATGCCCACGCCTGTTGCCGAAGCTCCTCGCTTCGCAACGATGCGTCCGGCAACCGAGCCGCTTCGTCAAGTGCGGCCTTATGAGCAACAACGGTGAGCGGTGCTTGACTTGCAAGCACCATGGCCCATTCGATGGCATCCTCAAGACCGCCAGACCGGTGGACCGATCCCGCACTCATCAGACGCTCGGCAGTAAAGACCTCAGCTCCAACCAACATTGCTCTCGAGATTCCCCACCCAAATTCTCGGGTCATTCGATCGATGGTCCACTGGTCAACTGCGAGACCCAACTTTGCTGCTGGGATACCGAAGATGCTTCGATCGGTCGCGATGCGAAGATCGCAGCACATCGCCAACTGTGTTCCCGCGCCGAGCGCTGGCCCGTCAATTGCAGCAATCACAGGCACCTCACAGTCCGCAAGAGCGCGCAGTGCAGCGCCCAATGCCGCATGAAACACCTCCGACTCTGCTCCAGAGAGGTCAGCCCCTGCGCAAAATGCTGGAGGCGCGCCAGTCAGCACAACGACGCGAGTTTCGGGCAATGAGACTTCGCCGAGCGCAGTCGCTAATTGCTGAAGAGTCTCGGTATCAACTGCGTTTCGCCGCTCCGGACGATCGAGGGTAAGGAGAAGGATCTCCGCATGTGGCCGTTCTACTCGTACCATGAGAGAACCCTATGGCAGACGAATCAGATCGTTTTAATCACACCGACCACGTTCGACAGCGCCGAGCGGTGGTCGCAAAGTGGACGTTGCTCGCAAATCGTGTCGGCTATCTCGTGCTCGCTCTCGCTGTTGCAATTTTCATCATTGCATTCGCCATTGGATTCTCATCCACTCTCGCGACAACAGTTGTTGTGTGTCTCGTGATCTCATTCATTCTTCTCGCTCCATCAATCGTTCTTGGCTACGCAGTGAAAGCAGCTGAACGAGAAGACGTGGAGAACAACCTCTAGGTTCTCTACACCAATTCGCCCTCAACGATCCACCATGAGTCAGATCCGTCTTGCTGCTCCCCTGCGCCGCCAACACATTTTGGAAAGCGCTCTGCACGTCTTTAGCGAGCGCGGCTTTCACGACACGTCAATGAACGACATTGCGAACGCTGTCGGTGTGACGAAGCCAGTGATCTACCAACATTTTGGTTCTAAACGCGAGTTGTATTCGTCACTCATCGAGACCGTTGGAAATGAAATGATCGAGACGGTCACCAGTGCAACGCGTGAAGCAATCGATGGGAAGACTCAAACCCAGCGCGGCTTCCAGGCCTATTTCCACTGGGTGACAACCCATCAAGATGGATTCCGTCTTCTCTTCGGAGGCGCTGGTCGACATGATGATGAGTTCTCCGTGCAGATCCGACAGATCACTTCCGAGATAGCAAATGCTGTCGGGTCAATGATCATGGCAGACGTTGACAGCGAAGAGCAGGCACTCATTGCCCATGCGATCACGGGCCTCGCAGAGGGTGCCAGCCGTCGCCTTATTGAGAACAACCTCAAGTTTGATGCTGACGCTGTTGCCTCTGTCATGAGCGCGCTTGCGTGGGCAGGCTTACGAGCGCTCAACCCAACAACGTGACCGATCTGCTTTTTGGCAAGTCCATTTCGGCACTGCTCAAAAAACCAACGTAGGATCATTGCCATGGCGATCGCCGGCGAACACCATCCTGCGTTCGAGGAGTACTGCAACTGCATCTTCGAACTCCGCGAAGACGGTGTTGATGTCATTCAGGCACGAATTGCCGAGCGCCTCGATGTCAGCCGTCCTGCAGTAAGTGAAATGATGCGACGACTCGAATCTGAGGGTCTCGTTGAAACCTCGCCATCCATCGTTCTCACAGTTCAAGGTGAAGCGCTCGCACAGAGCGTTGTTCGGCGGCACCGTCTTGCCGAGCGATTCCTTACCGATGTCCTTCAACTCTCCTGGGCTGAATCTCATCACGAAGCAGGTCGTTGGGAACATGTCATGAGCGAATCTGTTGAAGCAGCAATGAACCGCCTGCTCAACTCGCCGACAACATGCCCTCACGGAAATCCAATTCCAGGGTCTGGCTACAAGGCACCCGACGCGACCACTCTGATTGATCATGCAGTCGGAGACGACTTCGTCATCGTGCGGATTCCAGAAGAACTTGAATTTGAAGACGGAACGCTGGAGTTCCTCGAAGAGTTCGGCTTTACCCCTGGTCGACAAGGCTCGGTTACATCGACGACAGACGACGGTGGACTCATCGTTAATCTCGACGGGACAACAGTTGAGATCAGTGCGTTCATCAGCGAACGAATTCTTGTCACCCGGTGACGCATCCTTATGTTGATCCGCCGCACGATTCTTTCTCTTGTCGTGAGCGCATTGCTTTCTGCATGCGGAGCGACGTACATCGAAGACTCGTTTGTAGAAACCTCAACCTCAATTACCGACACGCCGGATGAGACCGCCAATGTCGAACGGACATTTGCCGAACACCTCGACGTAATTGACCAGTCACTCAACGATCTAAGCGATGCAATTGTCGAGAACGACGGATCAGCTGACGAGATCCTCGTCACAATTCTTCAATCCTGGGAATCCATCGAGGGCGACATCAAATCAGATTTTCCTGACAGCCACTTTGGCTTCTATGAGGTCATCACTCTCACTGAACTATCGGTTGAGCGCCGACGCCCTGCAGATGCATCGAAGGCGTGGAAACTCTTCATCGATATCGCTGCAAGCATTCGTTAAGAACCATCTAGCGATCATCAATCGCCAACAACCATGCTGGTCAGTTGTTAGCGGCGACTTGATCAGACATTGACTTGCTGATCATTGAATCTGGCAGCGGACGGCCATGGATCACGCTGAGACGTCTCGTTGAACGAGTCAACGCCACAAAGAGCGAACGTAAACCTCGATCGCTCGACTCAACGATCTCGGCGGGCTCTACGACGATTACTCCGTCAAGTTCAAGACCCTTCACAACGCTCACCGGAACGACAGTGATCCCCTTCCCGAGACCTGCTGCCGCCCTTCCGTGGACGATTCCGTTGCGGTCAAGTGCATCGGACAATTCCTCACACCGCTCATCTGTTGCGACGATCGCGATTGATCCGCCTGCCAACTCCTCACTCAGTCGACGAGCTTCATCAGCAACACTGGAACCGACATCTTCTGTCGAGATGATCCGAGGATCAGTATCACCCTGTCGCACTGACTCAGGGGCACGAAGCCCTGGAGCTGCTGCCGCCATGACGCGATTCGCAAGGTTCATAATTTGCTGAGGAATTCGGTAACCAACTGAGAGACCAATCACGCGTGGTTCACGCCTCGTCGGTAAATGCTCTAGAACGTCTTCCCAATCAGCAGGCGCAGACGGCCCAGTCGCTTGCGCAATATCGCCCACCACCGTCATCGAGCCATTGAGTGACCTTCGGCTGACCATCTTGAGCTCCATCGGCGACAGGTCTTGCACCTCATCGACGACGATGTGGCCATAGGTCCGGATCTCATCAGCATCATCGATTTTGCCTGAACGATTCGGTCGGGGCCCAAGCGCCTCCCTGGCGTCGTCAAGTAGCGCGGCATCGGCTGCGGTCCAAGCCACTTCGTCAACAGTTTCCATCCGTGGGCGATACAGCAACTGCTGTTCGTCTTCATTCAGCAGATTGCCGCTTGCAGATCGAATCAATGGCTTAGACCCAAACAAATCGTGCAGCAGTTGAGCGGGCGTGAGAACTGGCCACATACGCTCAAACATCTCGCGTAACTCATAACGGCCACGAAGTTCAGAACGAACATCCTCTGGGGTGACGTCTGCTTCACGCCAATTCGCCGCAAGAGCCGACCAAATCTCGTTTTCGACGTGACGCCGAGCCGCATTGTGACGCCGCTGGCCACGTCGCGCCCCCCTGATAATGGCTTCAGTTTCTGCTGCACGTAGGCGGACGTAGCCCGACCTAAATGGGAAAGTCACATCCTCTCGCAATGGCCGTTCACGATCACGAATTGCGCGGTCAATCACCCGAGACATCTCAGGAAGACCTTTGACTCGAGCCGTTGCTTCACTGTCGATCCCGCGAACGCGAACACCGGGAATGAGGTCGCTCAAAACCACCTGTTCAATACCGGCTTCACCGAGGGAGGGAAGCACTTGTTCGATATAGCGAAGGAACACCCTGTTCGGCCCGATGACAAGCACACCCTGGTCTTCGAGCGGGAACCGGTGGGTGTACAGCAAATATGCGGCCCGGTGGAGGGCAACAACCGTCTTACCAGTGCCCGGGCCTCCTTGAACGACCAAGACACCTGACTGCGGGGAGCGAATAATCTCGTCCTGCTCTGCCTGGATCGTGGCAACAATGTCGCCAAGGGTGCCCGTTCGCCCACGCTCAAGCGAGGCAACCAAGGTGCTATAGCCCCGCAATTCACTCTGTGAGGACGTCAGGCCATCATCACCAATGCCGATATGACCCTCACCAAATAGTTCGTCTTCGAGACCCAAGACCGAGCGACCCTCGACCACGAAATGTCGACGTCGAACGAGCCCCATCGGGTCGCGACCTGTTGCTCTGTAAAACGGCTCAGCGACAGGTGCCCGCCAATCGATGACGACAGGCTCACGATCTTCATCTGACACCGCAAGACGACCGATGTGGAAGGCTTCGGTTCCTTCGATCTCAGGATCGTCACGGTCAATTCGGCCGAATACAAGTGCCGCATCGCCGAGGTCAAGTTCAACAAGGCGTTTCACCAACGCCCCGTCAACCGCGTTGCGTTCGAATCGGGCCTGGAACGTACCGCCTAGGTCGGCTTCGTGCATGTCACGCATCCGCCAAGCTGCCGTACGGCTGCTCTCTAAGCAGTCGTAGGCGTGATTGACAAAGTTTTGCTCGTCGGCAATCTCTGGGTGTAACTGGGTCATCGTTCTCGGAGTCCTGCACCAAGATCGGGGGGCGAACTCGGTTTTGGAGTCCAAGAAGTGTACCCGTCCAGATATCTTCATCAGTGCCGATTGGCGATGCTTTTATGACCAATTCCCCCTTCATCGACGCAAGTTCTGGACGCCGTCCACAGCACACTCCGGTGTGGTTTATGCGACAAGCCGGTCGCAGCCTCCCCGAGTACCGAGAAATCCGTGGAAACGGCTCAATTCTTGATGCAATCGCCCAACCCGAACTTGCTGCCGAGATCACATTGCAACCGGTGCGCCGACACAGTGTCGATGCGGCAGTTCTGTTCAGTGACATCGTTGTGCCGGTGCACGCCGCCGGATTCGGCATTGACGTCACCCCAGGAACAGGGCCTGTTGCTGATCATCCATTTCGCTCAAAAGACGACCTCCGCCGGCTACCACCGCTCACCGCTGACGAGATCAGTCATGTGACAGAAACAGTTGACATTCTCGTAAAGGAACTGCCGACATCGGTCCCACTGCTCGCGTTCGCAGGCGCGCCATTCACAGTTGCGAGCTACCTCATTGAAGGTGCACCAAGCCGCACGTATCAGCACACGAAGGCACTGATGCACACAGACCCAGATCTGTGGCATGACCTGATGGAGCGGCTCACCGACTACGCAATTGAGTTCATCTCCGCTCAACTCTCGCACGGAGCACAGGCATTCCAGCTTTTCGACTCGTGGGCAGGTGCACTGTCAGTGCGCGACTACGAATCCTTTGTTGCCCCACACTCGACTCGCGTGTTTTCGACCCTCAACGAACGGTATGCCGACGCACCGGGAATTCACTTCGGCATTGGTTGCGATCACCTTCTTGAGTCGATGCACGCCGCCGGGCCTCAGGTCCTCGGACTCGACTGGCGTACGCCGATCTCATCGGCCCGCACCCGGATGGGGTCAGATCTCATTGTGCAGGGCAACCTCGACCCCGCTCTCGTACTTGCCGGAGCAAATATCGCGCTCGATGGTGCAGCGAAAGTGCTCAGCGACAATGGTGGACATCCCGGCCACATCTTCAATCTTGGACACGGAGTTCAACCAGATACCGACCCAGGTGTTCTCACAGAAATTGTGGCTTTCATCCATGAACAGACCGCAACGGAGAACCCGCCGTCATGAACTCATCATCTACTCATCCGCACACTGCAGTCATGCTGATGGCGTACGGAACTCCCCGTCACCGCGATGAGATTGAGCCGTACTACACCGATATCCGGCGCGGACGCCCGCCCACCCCCGAAGCACTCGCTGACCTCGTCGCCCGCTACGAGGCCATTGGCGGACTCTCACCACTCGCAGCGCTCACCGAACGCCAGCAACAGCAACTTCAGCACCAACTCGACGTACTTGACCCAGGTGGATTCCGTGTCGAGCTCGGCCTCAAGCATGCTGATCCGAAAATCGAAGCGTCGGTCGAAAAACTTGCTCAGGAGGGCGTCTCAAAGATCACCGGCCTCGTGCTCGCTCCTCATTATTCGTCGTATTCGATCGGTCAGTACCTCGACCGAACTCGCACCGCTGGCGAACCTCACGGTATTTCTGTTTCAGGTGTCGAGAGTTGGGCAACCGAACCAGCGTTTGTCGAGTTCATTGCTCGCGACCTTGCTCACCGACTCGAGAAAATGGACGGTACTCCGCATG
>JAYNVD010000007.1:58272-64098 GCA_038100275.1 Ilumatobacteraceae bacterium
CCCTTACCCAGATGAACTGCGCTCGACCGCAGAAGCGGTTGCGAAGATCGTTGGACTCGACGAGGGACACGGCTGGTCGATTGGGTGGCAAAGCGCAGGCCGTACGCCAGAGCCATGGATCGGCCCCGACATCCTTGACGTCATCGATGACCTCGGCGCTCGCGGTGAGCACTCCGGAGTCATCGTGAGTGCAGTGGGTTTCGTTGCCGACCACCTTGAGGTGTTGTACGACCTCGACATCGAAGCACGAGCGCGCGCCGAGGGCGCTGGGCTTGCCTTCGATCGCACCGCCTGCGTAAATGATGACAGTGAAGTGCTGAAGGCCCTGGCCCACCGCGTGATCGCTGCCGGGTAACCACCGTGACTGCTCCCTCACGAATCGTTGTCGTCGGTGGCGGCATCACGGGAGTAGCGGCTGTGCATCACCTGACTGAACTCACCGACGGGCTAGACACAGAGATCGTTCTGCTCGAATCCGATTCGAGGCTGGGCGGGAAAATTAAGACCTCTTCGTTTGGCGACACGCAAGTCGATGAGGGAGCCGATGCATTTCTTCTCAGGACTCCCCACGCTGTTCGACTTGCATCGGCGGTTGGCCTCGGGGAGAACCTCGTCTCGCCAACCACTGCTTCCGCAGCAATTTGGGCTGGGAAGCTATACCCGATTCCTTCAGATCTTGCGCTCGGAGTACCCACATCGCTGCTGTCGATCGCGAGATCGGGATTGATCCCTCCTGTTGGCCTTGCTAGAGCAGCGATTGACCTCATTCGACCGCGAAGTGACGTTGGCCACGACTCGATCGGCAGGTGGACACGAAGCCGATTTGGTCACCACGTGCACGACCGCCTCGTCGACGCTCTGGTTGGTTCCATTTATGGAGCGGACACCGACAATTTCAGCCTCGCCGCAGTACCGCAATTGCATGGGCTCTCGCAAGCGGGTCGAAGCGCCTTGCTTGCCGGCCGTCGAATGCGATCTTCAGCCCCAGCCAATTCGGGGCCAATCTTTGGAGCACCGCCCCTCGGCATGGAGCAACTCATCACTTCGACGATTTCAAACTCAATCGATCGTGGCGCCGGCAGGGTACAAGTTGTTAGCGGGGCATACTGCGAATCACTCGAGCAAACCCCTAGCGGTTGGGTGATCAACGGACTCGAAGCTGACGGTGTCATTCTGGCGACTCCCGCCCACCATGCCGCTCCCCTACTCGATGGCGAGGTCGCAAGCGAGCTGCATTCATTTGACACCTCCGACGTCGCAATCGTGACTGCGCGCGTCAACGCTGCCAACTGGCCCGATCGTCTACATGCTCGTTCGGGATACCTCGTTCCCAAGTCAGAACAGCGGTTGGTCACGGCTGTGTCGTTTGCGTCTCAGAAGTGGGCTCATCTCTCTCAACAAGACGGATCTCAGATTCTGAGAATCTCGCTCGGTCGGGATGGATTACCGATTGACCACCTTGATGATGCCGCTCTCATCGATCACGCGGTTGGCGAGACCAGTGAACATCTCAACATTTCAATTGAGCGCTCAGGTGCCCGAGTCTCACGATGGACCGATGCGTTCACCCAGTACCGACCCCACCATGCCCATCGAATCGCTGAGATTGAACGGGCACTTCCTACCACCCTTCAACTTGCCGGATCGTCATACCGTGGCATCGGCATACCCGCCTGTATCGCCGATGGTGTCCGATCAGCCGACGAGTTGCTCCTAGCACTGGCAGACTGATCAAGATGTCTCGTCGTTTCGCGCTCAGCATTGGCGCACTCTGTATCGGCACCACCCTGCTTGCTGGGGCATGTTCGCAAGGCAACAATGACGATGTTGCCGCGCCGACGTCAACGACCTCGGTGACATCGTCGACAACGACAAGCACCACCTCGACCACGACCTCAACAACGACGTCAACCACGACAACGACAACGACCACGACACTTCCCACACCTATCGCACCACCGGCAGACACCAAAGCCGCCGAACCGGTCATCGAACTTGGAACGATTTCGATTCCCGCAATCGATGTCGAGATGGGCCTCTACGAAGGAATTCGCCTAACAACTCTTGACCTTGGGCCTGGACACTGGCCAGGTACCGCAATGCCAGGCTCTCAAGGCAACGTCGTCATCGCCGGGCATAGAGTGAGTAAGCACCAAGTATTCCTCCGCATCAACGAACTCGTGGCTGGTGACGAAATCATCTTCGAAACCACCGAAGGTGAAGTGTTCACGTATGTCGTTACTGCCGCTGAAGTGATTGACCCGACCGATCTCTGGATTATCGATCAGACTCCCGAGTTCACCGCAACACTGTTCGCCTGCCACCCGCCGGGTTCCACCGCTCAGCGTTATGCCGTGTTCGCAAAACTCGCTCAATGACGAAGTTGAGACCACGTTTCCGCTCACTGCTGGCAGGGTTGCTCGTCGCTGCATCGATGCCACCTTGGGGTTTTTGGCCAGGAGCAATTCTCGGCGCAGCACTTTTTTTCTCACAATCGGCTGATCGTTGGCGTGAGCGATTCGTTCTCGGGTTGCTCTTCGGGATTGCGTGGTTCGGTCCGACGACGGCATGGATGTACTTCCTCACTGCCCCCGGGTACGTAATTGCCGTTGTGTTTTTCGCTGCGCTTCACGCATGCGCCGCAGTCGTCGCAGGGCGATCGAGCGTCGCCAAAGTTGGAGCCCATTCACTTGTCGAAATGATCCGCATGGTCGTGCCGTTCGGTGGAATCCCACTTGCGACGCTCGGTATCGGCCAAGCAGGAGGACCGCTCCTTCCGCTTGCTCGTCTTGGTGGTGTGCCATTGCTCACAATCACCGTTCTCTCGATGGGTGCGCTACTTAGTGAAAACGCCCGAGGGTGGCGGCAATCATCAGACACCCGTCGTCGCTGGGCATTGAGCGCAGGTGCCGTTATCGCAGTTCTTGCACTCGCCGCCGTGGCGCCATCGGGAAATGATGTTGCGCCGGTTTCGGTTGCTGCTGTGCAAGGAGGCGGTCGTCAGGGGACGAGTGCCCTCGAGGTGCCTTCTATCGATGTGACTAACGCACATCTTGTTGCGAGCCAGCTGGTCGACGACAGTGACTCTGTCGACATGGTGTTATGGCCTGAAAACGCAATCGATGTCAACCGGCAGTCATTCGGTGAGAGTTCAGTTGCCGATCTCGTGCGCGCCGAGGCATCCCGGCTACAGGTTCCGTTTGTCGTTGGCGTGACAGAAGATGCCGAGTTTGTCTATGACGTCGACACCGGGAACTTCGTAAATGCTCAATATGTCGTGATGCCCGACGGATCCGTTGTTGATCGATACGTCAAGGTGATCAAAGTGCCGTTCGGCGAGTACATCCCGTTTCGTTCTGTTCTTGAATCATTGGGTGCTCCTGTTGGTTTGATACCGAAGGACGCGATCTCTGGCCGCGGCCCAGCTGTGGTTGATGTTCCTCAGGTCGCAACGCTCGGCGTCGTGATCTCGTGGGAAGTGTTCTTCGGTTCACGGGCTCGAGATGCCGTGCGTTCAGGTGGTGAGTTCATCGTGAACCCGACGAATGGTGCGAGCTACACCTGGACGATTGTTCAAAGCCAGCAAGTCGCCTCAAGCAAACTGCGGGCCGTTGAAACGGGACGTTGGGTTATTCAAGTTGCTCCCACAGGGTTTACCGCAACGGTCGACCCCTCCGGCAAGGTGCTCGAGCGAAGTGCAATCAGCGAACAAACGGTCCTGTTCTCAACTCCAATGCGGCGAACAGGGTCGACCGTCTACACCCAAATTGGGGATGCACCATTTGCAGCACTCGCCCTTGGGCTGGTGATTATTCCTTTGGCGAGGTCTCGACGGTCACCGTTACTGGGCCGTCGTTCACCAGAGACACTTTCATCTCGGTCCTAAACCGACCCGTTTCGACCCGGAACCCGCGCTCTCGAAGCTCGGCAACAAGGTGCTCAATAATGGGTTCAGCAGCCTCTGGTCGTGCGGCAGCAATCCAACTCGGGCGACGGCCTTTCGAAGTGTTGCCGTAGAGAGTGAATTGCGAGACAACAAGAATTTCGGCCCCGATGTCCGATGCCGACAAGTTCATCACGCCGTCTTCGTCATCGAAGATTCGCAAATGAGCAATTCGATCGGCGACACGCTCGGCGTCAACTGTTGTGTCGTCGTGTGTCACTCCAACCAACACACAAAGCCCTTTGTCGATGCTGCCCACTTGTTCTCTTTCGCCACCTGAGACGACGTCGACTGAAGCCTCTTCGACTCGCTGGATGAGGGCCCGCATCAGCCCAGCCTGCCATGGCTCGCAAAATTTGCGGCATCTGACCCAAGATTTCGGCAAGAATGTTGACGACTTTCTGAAAGATTCTGCGTTCTTCATGCTCTGGACAAGTGACTATGAAGGACCAACCTGAGAGATCTACCTATGGACGAACCGATGACGACGAGCGACGGAGGAATCGACGCACAGTTAGTGTCGTCGTACCTTGCCGGCGACAGGTCAGCACTCGGTTCGATCTACGACCGTTACGGGCAGTCGTTATTCGACACTGCAACAGCGATGACGAACAGCCGCGACGACGCCTCCGACATGGTGCAGGACGTCTTCGTGCTCGCAGCCGAACGGCTCAGCCAGCTTCGAGACCCATCGCGACTGAAGCCCTGGCTCTTCGCCATCCTTCGCAACGAGGTGTACCGGCGTTCTCGACGACGCTCGCGCCAATCGCTTACCGACTTCTCAGCACCCGAGCATGACGCGATGCTCCCTTCAACCCCCTCTTCTTCAGAATCTGTCGATGACGCAATCGACGGTGCCGAACTCGCCGAACTCGTACGCGGCGCAGCAGCTGGACTTGATGCTCGCGACCAACTGGTGCTCGAACTCAGTGTCCGTCAAGGGCTGACCGGCGACGATCTTGCGGACGCGCTCGGAGTTTCGGCTCAGCAGAGCTACGGCCTCGTTCATCGCATGCGCGAGCGAACCGAACGCAGCCTTGGCGCATACTGTGTCGCTCGTCGTGGCAGAAAAGACTGCGAAGAACTCGACAGCATTTTGAAAGGGTGGTCAGGCGACTTCACGGTGTTGCTTCGAAAGCGTGTGTCGCGACATATTGATGCATGCAATATCTGCGAGCGTTCTCGCCGACGGTTTGCCCCGCTGGCTCTCGTTGGTGCAGCACCAGCATTCGCTGCGCCAATCGGACTTCGTGCATCGATCCTCGAGCGGGTTGCCCTGCTTCACCCAGATGCCTCGAGTGGAATGGGCGGAGATGGCTCTTCGTCGACCTCTTCGACCAACGTGTCAGCGCAATCTTCAACTTCTGGCAGCAAGACGGGATCTCAGCCCAACTTCGGCGCCGCGGATCCGTCAACCGGCTTCCCTCTGCTACAGGCGACCGGTCGCCTCGGTCGTCGCGCTGCCTTGTGGATGATGGGAGCAGCTGCCGGTGGACTCATCGTTCTCGGAGGCTTCATTTTGGTCAATGGAAGTTCATCAACCGGAGAGCTTGTCTCAGTGACATCGGCTCCCAATGAAGTTGCGGATGATGGGCAGGTTCCGCCAACCACCCCTGAGGTCGTGGACGATTCGAGTGGTCCATCTGATTCGGTTCCAGCGCCTGCTACGTCGACAACTGCTGACTCAACTACGACCTCGAGCACCACTACCTCGACGATCGTGCCAGCAACAACAAATCCCCAAGCGGTATCGCCCATCGCATCCGGGCCGTCGACGACTTCAACGACCACGGTTCCAACGACGACAACGGTTGCAACAACGACAACGACGACAACGGTTGCAACAACGACAACGACGGCTCCACCTACGACAACCACAACCA
>JAYNVD010000085.1:0-2684 GCA_038100275.1 Ilumatobacteraceae bacterium
CAATCATGCAGACCTCGAAAAATATGACCTCTCATCGCTCAGAGGTTGCATTACAGGCGCAGCGTCAATTCCAGTCGAGATGATCGAGGCGATGCGGACAAGACTCGGCTTCAAGGACATCTCGACTGCATATGGAATGACGGAGACGTCAGGCATCGTTGCGTACACGCTGAAGGGCGATCCTGATGAACTCGTGTCGAACACATCTGGATGCATCATCGATGATGTCGAGGTTCGCATCATCGATGAGGAGGGCAACGATGTGCCCCGTGGCCAGCCCGGCGAGTTGCTCGTTCGCGGCTACCAAGTAACTCCTGGGTATCTACTCGGTGATGGTGGCATCACCAAGGCAACGGATGATGACGACTGGTTGCATACCGGTGACGTCGTGGTGATGAATGACCTCGGATACATCGACATCACTGATCGTATTAAAGACATGTACATCGTCGGTGGCTTCAATGCGTATCCCGCCGAGATCGAACGAATGATGGTGGAGCATCCAGAGATCGGTATCGCTGCAGTAATCGGCGTTCCCGAAGCGCGACTCGGCGAGGTAGGAGCAGCATTCATCGTTCGGGCACCCGGCAGCACGATCGACGAAGATGCCGTCATCGCGTGGTGTCGTGAAGAAATGGCGAACTACAAGGTTCCTCGACACGTCTGGTTTGTCGACAACTTGCCGCTCACCCCATCGAACAAGGTGCAAAAGCCAGTGCTTCGAGAATGGGCTGCTGAACGAATGGCGTGAGCCATGAGCCGTCAATCCGACTCCGTGTCGGTTCACGCCTCCGATTACCGTTCAGTTCACACCGCACTGAGGGGGAACAACAATGGCAGGACGTGTAGCAGGCAAGGTTTCGATCGTGACCGGGGGTGCTTCGGGTATCGGGCGTGCGTGTTCGATACTGCTCGCAGCCGAGGGTTCAACGGTCGTCGTGACCGATATTCAAGACGAGGCGGGCGCAGCTGTCGTCGCTGAAATCGAAGCAGCTGGCGGATCAGCCTCATACCTTCACCATGACGTGACTTCTGAAGACGAATGGAAGGCGGTCGCTGCGTCGGTACTGGAGGCTCACGGCCGAATAGATGTGCTCGTCAACAATGCCGGCATTGGTATTGGCGGAAGCATCCTCGACTTTGAGTTGTCTGATTGGCACCGACAAATGGCAATCAATGTCGACGGTGTGTTCCTCGGAATGAAACATTGCATTCCTGGTATGCGAGATACCGGTGGTGGATCCATCATCAATATGTCGTCGGTCGCTGGGCTTCGCGGTTCACCCCGCCTTGCTGGGTACAACGCGACGAAAGGTGCCGTTCGGCTGCTCACGAAGGGTGTCGCGCTCGAATGCGCTCGCGAGCGATGGAATGTTCGAGTGAATTCGGTGCATCCCGGAATCATCGAGACCCCAATTTGGGACACGGTCGGCGCTGCGCTGTTGCGTGCTGAGAACGCATCAATCGACGTTGCGGCGGTCGCGCAGGCATCGGTTCCGACCGGGGTTCTCGGGCAGCCAACCGATATTGCAAACGGTGTGTTGTTCTTGGCTAGTGACGACTCGGATTACATGACCGGTAGCGAGATTGTCATCGACGCCGGCATGTCCTGCTGACCACAGCGTGAGCGCATCGTCCTCATCAATGACCTCTGTTAACGATCTGATCGAACGAACACGGGTTCACGGCTCGCTCTACACGTCTCAGTCTCTCTTTGCTGAGGAGCTCGAACGCATCTGGTACAGCGGCTGGGTGTACGTGGGGCACGAAAGTGAAGTGCCTGAGGTCGGGATGTTCGTGCTGAAGTCGATCGGCCCGCAGTCGGTCATCATGACTCGTGCGGGCGATGGTGACGTACACATCCTTCACAACCGGTGCAGCCATCGCGGAAATTCTGTCTGCATGACGAACAGCGGTACGGCCAATTCATTTCGCTGTCCGTTTCATGGTTGGAACTTTGGGCTCGATGGAACCTTGCTCGGGTATCCCCACCCGGAGGGATATGGCGGGCGTCATCAGCTGGATGACCTACCGCTTCCACATGTTGCCCGCGCCGACAGTCATGAAGGCTTTGTGTTCGCAAGTCTCGCAAATGATGGGCCGTCACTGCTGGAGCACCTTGGCGATGCGGCCGAAGGAATGACGCGACTCGTCAACTTGTCGCCCGAGGGAAAACTAGATCTTCGTGCGGGATGGTTACAGCACCGCGCTCATGCCAACTGGAAGTTCATCGTTGAGAACGAGACCGACGGTTACCACCCACAATTCGTTCACGGCTCGATCTTCAGCGTGGGTGACAGTCGTATCGGTGACTTATATGGCGAGCACTCCTCTGCGGTGACCCGCGATTTTGGAGGGGGCCATAGTGAAAATGACCTTCGCCCCGAGTTTCGGAAAATCGATGAGCCAATGTTTTGGTTCGGGTCATCCGAAGAGCGAGTCCCCAAATATGCCGCAGCGATGCGCTCGGCGTACGGCGATGATCAAGCTCGCAAGATCATGGTTGACGGGGCTCCGCACGTCATGGTGTTCCCAAATCTCTTCATTGCAGAAATCACGCTGTTTGTCTTGCAACCGCTTGCTGTCGACCTGACGGTTCAGCATTCGACTGCAGTGCAATTGGCGGGAGCAGAAGAACTCAATAAAAAGATGCTTCATCAATGCATTGGCTCGGCAGGGCCCGC
>JAYNVD010000039.1:0-15913 GCA_038100275.1 Ilumatobacteraceae bacterium
ACGACATGTCGGGCACGACACGTGACGCAATCGACACGTTGGTCGAAACCGAAGATGGACCAATCGTGTTTGTCGACACGGCCGGAATGCGACGCCGTGCAAAAGTTGACGACAGCGCTGAGTACTACTCAATGGTGAGGGCCTTGCGAGCCATCGATGAAGCTGACATTGCCCTCCTCGTCATCGATGGCACCGAGGGAGTGACAGCCCAAGATCAACGACTCGCCGAACGTGTCGATGCTGCCGGATGCCCGATCGTCGTCTTGTTGAACAAATGGGAACTCATTGACGACGCGGATGAACGGGCTACACGTCGTGTCGAGGTGGGACGCCGCCTCGCATTCCTGGGCGATTCACCCGTGCTGCCGATTTCGGCGCTCACGGGCAAAGGAGTGCACAAGTTGCGACCGCTGCTCACCGAGGCTGTAGAGCAATATCACCGGCGCGTCCCCACCAAGGATGTGAACCGTGTCATCGCAGCTGCCCAACAGGCTCAACCTGCAGGTGGGGGAGCGAAAGTGATGTATGCCGTCCAAGGTGCTACGGATCCACCCACCTTTACCTTGTTCGTAAATCGCGAGCTTCCGCACCACCATGTGCGCTACCTCGAGCGAAAAATCCGAGAAGAGTTCGGGTTCGGGTCAACGCCAATCAAACTTCGCATTCGTAAAAAGCAGGGCTGACATGCCGTGGTGTGAAGAATGCGCGCGGTATTTCGCTCCGACCGCGATGACCGCTGAAGGTAGCTGCCCAAGTTGTGGACGGGTCCTCGAAGAAGTGTCGTCAGTAACTGATGATGAGAAGACACCTTGGCACTTCAAACTGCTCGTCGTTGCCTTGATTGCGTACCTCAGTTGGCGAATCGTTGATCTCTTCGTCTGAACAGCTCCGACAACCGTTAACATCCGAGGCACAGGTACGGGCTGTGGCGCAGCTTGGTTAGCGCGCTTGTCTGGGGGACAAGAGGTCGCGAGTTCGAATCTCGCCAGCCCGACCATTTCGCCGTGTTGGCTCGTTAATACAACTCAACCGTGTTGAAACAGCCCCATTGGAAGCCCAGTGTTGCGTAGATGTGATGTTTCATTCAGCGTCACGATCGATCGCACACCCGAACGGGATGCTGCGATTCGCGTGATCGAGGTGTAGTTGGGGTAGAAGAACCCTGGCCCTTCAACATCGAGACCAAGGACATCTCCGGCGTAGCTATTTATTACGCCGCCGTGACACACAACTGCTACTCGCTCACCACCATGTTGAGAAATGATGCGTGTAATCGAGGAGAATACCCGCTCGCGGAACTCGTCCCGATCGTCGAATTCGTCGCCCTCTCCGAGAAGAAATTCATTCAAACGAGGATCACCTGACGCTTTCAATTCCTCAACTGGAATGTATTCAGAGGAATGCTGGTCGAATTCGGCAACTCCTGCATCCAACGCCATTTCTGCACCAATCTGACGACAAAGCGGCTCCGCAGTCTGGACTGCTCGAAGCAATGGGCTCGCATAGACAGCATCAATCTGTTCAGTGCCAAGGTACTCAGCAAGCAACTGGGCCTGACGTTGGCCGTCGGCTGATAACGGGGGATCCGCGGCCCCTTCTGTCACTTCGCGGCGAATTGGGAGGGCGTGCCGAATCAGGAGAAGCTCCATGTCGGCACTCTATTCGCCTGGCGCATCGTTAGTTCTTCCCGACGAACATCGCTCGCGACTCGTGGACTACCGTTCAGTCATGCGAGTAACACCCTTGACTGGCAAGTTCGGTGCAGACGTCACAGACATTGATATCTCTCGTCCGCTCAGCGAGGCCGAACTCAATGACTTACGCTCCGCCTTTGGGGAGTATTCCGTTCTCGCTATTCGAGACCAGGCCCTCACAATCGACACGTTTGAGGCGTTTGCACTTCAGTTGGGTTCGTTTGGGGACACTCCGTACATCACCCCAGTCGACGGACACCCAAATGTGCTTCGACTGCTTCGTGAGGCCGACGAAGCAGGTCCACTCTTTGGAAGTGGTTGGCACAGTGATTGGAGTTTTCAAGCCCAACCTCCGAGCGCGACTCTGCTCTACGGCATCGATATTCCTCCGGCAGGTGGCGACACTGCATTTATTCAGCAAGAGAAGGCCTATGACGCCCTTTCAGATGGAATGAAGCAACTCCTTGCCGATCTACAAGGCGTGCATTCAGCACGACGCTCATACGGACCGAAGGGAACGTTTGGACAGCGCGATGATCGACGCTCAATGGAAATCATTGGCGATGAGACTGCTCTAGAAACACGAATTCACCCTCTTGTAAGGACCCATCCTGACACTGGAAGAAAATCACTGTTCGTCAACGAGGTCTACACGGTCGGGATCGCTGGGCTTCACGACGCCGAGGCAAAGCCAATTCTCGACTTTCTATTTTCCCATTGTCGGAGAATTGATTTCACATGCCGTGTTCGATGGCAACAAGGCACCCTCACCATGTGGGACAACCGTTGTGTCCAGCATTACGCAATCGATGACTATTTCGGTCACCGCCGTGAGATGATGCGAATCACACTGGCTGGCGACACACCAAAATAGTTGACAGACAAGGACAAAAGATGAAGACAACCACCATCATTCATACAGGGCTTGAATTCGGAGAGGGCCCCCGGTGGCACGACGGAAAGTTGTGGTTCAGCGACTTCTTCCGCCACGGAGTATTCACCCTGGATGCCGACGGCACCGAAGAGCGAGTGCTCACGGTTGAGGCTCGACCTTCAGGGCTCGGATGGTTGCCGAATGGCGACCTTCTCGTTGTATCGATGAGTGATCACAAAATCTTGCGCTACGACGGCTCCTTGACAACGGTGCACGCGGACCTCTCGGATGTGTCAGAACACGATTGCAACGACATGGTGGTCGGGCCAGATGGCACTGCCTATGTCTCGATTTTTGGCTTTGACTTACATGCTGATCCACCGGTTGAACCACAGGCAGCCCATCTCGTCGTTGTGAGTCCTGATGGCGTCGTTCGAACCGGTAACAAGGAATTGATGTTCCCGAACGGCGCTGTCATCACCCCAGATGGTTCAACGCTCATCGTTGGTGAGTCCTATGGGCGGCGGTACTCGGCATATCGCATTGATGATGACGGCATGGCGGTGGATCATCGGCTGTGGGCCGATCTGGGCGAACTCATTCCCGATGGATGCTGCCTAGACGCCGAGGGCGCAATCTGGTTCGCTGACCCTGTTCACAAAAAAGTGGTTCGAGTGCGTGAGGGTGGGGAAGTAGTCGATGAAGTCTCCACGGAGCAGTCCGCTGTTGCCTGCATGCTCGGAGGCGCTGACGGCACCACCTTGTTTGTGCTCACCTCAAAAGGCACTCACCCCTCTCGTGTCGATGGAACGACGACCGGTCGAATCGAAACTGCAGAAGTCTCTGTTCCAGGGGCAGGCTGGCCGTAACGCATGTGCGGCAGGTTTGTGCAAGCTCGACCACCACACGAGCTCGCCTTATTTCTTGACGCCGTTGTCGACGACATGGGCAGTTTTCCACCTGCCAGATTCAACATCGCGCCATCTGCGAGCATCACCGTGCTCAACGAAGACAACGAGCAACGGGTCTTGGCATCTTCAGATTGGGGATTAATCCCGTCGTGGGCAAAAGACCCATCGATTGGCCAGAAACTTTCAAACGCCCGTTCTGAAACCGTGTGGGAGAAGCCATCTTTCAGGTCGGCGATCCGATCCTCACGAGTCATCGTTCCGGTCGAAGGGTTTTATGAGTGGTCGCCTGCCCGCAAAGATGGACCTCGCGGATCATCTGGCAGGCCGTTGAAAGAGCCTCATTATTTCTCTCGGCGAGACGGCGAGCCGATGCTTATGGCGGGGATCTCCTCACAGTGGCAGAACCCGCTCGATAGGTCAGACCAGCGATCGACCGTGTGCCTGTTAACTACTTCAGCGAACACGACCATGAAACCGATTCACCATCGGATGCCAGTGATCCTCGAAACAGACGACATCGAACACTGGCTCACTGCCAGCAAGCAAGATGCCGAAGCCGAACTCTCTGAACTGCTTCGTCCCTGCGCAGATCATGTCCTGCAGGAGCGCGTTGTCAGCACAGACGTCAACAATGCTCGCAACGAGGGAGAACATCTCCTCGACGAGGTCGACGACACACCGTCGACGTTGTTTTAAAGACGCCGGGTTGTCCTCAGACGAGCGCCTGGTACACCAACTGCTTCAGTTCGGGGCGTATTGGATGTGTGCTCGAAGGCATCAGTTGTGTGAGAAACACCACCGCGATGTCCTCGGCGGGGTCAACCCAGAACGCGGTGCTTGCTGCGCCTCCCCATGCCATTTCGCCATTGGTACTTGGAACCTTGCTCTCTGCTGCATCAATAACGACAGAAAATCCGAGTCCAAACCCGACGCCGACGAATGCTGACTCTGCAAACAGTGGCCGCCCGATCGCCTCGAGATCCACATTTCCAGGGAGATGGTTCTTCCCCATGTATTCCAGAGTGTGCCGACCGATAACTCTCTCACCATCAAGCACTCCGCCATTCAAGATCATCTGGCAAAAGCGGAGATAATCCGCAGCGGTGCCATACAGACCTCCTCCACCCGACAACATCTTCGGCCGATTTGGCCGATGCAGAAACTCAGGGGCTTTGAATGCCGAGCCTGTTTCAGGGTGGGGAATGTACAACTCAGCCAGTCGTGATGTTCGATCGTCATCGTCGATGTAGAAACTCGTATCCACCATTCCAAGAGGACCAAGGATGCGCTCCTGGAAATACTGCTCAAGGTTCATACCCGATGCCACCTCAACCACTCGACCGAGGACGTCAGTTGACACGCCATAGTTCCATTCGGTGCCGGGTTGAAACACCAGGGGAAGTTCCGCCCATTTGTCACAACAGGCAGCGAGATCAAGGTCTTCTGGCTGCCCCCATTCAAATCCGTGATTTCGATACATTGCGTCGACCGGGTGGGTGTTGTGGAATCCATAGGTCAACCCCGACATATGGGTCATGAGGTGCCACACCAGCATCGGGAGCGTCTGCGGCTCGGTCATTGGCTTCTGGATTGAGCCCGAGCGGTACACCTGAGTGCTGGCGAATGAGGGAATGAACTTTGAGACAGGATCCTTCAGCTGAATGACCCCTTCCTCAACCAGTTGCATCGCGGCAATCGTGGTCAATGGCTTCGTCATGGAATAGAGGCGGACGACCGTGTCATCTGAAAATTGGGCGCCGCTATCGAGATCACGAACGCCGTAGGTCGAATGGTGAGCAAGCTCTCCATGTCGCGCGACCATCACCTGCCAACCCGCCAGTCGACCGTCGTCGACATAACGCTGAAAATGCGAGTCAATACGGGTGAGCCGAGCGGGGTCAAATCCGTGGTTCATCGCGTAACTCCAGTCTTTTCGCCTTGGGCAACAAGTTGCTGATGGATGGCGTCTGCCGCCCGCTCCAGCTCGTCTCGATCGACAGACGCCGCCGCGTTCGAAAACGAGAGATCAGACATTTGATTCGTGGGCAACACGTGGATGTGGGTGTGGGGGACTTCGTATCCCGCAATGATGAGTCCAATTCTCTCCGGACTGAACGCCGCTTGCTGAGCCTTCGAGATGCGATGGGCAACATCAAACAGATGCTGGGCAAGGTCGGGTTCAAGGTCGACCCAGTGGTCGACCTCGGGAATTGGAACCACGAGTGCATGCCCAAATGACATTGGATTGATCGACATAAATCCGACGCACTTGTCATCACGCCAGATGAAGGTCCCGGGGATATCGCCATCGATAATACGAGTGAAGATTGTTGGCATCCCGACACCATAGAACGCTTAGGGCGACCGTAACGAAGGTGACGAGAGATACTCAAAGCATCGTGCCTTCACCTAACATCGGTATTACCTGATCGCTCCCTCAGAATCTCGAATCACCATGAGTACCAACCCGACGCATCCAACAAAAGTCAGCATGTTCGATGGTCTCTTTACGATTCCGAATGCGGTGACGCTCATTCGTCTGCTCTGTCTCCCTGTCTTCCTCTGGGTGCTCTTTGGGCTCGATAATCAGCACGCAGCTGCATGGCTGCTTGGGAGCATTGGCGCAACTGATTGGGTCGACGGGTTCCTTGCTCGCCGGCTGAATCAGACCAGCGAATTTGGAAAGATCTTTGACCCCACCGTCGACAGGCTTCTGTTTTTCGTCGGAATTGTTGCCCTTATCATCGATGGATCGGCACCGTTGTGGTTCGCTCTCATTGTTCTCATTCGAGAGATCCTTGTCGCTGCCATGATGCTGGTAGCGACATTTGTCTTCAAAATGGAACGATTCGATGTTACGTGGTGGGGCAAGACCGCTGCATTCCTCTTGATGTTCACATTCCCAGGATTCCTCATGGGCGAGAGCGGTATGCCTATTGCTTCAGCATTCACGGTTGCATCGTGGATCCTAGGCGTCCCAGGAATTGTTCTCAGCGTGTACACCGCCGGCGCCTACGTACCACTCGTGGTTCAAGGTGTCCGAAATGCTCGACGACAGACCTGAAATTCGCTGGCTAGCCGTTCCCCGAGTTCGCGAAAACCGCTACCGTTAGTTCTATGGAAATTCCCAGCCACCTCAGGTATTCGGCCGACCACGAATGGGTCGCCTCAAATGACGATGGCACCGTTCGCATCGGCATCACCGATTACGCCCAAGACGCGCTTGGCGACGTGGTCTTTGTTGACCTCCCAGACGTTGATGCCCGCTTCGATGGTGGGGCAATGTGCGGTGAGGTAGAAAGCACTAAGTCGGTATCTGAGATTTACACTCCGCTCGCAGGCGTTGTGATCGGGGTGAACTCCGCCGTACAAGATGACCCATCGCTACTGAACTCTGATCCGTACGGCGAAGGATGGATGATCGAAGTCCGGGTCGACGACCCCTCGATGATTGATCAACTGCTCACAGCAGACGCATATCGCGAATTGACAGGGGAGTGACCTCAATGTCGTATGTGTTCTGTAATCAATGCGGTCATCGGAACCCTCCGGGGAGCAACTTCTGTTCGAGTTGCGGAGATCCACTTGACGTACTCGACGACCGCACCATCACCTTGATGACGGTCGATCCGCTGCAAGACGCTCCTGGTTCAGGAGACGACATCTCTGTGAACATTGGAGAACTCTCCCACGGTGTAGGCGTTCTCATTGTGAGGTCTGGGGGGCTCGCAGGAATGCGGTACAGCCTCGACTCGGAGACAACACGTATCGGGCGCCACCCAGATTCAGAAATCGTGCTTGACGACATCACGGTTTCTCGGCGTCACGCCGCAATTGTTCGCCGAGACGCCGAATATGAAGTGCTCGACTCCGGGTCACTCAACGGCACCTACGTAAACCAACAGCGCATCGAGGCAAGCGTGTTGCGACATGGCGACGAAGTCCAAATCGGCAAATTCCGTTTGGTGTTCTTCGAGCGGTCGGATGGCTGAGACAGAGTCTGACTACCTCTCAATTGGAGAGGTACTAGGGCTCCTTGTTGAGGAGTTCCCTGAGGTCACGATTTCGAAGATCAGATTTCTTGAGAGTCAAGGACTCATCAATCCTGAACGAACAACGTCGGGTTATCGAAAATTTCACGACCTTGATGTTGAACTGTTACGAGTCATTCTGAGCGAACAGCGAGAGAACTACCTCCCGCTCAGAGTGATTAAAGACCGGATTGATTCTGGCGAGATCGATCCATCTAAAGAGATTTCACGACCCCTCGGAATCGAACGACCACTTCCAACGCCCGAGGCCGCAGACACGCAACAACATCCTTCGGCTCGCGCCCATCGACCGTCGCCTTTACATGCAGCGTCGTCTCGCCCAGACCGCAATGTCACTGCGATCGGCTCGGGAGTTCAACTAGATCGCTCCGAGTTCCGGGCAATGACCGGCCTCACCGAACAAGAAGTCACCGAACTTGAGTCCTACGGCATCATCTCGCCTCGTCGTCAACCACACAACTTTTACTCTGAACACGAAGTCGCCATCGGAGGGTCAGCAAGAATTCTCCTGCTGCACGGTATCGATGCACGACATCTTCGCAACTGGAGAACCACCGCAGAACGTGAGCTTTCTCTGATCGAACAGTTACTTGCGCACCAAATGCGTCAGCGCGACAGCACGACTCGAGTCAAAGCTCGAGATCAGGCGAATGAGATCGCAGAGGCCGGTGCAAAACTGCGTTCAGCGCTTCTTAATTTTGGGTTGCAACAACTCTTTGAGTAGCCCGGACGAGCGGCCGTCTGACGGGCTGTTGTAGGGTCAAGTCGTGCACCAGATGGAACTTGTTGGCGTTCGGGTCGAGCTTCCCGCAAACACTCCCATGATGATGTTGAAAGAGATCGAGGGGAGTGGCCGCCTACTTCCCATTTTGATCGGAAGCCCAGAGGCAGCCTCTATTCATGCGGCTCTACAGGGCATCCACCCTCCGAGACCGTTGACGCACGACTTGTTGAGTTCGGTAATTGAAGTGCTTGACCACCGTGTCGATCGTGTCACTATCACCGAGATTCGAGATCATGTGTTCATGGCAGAGTTATCACTGGTCGACAGTGATGGGGTGAGTACCTCGTTGTCATGTCGCCCATCAGACGCGTGCGCTCTCGCAATCCGCACGGATGCTCCAATCTTCGCAACCGGCGAAGTACTCGATTCTGCTGGGCAGGAAGAACCGGCATCGGCGGAAGAAGAAGATGAAGAACTGCTGGATGAGTTTCAAGACTTTCTCGAGAGCGTAAACCCGGATGACTTTCTCGCTTGAGCGGCGCCCCGGCCGTTGACATCTCAATGCGACTTCTATAGCGTGGGCGCTTCACATCGAAGTAGTTACGTACGTGTGAGTTGAAGTTGTGATGAGAAAGAGGCGAGCAATGTCGGATATGTCATTACAAGAGGGTTTTAGCGGCCGCCAGACAGCGGAAGTCGTTGGCATTAGCTATCGGCAACTCGATTACTGGGCTCGCACCGATCTCATTAGGCCATCGCTCACCGATGCTTCAGGTAGCGGTTCGCGCCGTCGATACAGTTACCAGGATCTCCTCGAGCTCCGCGTTATCAAGACCTTGCTCGACGCAGGAATCAAGCTTGAATCCGTGCGGGAAGTGTTTAACTATCTGCGTAAGCACGTCAGTTCAGATATCGCTTCTGCACACCTTGTGATCAGCGGTCAGACGGTCGTGCTCGCTCAAGGCGACGAGCTCATCGATGTGGTCAAGCAGGGCCAAGGCGTCCTCAACGTGCTCTCGCTTGCTGGCGTGAAGAACGATGTTGACGCCCAGCTCATCCCGCTTCGGTTTGAGCACCCTGAGGCAGTCGCACTCTGAGTAACAACACATCTCCTCTGCATGAGGTGCACATAGCGGCCTCGGCTCGCTTGGCGCCGTTTGGTGGATGGGACATGCCGCTCGAGTATTCGGGCACCATTAGCGAGCATCTTGCTTGCCGAAATTCATGTGCGATGTTTGACGTGTCGCATCTTGGAACCGTTCGACTCACCAATAGCGATGCAGCTGAGCGCGTTCACAACACCCTCACCAACAACCTTCATAAGATCAAACCGGGCCAAGCGCAGTACACACACTTGCTCAACGAGGCCGGTGGCGTACTTGACGACATCATCATCTGGTGGCACCCCGACGGGACAATTGACGTTATGCCAAACGCGTCAAACACTGCGTCAGTTCGGGACGCCCTCGGCGGCGACGACATCACAAATGAACGTGCAGTAATCGCCGTTCAAGGACCAGATGCAAGACGGATTGCCGCCGAGGTGTGTCCAGATTTCGGTGATGTCGCCCGGTTCCGTGTCGCTGACCTCACTTGGAATGGCCACCTTTGCACTGTTGCCGGAACGGGTTACACAGGCGAAGCAGGAATTGAAATTTCGATTGCGAGCGCTGCTGCTCCATCATTGTGGGCTGCACTTACCGATGCTGGTGCCACTCCAGCCGGCCTTGGTGCTCGAGATACATTGCGACTTGAAGCAGGGTTGCCGCTGCACGGCCATGAACTCAGCGCAGAAATCTCTCCTCTCCAGGCGGGACTTGCGTGGGTTGTCGCCTTCGACACTGAATTCGTTGGTCGAGCGGCGCTCATCGCCGAGCAAGACGCGGGTGTGACGCGCCATCTTGTAGGAATTTCGACAGAGGGACGTCGTCCGCCACGAGCAGACTCGCGAGTTATTTCTGACGGCATTGACGTCGGAGTGGTTACCTCTGGCAACTATTCACCGGTATTGCAACACGGCATTGCGATGGGCTTCGTCCCACCAGCACTCAAGATCGGTGATTCGGTCGACATCGATGTTCGAGGTTCAGCGGTACCGGGGAAGATTGTCTCAATGCCGTTTGTGTAAGAGCTGACAGAACCCGACTGCTGCCTACTTCTTTGTTGCAGCTTTCTTCGATGACGCAGCCTTCTTAGTTCCTGCAGACACGCTCTTCTTTGCAACTGATTTCTTCGCGGGAGTTGCTTTCGCTGAGGCTGCCTTCTTCGTCGTCTTTGATGGCTTCTTCGCCGGAGGAGTCTTCGCTGTTCCGGTTTTCTTGGCCGCTGTCGGTTTCGCAGCCGTTGAAGGTGAGGCTTTCATCCCCGAACCGCCAAACATACCTGCAGCACCTTGAGCAAGCATCAACAACGGACCAAGTCCATCAACGAGCGCATTCACCGATGACCATGTCGACCTCATTTGCTCGGCCAGATCATCTGGAGCTTCGTCAAGCAGCTGCCCAAGCATCTGAGCCGCTCGGGCAAACTGTGGTACGGCTTCTCGCAACGGTTGCTCAATCTCATCGAGTAACGCAACCATTCGTCTGGCTACGTCACCTGCACGTCGCGCATCCTCGACAATCTGTTCGAGATGTTCCTGCAGCTCCATTCGCCGCTGGTTTGCCTCTCCAGCTTTCTTCATCCCTGCGGATACGGGTCCCGCAAGTAGATTCACAACTTCGGAGATGAACTCCGTACGGTCATGTGTTGTCGACATATTCGAGACGCTAGTTCAGGTCTGGCTGGCGTACACCTCGAGCGGCTCACAAGTGCAAATCAAATTTCGGTCGCCGGAGGCCGCATCGATCCGACCAACAGGCGCGAAATACTTGCTCTGGCGAAGTTCAGCTAGGGGATAGGCGCCCAATTCCCTCGAATACGACCGGTCCCATGGACCAATGAGTTCCTCAGCAGTATGCGGCGCATTCCGAAGTGGGCTTTCCTCTACCGACCATTCACCATCGGCAACTCGATCGATTTCGCCACGAATCGAAATCATTGCATCACAAAAACGATCGATCTCGGCCAGCGATTCGCTTTCTGTTGGCTCAACCATCAGCGTCCCGGCAACCGGGAAAGACATCGTTGGAGCATGAATTCCGTGGTCCATGAGTCGCTTCGCAATGTCATCCACGGTTACACCAGTCGATTTCGTTAGGGGGCGAATGTCAAGAATGCATTCGTGGGCGACGTACCCGTTCTTATCGGTGTACAAAATCGGGAAGTGCGCTGACAAACGTGCTGCCACATAGTTGGCTGCGAGAATCGCCATCATCGTCGCGTGTTTGAGGCCATCTGCGCCCATCAATCGGACATATACCCATGGGATCGGCAGGATGCCTGCCGAGCCATATCTAGCCGCGCTGACGGGACCAACTAGGCCAGTTGGCGCAACCGGATCACTCGGCAAGAATTCCGCAAGGTGTGACCGAACGGCAACCGGCCCAACACCTGGGCCGCCTCCGCCATGGGGGATACAGAAGGTTTTGTGCAAATTGAGATGGCTGACGTCTGCTCCAAACACGCCCGGTTGAGCAAGCCCTACGAGAGCGTTGAGGTTTGCTCCGTCAACGTATACCTGGCCACCGACTGCGTGTAACCGTTCACAAATATCCGTAACGGTGGTCTCGAACACCCCATGTGTCGATGGGTAGGTGATCATGATCGCAGCAACGCGCTCGCCGTGCTCGGAAATGAGACGATCGAGATCTTCCACATCAACATCGCCCCGTTCATTGCACGCCACAACAACAACTCGCATTCCTGCCATGACTGCACTCGCTGCATTCGTTCCATGGGCACTCGACGGAATCAAGCACACATCACGGTCGAGGTCACCACGACTTCGGTGATACGCCCGAATCGCTAAGAGACCAGCGAATTCCCCTTGGCTTCCCGCATTCGGTTGAAGACTTACTGCGTCATAGCCGGTGATTTCGGCAAGCATCTGTTCGAGCTCGGCAACGAGTTGCCCGTACCCAGCCAACTGGTCGTCAGGGGCGTAGGGGTGAATATTTCCGAACTCAGACCACGAAATTGGTTCCATCTCGGTTGTGGCGTTGAGCTTCATCGTGCACGAGCCGAGCGGGATGATCGTCCGATCAAGGGCCAGATCTTTATCGCTGAGTCGACGCAAATAGCGAAGCATCTCGTGCTCGCTGTGGTAGCGATGAAATACCTCTTGTGGCATGAGAGGTCCACTTCGAGCAACCAACCCGCCATACGAAATCTCGTGTACCACTGGGAGTGCTCCCGACTCAACCCCAAAACTTTCTAGGAGCCGCTTGAGCACGCTGCCATCAGTTGTTTCATCGAAGGTCATTGCAACAGTTGTTACATCAACCTTTCGCAGATTGATCCCCAATTTTTGAGCCGCAATCAACTGCTCATCTGCGTTGACGTTCTCAACACAAACGGTGTCAAAGAATTGCTCATGTCGGGTCGAAAAGCCAGCCTCGTTGAGCGCCAATGAGATTTGAACAGCATGCTGGGCAACGCTTTGCGCGATCTGGCGAAGACCATCTGGGCCGTGCCAACAGGCATACAAGCCAGCGATATTCGCAAGCAGGACCTGTGCAGTGCAGATATTCGATGTTGCACGTTCACGACGAATGTGTTGCTCACGCGTCTGCAAGGCAAGTCGAAGTGCTGGGCGACCAGCGTCGTCGATGCTCACACCGACAACTCGTCCGGGAATCGACCGAGCAAGATTCTCCGTGACCGCCATAAATGCCGCGTGTGGGCCGCCTCCACCCATCGGCACGCCAAAACGCTGCGCACTTCCAATTGCGATGTCGGCTCCCATCGATCCGGCAGAGCGAAGTAATACTGCTGCTAACGGGTCGACAGACATGACCAACAATGCACCAACGCCGTGGATGACATCTGCGAGTGAACTGAGGTCTCTCACACCTCCTGTTGAGGAGGGGAATGAGTAGAGGGCGCCAAAGACCCCTACGGCACTCATGAGGGCTTCATCATCGCCCACCACCACGTTGACACCGATCGGCTCAGCTCTCGTTCGTAGCACCGACAGAATCTGCGGGTGAACATCGTGATGCACGAAAAATGTATCTCCGGACTTTGTTGCCCTCCGACAAATTGTCATCGCCTCTGCAGCAGCAGTGGCCTCGTCAAGTAATGAAGCATTCGCTACAGGCAGCCCTGTCAACTCGCTCACCAGCGTTTGGTAGTTGAGGAGCGCTTCGAGCCGTCCTTGACTGATCTCTGGCTGATACGGCGTGTACGCCGTATACCAGGCCGGGTTTTCGAGCACATTTCGACGAATCACCGGAGGCATCACCGTGCCGGTGTAGCCCATTCCAATGAGTGAGGTCATTTCCACGTTCTTGTTCGCAATACGACGTATTTCAGCTAGTGCTTCCGCCTCACTCAACACTGATGGGAGGCGAAGGGATTCCTGTTGCCTGATAGCCGACGGAACGATGTCATCGATGAGAGTCTCGAGCGAAGGTGCGCCCACCCGTTCCAACATCGCGTCGACCTCTGCGCCCTGTGGCCCGACGTGGCGTGATTCAAATTTCGCTGACGTTATTGCTCTCGGTTCAGACACGGGAACTCCTCTGGTGATTGAGCCCCCGCTGTCATCGATGCCTGAGAGTTTCACCGCCTACGCGATTTTCCCCTTGGGCGAGCCCTAAGACTGCTTTCCAGCGTCGCTTTCTGTATCGGTCCGGTTGCCTGAGAGATTCCGGGGAAGTTGCTCCTTCGGCGTGGCTTCTCGCAGTCACCTGCGACCTCCACTCTCCCGATACAGCGTTATAGCGAATATGTAGTTATGCCTATATCGAACTGTAGCCCGAACGTTAGGAGACGTGGGGCACTCCGGACTCAAGCAGGATGACACGAGTTATTCCACGGTCTGACATCTCGAGCCTCGTTGGATGTTCTGGGTCAAGCAAGTCTGAATCGTAGGGAAGAAATGTCGTCCATTGGAATTCCGGTGAGGGCCGGGCTTCCCGGCATGCCGCAAGAAACTCGTCTCGACGAGGATGATTCCAGGCAACATTGATTCCGTCAGCTTTTGTTGCTGCAATCGTGGATAGCCGGATGCTGTTCACCCCAACCACCCTGCAGGGAGTATGTGTCGGCTTGACGAAGGTTGGAAATTCCTCAGGCGCGGTCGCCCACATTTGCTTGCTGAGGTCGAGAAGGTGCTCAACGCGTTCCTGGCGGCGCACCATGCTCGGCTCAATGTCAGCATCGACCACGTTCTGTTCCCATGCGAACGAGCTGCTTGGAGAGGTACCCGCACCTATGCCGAACCAGAATCGTCGCTGTGATATTTCTGCGACCGTTGCAGCTGCCACAATTGCAGTGCCAACGCTTCGGTTCCAGACGTTGGTGACCAGCGAACCCAACTCGATATGGGCGGTTGATGCAGCCATGGCGCCAAGCCACGTGAATGCCTCATAGGCCTGCTCACCGCCCATTGACCGGCCAGCAAGATGATCTACCACCCAGATCGCACCAAATCCCTGGGCTTCGGCCCATTGGGCCGAGTCTCGAAGGCGAGGCCAATCTGCATGCCCTGAGGTGAGCTGATAGTCGACGACGGCAGACACGATGTCAGGCTAGGCGGAGTTGGTACTCGTGGTACGCAGATCAGTTGTTTGCTGTAACGGCAACCGGGTCCGTCACGGCACAACCATCGATGGCTTTTACGATTGGATACGGATTCACCGCCGCTCCGCCATCTGGGTGGATCTCGAAGTGAAGGTGTGGCGTACCAGCGTTGCCGGTCTCACCAACAGTTCCGATGACTTGACCTGCAGTCACTTCAGTTCCAACGTCAATACCATCAGCGAAGGTGTCGAGGTGGGCGTAGAAGAAATATGTCCCATCAGCCATTGTCAAGCTGAGTCCATTCCCTGCGAGCGATCCCGGGGCATCGCGATACATCTTGGTGATCGTGCCATCTGCAACGGCGTAGAGAAGCTTGCCGGTGTTTGCAATGATGTCGACACCCAGGTGGAGACGACCTCCTGAGCGAGCTGCATGCCAAGTGTCGGTGAATCCACACATACCTTGAACTGGGAACGCACCAAGGGAAACTGCAGCAACGGGGGAGTCAGACGGCGCTGCGGCCGAGGTGAGGCCGAGCTTCTCCGCAGTTGCATTGTTGACGACACCCGTCACCTGAAGGGCCTCGCGACGTTGGAACGACATAACGGCTGCCGAGGTCGCTGAACCGAACACTCCATCAGCACCGCCGCGAACAGTGATCCCTGCGCTCATCAGGGCGTTTTGAAGCGCTGCAACACGATCACTCGTTTCACCATAGACACCAAAACCCTCGGTCGTTACTGGGGTCTCCGCTTGATCTGCACCGTGTGAATGACCATCTGCACCTGCAGTTGCGGTCTGAGATAGGGCGACTGCGGTTGCGTCATCGACAATTCCAGTGATTTCGAGCTGACGTCCCTCTTGGAATGCCTTGAGTGCGGTAGCGGTAGCCGGACCGAAGATGCCATCAGCGCCGCCACGCACCGTCACGCCGAGATCGAGAAGGCGCCGTTGCAGTGCCGCAACAGAATCACCCAGTGCACCCGGGCGGAGACCGACCAGCTGGGAGAATTCTTCGGGCACTGCAACAG
>JAYNVD010000040.1:0-15095 GCA_038100275.1 Ilumatobacteraceae bacterium
GGCCCTGATAGAGCTCTGGCGGCCCGGGGAAGATCGTCACCTTTTCGCGCTCGATGATCTGCATCACCGCGACCGGCTCGTAGACCGGGAATGGGACATTTGTTGCGCCAAATAGGAGGCACATCACAATGCCGCCGTTGAATCCGAACGCATGGAAGTACGGGTTCACAATCAGGTACGGATCTCCCCGCCGAACATCCATTGCGGCGCCCCATCCGCTGAATGAGCGGATCATTGCGCCACCACGAACGAGTACTCCCTTCGGGTGCCCGGTCGTACCTGAGGTGAACATGATTGCACCGACGTCGTCGTAGGTCACGGCATCGGTGCGGGCCTCAACCTCATCGAAGAGTGATTCATCGCCTGTGGCCAAGAACTCGTCGAAAGCCGACGTCGAGAGATCGATCACCTGCTGAACGGTTGGGAGATCTTGAGCCGCAAGCATCCCGCTGTAATCGGTATTAAGGAACCCATCGACTATGAACACGATGCGTGCCTCAGCGGTGTTTAGCACGTGTGCCGCCTCGGCACCTTTGAATCTCGTGTTCACCGGGAGCACCACTGCCCCAGCACGCGAAATACCCATTGACGCAACCACCCACTGCCAACAGTTCGGTGCCCACACTGCAGCGACATCGCCTGCCCCAACGCCGGCAGCAATCATTGCTGCGGCTGCTTTCTTGCTGAGTTCGCCAAGTTGGGCGTATGTCAACGATGTATCTCCATCGCGAATTGCCAGTTCGTCTACGTAGGTCTCACACGACCAACGAGCGAGCTCAGCGAGGTTGGTCGACTGTGCTGAAAGTGACATTGATGATTCCCCCTGCTCTCTATCTACTTGATGGCTAGCGATCAGACCGAAACGGCGTTCTGCTGCAGTTCGTCAGCTGACAATCCGTTCACCACCATCTGAAAGACGTGTTCCCCAACTTCAGATGCTGAAACCGTTTCGCCGGCGTCGAACCACTCGATCGCCCAGCACAAGGCCCCGATGATGACCAGACGAGCAACCGAACGGTTGAGGTCGCTTCGCAATGCTCCGGATTCAACACCGTCGTCAATCAGCCGTGTCCAGATCTGACCGTAATCACGGTGCCCCTTTCGGTGACGTGAGACAAGGTCGGGTGGCAACTGTCCAAAACTTCGGACGTTTGCACGTGGATAGTCGCCACCACCAAGCACTGCTTCGGCGTGCGCAATGATCGCCACCCGCAATGCTTCCCGCGGATCGTGGTCGTCAGGTAGTTCGGCTAATGCCCGATCAACGGCGTTCACTGCAAGCGAGGTTCCGATGTCGAGTACTTGGCCGACGAGTTCATCTTTTGACGCAAAGTGGTAGTAAATCGATGCGTCCTGCATCCCGATTGATTCAGCAATCGACTTCACCGTTGTTGCGGTGTAACCAACAGTCGCAAGTGACGATGCGGTTGCATCGAGAATGTCTTGGCGGGTGCGATCAGATTTTTTCATGAGGCGAACCTTCTCTGGCGTGAGAAATTTCCTTGGACTTGACTTTTCTAGTGAATACTAGATTTAATCACGTCATGACATCTTCCGTCCAACATTCCGCTGAGGCCGTCGATAAGGCACTCGCCACTGCCGACCTTCGCGTGCTCGTCGCCTGCCTCTTCCACCTCACTGGCGACGAGAAGTGGCTGAGTGACGAGATGCAGCCACAGCGTGACGTCCGCCTCGTTGCCGACCCAATGGCTGGATTCAGCGAAGAGACAGCCGAGTTCATCAAGAACGCAGTGCGTGACTGGCTGCTGTCAGGCAAGTCTGAGGCCGCAGTGAGCGACCCAGGTGCTGACACATTCGGCAAGATGCTGTCATTCTTTCTCGGCGAAGATGTGCCGACCGAATATGTCCCGATGATTCGCAAAGACTTTGGCTACTCCCCCGAGGCTGCCCCAAGGTCGATCGCTGCTACTGCGAATGCTCGCCCACGTATCGCCATCATCGGAGCTGGCGCATCAGGCCTCTGCCTCGCACATCAGTTCAACCTGGCTGGCCTTGACTGGCACCTGTACGAAAAGAACGACGGCGTCGGCGGAACGTGGCACGAGAACCGGTACCCGGGATGCGGGGTTGACACGCCCAATCACTTCTACTGCTATTCATTTGCACCGAATCCTGACTGGACACACTTCTTCTCAGGCAGTAGCGAACTGTTGAACTATCTCGAACGCTTCGCTGACGACAACAATCTTCGCGATCGCGTGACCTGTGGAACTCGCGTTCAGGCCGCAACGTGGGACGAGACCAACAACGTCTGGGATATCGAACTCGTTGACGCAAATGGCTCTCGCCACGAGACCGTCGACATCCTCGTCAGCGCAACCGGCCACTTCAACCAACCAGTGACACCAACCTTCACTGGCCAAGAGTCATTCACTGGCCAAGTCGCGCACACTGCGAAGTGGCCAGAAGATCTCGACCTCAAGGGCAAGCACGTCGCAGTCATCGGCACGGGTGCTTCGTCAATGCAGCTCGTTCCAACAATCGCCAAGGAACTCGCATCGCTCACGATTTTCCAACGCACCCCGCAATGGGCTCGCAACGTGCCCGAGTACCACCTTGCAGTAGATGAGCACGCAGCCTGGCTCTTCCGAAATCTGCCGATGTATGCAGAGTGGTATCGCTTCGCTCAGTTGTGGCGCTACGGAGACGGACTTCTCAGATTCTTGAAAGTCGACCCCGAGTGGGAGCACCCAGACCGCTCGCTCAACCGAATCAACGAACGCCACCGAAATGAGATCGTGTCGTACATCACCGAGAAGCTCGAGGGACGCCCCGACCTCATCGAGAAGTGCATTCCGTCGTACCCGCCATTCGGCAAACGAATCCTTATCGACAACGGGTGGTTCGACACGCTCTGCCAGCCCCATGTGACCCTCGTGACCGATTCGATTGCTCAGTTCTGCGAGACCGGCGTTCAAACAAACGACGGCACGGTCTACGACGCTGATGTCATCATCCTCGCCACCGGATTCGACGTGACCACCCTCGCATCTCGAATCAATATCACTGGCAAGAACGGGGTGACTCTCGCAGATGACTGGGCTAACGAGAACCCTCGTGCGCTGCTCGGCATCACTGTGCCGAACTTCCCGAACCTGTTCATCATGTATGGCCCGAACACGAATATGGGTCACGGCGGCAGCGGCATGTGGCTTGCAGAAACTCAGAGTTCGTACATCACGGAACGCATCTGCGACATGATTGATCACGACATCGCCACCGTTGAGTGCATCAGTGAACTCCGCGACGAGTACACCGAGCGCATCGACGAACTACATGCCGATCTCATCTGGGCTCACCCGGGCACACCGACCTACTACCGGACCGCTGCTGGCAAGGTGCGATCCCCGATGCCATTCCGCCTCGTCGATTATTGGACAATGACTCACGAGCGGGGGCTTGAAGATTTCGTCACCACATCACGTCCGACCCCGAGCACGACTGGAAACTGATCATGCGCCACGAACGACAAGTAGAACTCCTCAAGCGAGTACAAGCGAGCGGCACACATCTCGCCGGGCTTCACTCTGGCGCAAGCCGGACAAATTCTACGACGTCGTACTCAGACCCTGAGCAATTCGCGAAAGAGATGAAGCACCTGTTTCGCAAGGGTCCAATCTTTTTCGGGCTCAGCGCTGACATTGCCGAGACGGGTTCATACCGTGCCCTTCGCGTCGATGGAATTCCCCTTGTCGTCGTTCGACGAGAAGACGGCAGCCTCAACGCATTCGTCAACGCCTGCCGCCACCGCGGCGCACCCCTGGTCGACACCTCATCAACAGGCGAAGGCCTAAACGCGTTCTCGTGCCCGTACCACGCATGGACCTACAACCTCGATGGAACACTCCGCAATCGGCCGCTGTCTGCCGGCGCATTTGACGACGTCGAGATGAATTGCGACCTGCTGCGGCGTCCGGTTGCAGAAAAGTACGGCCTCATCTTCGTTCGACCTGAAGGCGACGAGCCCATCGACGTCGATGAGACACTCGGCGGCGCACAAGACGACCTCTCATCATTCGATATCGGCTCGTATGTTCATATCGAGACTCGCACGAACGAGTGGGATATGAACTGGAAACTGTTCTTCGACACCTTCTCGGAGAGCTATCACATCCGCACGCTGCACAAAAACTCGCTTGCGCCGACGTTCAACTCCGACTGTGTCATCTTCGATGCGTTTGGGAGGAACCTGCTGTCAGTTGGCCTTCGGGCGAATGTCGCTGACGAGTTCGACAAGCCCGAATCAGAGTGGAGCCTGCTCCCCTACGGCACGATTCAGTACTTCTTGGTACCGAATGCCCTCGTTTGCCACCAGCTTGACCACCTCGAAGTTTGGATCGTTGAGCCGATCTCTCCAGGACGCACCCGCACCCATACAGCGGTCTATTCGCCGAAGCCGCCGGTCGATCAGAAAGAGCACGATTACTTCGTGAAGAATCTTGATCTACTTCTGGCCGTCACCGGCCAAGAAGATTTCACTCTTATGGCCGAAATCCAAAAGAGCATGGCATCAGGTGGCCTTGACCAAGTGGTCTACGGGCGGATCGAACCGCCACTCATTCACTTCCACACACAGATCGATCTCGCTCTTGCGAGTGCTGAATGACACCGACAACTACGCCACGTCGCCGGTTTGAGGGCTGTGTTGTTCTCATCACCGGAGGCACGTCTGGTATCGGGGCTGCGACTGCTGTTCAGTTTGCACACGAGGGCGCCGAGGTGCTTGTCACCGGTCGCAACGAAGCACGCGGTGTCGAGATTGCCTCATCGCATGACAACATCCAGTTCCATCAAGTCGACGTAACCGACCGGGTAGCGATCGATGCACTCATGGGGACCATCGAGTCGACCTTCGGCCGTCTTGATGTCGTCGTGAATTCGGCTGGCGTCGTCAACGCACGACCCTTCGCCTCGATGTCGACCCGGCACTGGCAAGAGATGATTGATACCAATCTCACCGGCGCATTCCATGTTTCTCAAGCGGCGCTACCACTTCTGCGAGCAACAGTTGCAAGAGGCAGCGCCAAGTCGACGTCGATTGTCAACCTTTCGTCGCTCAATGGTTTACGCGTCGACCCCGGCTTGAGCGCATACGGATCAGCCAAGGCCGCTCTCATCGCTCTCACCGAAGGCATGGCCATTGAGCTCATCGAATCAGGCGTGCGGGTGAATTGCGTGTCTCCGGGCGCTATCGACACCCCGATGTCGTCATCGACTGCTGATGACGCAGAGAACTCTGAAGCGTTTACCTCGGCAATTCCGGCTGGCCGCTACGGCACCGCCGACGAAGTTGCTGCTGCAATCTTGTTCGTAGCTTCCCACGAGGCCTCATTCATGATCGGAGCAAACCTCGTCATTGATGGTGGGGCAACTCTTCCAAGCCGCCACCCCGATCTGTTGAGCATGTTCAACATGGAACGTTAGGAGTAACGATGGCATCACTTTCAGGGCTTACCGCAATCGTCACCGGCGCCGCTGGCGCAATGGGTGAACAAGAGGCACGCATACTTGCTGATCGGGGTGCAAACGTCGTCCTCACCGATGTCCGCCAAGATGAGGGAACTGCTATCGCTGACGACATCGGCGATGCAGCCATATTCGTTCAACATGATGTGTCATCAGAATCAGGCTGGAACACAGTCGTCGAAACTGCTTTGTCGAAGTTCGGGTCGGTCAATGTGTTGGTCAACAATGCAGCCATCTCAAAAGCGTTCAAGTTGATCGACACCGATGTTGAAACATTCGATCTCGTGTATCGGGTGAACCAACTCGGTGTCTTTTTAGGAATGAAATCGGTAGTCGAACCAATGAAGGCCGCCGGCGGCGGATCGATCATCAACATTTCGTCTGTCGCCGGACTGCAAGGTACGTCGACGATCTTTGCGTACTCGGCTTCGAAGTGGGCGGTGCGCGGCATGACACAGTCAGCGGCGCTCGAACTTGCTCGCTACAAGATTCGCGTCAACTCGGTGTTCCCAGGTGTCATCGACACGCCGATGAACGATGCGAATCCTCCAGGTATGAACGAGGTTCTCGTCAAGACCACTCCACTGCGCCGTATGGGCCAAGCTCACGAGGTCGCTGAGGCTGTCGTATTCCTCGCCTCACCTCAAGCAAGTTTTGCGACAGGAGCAGAACTCGCAATCGACGGCGGAATGTCAATCTGAGTGACCCGGCTAAGCCGCCCGTCTACGTCACTCGCAATCGTCGGGGGCAGCCCCTCGTTGCACCTCATCGAGCGCTTCCATATTTTCGAGCAAGGTCATGATGTAGTGAATGGCGTGGCTCATTCCTTCGATCGATAACCCGCTTGCTGCGGTGTCGTAGAACTTCTCAATCAGTGGCGATGCGTCGTGCTCGAATGTTCGACGACCATGTTCGGTGAGCCGGAATAGCCGACTTCTGCCGTCTGTTGCGTCAGGTGCACTTTCGATCAAACCGTCGTCTTCAAGTCGCTTCGTGATTCCAGACAGGCTTTGACGGCTCACCTTGAGGTATGTGGCGAGATCGCCGACAGATACTCCGCTCTGAACTTCCGGGCGGCTGAGGGCACCAAGGACTGCCCAACGCTGAGTGGTGAGCCCAACGTCCTCAACCGCTCGAGTTCCGGTCTTATGCAGAATGTTGGCGCATTGGTAGAGGCGGAAGAACATTCGGTTTGCGAGCGAATACCAAGCAGGGTCGTTATGTTCCAATGTTTTCGTTGACAGCGACATAGTGAACCCCCTAAGTTGAGTACAGCATATTTATAACAACATCTTGTTATAAATGTCCACACATTTATTCCCCAGGGGGCTCAACATGACTCGATTTACTGACCGCACTGTCGTCATCACCGGAGGCGGTGGAGGCATTGGCACCGCTGTGTGTACATCGTTTGCAGCAGAGGGCGCAAATGTTGCCGTCCTTGACCGAGATGAAGCAGCAGCCACATCAACTGCTCAAGCCATCACCGATGCGGGTGGAACTGCCATTGCGATCGGTTGCGATATCACCGAACGTTCAAGCGTTGATGCCGGCATCGCACGCGTCAACAGCGAACTCGGCACCATTGATGCCCTTGTCAACAATGCCGGCTGGGACCTCTTCGTGCCGTTCGTCGACACACAGCCAGAAGACTGGTCACGTCTCATCGATATCAACCTCATCGGCGCGCTTCACATGCATCACGCAGTGCTGCCAGGCATGATCGAGAACGGTGGCGGACGCATCATCAACGTCTCATCCGACGCCGCCCGAGTCGGGTCATCAGGTGAAGCGGTCTACGCCGCATGCAAGGCAGGTCTAGTCGCCCTGTCGAAGACCTTGGCTCGCGAGCACTCACGCCACAACATCACGTTCAACGTCGTGTGTCCGGGTCCAACTGACACCGCTCTACTTGCGACGGTCACCGACGCTGCAGCCAACCCAGAGAAACTTCGCGAGGCATTCCGCCGTTCGATTCCACTCGGCCGTCTCGGACAGCCAGAAGATCTTGCCGGCGCAATCATGTTCTTCGCGAGCGATGCCGCCTCATTCGTCACCGGTCAGGTCATCAGCGTCTCTGGCGGCCTCACCATGGCCGGCTGACGCCAACACTTTCGTTTCTTCTCACCACTCTCAACACATTGGAGCATGATGGACTACACCGACATCACCTTCGAGATTCGCAATCACGTTGCATACATCACCATCAACCGACCAGAAGTCATGAACGCCTTCCGGGGCCGCACATGCGACGAACTCATTCACGCCCTCCATTCCGCTGGCTACAACAATGACGTTGGCGCAATTGTTCTCGCCGGTGCGGGCGACCGCGCATTCTGCACCGGTGGCGACCAGTCGGTTCACGACGCTCAATATGACGGCCGTGGAACCATCGGCCTGCCGGTCGAAGAACTTCACACCGCAATTCGCGACGTACCAGTACCAGTGATCGCTCGAGTGCAGGGCTACGCCATCGGCGGTGGCAACGTGCTCGCAACGATCTGTGACTTCACCATCTGCTCAGAGTCAGCAATTTTCGGTCAGGTTGGCCCGAAGATGGGGTCGGTTGACCCAGGCTTCGGCACCGCTTACCTCTCTCGCGTTGTCGGTGAAAAGAAGGCACGTGAGATCTGGTACCTCTGCCGTCGTTATTCCGGCAAAGAGGCCGAGGCAATGGGACTCGCCAATATTTGTGTTCCAAACGAAGACCTCGACGCCACCATCGCCGAATGGGCGGAAGAAATCTGTGAGCGCAGCCCAACCGCCATCGCAATCGCGAAGCGCTCGTTCAACATGGACACCGCCCATCAGGCCGGCATCGCCGGAATGGGCATGTATGCGCTGAAGCTCTACTACGACACCGAAGAGTCAAAAGAAGGCGTTAACGCCCTCTCTGAGAAGCGCGCCCCACGTTTCCGGGAGTTCCGCTCATGAGCATCCGACCAAATCCGTATGTCGATGGCGAGTTGCTTGAACTTGCTGAGATGACCCGTCAATTCGCTGAAGAGCGTGTTGCTCCGGGTTTCACCGAACGAGATGAAACCCGAGTACTCGACCGTGTGCTGAGCAAAGAAATGGGGGCGCTCGGACTCATCGCTCCTGAACTCGATGAACGTTGGGGCGGTAACGGCGCATCGCGCGTTGCCGCCGGTGTCATTCACGAATACATCGGTGCCGCTGACCTCTCACTGTCGTACATCAACCTGCTCGGATCGCTGAACGGCCAGATCCTCGCCGAGCATGGCGATCCTGGCATCGTCGAGCCTTGGCTCAAAGGCATTACTGACGGCAGTGTGATTGCTGCGCTCGGGCTCACTGAACCAAAGGGCGGTTCAGATGCTGCAGCGCTCAGTCTTCGTATCACTGAAGATGGCGATCATTACGTGCTTGACGGCGAGAAGACATCAATTTCGGCGGCCGATCAAGCCGACATTGCTGTGGTTTTCGGTCGCTCTGGCGGGCCTGGAGCACGAGGAATTACGGCTGTGCTCGTGCCGATGCAGACCGAGGGCATCACCACAACGCGGTTTGATTGTCATGGACAGCGTGCGATTGGTCGCGGATCGATCTTCTTCGACAACGTTCGCATTCCGAAGTCACATCGTCTTGGCGATGAGGGCGGTGGGTTTGTCCAGGTCATGCAGGGCTTCGACTTCTCTCGTGCACTCATTGGCTTGCAGGTGCTCGGTGTCGCTCGTGCCGCCCTCGACGATGCATGGCAGTACGCAACAGAACGCCAAGCCTTCGGCCAGCCATTGTCTGCATTCCAAGGCATCTCACACCGACTTGCTGAGTTCGATACTCAGGTCGAAGCAGCCCGTCTGCTCTGTTACCAGTCACTTTGGGCGGCCGACCGGGGTCTCCCCCATTCAGCCGAGGCCGCGATGTGTAAGTGGTGGGGACCACGCTTGGCCTATGACGTGATTCACGAGTGTCTACTCGTACTCGGTCACGGCGGATACGACCGCGGCATCATGGAACAGCGCCTGCGCGACGTGCTTGGCTTCCAGATTGGTGACGGCACCGCGCAAATCATGAAGACGATCATCGCCCGAACCCGTGCAGGGCGAGAGAACGTACCAAACTAGAAACTGAAGACGAGTGCAATAAGGGGGAACACATGCACTTTGATGCCGACAACCTGCCCGTCCGTCGACCTTCAATGGTCGACGCCGGACACTGGCGAGACATCACCATCAATGAGTCGCTCGACTCATCAGTTGCAACGAATGGCGATCAACTCGCCCTTGCCGCAACACAATTCGACAGCGGCGAGGAGCGATCGTTCACCTACAACGAACTCAACATGATGGTGAATCGTGTTGCCGTAGGGCTGTACCGCTTGGGCGTGAGAGCGAATGATGTTGTTGCGGTGCAACTCCCGAATTGGTGGGAATTCACCGTCACCCATCTCGCTTGCGCACGCATTGGTGCAGTGACGAACCCGCTCATGCACATCTTCCGTGAACGCGAACTTGAGTTCATGTTGAATCACGGCGAGGCTGTGGCGGCGATCATTCCCTCGACGTTCCGCGGCCACGATTTTGCAGCGATGTACGCAGGCCTTAAGGCGAACGTGCCATCACTCCAGCACATCATCGCGATTGGTGACGATGGTCCATCTGGGTTCGAGGCGCTGCTGAGTGGACCTGCGTGGGAGAACGAACCTGACGCTGCGTCGATTCTCAACGATTCCCGTCCCGGCGCCGACGATGTCACCCAGCTCATTTACACGTCTGGCACGACCGGCGAGCCCAAAGGCGTGATGCACAGTGCCAACACGCTGTACTCGAACATCCTCCCGTATGCCGAGCGCCTCGATCTCAGCAACGACGATGTTGTGCTGATGGCGTCGCCAATGGCGCATCAAACGGGCTTCATGTACGGCCTAATGATGCCCGTCATCCTTGGGTGCCCGGCAGTCATTCTCGATGTGTGGGATGCCCCAACCGCAATTTCGCTCATCAACACCCACGGCGCGAGCTTCACAATGGCCTCAACACCATTCCTTGCTGACCTCACCGAGACAGTTGGATCTTCGGGCACAGGAGTGCCGAGTCTGTCAACGTTCCTATGCGCCGGGGCGCCAATTCCGGGCCCGCTCGTTGAACGGGCACAACCGACACTTGGCACAACCATCGTTTCGGCGTGGGGGATGAGCGAGAACGGTGCGATCACGACAACTCTGCTCGACGATGACCCATCACGAGCGATCGAAACCGACGGGTGCCCGCTGCCCGGGGTTGAGGTTCGTATTGCCGATGATGACGGGAACACGCTTCCAACCGGGGACATCGGCAGGCTCCTCGCCCGTTCATGTTCGAACTTTGGTGGCTATCTCAAACGACCACAACTCAACTCGACAGACGCTGATGGCTGGTTCGACACCGGTGACCTCGCTCGGGTCGATGACAAGGGCTACATCCGAATTACCGGTCGCTCAAAAGATGTCATCATTCGTGGTGGCGAAAACATCCCGGTCGTCGAGATCGAGAACTTGCTCTACCGACATCCGTCAGTTGCGCAGGTCGCCATCGTTGCCTATCCGGATGATCGCCTCGGCGAGCGTGCATGCGCGGTGATCGTCACCAAGCCTGATACCTCAATCGACTTCGACGGGATGATCGAATTCCTCACGAGCGAACGGGTCGCAAAGAACTACTTGCCTGAACGTCTCGAGGTGCTCGAGGCAATGCCGACAACACCGTCAGGCAAGATCCAGAAGTTCAAACTCCGTGACATGATCGTCGGTGCCTGAGATGGCGACGATGAGGGCGTGGCGGGTCGATGAACTCGGCCACCCCTCGGAATCACTCCATCTTCGAGACGATGTCGATGTTCCTGAGCCTGGCGAAGGCCAGGTTCGCATCACCGTCGAGGCTGGAAACATCAACTTCGCCGACATCTTGCTCTGCCAGGGCATCTACCAAGAGCGCCCTGGCGTACCGCTGACGCCCGGTCTCGAAACCTGTGGCCGCATCAACGCGGTTGGCCCCGGGGTTGACCTCAAGGTCGGCACGCGCATCGCCGGCATGTCGGCTCTCCCCCGTGGCGGCTATGCCGAGCAAGCGCTCGTGAAAGCGCACACCGCGGTACCGGTTCCAGACGATGTCGATTCGCCATCAGCGACAGTGTTGTTCTCCACATTTCAAACCGCCCACGTTGGAATCCACCATCGTGGTCAACTTGCGGCAGGAGAATGGCTGCTCGTTCACGGCGCATCAAGTGGTGTTGGCGCTGCTGCCGTTCAACTCGGGGTGGCCGCTGGGGCCAAGGTGATTGCGACGGCGAGCAGCGAAGCTAAGCGAGCCCACTGCGCAGACCTTGGTGCTCAATTCGTGCTTGATGCCGGGTCGGAGAATCTCCGTGACGAGATCATGGCGATCACCGGGGACCACGGTGTTGACGTGGCCTTTGATCCGGTCGGTGGAACGGTTGGCGATGTCACTCGCCGTGTGATGGCTTGGGAGGGTCGTCTCATCGTGATCGGCTTTGCCTCTGGTGATATTCCGTCGTATCCCGGCAACCACATGCTGGTGAAGAACTACTCGGTGATCGGTCTGTATTGGGGGGCGTATTCAGATCGCGGCGCCCATGACATCGTGCTCGCCGCTCATGCTGACTTGATGGAAAAGTTCCGCAGTGGCCAGATTCATGCCGATGTCACCAAGGCCTATGCACTAGACGACGTGCTCGACGCCCTCACCGCACTAGAAAGCCGAACGGTGACCGGCCGCCTCGTCGTCGCTCCGTAAGCCCTGACGGCAAAACTCTCTATCACACCTCGCGAGCGACGTATCTGCGAGCACCGTTTGGCTGCACTAATTTCGTCATATGGCCAACTTGCACGACCACGTCACATTTTGCGATCTCGTTCTCACCGCCCTGCGACGTCACGCGAACAAGGACGCGTTTCGGTACGAAGACCAGACAATTACGAATGCCGAAGTCGAGGAGGCTCTGTCTCGCCTTGTCGGCCTTCTGCGGGAATACGGATTCCAGGAGGGTGACGGAGTTGGAGTTCTGTCACCTAACCGTCCTGAGGTGTTTTACGTGCAGACCGCTCCTCTGTTCGCAGGCGGGCGCTACACCGCCCTTCACCCAATGGGGTCATTCGATGACCACAAATATGCCTGTGATGAAGCCGAGCTCCGCTTCTTGTTCGTTGATCCTGCCTACGCAGAGCGTGGTGCGGCATTGAAAGACGCGTGCGATGGCGTCGAAGAAGTGTTTTCTTTTGGCGCCGCCGATGGCGTTGTAGATCTTGATACGAAACTTGTTTCGACCAGCCCGGTCGAATTGAAGTTCGGGACTCGCTCCCCAAGCGACCTTGCATGGCTGCTCTACACCGGTGGCACAACCGGCGTACCGAAAGCAGCCATGCTGCCCGAGCGTTCAGTGGCGCAAATGGTTTTCGCTACGTCGATGGGTTGGGATCTACCACTCAACCGCCGCTACCTTGCAGTCGCTCCAATTTCTCATGCCGCTGGAATGCTCATCGTCCCGACACTGATCACTGGTGGTTCTGTTACGTTGCTTCGCGGTTTCACTCCTGCCGACTGGCTTGCAGCAGTTGAGCGCGACCGAATCACCCTGTCACTTCTTGTCCCAACAATGATTTACGCCGTCCTCGATCATCCCGCTCTTGAGACGACCGATCTCTCCAGTCTTGAGACCATCATGTACGGAGCGTCGCCCATGTCACCCACTCGACTGGCAGAGGGAATCGAACGTATCGGCCCTGCATTTGCCCAGCTCTACGGCCAAACCGAATGCGCAGGTATCACATCGTCGATGAGCCGGTCTGACCACATCCCGACCGACATGCAGCGGCTAAGTGCGTGTGGCCTACCGATGCCCGGCGTTCGGGTGGAAATCTTTGACGAAGAGGGAAATCCGTGCCCGATCGGCACACCGGGTGAGGTATGCGTACAAGGGGCCTCCGTAATGGACGGCTACTGGCGTCAACCTGAACTCACTGCAGAGACCCTGATCAACGGTTGGCTCCACACCGGCGACATCGGGGTACGCGGCAACGACGGGTTCATCACCTTGGTCGACCGCAAGAAAGACATGATCGTCTCCGGTGGGTTCAACGTCTTCCCCCGCGAGATCGAAGATGTCATCAGTGAGCACACCGCGGTGTCATCAGTGGCTGTGATCGGAGCACCCGATGAAAAGTGGGGGGAGGCAGTTACCGCAGTCGTTGTGTTGAAACCTGACACTCAATGCGATCCAGAGGAACTGCGAGCGCTTGTGCGTGATCGTAAGGGAGCGATCTACACGCCAAAAACGGTCGAGTTCGTTGATGCCCTGCCACTCACCGCTGTTGGCAAGCCAGACAAGAAGGTCATTCGAGCCCAATATTGGGCAGCAGCAGACCGCAGCATCTGAGCAGCTCGAGTAACGGTTCAGGTTCTGTGACGAGGCAGTCGGCTGGCCGAGGCCGCGCCGACCATCGAGATCGTTGCTGACAGCACAAACACCAACGTGAAACTGCCGGTTGCGTCGGCGATAAGACCACCGATTTGTGGCGAAATCATCTGAGCGACACCGAATGAGAGCGTCGCAGCAGCGAACGCTGGCCCATATGTGCTGCTGTCTGTGTGGGCGACGATGTGGCCGGTAATCAGTGCTGGTCCGCCTGAGAACGCAAGACCGATACCAAGCGAAGCGATCGCAACGATCGGTTGTTTGCCAGTGAGCACCAGCAGGCCGCACGATGCGTAGATCGTGAACGCTCCCATCAACGTGATGCGGCGGCCAATTCGATCAGAGAGCGCTCCGAGCGAAACCCCGCCGAAGGCTGCGGCTAACCCGACGAGTGAGAACATCAAAGCGGCCTCAGATGGCGAGAAGCCAGAGTCATCTTTCAGGCGTGCAACCAGGAACGCCATCACCAAGATGTAGGCAAAGCCATACGCGGTGTACGCAACAGTTGTCGGCACCCATGCCCGAACGGTTCGTAGCGCTCCAAAACCGCCGAAGCCGCCAGCTGCAGAAGGGCGCTGCCCTTGAGATTTCAACACGAGCAGCGTTCCGGCTAACACGACGATGGCAATTGAAAATTCTATTTTGTAGACCAGCTGCCACACATCGACCGCTTCGCGGGTTCGGCCGAGAAACGACGCGAGTTGGCCGGCCAATGCCGATCCCTGACCCGACCAGTCCGACTGCAACCCCGGCTCGAGCCGGAGGGAATACTCGAGCCCCAATTGCAGGGGCCGGGATCCAGATGATTGCCCCACCGAGACCCATGAAAAACAAAGCAACGCCAAGAACGGCAGCCGAGTTTGAGAACGCAGCAGCACCAAGGGAAATCGTCGAGATCGTTAAGCCGAATCTCACGAGTTGAACCAACGTCATCTTCGACGATGCCCACGACACAAACAATGTTCCCAACAAGTACGCCGTCACATTGACCGTGCCAAAGAAGCCAGCGAGAGTGTTCGAACCACTGAGAAGCTCATCACGAGCACCTGGAAGTGCAACTCCCCAGGTGAACCGCCCAAACGACTGTGCAACGCACGTCGACGACATCACGACTGCAATGGTGATGATGACTTTTGCTCGACGAGGGAGCTCTATTTGGGAGGGAACACTCACAG
>JAYNVD010000041.1:0-5517 GCA_038100275.1 Ilumatobacteraceae bacterium
GACGTGCATACCCACATGCAATTGCCGATGGGGCCGACGTTTTCTTCTGACACGTTTGAAACTGGGACCATCGCTGCGGCATGGGGCGGGGTGACCACGATTGTTGACTTCGCTTCTCAACAGGTTGGCGAACGGGTGATGGATGGGCTCGAGTCGCGCCACGCGGAAGCGGCCGGTAATTGCGCGATCGACTACGCCTTCCACCAAACCATTGGGGGAGTTGACGACGAGTCGTTACTCGCTATGCGTCAACTGGTTGAACGTGAAGGTGTGTCGAGCATCAAGTTGTTCATGGCCTACCCGGGGGCGTACTACTCAGATGATGGCCAGATCCTGAGGGCGATGCAGGTAGCGGGCGATCTCGGAGTCATGACGATGATGCATGCCGAGAACGGTATTGCGATCGACGTGCTTCGGGCGCAGGCAATAGCAAAGGGTGACACCGACCCTGTATTCCATGCGCTAACCCGCCCGCCAGAACTTGAGGGTGAAGCAACGCATCGTGCTGTGCAGCTGGCAAAGGTGGCCGGTGATGCGCCGTTGTACATCGTCCACCTTTCCGCTGCTGATGCATTAGAAGAAGTTGCCCGTGCGCGTCATCGCGGCCAGAACGTGTTTGCCGAGACGTGTCCGCAGTATCTGTGGCTGAGTCTCGAAGAGCACCTTGCGCAACCGGGATTTGAGGGTGCGAAGTGGGTGTGTTCGACCCCGTTGCGTTCGTCCCGTGATCATCATCAACGTGACTTGTGGACTGGTCTACGCAACGACGACCTCGCTGTTGTGTCAACTGATCATTGCCCGTTCTGCATGAAAGATCAGAAAGAACTCGGTCTCGGTGATTTCACAGCTATTCCAAATGGCATCGGCGGAGTTGAGCACCGAATGGAATTGATGTTCCAAGGAGTCGTGAACGGAGAGATCACGCTTGAACGTTGGGTGGAAACGTGTTGCACGACGCCCGCTCGGCTATTTGGTATGCACCCTCAAAAGGGTGAGATTCTTCCGGGGGCTGATGCCGACATCGTCATCTGGGATCCGAACTCGACGACGACAATTGGAATCAATGACAAGCATCACATGAACATGGATCACTCAGCCTTTGAAGGGTTTGTTGTCGATGGGCGAGTCGAAACGGTGATGAGCCGTGGACAAATTCTCATTGAGAATGATCAGTTCGTGGGAACCGTCGGTCACGGGCAATTCCTGAAGCGCGGACTTTCAGCGGAGCTGCGCTGATGCCGGTGTTGACTCCGGGTGCGTACGACGCTGTCATTTTTGATGCTGGGGGAGTCTTCGTTCTTCCAGATCCGACGGTGATTGCGCCACTGCTCGCACCGTTTGGTGGTTCGCTTGATCTCGAACACCATCGCCGGGCGCATTACGCGTCCATGGCCGCCAAGTCTCGTGCCGACGATGCCGAGTCGAATTGGCAAACCTACAACGAGTCATACGTTGCAACGGTTGGGGTTGATGCGTCGATGATTGGGATCGCTGCACGGCTACTTGATCGCACGCGGTCGGCAGACCTCTGGCGATATCCGATCGCAGAGAATGTCGACGCCATCGGCGTGCTTCAGCGACATGGGGTGCCAATGTCAGTGGTTTCGAATGCTGCTGGACAGATTGAGTGGGTGCTCGAGTGGGCAGGGGTCTGCCAGCGGGGTAACGGCCCTCTCGTTGCAATGAGAACCATCATCGATTCTGAAGTCGTGGGTATCGCCAAACCGAACCCTGAAATTTTTGAGTTCGCCTTGGTTGAGCATTCGGAGTCACCGCGAGAACGAATTCTCTACGTGGGTGACTCGGTGAGTATGGACGTGAACGGCTCAAGAGCCGCAGGTCTCGTTCCGGTGCTGATCGACCCGTTCGATGATCACGAGGGGGCAGATTTCGCCCGCGTCAGATCTGTCGGTGATCTCGTCGAACTATTTGTGAACTGATCTCTAAGGAACTAATCAGGCGCCAAGTCGGCGTGCGATGACCTTGAGGCACAGTGTCTCGTCTGCACCCTCAAAGATTGAGAGCACCCTGGCATCGACAAAGAGTCGACTCACGTTGTATTCCTCGGCATAACCCATGCCGCCGTGAATTTGCATGGCCTCACGGGTGACCCACTCCGCTGCCTTGCAGACATAGGCCTTCACCATTGAGGCTTCGGTAGCGCCTTCGCCCTTCGCCATCAGTGTTGCCACGTGGTAGCTGAACTGGCGGGCAGCTTGGATGATCGCTGCCATGCGCCCGAGCTTCACTCGTGTGAGTTGGTAGTCGTAGACGTTTGAGTCGAACACACGACGGTTTTGGGCGTAATCGAGGGCCGCTTCATAGGCGGCTTGCATCACGCCAACAGCGCGAGCGGCTGTCTGAAGTCGGCCGTTCTCGAAGCCTTCCATCTGGTAGTAGAAGCCACGACCGAGGCCGTCCTCTTCGCCGACGAGGTTTTCTGCTGGCACCCACCAATCCTCGAGTGCGATCTCGTAAGAGTGCATGCCTCGGTAGCCAATTGTGTCGATCGGGCGGCCTTCCATCTTTCCGATGCGGCTGGAGCCATCAATGTCGACCGGATCTTGGGTGAACGCAAACCCGTGGCCCTCGCCGCGTGGCTTCGGCACGATGAAGAGACTGAGGCCCTTGTGGGTCTTGCTGCGATCAGGGTCGGTGCGTGCGAGCAATGCGAGAGCGTCGGCGCGGGCGCCGAAGGTGCACCAGGTCTTCACGCCGTTGATGACGTACCCGGCTTCACCATTTGGTCCGGGTGCAGGAGTAGCTGTGACCTTGATGTTTGCGACGTCGCTTCCGTAATCAGGCTCGGTCACGGCGACCGCTGGCATGACTTCGGCTGCAGCAAGTTTTGGCAACCATTCGTGCTTTTGTGCCTCGGTTCCGCCTTTGACGAGTGCCCGAGTGAGGATCTCTGGGCGAGTGATGAGAGAGCCACCAATTCCGAGGCTTGCGCGGCTGAGTTCTTCGGTTGCGACCACCATTGCGACGTACTCGTCGTGTCCGCCCTCGCTGAAACCGCCGTATTCGGCCGGAACGCTGAGGCCAAACGCTCCGAGTTCAGCTAGGCCAGTGATGATCTCTTCAGGAACATCACCGTTGGTGCGGTGAACGTGTTCGGCGTGAGGGGCGATGATGTCTTGAGCGAATGCTCGGAAGGTGTCGCGCACCATGTCCATGTCATCGCTGAGGTGCAATGGTCCTGATGTTTCGGCAAGTGAGGCGAGGAAGTCGGGGTCGCGGTATTGAGCGATGAATTGTGATGCTCCTTCGAGTGCTCCTGGAGCAACTCCCCAAAGTTGCTCGCGGCCAAGGATCTTTCCGGCGAGGTCATGAAGCACATCGGCGGTGAACGCACAGGCGATTCGAGCTTCGGCGTCACCCTTTGCGCCGTAGTCGAGGAGCGACCGTGCTGTTGCCACAGCGGATGCGGCGTGAGCGAGGTCATAAGCGAAGGCTTGTTGCACATCTGGTCCGCCGAGTTCGGCGAGCGACTTGATGGCAGCGTCAACAATTGCGTCACCGAGATCGATGACCGCGGCGGTGGTAATCATGTCGGGGGAGGTAGTCACGCCGTAAATGGTACCCGTGATGATGTGGTGCCTTCATCTCGAGCGCGCAATGGGCTCTAACCTCGCGATGTGACGTCAGTAACAGAAACAGGTGCCTCTCATGTCGACCGAGAACGTGCAGTAGCGGTGTATTGCGGGTCAGGGTCGGGTAGCACGCCTGAATACCTTGCACTTGCCCGGGAGCTCGGAAACTGCCTTGCCGTGAACGACGTATCACTCGTGTATGGCGGGGGAGACGTTGGAATGATGGGTGCGGTAGCTGATTCGGTGATGTCGTCTAGCGGCGAAGTGATCGGTGTGATTCCTCAGCAACTCGTTGATGTCGAGGTCGCTCATCATGGTGTGACCCGCCTTGAGGTGACTGCTGATATGCATGAACGCAAAGCTCGGATGATCGAGCTCGCCGGCGGGTTCATTGCGATGCCCGGTGGTTTCGGCACCCTTGAAGAGGTATTCGAGGTGTTGACGTGGAACCAGCTCGGCATCATCTCTGCCCCGGTGGTCTTCCTTGATGTCGGTGAGGGGTCAGAGTCGTTCTGGCAGCCGATGATGGAATTTCTTGACCGTGCAGTCACGGCGGGGCTACTGAAAGAGCGTTACCGGGCGTTTGCGAACGTGACAAGATCAGTCGAAGCAGCGGTTCGGATCGCAACTGGTCCGGCGCCAACTGCAGCGCCAAAGTGGAGCGACGTCACGAAATCGGTTGGAGGGGAATCATGAGTGGGTTCGAGGCGTTAGTGAGTTCGGTTGTCGAGCGTCCCGAGCCACATGGGCGAACTTTGGCGCTTCTCGTGCTGAAAGACGGCGAAACGATCGTTGAGTGGTACGGCACATCGCCCGACACGCCATTTGGGCCTGGCGAGCGGGTTACCGAGTCGTCGACATTGATTTCATGGTCAATGGCAAAGTCGATCACCCATGCACTCATTGGCATTGCGATGAACGACGGGCTGCTTGATGTGAACGATCCGGCGCCGCTTGAGGTGTTGCAGGCCGACGGGCAGCCGCCAATTCGATGGATGGACCTTCTTGAGATGCGTTCTGGATTGACTTTTGTCGAGGACTACGAAGACGCTTCGGTATCGCATTGTTTGGAAATGTTGTTCTCTGGCGAGGAGCACCGTGGTGTCCCGGATATGGGCATGTACGCGGCTTCGCTTGGTCGCGAGTTCTCTCCGGGACAGCACTGGAGTTACGCCTCTGGGACGACAAACATTTTGTGTCGCATGCTCGGCGACATTCTCGTTGGCGGTGACGTCACCAAGGTGGGGGCCGAGAATCGGAAACTTGCGATCGAGCAGTTTGCGAACGAGCGTCTGTTTGGCCCGATCGGTGCGTCGAGCCCGATCATGAAATTTGATGCGACCGGCACGTTTGTCGGGTCGAGTTACGTGTACGCGACGGCGCCTGATTTCGCCGCATTTGGTGAGTTGTACCGCCGAGGCGGTTCGCTCGCTGACGGCACCCAGGTTCTTCCTGTTGGCTGGCACGACCATGCTCGTCACTGGGTGGCGCACGACCCTGAGGGGTCGGGGCCACATGGGTTCGACTACGGCCGGCACTGGTGGCTGTGGCCCGACTTTGAGGGTTCGCTCGTCGCTCAGGGCTTTCAAGGCCAGTACATCTTTGTGCTACCAGAGGCTGGCATCACGATGGTGCACCTCGGAATTACTGATACAGATGTGGCGATCCCGTTGGTGAAGGGTCTGGGCGACATCGTTCGGGCGTTACTGGCTGAGACGAATTAAGAGCATCGCTTGTACGCGGTGCTTTGACTAAATGTAAAAGCGTTCGTAGGCTCTGCGATGTGAACGTGTCCGTCAACGGTGAGCGTCTGTTGCAGCGCCTAGAAGAACTTGCAGAAATTGGTGCCATTGTTGGTGCTGATGGCGACCGGGGTTCTGCTCGTCTTGCGCTCACCGCGGAAGACGGCCAGGGACGTGATCTT
>JAYNVD010000041.1:5527-14800 GCA_038100275.1 Ilumatobacteraceae bacterium
CTCGACATTTCAATTGACGGTGTCGGCAACGTCATAGCGACGATGCCACATCCTTCCAGGTTGTCGCCGGTGATGACCGGCTCGCATATCGACACTGTTGCGACTGGCGGGCGCTTTGACGGAAACCTTGGGGTGTTGGCTGGCCTTGAAGTCATCGAGTCGGTGATGAGCGCTGGCATCGAACTGGCTCGCCCGCTTGCTGTTGGGTTCTTCACCGATGAAGAAGGCGCTCGGTTCCCTCCTGACATGTTAGGGAGCCTTGTCTACGCGGGAGGGATGTCGGTTGAAGAGGCGCTTGACATTAGGGCGGTCGACGGAGCTCGATTTGGAGACGAGTTGGAAGCAATCGGCTACGCCGGTGGTGCACCAAGCCCAGGGCCTTCCCCTCACGCATTCGTTGAGCTTCATATCGAGCAGGGCCCTGTCCTCGAAGTTGAAGACACTCAAATCGGTGCAGTAACGGGGGTTCAAGGAATCTCGTGGACGAAAGTCACCCTACGCGGTCAGTCGAACCATGCGGGGACGACGCCAATGTCAATGCGGAAAGACCCCGCAGCTGCAATGTTTGCGATCGGCGCTGAACTTCAGCGAATTGTTGACCGTGTGGGTGAGCCGCAGGTGGCCACGATTGGACGTATCGAATTGGTGCCAAACCTGGTGAATGTGGTCCCGGCGTCTGCAACGTTCACGGTTGATGTTCGCAACACCGATGATGAAACACTCGTCAGCGTCGAACGCGAAGTTGCTGCGCTGATCAACGAAGTTGCTGCCCTGCACGGACTCATCGTTGAGACCGAATCGCTTGCTCGTTTCGCTCCTGTTGTATTCGATGACCGAGTCGTCGAGGTTGTTGAACGGTCAGCCCAGCAGCGAGGACTCTCTGTTAAGCGCATGCCATCGGGGGCCGGTCACGACGCACAGATGTTGGCCCGTGTGTGTCCGGCGGCAATGGTGTTCACGCCGAGCGTGCGTGGAATTAGCCATAACCCGGCAGAGATCACTGCCGATGAAGACCTCATCGCCGGTTGTCAGGTGCTGTGTGATGTCATGCTCGAGTTGTCGGCAACATCGTTTGAGGAGGCGAAGTGAGTCGAATTGTCAATGTTGGTGCGGCACAGATGGGCCCGATCGCGGCCGATGAGTCGCGTGCAGAGGTCGTCGAGCGTCTGATTGCGCTGCTCCGAGATGGCGCAGCGTCTGGATGCGACCTCGTCGTGTTCCCAGAACTCGCATTGACGACGTTCTTCCCTCGGTGGTTCACCGAAGACATCGCCGGTCACGACCACTACTACGAACGCGAGATGCCCAACGCAGACGTGCAGCCACTTTTTGATGAAGCGGCTCGTCTCGAGGTTGGTTTCTGTCTTGGGTACGCCGAACTCACGCCAGACGGCCATCGATACAACACGTATGTGCTGGTCGATAAGACGGCGACAATCGTTGGCAAATACCGAAAGGTGCATATTCCAGGCCATAGCGGGCACGAGCCAGAACGTCCCTTCCAGCACCTTGAACGACGGTATTTCGAAGAATCCCCAGACGGTTTCGGTGTGGTGAACGCGTTCGGTGGTGTTGTCGGTATGGCGATCTGCAACGACCGCCGCTGGCCAGAGACCTACCGCGTGCTTGGTCTGCAGGGAGTTGAACTCGTGTTGATTGGCTACAACACGCCGTTGCACTATGCCCCAGACCCCGATCAGAACCCGCTTCAGTCATTCCATAACAACTTGGTGATGGCGTCAGGCGCGTATCAAAACGGCACATGGGTAATTGGCGTGGCAAAGGGCGGCATCGAAGAGGGCGTAGAGTCACTCTCGCATTCGCAGATCATCGCCCCATCGGGACAGGTCGTGGCACAGGCCACGGTAAGCGGCGATGTTCTCATTTCCGCCCGTTGTGACCTTGACCTTTGTCGCCACTACAAAGACACGTTGTTCAACTTTGATGTGTATCGACGTCCCGAGGCCTACCGCATCATCAGCGAGCAGAAAGGCGTTGCGCCTCCATCGGCGTGACAAAGCTAATGACTGCGGTAGGTGAGTTCACTTCAGTGAGCGGTGGGCTTGTGTGTTCCCACCATCACCTGTATTCGGCGTTGGCCAGGGGAATGCCTGCCCCGCCGGCAACTCCATCGTCATTTCGTCAAATTCTCGAACTCGTGTGGTGGCGTCTCGACATGGCGCTCGATCTCGACATCATCCGTGACTCAGCTCGGCTGGGGGCGTTAGAGGCACTCGCTCGGGGATGTACCGCAGTCGTCGATCATCACGAATCGCCGAATGCGATTGAAGGCTCGTTAGACGCGATCGCCGAGGCATGTGCGGAAGTAGGTGTGCGATCTGTCTGCAGCTATGGCGTGACCGACCGCCATGGGTCAGATGGCGCCCGGCGTGGTCTTGAAGAAAACCGGCGATTCATCGCCGACGGTGGCAGGGGCATGGTCGGCGTCCATGCAGCGTTTACGTGCAGTGATGAGACCCTCGAATCGGCTGCTGGAATCGCCGCTGATCTCGGTGTTGGCGTGCACATCCACGTGGCTGAAGGGCCAGATGATGTTGGCGTAGAAGAACGTATTCGTCATCTCACGAAGCCTGACTGGTTGCTCGTGCACGGTGTGCTGTTGCCCGACGAACATGGTCTTGAAGGGACGATCGTTCACAATCCGCGTTCGAATATGAACAACGCAGTCGGATACGCAAACCCAGCCCGTTTCTCAAACCCGGTCGCTCTCGGAACTGACGGAATCGGTGCTGACATGTTGGAAGAATTCCGGCTGGCTTATGTCGCTGGCCGCGCATCCGATGTTGAGGTAAGCCCAGAAGCAGCGTGGGGCTGGATGGAGAACGGCTGGAAGTTGGTCCCTGAAGCGGCCGAGGACAAGGTCATATGGGCCTCGCCCGAATTTGATCCGTGGTTTCAGGCGTTCAGCACCGGAACAAGCCCGCTCAGCATTGAAGTCGACGGCGAGGCGGTGTGGGCCGACGGCTCACCAACCCGTGTCGACGAAGTTGAAGTTCGTACAAAAGCAGCGGAGTCGGCTCGCCGACTCTTCGCACGATTGGAGGAGATCTGATGTCGACACCGATGGCGATCTATCTACAAGATGCACACCCGATCACCGAGGCAATGGAAATTGCCCAATATGCGGAAGCCGCAGGTTTTCATGCGGTGTGGCAGGCCGATTCTCGGCTCGTTCGTGAAGCAACTGTGCCAATGGCGGCATTTGCTGCGACCACGAACACCATAAAAATTGGCTCGGGAGTGATCGACGTGTGGAGTCGTAACCCAGCTCGGCTTGCATCGTTGTTTTCAACCCTTGACGACCTTGCCCCAGGGCGTGTGCTGTGTGGCCTTGGAGCCTGGTGGGATCCACTTGCAAGCAAAGTTGGTATCACCCGCTCGAAACCTCTCGCAATGATGCGTGAGTCCGTCACCGTCATTCGCGCACTTCTTGCGAATGAGAACGTGACCTTTCATGGCGAACATGTGCATCTCGATGGTGTCGAGCTTGATTACGTCTATCAGGAGCGTCGACCGAAGGATGTGCCGATTTATGTTGGTGCAACTGGAATGAAGATGATGGAACTCACCGGCGAAATCGCCGACGGAGTGGTGCTGAACTACCTCGTTTCGCCCGACTACAACTCACGGGCGATGGAAGCGCTCGAGATCGGGGCATCACGGGTCGGACGCTCAGCAACAGACCTCGACCGGCCTCAGCTGGTGGTGTGCTCAGTCCACGAAGACCGTCAGACCGCACTCGATATGGCTCGAAATATGGTGACGCAATATCTCGGTCAGCAACCACACATCATGAAGGCATCCGGGGTTCCACAGTCGCTGCTTGATGCGGTTGGCGAGGTGCTCACATGGCCAGCAACCCATGAACAGGTGGAAGCAGCATCGAAGCTTGTTCCTGATGAAATCGTTCAGATGCTCACGGCCTCAGGCACGCCAGACGAAGCAAAAGCAGCGGTTGCTCGTTACATCGAGAACGGTTGTACATCGCCGATTCTGTATCCGCTTGGTGATGTGAAGGCGACGATTCAAGCGTTTTCGAATTGGTCACCGTAAGGGTCACCAACGCCACAATTTCTGGTCGCGTAAGGTGTCATCCGGACGGATTCTGTAATGACTACTGATGACAGCAGCATTGCTGCACCCGAGAGCGTCGATGACGACGAGAGAGTTGGCACGTCAAAGCGCCGCTTTCGTTTCACGATCAAGCTCATTCTGTTCATCGCTGTCATCTACCTATTTGTCATTCCACTCATACCAGGCTTTCGCTCTGCACTTGAAGAGATTCAGCAGGTACGTACCTCGCTGCTTGTTCTTGGTCTCGGCCTCGAAATTGGGGCGCTCTGGTGTTACGCCCCACTCACCAAGGCAGCGCTTGGTGACGCTGGTCGCGGAATGTCACGGGTGCACCTGTTTCGCATTCAGATGAGTGCTCGTGCCCTGTCGAGCATTGTTCCTGGTGGCAACGCCGCTGGCTCGACTCTCGGCTACCGGTTGATGACATTGTCGGGAATGTCAGGACCTGATGCTGGCTTCGCTCTTGCCACGGTGGGCATTGGTTCAGCGGTCATCTTGAACTTCATTTTGTGGACCGGACTTGTCATCTCGATTCCGATTCGAGGTGTGAACCCTCTGTATGGCGGTGCTGCTCTCGTCGGTGTTGTGGTGATGCTGTTCGCAGGAGCATTGACGTTTGGGTTGATGGAAGGAAAAGGTCGCTCAGAAAAGATCGTCCGGTTCATCGCGCGAAAACTCAGAGTAAATGAAGAACGAGCATCGACTGTTGTTCACCAATTGGCAGAGCGACTCGAATCGCTCATCACCGATCGCCAACTGCTCGGAAGAGTTGCCTTCTGGGCGTCCCTCAACTGGCTGCTTGATGCGTGTGCGTTGTGGGTCTTTATTCGAGCATTTGGTGTTGCGCTCGATTTCGATGCGCTGATCATCGCCTTTGGTATTGCCAATGTGCTGGCTGCAATCCCGATTACCCCGGGCGGCCTCGGTTATGTCGACACCGGATATGTCGGCATGCTGCGCGGATTCGGCGTGCCGTTCAGGACGGCAACACTTGGTGTCGCGTCGTACCGGTTCGCACAATTCTTCTTCCCGATCATTCTTGGCGGCCTGATGTACGCCTCACTTCGGGTGGGCCCCTGGCGCATCGAACGACAAGAGCGCCTTCTTCGACTGCGAGACCTCGCCGAAGAAGAGACGCAACGAGGCATCTCGCGCATCGACTTCCAGCTTCGATTTCCAACGCGCGATGGCACTGGGCAGTTCATCAGGCCGCCACACGAATCGTGGAGCCATCATGAGCGTCGTTGGTCGCCGCTTCGACGACACAACGAATTCGATGACGGTCCGACTCGGTCGGTGTCGGGTGATGACGAGTTGTTGCCATCAGGCGACGATCACGAGTCGTGAATCACGACGCCGTTGTTGAGCGAGTGCTCGCCTGGGCATCAACCACCATCCGAGAACTTCCATGGCGAACGACACGTGACCCGTGGGGTGTGCTCGTCAGTGAGGTGATGAGCCAACAAACCCAAGTCGGGCGCGTCGCGGAGAAATGGCCGATCTTTATGGAACGATTCCCGACCCCTGCTGCTTGCGCGAAAAGTTCCTTAGGCGAGGTGCTGCAGTTGTGGCAAGGAATGGGCTATCCACGTCGCGCAAGAAATTTGCATCAGTGTGCTGGGGCCATCGTAGAGTTGGGTGAGTTCCCCGACGACCTCGATTCGTTGTTGGCGTTGCCGGGTATCGGCCCATATACGGCTCGCGCCGTTCTCGCGTTTGCATTTGGACACGATGTCGGCGTGCTCGACACAAACGTTGGTCGAGTGCTCGCCCGGGTAGAAGGCAGATCACTGTCGGTTGCAGAGGCTCAGACACTGGCTGATGAACTTGTGCCGGCGGGGGAGAGTTGGCTGTGGAACCAGGCGATGATGGATCTCGGTGGCACGGTGTGTACCTCACGCATTGCTAACTGTGATGACTGTCCGCTGGTCGATATCTGTGCGTGGCGGGGCGATTCAGATGCGCCTGACCCAGCCCGGACTTCAGCCGGGGTATCGCGACCTCAAGCGAAATTCGAGGGCAGCGAACGTCAGGCCCGCGGGTTGCTGCTGAAGAGGTTGGGGAACGGGGTGGTTGCGATAGCCGACGTGCCAGAAATCGTGAATCGCGATCCCGCCACTGCCCGAAAGGTGCTTGATGGTTTAGTCAAGGACGGCTTATGTGTCATTGACGGCGAAATGATTCATCTTCCATAGATCTGCTCAGGTCACTCGGCGAGACGTGTAGGTGGTGTGACATATGTCGGGGCAGTTTTCGTGGCGTTGATGACCATCTTGCGATTAGCGTGACGAAATCGGTGGCAGCGACGTAACAATCGTGTTCCACGGGGTGCGGGGGTCAACTCCATGTCACAGCCCGGAGGTTCAGCGCTACGGGGGGAATACCTCTTGTGTGTCTATCGTCGCGCCCGGCCAAGACCCACTGGTGTTTGACCTCGGAACTGGTCTTCGCTACTTCGGGAAACAGCTCGATACTGCTGTTTCGAGCGTGAATGTGCTGGTCAGCCATTTGCATTGGGATCACATTCAGGGGCTCCCATTTTTGCCGCAGCTCCAGCGTGATGATTGCTCGATAAATATTTGGGCTCCAGCCCAAGACGATGGCCGGACAGCGCAGGAATGTCTAAATGCAGCGATCTGTCAACCAATGTTTCCAGTATCGCTGGAAGCCATCGGAGCAGATGTTGCCGTGTATGACGTCGAGCCCTCCGAATGGAAGATCGGCGCATTCGATGTGAAGGCGGCAAGCGTCCCTCACATCGGGCCGACTCTCGGATATCGGGTGACGTATAACGACCGCTCAATTGTCTACATCAGCGACCACCAAGAACCAGGCGATGCGTCACGGTTCGACCCTGCAGTGCTCGAGCTCTGCAATAACGCCGATGTGCTCATTCACGATGCGCAGTTCACCGATGTTGACTATGTAGGTCGTGAACATTGGGGGCATTGCCGTATCGATTACGCATTTGCCCTTGCGGTTGAAGCGAGTGTTTCAACGTTGGCGCTATTCCATCATGACCCGTCACGGTCTGATGACGAACTCGATGCGATCGAGGGTGAGTACAAGTTGCGTGGCGCCGACGCTGGTGTAGATGTCGTTGTGGCTCGTGAGGGAATGGAACTGCTCGTTCCGTGCCATGCTGACGTTCATGCCTGACGTTGTTGCGCTGATCGCTGCCGTCGTCGTTGGCGTGATTGTTGTGTGGGCGGGGGCGGCAAAATTGGTGTCAGGTGGTGCCTGGCATGAGTCGGTGGCGTCCGCAGGTGTGCCAAGGGTCGTGCTGCGAGGTCTGCCGTTTGTTGAAGTGGGCCTTGGGGCGTTGACTGTTGTGCGCCTGTGGCTCCCTGTCGTGCCGCTGGCCCTAGCGCTGCTACTCGTGCTGTTCACGCTGTGGATCGTTGCGGCAATGCGTCGCGAGGTAGTGCCACCTTGTGCATGTTTCGGATCGAGGGCATCGGAACCCGTTGGGTGGAAACACGTAGGTCGAAACGTCGCGCTGTTAGCGCTCGCCTACATCGCAGCCCTCGGCTGATCTACGAATTGCCACCCACGGTCTGAATAAGGAACGTCAGCGTTTTCGCTTCGTCCTCCCATGCGGCGTAGCGCCCGCTTGGTCCGCCGTGTCCGGCTCCCATCTCGGTTTTAAATAACAGCGGAGCGTCGTTGGTACGTACCTCGCGCAGACGTGCGGCCCATTTCGCTGGCTCATGAACACTGACACGTGGGTCGTGTAACCCGGCGGTGATGAGGAGAGCGGGATAGTCAGCGGGCCGCGTGTTGTCGTACGGCGAATACGACTCGATATAACTGGCATACGGTTCGGTTCGTGGGTCGCCCCATTCTTCCCACTCGGTGACGGTTAGCGGCAGAGATGGGTCGCTCATGGTCGACACAACATCAACAAAAGGGACCTCTGCGACAGCTGACGCGAAGAGCTCGGGCTCCATAGTGATGCACGCGCCGACCATGAGCCCTCCAGCGCTACCACCTCGGATTCCGAGCTGCTGGCCGTTGATGAGCCCTTGCGACACAGCGTGGTTCGTTGCGGCAATGACATCGGTGAACGTGTTGCGCTTGTTGAGGAATTTCCCGTTGAGGTACCACTGGCGTCCAAGTTCGCCACCTCCTCGGGGATGAACGAGCACCCACGCAAATCCGCGGTCAAGAAGTGAGAGTCGTGCGACTGAGAACCATGGTGGGAGCGAAATCTCATACGACCCATATGCGTAGATCACTGCAGGTAGGGCTCCGGCATGGTCTTTGTGCCGAACGATGTCATAGGGAACTTCGGTGCCGTCATCGGCGGTCGCCCATTGGCGCTCTGAGACGTAGTTGTCAAGGTTGACGCCGGGGGTTGGCGTTTGGCGTATGACCTCCTGGCTGAGGTCGTGGAGATCGACGTCGATAACGGTTGATGGTTGAGTGAGCGAATGCACGCGTACGCGAAGTGTTGTGGTGTCGAAGGTTTCATTCGGGCCAAATTCGATGTCATGGGGCTGATCGGCAAGTTCAATCAGGCGACTGGTGCCGCCGGAGTCGATGAGGCGAATGCGTGGTTGTGCGTTGACCCATTCGTGCACTGCGAGCACTCCATTGAACGGTTCCACAGCGGTAATTCGCCGACCTGACTCGTGCCCGACGAAAGGTGTCCAATTTGCAGGGTCATTGTGCGGTGCCGTCATGACGCAGAAGTCCTCGGCATCAAGGTTTGTGGTGATGACGAGCGACTCGCCCCAGTCATCAACTGAGTATTCGACGTTGTCTGCTCGAGGTCGCACACAGACCGGATCGGCTAATGGGTTTGTCGCATCGAGGAGGTGAACCTCGCTACTCGTTTTCGAACCGGAGTGAATGATGATGAACCGACCACTACGTATGAGCTCTATGCCGACATAGAAACGCTCGTCAAGGTCGGTGAAGATGACCTCATCGTTGGCAGTTGGCGAGCCAACTTTGTGGCGGCGGACTTGGTAAGGCCGTTCAGTGTCATCGGCGACGACGTAGAAGAGGTATTCCGAGTCAGCTGACCATGCGACGCCACCCCAGGTGCTATCAGGAATCGAATCGTAAAGATCGAGACCAGTTGTCGTGTCTCGAATGCGCAGTGTGTAGTGCTCGTTGCCTGCGGTGTCGGCCGACCATGCGATGAGATTGTGTTGATGGTTGGGCTCGAAT
>JAYNVD010000042.1:0-14263 GCA_038100275.1 Ilumatobacteraceae bacterium
CCAGTACGTCACGCACGTCTCAGAGGGTATCGCCGCCACAGGCGGTGCGGTCAGCGAAGTTCTGTCACAAACGGTGCTTGACGAACCAGCGAAGAATGAGTGATCGTCACCCCATCGTCGGTCGTCCAGATACCTGGAACTGCCAAGGCCCCGATGCCGTCGGCAAACCAACCGGCTGAACCACAGCTCAACACCGGATTCGTGCAGGCAGCCCACTCAGCGACCCCAATGTAAATCGTGCCGTCACCGTCGAGATCCTCAAGCTCTGCGAGCTGATCAATCGAGACCACACCCGCCGCTCCGATCGCCGACACCGCCTCAGCCGAACCAACCGTGTCAGGTCGCCATGCAATTGCCGATGGCAACTTCACCAATGGCAAAACGAAATGGGTCTCAGCCATCCGACGCAACACCGACTGCACATCGGCGACATGCTCACCATCGTCACGAATCGTGAGCGCTCGAGCCAACAACGCATCAGCCTCGGCATCACAGAAACCATTCACGTTCCAGCCTTCACGGTCAGCTGTCGATAACTCTTCGCAGGAATTTGCTGCCGCCAATAACCCGACATCGGCCAACCCTGATTGGGCATACACCGCAAGATCCCACTCGCCGCCAGCCAACCGGTCAGCGAACTCGAACTCACTACCGACCGAGTCGACCTTCACGCGAAAACCCATATCGCGCATCATCGGAACGAGGACATCAACGAGTTGGTCTTGACGGGCACGGCCACCCGCAACCAGCCAAGTGATCTCATGAGGCTCACCGGTTTCATCCTGCCAATAGCCATCACCATCGAACGTCCAGCCAGCCTCGGTAAGCAGTTGCGCCCCCGCACCTGGGTCGTAAGAACCGGCAAATGGAGCATGACCATCGCACCATTCGCCGTAGGTGACCGGGCCGCAATTCCACACAGAGGTAGCGCCGAGCAACGGCACATACACCTCATCGACCAGCCTCTCACGGTCAACCGACAACCAAAAGGCCTCCCGGAACACCGGGTCAGAAAATGCCCCATTCGCACGCAAGAACATGTCTTCATGGCGACCAAGATCAAACTGCTCAAAACCCAGATTCGGGTCTGACAGACCTTCAACCGTTTCAGTCGACACATCGGGAAGAATCACGTCAATCTGCCCAGAACGGAGAAGATCAACCTCCACCGACGAACTGCCGAGCGGCACCAGTACCAGCCGCTCAAACCCAACCGCTTCAGTTTCGTTACTGTCACCCTCTGATGCCGTTGGCACCAGAATCATTTGCGCTACATTCCACGCCTCGACACGGAATGCTCCCCAACCAGCAGGCGCCTCATCATCAAACGCCGTCGACACGTCGCTACACGACTCAACAGCCGACGCCTGCAACAGGCGGTCAAACAACACTCGGTAATTCGCAACAAACCGATCGAAGTAGACCTCAACAAGGTCGTCGGCACGGCCCGCACGAACATCGATCACCGCGTTGTAGGCATCAACGCCAACCGATCCCGGCGTTGACCGTAGGGCCTCAACAGTGCAACGGACGTCATCGACGCTGATCTTTGTTCCATTCGGCCAATGGGCGTCAGCAGCAAACTGAAACGCAAGCTGCATCACGGCTTCTTCAGGAATCGGCAGCGTTGTCGTCGGGGCGACCTCGGTCGTTGTCGTCGCCACCTCGTCAGCTGACGTCGCAGGCTCGTCAACCACAGTTGTTGAGGTTTGCGCAGTACCCACAGTCGTCACGACCGCTTCATCGCTACCAGAGCACGCAGCAAGCGGAAGGGCGAGCGCCACGACAGCAACGCCACTCAAGCGCCGACGAATACGAAGCGAACTAGAGGTGAATTTCATCCTGCTGTCGAACGTACCAGTACGCGACCGCAGAATTTTGGCGCGTCAGCACTCAGCCGGCAGCAATTTTCACAATTTGCGCAAAGTCGTCGGGGTTGAGGCTTGCTCCACCAACCAACGCTCCATCGACATCAGGCTGTGCCATCAACTCTTCGGTCGTACCGGGCTTCACCGAGCCGCCATATTGGATTCGCACCGCAGCACCAGCCTCGGCACCAAACGATGCGGTCACTGCAGCACGAATTGATGCGCACACCTGCTGAGCGTCTTCAGCCGTTGCCGTCTTGCCAGTTCCAATCGCCCAAATTGGTTCGTAGGCAATGACCATGCCGCCGACCTCAACTTTTTTCAGACCTTGCAAACCGTTGACCACCTGACCGAGCACCTTTGCTTCGGTCTCGCCAGCCTCGCGATCGGCCAATGATTCACCCACACACATGATTGGCGTCATGTTGTGCTTCAGAATCGCTTTCACCTTGGCATTCACCATCTCGTCGGTCTCACCAAAAATGTCGCGGCGTTCGCTGTGGCCACAAATGACCAACTTGACGTCAAGCTTCTCAAGGAATACTGGTGACACCTCACCGGTGTACGCGCCGGTGACCTCGTGATAGCAATGCTGAGCACCGAGCAAAATGTCCATGCGGTCAGCCTCAATCGATGTTTGCAGCGTCCGGATGTCGGTGAACGGCGGATGGATACTCACGTCGACTCGCTGGTACACATCTTTTGGCAGCAGCCACGCAAGCTTCTGCAACGTGCGAAGTGCCTCGAAATGATCGAGGTTCATTTTCCAGTTGCCGCTAATAAGCGGCGTACGAGCATCAGGCATTAGGAGCACCTCTCAATGCAGCGAGACCAGGGAGATCACCAAGTTCGAGAAGTTCGAGACTCGCTCCCCCACCAGTTGACACATGATCGACTTCATCATCCAAACGGAACTGGGCAAGGGCAGCTGCAGAGTCGCCACCACCGACCACCGTAAACGCTTTTGTTTCGGCCATCGCTTCCGCGACCGTGCGAGTACCGCCGGCAAAACGTTCATCTTCGAACATGCCCATTGGGCCATTCCAGAACACCATGCGAGCATCCATCACAACATCGCTGAACGCGGCGGCAGATCCGGGGCCAATGTCGAACCCTTTTGATCCCTCGGGAAGACGGGTACCAAAGGTTGCGAACTCTCCCGACGCATCCACGCCGACCATGTCGTCGGGCAACACGATCTTGTCACCAGCTGTCTCAAGGATTCGACGGCATGTATCGACCATGTCAGGCTCAAATAGTGAGTCACCAATTGGCTTGCCCTGAGCAGCAAAAAACGTGAAACACATCGCCCCGCCAATCACCAGTTGGTCAACCACCGAGAGCAGCGCCTCGACAACTCCCAACTTGTCAGAAATCTTTGCACCACCAAGCACCGCAACAAACGGACGCTTCGGCTTGTCACGAAGCCCGGTCAACACCTCAACCTCTTGTTGCAACAACCGGCCCATCGCTGACGGCAGCGAAATCGGAGGACCAACAATCGATGCATGTGCACGATGGGACGCACCGAACGCATCGTTTACATAGAAATCGATGCCGTCGATGAGCGATGCCACAAAGGCATCATCGTTCGCTTCTTCACCAGGGTTGAAGCGAAGGTTCTCCAGCAACTCAACCCCGGGGGCGAGTTCTTCGAGCCGATTGCGAACCGGCTCCATCGAGTACTTGTCGACCGGTTGACCTTTCGGACGCCCAAGGTGGCTTGCACACACCACCTGAGCCCCACGCTCCAACAGCCACGAAATCGTTGGAAGCGCCGCACGAATGCGGAAATCATCGACCACAAACTGCGAACCGGCACGCTCCTCTAGCGGAACATTGAAATCTGTTCGCACAAGAACGCGACGCCCGGTGACATCACCGAGATCTTCCAGCGTTGGAATGCGTGCTGATTCAGCCGACATCGCGGATCAGCGGCCGCGGCTGACGTAACGAACGAGGTCAACCAGACGGTTTGAGTAACCCCATTCGTTGTCGTACCACGAGCAGACCTTCACGAGATCGCCCATCGACATCGTCATGCCTGCATCGAAAATCGATGAGTGCGGGTCGCCAACAATGTCGCTCGACACGATCGGGTCTTCGGTGTATTTCAAGATGCCCTTGAGGTCACCCTTCTTTGCTGCAGCAGCAAACACAGCGTTGATGTCCTCTACGGAGGCCTTCTTCTTCAACGTTGCAGTGACATCCGTAATCGAACCAGTCGGCACTGGGACACGCAGCGAGGTGCCATCGAGGCGACCCTTCATCGAGGCCAACACGAGACTCGTTGCGCGGGCTGCACCGGTCGAGGTCGGGATGATGTTGATCGCTGCGCCCCGGGCACGGCGAAGGTCGTTATGCGGGCCATCGACGAGTGACTGGTCACCGGTATAGGCGTGAACGGTGGTCATGAGACCCTGCTTCACACCGAACGCATCGTCAAGCACCTTGATGAGCGGCACGAAACAGTTCGTTGTGCAACTCGCGTTTGAGATGACCTGGTGCTTCTTCTTGTCGAAATCGGTGTGGTTCACGCCGTAGACGATCGTGATATCCGCACCATTTGATGGAGCCGACACGATGACGCGAGGCGCGCCACCTTCGAGGTGCATTGCGGCCTTGTCTCGGTCGGTGAAAATTCCAGTCGATTCGACAACAACGTCAACACCCAGGTCGCCCCATGGCAACGCTTTCGGATCACGCTCAGACAGCACCTGGATGGTGTGGTTACCAACCTTGATACCACCCTTGACAACCTTCACGTTCTGGTCGAGACGACCCATCACCGAGTCGTACTTCAACAGGTGTGCCATCTGGTCGAGCGAACCCAAATCGTTCACCGCAACGAACTCGACGTCCGCACCTTGAGCAAGCACCGCGCGATAAAAGTTGCGGCCAATACGTCCAAATCCGTTAACACCAACACGAACAGTCATCAGGGGTCCTTTCACATTCTTCGACCAGACGGTCGTTCGCAAGAGTAGTCAGACGCGCGGCGCTATACGAAGAATGGTGAGGTCAACCGTCAGTGCACGTCGGGCTTATGCGACGCCATTGGCATCTCGATGAGATGCCAGCGCCTTCACATCTCCAGATGCAAGCTGCTCAACAAGGTGCTCAACAATTGCGACAGAACGGTGGCGACCTCCCGTGCATCCGATCGCAATCGTCAAGTAATTACGCCCCTCAGCCTGGTAACTCGGGATCACTTCGTGCAGCAGTGCTTCAAAATGCGAAAGGAATCGTGCCGTCATGTCGTTGCCGAGAACGAAGGACTTCACGGCCTCATCACGACCTGTCAGCGGGCGAAGATCCTCATTCCAATGAGGGTTCGGAAGGAATCGGACATCCATCACGATGTCTGCGTCGAGTGGAATTCCGTGTTTGTAGCCGAATGACTCGATCGACACCTGCATCGCCGTCGAACCAGTCTCGCTAAACGAAGACACGATGCGATCTTTCAGCTCGTGAACATTGAGGTCGGTGGTATCAATCACCAGATCAGCGACACCCTTCACCGGTTCGAGAGCCACCCGCTCACGTTCGATCGCCTCAAGCACTCCTTCACCCTCAAGATCAAACGGGTGTCTGCGGCGAGTCGCCTCGTACCGCTGAACCAGTTTCTGAGTTGAAGCATCGAGATACAAGACGGCCACCCGATGACTCGAGGCCTTCAGCGCCTCGATATGGGGCAACAATTCCAAATGATTTCTTCCCGAGACGAGCACGAGACGATCGATACCGGCACCAGGCTTCGCAGCAAGCTCAACAATGGTCGGCACCAACGAGGTCGGCAGATTATCGACGACATAAAACCCAAGATCTTCCAACACCCCGGCCGCGGCCGAACGTCCAGCCCCAGACAACCCGGTGATCATGACAATTTCGGCCACGCCCGTACCTTAGACCCGAGTGTGGTGTCGACACCTACAACCCTGTTAGCGGGCAACTTTGCGAAGCCGAAGGTGCAGCAACCTTGGCACCGACGCCGCTTCAAAATATTCGGGGGCCTGAGCGAGGAACCGCTCTGGAGGTGCCGGCTCATCCATATGTTCGAGCAGCAGTCCATTGTCAGCGAGAGCATTCAAGTAGCGAGATAACGGGCGGTGCAAAAACCTGATGTGTACGCCCAACTCAACCTGCTCGACAGTTTCAGCCTCGTCGAGATAATTGCCAATCCGCCAGTACTGCTCTGGCGGTTCCACCATGTGGTCATCGATCCACCCACTGTCAGGCGTCTGCAATAACGGATGATTCAACAAAAAGTTGAACTTGCCGCCAGGACGCAACACCCTCGCAACCTCGCTGATTGCACCATCAACATCGTCAATGTGCTCAAACACCAAACATGCAAGCGCGGCGTCAAATGTCTCATCGCCGAATGGCAGTGGGAGTGCACCCGCCTGCACATAGCGCGGCCCACCACCACGCTGTGCCGCAACCGAGATCTGCGCCGAGGTCGGGTCAACGCCGGTCACCGTGCTACCAGTTGCAGTTAGCGCCCGGGCGATCTGGCCATCACCTGTTCCGATATCGAGCACGTTCGCAACCCCGGCCAGCTCGCTGACGACAAGCGGGATGATCTGATCTTCGTATTCAGGATCAGCCCCATCGGTGAAACCATCGATCCACCATTCGGCATGCTCTTCCCACAGTCGGCGCGACAGGTCTCCAGACACATCAGACACACTACGGTTCCAAATATGAAGTTCTCCGTGTGGCCCAATATCAAATACGCAATCGACGACGTACTCGACCTTGCCCGCTGGCTCGATGACGGCCGCTGGTATGGCATGTGGTTCGCAGATCATTACATGCCGAACACAGGGACCACCGAAGTAAACGATGGCGACTCGCACGAAGTCTGGGGACTTCTTCCCGCAGTTGCCGTCGTCACCGAGAAATTGCGCCTTGGGCCCCTCGTTGCGCCAACTTCAATTCATCACCCTGCGCTCCTCGCCAACCGCGCCGCAACACTCGACCACGTGTCGCACGGACGTTTCGTTCTTGGCCTCGGTGCCGGATGGCAGATCAACGAACACAACGCATACGGCATCGAACTTGAAGCGCCAAAGGCGCGGGTTGATCGCTTCGAAGAAGCGATCCAAATTGTGCGCTCACTGCTCTCTGAGAAGCGCACCAACTTTGACGGTTCGGTCTACAAGATCACCGACGCCCCCTGTGAACCAAAACCAATTCAGACTCCGCTTCCGATCCTTGTTGGGACAGGCGGCGATCGCATGTTGCGGATCACTGCCCGCCACGCTGACGAATGGAACACCTGGGGTCACCCCGACGGCGCCGGCGAGCGTCTCAGCGCAATGCATGCAGCGTGCGAAAAAGTTGGCCGAGACCCCTCAACCCTTCACACCTCAGTGCAGGTCGCAGTTCACCTCAGCGATGACGCAGCGGCAAATGCAAAAGCACTCGAAGGGCCACTTGGACCGCGCACCATCGCCGGCGGTGCCGACGAACTTGTTGGAATCCTCAACCAATACAAAGAATTGGGATTCAACGAATTCATCGTTCCCGACTGGTTAATGGGCTCAGACCCTGAGGCACGAAAAGAACACCTCGATCGGCTGCACACCGAGGTCATCAGCCAGCTCTAGGTCTTCGGCGCTACACCGAGTCAGTGTGGAATTTGTCGTAGATCGCCTGCGCAACAGCATCTGGCAAAAATGACAGCGCCTGCAACGACTCAAGATCAGCCACCTTCACGGCGCGCACCCCACCCATTGCTTTCACCAACCGATCACGGCGAGCAGGGCCAAGGCCAGGAATTCCATCGAGACTGCTCGTCGTCATTCGCTTCGAACGGCGTTCACGATGGAATGAGTTTGCAAAGCGGTGTGCTTCGTCACGGATTCGCTGCAACATGAATAACGCCTCTGATCCGCGTGGAATGCGGACCGGCACTGAAGAGCCCGGCACGTACAAGTCCTCGAACCGCTTCGCGAGTGCCGCAACAGGAATTTCATCGGCCAAGCCGAGCTCATTCACGACCCGCTCGGCGACCCCTAACTGACCCTTGCCGCCGTCAACGACGAGCAACTGTGGCGGATAGGCAAACTTGCCTGGTTTGTCGCCCCGTTCACCGATTGGCTGATCACGCTCATCGATGTATGCCTGAAGGCGACGCGTTAAGACCTCTTCCATGGCTGCGTAATCGTCATTGCCGTCGATGTTCACCTTGAACCTTCGATATTCCTTCTTCGCTGGCATGCCGTCTTCGAGCACAACCATCGACCCGACGTAATCAGTTCCGTGGAGGTGGGCCATGTCGTAACACTCAATGCGTAACGGCGCCTCAGGAAGTTGCAGGGCATCCTGTAACTCAGTCAACGCCCGACTTCTCGTGTTGTGATCGCTCGCCCGCCGCATCCGGTGCCGAACAAACTCTTCGCGAGCGTTGTGCGTCACCGTTTCAAGCAGCTGCCGACGATCACCACGCTGCGGAACCCGAATCGCAACCTTCGTTCCTCGCATCATCTGGAGCCACTCTTCGTACAGCGCAACATCATCGGGAACTGTCGGGACCAACACCTGCTTTGGAACACCCGTTGGTGGCTCGTCGCCATACATCGACTCCATCACCCGGCCAACAAGCGCACCATCAGAGAGATCTTCAACTTTGTCGAGCACGAACCCTTTCCGGCCAACAACGCGACCACGACGTACAAAAAACACCTGTACCGATGCTTCTAGTTCATCGTCAGAAATTCCGATGACATCGATATCTTCGTCGCGTTCAGCGACCATCTGTTGACGCTCAACGGCTCGCTCCACTGATTCGAGTCGGTCGCGTAACCGGGCAGCCTTTTCAAACTCAAGCGCTTTCGCCGCCTCACCCATCTCTTCGGTGAGTCTCGCCACAACCTCGTCGGTGTCACCTCCGAGAAAACCGCAGAGCTCGCTCACCATTGATTGGTAGTCGTCAGCCGACACCTCACCAACGCACGGACCCGCACACTTCTCGATATGGAACAACAGGCACGGTCGACCGAGACGTTCGTGCTGACGAAACTTTCCAGGAGAACACGTCCGAACTGGAAACGACCTCAACAACAGATCGAGCGTCTCCCGAATTGCGTAGGCATGCGCATACGGCCCGAAATACCGGACACCTTTTCGCCGCACTCCTCGGGTGACCATCGCCCTCGGCCATTCCTCGTCAGTCGTCACCGCAAGAAACGGGTAACTCTTGTCATCTCGAAGGCGCACGTTAAAACGAGGCCGATGCTGCTTGATGAGCGAATACTCGAGCATGAGGGCTTCGACCTCATTGCGGACAATCGTCCATTCGACCGACTCAGCGGTCTCCACCATCTGTCGAGTCCGAGGATGCAATCGATCAGATCGTTGAAAGTAATTACTCAAACGATGACGCAGGCTTGAGGCTTTGCCGACATAAATGACGCGCCCGTGAGCATCCTTGAACTGGTACGAGCCCGGCTCGTCCGGGATCGTGCCTGGAGGCGGACGTTCGATCACTCTTCAGAGACTACGAGCAGAGACTGCACACAGCGTTGCGCTGCCAGTACCTTGGAGTCGTGGCTCAACGATTCAATTTCGGCATTCCAGGACCTCGCTCTCGAGATGGCTGGTTCAAGGTCGGCAATGTCGACGTGACGACAACGGCATTTCTTGTCGGTGCTGGAATCATCTCGATGTTCATCTACGCCGGAAGTATCGAGTTGTTCTCTCAACTCATCTTTCACCCATCCGCAGTTCGACAGTTCGAAATCTGGCGCCTCATCACCTGGCCGGTGGCTACTCCCCCAACGAGCGCGTGGGTGCTCATCACCCTGTTCTTTTTCTGGTACTTCGGACACATCGTCGAAGAGATGCTCGGTCGCATCCGATACACACGCCTCATCGTTGCCATCACCGTCGCCCCGACGCTTTTCGTCTCGATCGTTGGCAACCTTCCAACTGCCGCGGAAATGGGCCTCGGCCTGCTCGGCACCGTCATGCTGGCAATCTTCGCCGCCGAAAACCCGGATGCGCCGTTCTTTTTCGGCATCCCAGCATGGATCATCGCTTCAATCTTTGTTGGTATCGACATCCTGCGGTACGTCGGTGACCGCATCTGGGGTTCGCTCCTTGTCATGCTGCTCGCCATCGGAACCGCTCTCGTCACCATTCGCCAATGGGGGTTCGCCGATCGCCTCGACATGATTCCCCGATTCGCGAACAGCACCCGACACAAGAAGCCGACGCGATCATCACGTGGGAAAGTTCGTCGGCCAGCGCGCAATAGCGGCGGCAAGGCGAAAATTGTCAGTGGGCCTTGGGAACCGCCGACACCCGACACTGCTTCTCCTGCGATGCAAGAAGAGCTTGATACTCTCCTCGACAAGGTGTCATCGCAAGGCCTCGATGCCCTGTCGACCGACGAGAAGAAACGGCTTAACGAGCTGTCGAAACGACTGCGCTAGTCGCAGCACGAACGTAGAACGCGTACAGCAGCATTCCGGCGGCAAGCACCGTGGCCAGGTCGGCGAGTACGTGATATTCGAACGCCTGCTTCACGAAGCCTGAGCCAAACGCGGCAATCGCTCCACACAGGCTCAGGGTCAGGTCTCCCGTTCCTTGCGCTTCAACCCGAGCACTTACCGGAACCGATGAGGTGAGTAATGAGGTTCCGGCGATGAGCCCAATATTCCAACCCAAGCCGAGCAAGAACAGACCGACAAAGACAAGTGCAGGAACGTAGCCGGCTATCTGCACGGTGATCGTGCTGATCCCGAGCAGAACTGCACCGATCAGCACCGATGGAACCGCCCCGGTCTTGTCGACAAATCGACCAACAAGCGGCGCGAGGCCAAACATACCGACGATGTGCAACGCGATCACCATCGCTGAAAGATCTGAATGGCCGTGATCGGCCATATGTGGCGGAGTCATCGTCATCACGCCAACCATCGAGGCCTGCGCTCCCGCCATGGCGACCAAACCCAACATGGCGTGCTTCGACTTGCGGATCTCGCCAAATGAGTTGCGAATCTGCTTGATCGGACGGGTTCGTTCAGCCGTTGGGTCAACCGCGTTTGACACCACCAATGGGTCAGGGCGCAAGAACATGAGATACGCAACCGATCCAAGTGCGAACAGTGCAGCTGCGAACAGGTACGGACCGACATACTCGTCGAGACCGATCGACATCCCGAACCGTTTCTCTAACGGAGTGAACAACGGCCCAAATACTGCGCCCAATGTTCCGATCCATACCACTGCACCGATGGCTTTCGCTCGTTCATTCTCTGTCGCAAGGTCGGCAGCGGTGTAGCGCGCTCCCAACGTTGCCGCCTGACCCGAACCAAACAGGAACATGCCGAGAATGAATAGCCAGAAGATGCGGGTTTGACCACCGGTCGCGGCGACCAGAGAACCGAATGAGCCGATTGCGAGCGCTAGCGCGAGGCCCGGGCGACGGCCACGGCGGCGCATAAATGCTGCCAACGGAATCGACACCACTGCGGCTCCGAAGGTGAACGCTGCGGAACCGAGTCCGGCAAGTCGGTCTGAGCCGAGCATGTCCTTCGCCAGCAGCGAAACCACTGCCACCGTGCCGGCTACTGCGGCCTGCCCAGGAACAACTGCGAGTCGAAGGGTGTTCAGCGTGCGCTTCTGTAGCGCTTCACGGTTTTCAAGGGTGTCGATTGACGTCTGGGTCACGCGAGCAAGTCTCGCAGGAAACCACCCGTATGAGAGGCATCAACTGCGGCGACCTGCTCAGGCGTTCCTTCGGCAACGATCGTGCCACCACCGACACCGCCTTCAGGGCCAAGATCGATCAGCCAGTCAGCGGTCTTGATGACGTCGAGATTGTGCTCGATTACGAGAACGGTGTTGCCCTGATCGACAAGGCGACCGAGCACCGTAAGCAGGCGCCGGACATCCTCAAAGTGAAGTCCAGTCGTCGGTTCATCGAGCAAGTAGATGGTGTGACCGGTAGACCGCTTGGCAAGTTCGGTGGCCAACTTCACTCGTTGCGCTTCACCACCCGACAAGGTCGGCGCTGACTGGCCAAGGCGTACATACCCGAGGCCGACATCCATCAACGTCTGCAAGTAACGCGCAATCGACGGCTGATTGTTGAAGAACTCAACCGCCTCAGCGACGGGCATGTTCAGCACATCAGCAATGTTCTTGCCCTTGAATTCCACGTCGAGCGTGTCACGGTTGTAACGAGCCCCCTTGCAAACCTCGCATGGCACATACACATCAGGCAAGAAGTGCATCTCAATCTTGATCGTGCCGTCACCTGAGCAGGCGTCACAACGACCACCCTTGACGTTAAACGAGAACCTTCCGGGCTGATAACCGCGCATTTTCGCTTCATTTGTTGCTGCGAACAGCTTGCGGATGTGATCAAACACACCGGTGTACGTCGCCGGGTTCGAACGTGGGGTGCGACCAATCGGCGACTGGTCCATATCGATGACCTTGTCGAGGTGCTCGATGCCATCGATTCGACGATGCTTGCCAGCTGGGGTTTTCGACGAGTAGATCCGCTGCATGAGAACTGGCAGCAAGATGTCGCGAACAAGAGTGGATTTACCGGAGCCCGAAACACCTGTCACGGCGACAAAGTTGCCGAGCGGAATTTCAACTTCAACGTCTTGAAGATTGTGTTCACGAGCACCGACAACTCGAAGAGAGTTCTCGCCTCGTGGTCGACGAATCTCAGGAACTGGGATCGATCGGCGGCCCGCTAGATAGTCGCCAGTCACCGAGTTCGTTGCGCTGGTGACACCGGGCACTGGACCGGAGTACACGATCTCGCCGCCGTGCTCCCCCGCTCCTGGGCCGATATCAACAATCCAGTCGCTCTCACGAATGGTCTCCTCGTCATGCTCGACCACAATCACCGTGTTGCCGAGATCACGCAGCCTGGTGAGCGTGTCGATGAGACGACGGTTGTCACGCTGGTGCAGCCCGATCGATGGTTCGTCGAGCACATACAGGGTGCCGACGAGACCCGAGCCAATCTGGCTCGCAAGACGGATTCGCTGCGCCTCGCCACCGGCGAGGGTTCCCGCAGATCGAGCCAAGGTGAGGTAGTCAAGACCAACGTCGAGAAGGAAGCCGAGACGGGCATTGATCTCTTTCGTGACACGCTCAGCGATCATGCGATCGCGATCAGACAATTCGAGGCCGACGAGAAATTCCGCTGAATCGGCGATTGACATCTCACAGACTTCGGAGATATTTCGCCCGTTGATCGTGATCGCCAGTGTGAACGGCTTCAGGCGAGCCCCCTCACAGGCCGAGCACGGCACCTCGCGCATATAGCCCTCAAACTGTTCGCGAGTCCAGTCGCTATCGGCCGATTCATGGCGGCGCTTAATCCACGGAATCACACCTTCAAACTCAGACGAGAAGGTCCGCGAACGGCCATAGCGGTTGCGGTACTTCACCGTTAGACGACCCTTTGCTCCTCCGAGGAGAAGCTTCTGGTGCTTCGCTGGCAAGTCCTTCCACGGCAATGCCAAATCGATCTCGTTCGCCTCAGCCACCGACTCGAGCATGCGAGTGAAATATTGAGTGTGGGCTGACCGCCATGGCGCAATCGCCCCGTCAACGACAGAAACCTCAACGTCAGGAATCACAAGCTCAGGGTCGACTTCAAATGTCGTTCCGAGGCCGTCACAGGTCTCACACGCTCCATAGGGCGAGTTGAACGAGAAGTTCCTTGGAGCAGGTTCATCAAAACTCGAGCCGCACGACGGGCACGCAAGGTGTTGGCTAAATGTCAGCGTCTCGCCCTCGTCGCCATCACGAGGAACGATGTCGATTTGCGCTACTCCATCAGCAAGCTGGAGAGCTGTCTCTAACGAATCGGTTAGACGGCGCTCGATACCTTCCCGAAGCACGAGACGATCGATCACTACTTCGATGTCGTGCGACTCGTATCGAGCAAGCCGATCATCACCCTTCAAGAACTCATCGATCTGGACTGTTTCACCATCGATACGAGCCCGGACATACCCCTGACCGGAGAGGTCTTCGAGGAGGGTCTCGTATTCACCCTTACGTCCACGAACCACCGGGGCCAAAATCTGAAACCGCGTTTCAGGCTCAAGTTCGAGCACCCTGTCGACAATCTGTTGCGGGGTTTGCCGCTGTAGCCGTGTGCCGTCATTCGGGCAATGCTGAACACCAATCCGTGCGTACAGCAAGCGCAAATAGTCGTAGACCTCCGTAATCGTGCCGACCGTTGAACGCGGGTTACGGCTGGCCGACTTTTGATCAATGGAGATCGCCGGTGACAGGCCCTCAATGACATCGACATCGGGCTTATCCATCTGCCCCAGGAACTGACGCGCATAAGACGACAACGATTCGACGTAACGCCGCTGACCCTCGGCATAAATCGTGTCAAA